>NZ_JAGOGJ010000004.1 GCF_017996735.1 Niveispirillum sp.
GGCGCGATGTCATCACCGATTTCACGCCGGGCAGCGACCGGCTGGACCTGTCGGTCCTGGGGATCGGCAGTTTCGAGACGTTCCTACTGCTGGCGGAATCGGCGCGCGTTGGCGGGGTGGCCACCACCTATATCCGGTCGGACCTGGCCTGGGACCGGGGTGGGGGGATCGCGCTGCGCACCGACCGGGGGCAGATCGGGCCAGGGGATGTGATCCTGGCCAGCCAGACCGCACCGGTGAACCGGGAGGCGACGGATGTCGCCACCGATCTGTTCGGCGGGACGGCGGGCGACATGCTGCGCGGCAACGGCATCGCCAACCGCCTTTTCGGGGAAGGGGGCAACGATACGCTGACCGGCGGGGCCGGCAATGATCGTCTGTATGGTGGGGCCGGTATCGACACGGCCCTGTTCAGCGGCAATTCCGGCAGCTACAACATCTACACGATCAACGGCATCACCACTGTCCGGCATAATGGCGGCAGCGACGGGACCGACATCCTGACGGGGGTGGAGCGGTTACAGTTCGCCGACCGCACGGTCACCGTGGCCACCACCACCGCACCCGTCCTCAGCCTTCAAGGCGGCTATGTGCTGGAGGGCAATCACGGGTCGAACCCGATCATCATCGATGGAAGAGTGGTCGGCGAACCGGGGCCAACGGCGCCGCCTCTGTCCCTGGTCTATACGGTCGCGCTGTCCGTCCCGGCGGCGGAGACGGTGCGTTTCACCTTCACGGCGCAGGCGGAGAATGGACAGACCCTGTTCACCGGCCCCGTCACCATCGCCGCCGGTACGACGGGCACCAGCATCGCCGTGCCCTATGGTCTGGGCAATACCGTGATCGGCCCGGATATACGGGTGACGGGAACGGTCAGCGCGGTGCAGGGCGCCCTGCTGACCACCGGCGCCGACAGCGCCCGCACCTGGGTCACGGTGGTGAATGATGATTTCCAGGCGGGGTTCAGTCTGGCCGCCTATCGCGCCATGAATGGCGACCTGGACGCCTACTTCGCGGGCAATGATACCGGGCTGCTGTCGCATTACATCACCAATGGCCGGGCGGAAGGGCGCTCCGCCCAGGGGTTCGACGCGGAGGCCTATGCCGCCCTGAACCCCGATCTTTACCGGGCCTATGGACTGGATGCGGGTGCGCTGCTGCGTCATTACCTGTCAGACGGCAACCGGGAGGGGCGGGCGGCGGAAGGGTTCGATGCCGCCGCTTACGCTGCCCTGAATCCCGACCTGTATCTGGCCTTCGGTCTGGATCACCGGGCGCTGGTGGAGCATTACATCAGCAATGGCAGCGGAGAGGGGAGGCTGGCCGCCGGGTTCGATCCGCAAGCCTATGCGGCGCTGAACCCGGACCTGTTCCGGGCCTTTGGTCTGGATGAAGGGGCGCTTGTCGCGCATTTCATCTTTCATGGCCGCGCAGAGGGACGGGCCGCCCTGGGTTTCGATGCCGAAGCCTATGCGGCCCTGAACCCCGATCTCTTTGCCGCCTTCGGCCTGAACCGCGCGGCGCTGGTCAGCCACTATATCAGCAACGGTGCGGCAGAGGGGCGTCCGGCCTTCAGCGCCGATGGTCAGGTCCCGGCGGCCCCGCCGCCCGACCTGACCCTCCTGGCGCCGGGCAGCAACTGGGGGCCGGATAATAGCGGCTATTGGTGAAGCGCGCCCCCCTGCTGGCGAACATCCGGCATGGTCCAGATGGGAACGCCGGTCATGTCGGGCAGCCGGTGGGCAATGCCCTTGTGACAGTCGATGCAGGTGGCCTGACCCGTGAACAGGAAGCGCTGGTGCGCCTCGGCCCCGCGTGCGCCCTGACGCGTGATGTCCATGCTGTCGGCACTGTGGCAGTTGCGGCATTCCAGGGAGTTATTCGCCTTCAGCCGTGTCCATTCGTGGCTGGCCAGCTCCTTGCGCTTGGCCTCGAATTTTTCAGGCGTGTCGATGGTGCCGAAGATCTTGCCCCAGACCTCCTTGGACGCCTGCATCTTGCGGGCGATCTTGTCGGTCCAGTTATGGGGGACGTGACAGTCGGGGCAGGTGGCGCGCACGCCCGACCGGTTGGAATAATGGACGGTCTGCTTCAGATCGGCATAGGGATTGTCCTTCATCTCGTGACAGCCGATGCAGAACGCCTCCTTGTTGGTCATCTCCAGCGCAGTATTGAAGCCGCCCCACCAGAGGACGCCGGCCACGAAGCCGCCGATGGTCAGGAACCCGATGCCCAGATGTGCCGCCGGGCGGTTGAAGGCGGCCCACGCGGCCTTGACGAGGCTCAGTGCCCGTTGGATGAGGGACATCATCTTCCCTCCCCGGCGGGGGGCCTGCTGCTGCGGATGACGCTGTCGACATCGCGGAAATTGTTGACGACGCGCGGTTGCGCATCCGTCTGCGGCACATGGCATTGCAGGCAGAAATAACGGCGGGTGGAGACGGCCCCCAGCACCTGACCGTCCCGGTCCTGGAAATGCGTGACGGAGATCATGGGCGCCTGGCTGTCGGCCGTGAATTCGCGGGCATGGCAGGTCAGGCACTTGTTGGCACGCAGGTCCAGTTGATAGCCGGCGATAGTATGCGGGATGACGGGCGGCTGTTCGGGATAGTTGCGCTGCCGCCGCTGATCGTCGCTGACATCCTTGGCCATGGCCGGCGCTTGCTGCACCACCAGCCCGTCCGCCCCTGTGAAGGCGGGACGGCCCATGGCCTTCACGTCGCGGGTGCTGGCGGTGGGCGGGGACGGATCGGTGGCAAAGGCCCGTTGCGCCAGCGGTTGCAGCAACAGGGGCAGGGCGGCCAACAGGGCCAGGAACAGGGGGGTGTGCCGCTTGCTCATGGTTCAGGCCTCCCCGACCGGGGTGATGCGCACGGCGCATTTCTTGAAATCGGTCTGTTTGGAGATCGGGTCGGTGGCGTCCAGCGTGACACGGTTGATCAGGACATCGGCATCGAACCAGGGCACGAAGACCAGACCACGCGGCGGCTTGTTGCGCCCGCGCGTTTCCACCCGTGCCCGCACCTGTCCCCGGCGCGATGCGACCAGAACCTCCTGCCCGCGCCGGACCTTCATGGCCTGGGCATCGTCGGGGTGCATGTAGCACAGCGCCTGCGGCACCGCCTTGTGCAGTTCCGGCACGCGGCGTGTCATCGACCCGCTGTGCCAATGTTCCAGCACGCGGCCCGTGGACAGCCAGAACGGATAGTCCTTGTCCGGGCTTTCCGCCGGCGGTTCATAGGGCAGGGCGAAGATGCGGGCCTTGCCATCCTTGTGGCCATAGAAACGCACGCCCTCTCCCACCGGCACATAGGGATCGCTGCCTTCGCGGAAGCGCCAGCGGGTTTCCTTGCCATTCACCACGGGCCAGCGCAGGCCGCGTTCCTGATGATAGGTGTCATAAGGGGCCAGGTCATGGCCGTGACCCCGGCCAAAGCTGGCATATTCCTCAAACAGGCCCTTCTGCAGGTAGAAGCCGAAGGTCTTGGCCTCCCGGTTCTCATAGTCCTTGTCGCATTCGGTGACGGGGAAGCGGTCCACCTGCCCGTTGCGGTACAGGATGTCGTACAGCGTCTTGCCGCGATATTCCGGTGCCTTGGCCAGCAATTCCTCGGGCCACACCTCCTCTACCTTGAAGCGTTTGGAGAATTCGACCAGTTGCCAGAGGTCGGATTTCGCTTCGCCGGGCGCATCAACCAACTGGTGCCAGACCTGGGTGCGGCGTTCGGCATTGCCATAGGCACCTTCCTTTTCCACCCACATGGCGGCGGGCAGGACCAGATCGGCGGCCATGGTGGTGACAGTGGGATAGGCGTCGGAGACGACGATGAAATTGTCGGGGTTGCGGTATCCGGGCCAGGTCTCGTTGGCGGTGTTGGGCGCCGCCTGCATGTTGTTGTTCACCTGCACCCAATAGCAGTTCAGCTTGCCATCCTTCAGCATCCGGTCCTGCTGTACCGCGTGGAAGCCGGGCTTGGCCGGGATGGTGCCTTCCGGCAGCTTCCACAGGTGTTCGGCATGGGCCCGGTGTTCGGGGTTGGTCACCACCATGTCGGCCGGCAGCCGGTGAGAGAAGGTGCCCACCTCCCGCGCGGTGCCACAGGCGCTGGGCTGTCCCGTCAGGGAGAAGGGGCTGTTCCCCGCCTCCGCGATCTTCCCGGTCAGCAGGTGGATGTTGTAGACGAGGTTGTTGGCCCAGACGCCGCGCGTATGCTGGTTGAAGCCCATGGTCCAGAAGCTGACCACCTTGATCTTGGGGTCGGCATAAAGCTCTGCCAGCGCCTTCAGCCGGGCGGCGGGTACGCCCGACTGGGCCGCCACCTTCTCCAGCGTATAGGGGGCGACGAAGGCCGCGAACGCGTCAAAGCTGATCGGGTCGCTTTCATTGGCCTTGGCGGCATTCTTGGCCGCCACCTCCAGCGGGTGTTCAGGTCGCAGGCCATAGCCGATATCGTCGCGGCCCTTCACAAAGGTCGTGTATTTGTTGACGAAATCCTTGTTGACCCGGCCCGTCTTGATGATGTGGTTGGCGATATAGTTCAGGATGGCCAGATCGGTCTGCGGCGTGAAGATCATGGGGATGTCGGCCAGTTCGAACGACCGATGTTCGAACGTGGACAGGACCGCCACCTTCACATCCGGGTTGGACAGGCGACGGTCGGTGACGCGGGTCCACAGGATGGGGTGCATCTCTGCCATGTTGCTGCCCCACAGGACAAAGGCGTCGGCGGCCTCAATATCGTCGTAACAGCCCATCGGCTCATCAATGCCAAAGGTGCGCATGAAGCCGGCGACGGCCGATGCCATGCAATGGCGGGCGTTCGGGTCGATATTGTTGGATCGGAAACCGGCCTTCATCAATTTGACGGCGGCATAGCCTTCATGCACCGTCCATTGCCCGGAACCGAACATGCCGATGGCTTCCGGCCCCTTGGCCTTCAGCGTCGCCTTCCATTTCTCCGCCATGATGTCAAAGGCCTGATCCCAGGTGACGAGCGTGAAGTCGCCATCCTTGGCGTAGCGGCCATTTTTCATGCGCAGCATCGGCGTGGTCAGCCGGTCCTGCCCATAGATGATCTTGGACAGGAAATAGCCCTTCACACAGTTCAGGCCACGATTGACCTCCGATTTCTGGTCGCCATGGGTGGCGACGATGCGCCCCTCCTTTACGCCGACCATGACGCTGCACCCCGTACCGCAGAAGCGGCAGGGGGCCTTGGACCATTGCATCTTGGCGTCCATGCCCGTGGGGAGCTGCGTCGCGGCGGCATCCAGGGTCAGGCCGGCGGTGGCGGCGGCGGTCGCGGCCGCCTGTGCCTTCAGATAATCGCGTCGGGTCAGGGTCATGGCATCGGCTCCGCAAGGGCTGCCGCCGGTTCGGCATGGTGATAGACGGGCAGGGCGCTGTAGACGCCCGGCAAGGCATTGATGGCGTCCAGCGTTTCGGCCACGGCGCTGCTGCTGGACCGTTCGACCAGCACGATCACGCGGCTGGCATCGCCCCGGGCGGGCACGATCGCGCAATCGAGACCCAGCAGGCGGGCCGTCAGGTCCGGCATGGCGCCGGGGGCGGCATGGACGATGACGCTGGAAATATGGATTTCACTGCTCATGTGTTTCCTCCACGGCACCGGACATCGTGATGGCGCCGGCCGGACAGGGGGGCAGGCAGTCGCCGCAGCCATTGCAGCGGTCGGCATCGACATCCGCCCGCGCCCGGCCACGCGGCAGCAGGTGGAAACGGATGGCCCCTTCCGGGCAGGCATCGGCGCAGGTCCTGCAATAGGCACCGTTTTCCGCCAGACAGGTGGCAGCGATGACAGCCAGCGGCGGCCGGACCGGGGCAGGTGCCGGGCGGGTAAACAGGGCGCGGCGGGAAAGCCGGGTTTCCATGATGCCCCCCCCCTCACATGCCGGGCGGGCCGGCGACCATCTGGACCATCCAGACGGCGAAGCCATAGGCACCGACAACCCCGACCGACAGGACGGGCACCAGCACGAAGGCCAGGAACAGGAACGTGAGAAGTTCAGTCCGTTTTCTGTCGGGATGCATGTGCATGACGTCCTGCCAGCAAGATTGTTTGCCAGGGGAACCAATATACCCCTGGGTTATCCGCAAACATTGATCAGGATCAATTTAGTGTGATCAGCATAAATCAAAATTCGTCGGGGATCATTTGAAAAGAATTAAATAATTTTGTGTACTTGATGTATTCAATATTTGTGATTGATATTTATCAAGAATTGCATCCTCGATTTTTCGACTGCGTGGCGTTTGCTGCGCTGCGGCGGGTGTTGACGGGATCAGGCTTGATCCCTTACCAAACGCCATGCCCACATTTTCCTTTTGCTGTTTGATATCGGGCAATGTCTCCAATTCCCGCGCGGGCCGGCAGCCATGATGAAGCAAGACGACCTGACCCTGGTGCGCAACCTGCCCATGTTTGCCAAGGTGACGGAGTCGCAATTGGCATCCCTGGCCGTGCGCGGGTCTTTGCAGCGCTATCCGCGCGGTACCCTGCTGTTTCAGGAGGGGGATGGGGCGGATTTCCTGATGGTGCTGCTGGAGGGCGGGGTGGAGTTGTTTGCCCGGGATCAGGGCGGGACGGAAGCCGTGGTGGAAACCCTGTTCCCCGTCGACAGCTTCATCCTGGCCGCGGCCCTGACGGGGGCGCCCTATCTGATGTCGGCGCGCACCTTGATGCCGTCGCGGGTGCTTCTGCTGGATGCAGACATCTTTCGCACCGCCGTGGCTGCCGATCCCGACCTGTCGGCCCCGGTCATGGCCGAACTGGCCCAGCATTTCCGCCGTCTGGTCCGGCAGATCAAGGATCTGAAACTGCGCACAGGCGTGCAGCGGCTGGGCTGCTACGTGCTGGGTCTGGCCGGCGGCGCGGATGAGGTGCAGTTGCCGTTCGACAAGCGCACACTGGCGTCACGGCTGGGCATGACGGCGGAGAACCTGTCCCGCGCCCTTTCCGCCTTGCGCGACCATGGCCTGTCGGTGCAGGGCAACCGGCTGCTGATTCAGGACCGGGAACGGCTGACCGCCTTTTCCCGGCCTGACCCCCTGATCGACGCGCCGGAAGGGCGGCTTTCCCTGAGGGGGGAATAGCATGTCCGCAATCACCGCCCGCAAATGAGCCGCCACCCCTGATACAATCGTATCAGGGACAATGCCTCAGCAATGCATCGTTGATGGCGCCGGCATCCAGCAGGGGGGGCAGCAGCAAGCCCCGGCCAGCGGCCCGCAGCCTTTCCGCCTGGGCCCCCAGGTCAAAGGCCGCGACGAACAGGCCGGCCGTGATCACGTGGGTCAGGGCATAGCACCATGTCTCCGGCCAGACGGAGGGCAGGAAAGCCGCATGGGGCCGCAATTGGGCCAGCAAGGCCGGTACCTCGTCCTCCTCATACTGGCCGATAATGTCCACCCGGCCCGTTGCTGCCAGAGCGTCATCGTCCATGCTGTACCCCAGCACCTGGAACCGCAGGGGCAGGGACCGGCGTTTCGCATCCGCCGCACAGGCCAGCAGCACATCGTACCCCTTGACGGCACCGATGGCCCCCGGCACGACAAGCCGCAGGGCTTCTCCCGCCGCACGCGGTGGAAAGGGCAGATGCGTGGGCAACGCCACCGGCTCGGCGGGGCTAACCGCATATCGCGCCTCCGGCACATATCGGCGCATACGATTGGCGGTGCTTTGGCAGGAACAGCCGACGGAAAGCGCCGCCGCCAGGATCGGTCTGGTCAGCATCCGCCATTGCGACACCGGCATGCCGACCTCCATCAGGTCGCCATGGGTGGCAACGCACCGGTCGCATTCCTGAACCGCCGGCTCACCACAATAACGCCCGGTGCCGTCGACCAGATTATAGCGGGGGCAGATCCAGCCATAATCATGGACATAGGCACGATAGGGAAACCAGGATGCCAGCACCGGCAGCAACGCGGCGGGCAGCCGCGCGGCGTGGTGCAGTTCCATTTCCGTCACACCCAGATGGATCAGGTCCTGGCGCAGCGTTTCAATGTCGGCCTGTGTGTCATAGATCAGATTGGTCAGGTCAGGCCGATTCGGCAGTTCCAGCCGCAGACGGCTGGAACCCGTGCTTTCGCCCTTTTCCGGCCGCAGGATCACGGTATCGCCGCCCGAGCCCGGACGGGCGGCAATCACCTGCTGGATAAACCGGTTCGTGCCACCCCCGAGATCGGCGCACAGGATCAGCAGCGGTCGCTGCCCCGACCCGGAAACCTGTGCCATATCCAGCCGTTGCCGTGCGTCGCGCAAGGGGTTGGCAGCGATGAAGGCCTGGATGTCGGCATCATAGCCGGGATAACGGCTTTCCAGCACCGCCAGGGCCGCATTGATCCGGGCCTGTTTGGCGGCGCCGAACGACCCGCCGCCGATATGGCCGACAAACACATCCAGGGCGATCAGGTGGCGCCACCCGAGCGCCGATGCCCGAAGGCAGAAATCATTCTCTTCGCCGTACCCCGTGCCGAAGGCATCGGCATCGAACCAGCCGGTTTGGGCCAGGCACGCCCGGCGGATATACATGCAGAAACCGACAGCGGTGGGGATGGGGCAGGTCGCGTCGGGCAGCGTGCGGGCCACCAGACGGTCCAGCGCCCCGATATCCAGGCCCGTCAGCGGCGTGGGGCTGTTTGCCGCCGGATAAGAACAGATCGTCGCGTCATTGGACCAGGGGGTGACAGTCCCCGTGCCGGTTTCACGACAGGCCGCCTTACGCAGCCGGGCCAGCCAGCCCGGCGCGACCACAGTGTCGGCGTTCAGCAGTACGACGTCGCGGCCGCTGTGCGCGGCCATGCCGATATTTACCGATCGCACAAAGCCAAGATTGC
This sequence comes from Niveispirillum sp., assembly GCF_017996735.1. Lineage (GTDB taxonomy): Bacteria > Pseudomonadota > Alphaproteobacteria > Azospirillales > Azospirillaceae > Niveispirillum. The sequence goes on from NZ_JAGOGJ010000004.1 coordinate 8,861, forward strand.
CGGGATTGCGGATCAGGGCGATTCGTCTCTGGCCCGCCAACTCTTCCAGCAACCGCACGATCCCAGGTTCGGGACTGGCATCTTCTATCACGACGACGCGCATGGGCGTGCCGGGGTCATGCGACAACAGTGCCTGGAAACAGGCACGCGTTGCTGCCTCGTCGCCATGGACCGGCACCACCACATCGACGATCCCATCGTCGGCCCCGGCCTCCACCATAACGGGTTCGCCGGTCAGTTCGAAACAGAGGGCGGTGCCAGGGGCGTTCGGCGGTGTTTTTACGGCCAGTGGTGGTATTTCACCAAAACCGGTCACGCCCAACGCCGTGACCGGTGAGCTAACAAAACCGCTTATCACCTGATCGCCGGCGCGAAGCTGCAGGGCGACGGGCCGACCGGGGGCGGCCCGATCCATCGGTTGGACCTGAAGGGTGCCGTCGTCGTCGACAGAGATCAGCGCCTGTAATCGTGGGGCGGCCAACATCTCGGCCGCTATCCGCCCATGCCGGATTTCCACGTCATTGATGCAGACCACAGGGGCCACGATGCCCCGCAGTCGCTCGGGGATGGGCAGGGCTATCTGCCTTATCTCATCAGAGGGCCCAAGCTGAATTTCCGCCAATACAAGATGTTGCCAGCGCAGACTGACCCGCCAAATTCCAGGCGGCAGGATGCAATGCGTCAATCGACGCCGGACATAAGCCACCGGCTCATGCGTAGCGCGGACATGCGCCAGCAAGGTGGTGATCGAGTCGGGATCGGTTTCGGCGTGCCAGCGCAACGCATCGACAGCTTTGGGGGGAAGCACCGGATCAAGGCGGGAAAGAGCCTTGGCGGCCATGTCCTGATGCGGATCCAGCGCCAGCGCGCGATCAAGCAGCATGCGGGCCTGGGTGATATTCCCGCTGCATAACCAAGCCACTGCCGCGACGGTCAGGTCGTCAGCATGGGGTGGCGCCATCCGGGACAACCTGTGCGCGAGCAAAGTGGCTTGCGCAGAATCCCTGTCGGCAATGGCCTTGTAGATCTGTGCCCGGATCGCAGGACGCCCGGACAAATCACTGCCGGACACAGTAACCGCCGAAGGAGGGTCAGCGGGGGACAATTGCCACCCGGACGGCGATCAGCGGGTCCTGGGATTGGGGCGATCGGCACGGTTCACCATCAGCGGCCATGACTTCCCCATGGCGCAGAAAACGTCCCGCATAGACAACGCGGTGACTTTCGGCCAGGGGGGGCAACAGTCGGAAGGCGACACCGAGAAGCGGAGCGCCGCCGGGCGTGCCCAATCGACCGGGTGCGGCCGTCCAGGCGCCATCCGTGGTGCTGACCCCGGGGACACGATACTGGAGCAATTTGCCGACGGTGGGGGTCACTTCCAGTCGCAGCGCTTCGATCCAGAACGGTGCATCGGTTGCCGCCCATTCTCCGGCTGCGAAACGTTGTTCGCCAATCTGCTGAATATGGGCGTACAGGACCAGGCCGACCGACGGGGCCTGTTGGGGGCCGCCCAGACGGGTTATGTCAAGATCCTGGCATTGCTGCAATTCCGGACCATAGACATAATTGGTAATCAACAGGGGGGAGCCACCGGCCGGAATGGTGATCACGGCGATGTCTGCCCCGCTGATCCAGGCACAAGCGGTCAGGTTGCCCTTGTGAAGGATGCTGGGGGCGACAGTACCTGGCTGAGGGATCGACGAAATCTGGGTCGCCGGAAAGGTGACGCCATTGATAATACGAGGGCTTTGTCTGTTGGGCTTCAGCGCCGCAAGATAAACCCCTTCAGGAAGCGGGAGTACCTGTGGTGTGGCGCGGAAACGATCAACAGCCGTCGTTATCCGATCATTCGCTGTCATCAAGTCATTTGCTATCGACATGATCGATGCGCCTTAACCCTGCTCAAAAAACCAAACCCATACGGACATGGATCGGCTGATATTGGCAGTTGGGTTGCCATGTGGACAACTGGAATTTGACCACATTCGGATCAGGAGAAGCCTGCAAAAAAAGAAATGGCGGACAAAAGCCCGCCATTTCAATTTCAAGACGCTCACCAGTTTACTTAACGGTAAACCAGTTTATGTTGATGCCCGTGGCACCAGCAACAGTAACCGTCGATCCATCCGGCATGGTGATGATCGTATTGCCACCAGAGACCGTGGCCCGCGAGATCACATCAAGCAAGCTCCAGCCCGCCGAAGAGATATCGGAGAAGTTCGCCAAACCAAGCGTATCCTGGCTGGGGTCAAAGCCGACGATGAGGTCATTGCCGCCGCCGCTGGTGTAGATGAACACATCCTTACCAGCGCCACCGACCATGGTGTCATTACCCGCTTCGCCGATCAGCGTACCGCCACCGGAGGAGGCAACGATACTGTCGGCACCGCCGCCACCGCCCAGAGTAGCCACACCCAAGCCACCGATCAGCGTATCGGCGCCTGCACCACCGTTGGCGACACCAAAATCACCCAACTGCACCGAATCGTTGCCAGAGCCGGCAACAACCGTATCGTTGCCAACGCCCGTAACGATGTTCATATCCTTGGTGGAGCGGGACAGATCCATCAACTGCGTGCCGGCATCGCCAACAACGATCTTCGTCTCCGACTGGGAATCAATGATGACGCCCGTGACGGTGCCAATCTGCGTTCCCTGGATGATGAGGCCACCCGCTTTATCATCAACAACAATGTTGTTGATGGCGCCACTACCCTGACCCGGCGTCGGAGCGGGCAGCGAGGCAACAACAACTTCATTGTTAGTCGTAGGTATGATCACAGTGCTTGTGACGCTCGTGGCGTCAAAGGTACCGATCGTCTGCGTGACCTGGGTGGGAGGACTTGCCGCCGTATCAAGCGTCACCTGACTGATGGTGACCGCCGGAAAACTCGAATTCAGAATGTTCGTAATCGTCACATTTTCTTGTGCCGTAACACCCTGTGTCGCAATCGTTTGACCACCCGACAACGTCGCCATGCCTCAACCCCCATCCCTTAAAGAAAGCCGAATGTGGACCGCCAAATGCGTTACCCACATGCCCAACTCGCCAAAACAATTTAGAGAGTATTTACCACCTTGGACTTCATTGTGCAACGCCGTTGGTGTGCAGGACCCCCTACCCCGAAAGGCCTATGCCTTCCCAATTCCGCACCTGATCTTACGGGTGGTGGGTCCGATCGGGAGCATTTCCACAGGGACGCGTTAGAAACATGCAGGGGGTGAGGTTACCAACCCCTCTCCATGCCCCTCTCCATGGATTGCAAGTATTTGATGTAATTTGAATTATCTTGCAGAGGCGGCGATGGCGAGGGCCGTTGCCACGGGGGCGTCGTCCGCCAGGCCGGGGTCTTCCCAGGCTTCGAACAATGCTTCCGCCTCGGCGAACGCCCCCAGCAGCACCAGACGGATCAGTGCCAGCTTGCGGGCATGCTTGATCGTTATCGGGGCTTCGGCCGCGCCAGGCATCGTCCAGACCGACCAGAGCGCCTGATGAACACTAGTGACATCCGGGGCCGATTCGATAGAGGCGAAGCCAGGGACAGGCGCTGCGATCGTGCCATTCCGGCGCGCCGCGGCGGCGATGGCCAGGGCGTCGGCCACTGATGGGTCGTCGGCCAGACGCGGGCTGTTCCAGGCGTCAAAAAGGGTTTCCGCATCCGCGAAGGCGCCCAGCAACACAAGGCGAATCAAGGCCAGTTTGCGGGCATGTTCAAGGCTTGCCGGGGCTTCGCCTATTCCCGGCGTCGACCAGACTTCCAACAGGGCCCGCCGCACCGAATCGGCGTTGGCAGCCGATTCGATGGCGTTGAATGCCGCGATGGGGGCAGGGGGCAAGCCCGCCGCCAGTCCCCGCGACAAGAGGTCAGTCTCATCGGATCCACCGGGATCTGCAACCAGAAGTACACGCCACAGCAGGGCAGAGTGTCGGGTGGCGCGCAGATCCTTCGCAACCATTCGCCGCAGGTGCGAACGGAAGGGAGCCGGCAGCAGCAATCCATGGTCGGCATGCCCACGTTCCACGGCGGTCAGCAGGGGGGCGGTGTCGGCCCCGATCCCGGCCGCCGCCGTCAGATGCAATTGGACAGCGGCCATCGCCAGCGCTTCGGTTTCTCCATCCTCGATACCCATCGGGCGCAGGGTGCGCCGTAATGATGCACCGGCCAGAGCCGCCATGCCGGCGAACAGCGCCGCCGCCCGCGCGTTACCCTGGGCGTTATTGGCCAGAACAGCCCGGAAATAAAGCAGGCCGGTGAGGTTGCCGGGCAACCGCGACAGCCATTCCCGCCCGTCGACCGAGGGGTCGGGCAGGACCAGATCCGCCGGCCGTTCCAGATCGATACCGAATCGCTCCCGCATCGACTGCGCGAGCTCGCCAAAAAGAGCCAAGGCCTCCTGCGGGCGGCCGGCATTGACCAGTTCCTTCAGCAGCCGATAGCGCAGGCCCGACAACAGCGGCGCCGCGATATCGGGTGTGGCGATCCGGAGGCGTAGATAGGCCTGGTATTGCGCGTCGTCCAGCGCTTGCGGTGCCGGCAGGTCACAGTCACTGGCAAAGGCCCGCAACTGTGCGCCATCCGCGTCCACCTTCACCTGGGCAAAGCCGGCGGCGCGCAACGCGTGTTCCAGTCCACGGGCGCTGAACAGTGTCAGATGCAGCCCCGGGCTGGCGATTGGTATCAGCATGGCCGGCGTCGTGCCGGGATTGAGGGCCGTGCCGTTCGGTGTGGTCAGGACCACGATGCCGGTGTCCCCCACAGCCCGGCGCATGGCGGCCAGAAAGGGGGCCGGCTCCGGAATATGTTCAATGACTTCCGAAGCATAGGCGACGTCGAACGGCTCCGGCAGGGGCGTGTCGGTTGTCCAGTAATCGCGCGTGATGTCGAGCCCCAGATAACGCTGGCCCATGACCGCGAGGCCAGAAGGATCGTAGCACTTGGCCGTCCAGCCCAGAACCGTCTGGACATAATCACTGGGAAACCCGAAACCGCCGCCGATTTCCAGCATGCGCCGCGGCCCCGGCTGGGCAAACCCCAACGGTTCCAGCATGGAGCGCAGGCCCGCCCCCTGTTCCATGTAATAATGCAGGAACGGCGTGTCGGGCAGTTCTTCACCCCGGTAATCGGCGCCGTTGCGATCGGTGGAGAAGCGGGAACCGCAATCCGGGCATTCGACGATCACCCAGTCCGCGCCAGCGGGGCCGGCACCGGGCAGAATCAGGGCGAGCTGGTGCGGGCCGACATGGGCGCATACAGGACAGGTGCCGGGAACAGGGGCGACGGAATTGTCCGGCCAGATGAACTGCAAGGGGTTTCTCCGCGTTTCCAAATGAATGGCGGCCTGATACCGCCCGGATAGTCTCCACCATAGGCGCTGACGACGTGTGTGCAACCCAATTGTCTTGCCCGCCCTTTACAAGTGCGCCACTTTTCACAACGCGGCCAGCGGCCGGCGGGGTTGGTCACCGGACAGGACGGGCATGTACAAGGTACTGTTTGTACACAAGGATTTTCCCGGTCAGTTCCTGCATCTGGCCCGCCATCTGGCCGCCATGCCCGGCGTGCGGGTGGATGCGATGGCCAGCGACCCGGTGCAGGAGGTCGAGGGCGTCACGCTGCACCGCTACACTATGCATATGGGGGGGGAGAGCAGCACCCATGCCTATCTGGTCCGCACCGAAAGGGCCATGTGGCAAGGCCAATCAGCCCTGGCGGCCTGTGTGCTGCTGGCCCGCACCGGGTACCGGCCGGATCTGGTGATCGGCCATTGCGGATGGGGCGAGATCCTGTTCATCAAGGACCTGTGGCCTGACGTGCCCATGATCGGCTATTTCGAGTTCTATTACCGGGGCAGCGGGGCGGATGTCGGGTTCGATCCGCCCGTGCCCGTCAGCCTGAACGAGCGGGCACGGGTGCGCAGCCTTAATCTGGTGAATCTGCTGGGCCTGGAGGCGGCGGACCGGGGTGTTTGCCCCACACGCTGGCAACGCGATCTGCATCCGCCCGAATTTCAGAACAAGCTGACCCTTCTTCATGAAGGGATAGATACTGACGCGGCCAGCCCCGGCCCGGCCCGTCCGCTGGTGCTGGCCGATGGGAGCACCCTGCTGCCGGGGCAGGAAATCGTCACTTATGTCGCCCGCGATCTGGAACCCTATCGCGGGTTTCACATCATGATGCGCGCGGCGGCGGAATTGCTGCGGGCACGACCGGGCCTGCACCTGGCCATCGCCGGCGGCGACGGCACGTCCTACGGACCGCCGCCCGACGACGGGAGCACCTGGCGCGATCGGCTGCTGACCGAACTGGGTGACGCCTTGCCACGGGACAGGGTCCATTTCCTGGGCCATGTCCCGCATTCCGATTTCATCAATCTGATGCGCCTGTCCAGCGCCCATCTCTATCTCACTTATCCGTTCGTTCTGAGCTGGTCGATGCTGGAGGCGATGGCCTGCGGCGTAACGCTGGTCGCATCCGACACCGGGCCGGTGGTTGAGGTGGTGGAGCATGGCGTCAACGGGTTGCTGGTGCCCTTTCATGATCCGGCGGCCGTGGCGGCCGGCCTGATGATGGCGCTGGACATGCCGTCCGGCCGGCGGGCGGATCTGCGGAAGGCGGCGCGTCAGACCGTCATAGACCGGTTCGATCTTGCCCGGTCGGGTGTGCCCGGCTGGCTGCGCATGCTGCATGACGATTTCGGGCTACCCCACCCTTGACGGCAAAACCTTCCTGCTATGCCTGAGGCGAAGGGTGGGGTAGACCTTGGGTAGCTATGACCGACAGGGGCGGCTTCTGTGTCCTCTTTCTTTCCCAACATCTTCCTGGACCGGCTGCTGGGCGGAATCTCCAAATCGCCCTATAAGCGTGGCCAGCATGCGGCGGCCAGCGGAAACGACAGCAAGGCGGCGGCTTTCTGGCTGACAGGCGCGCGTGCCGGCGATGCCGACTGTAAACTGGCGCTGGCCGATGCGCTTTGGAATGGAAAGGGTGTGCTGCGGGACATGCGCTCGGCCCTGCGCTGGTTCGAAGAAGCGGCTGAGGCTGGCAAGGCGCAGGCGCAGGCGCGGCTGGCCGGGGTGTATGCAACGGGTATCGGCATCACCCCTGGTGAGCAGAAGCCGGCAAAGACTGATGACGGCGACCTTGTGGTGCCCCGGGACCGGGCCAAGGCCCGCCATTGGGCCAGGCTTGCCAGTCAGCAGGACCATGTGGAAGCCCAGGTCCTGCTGGGCTGGCTGTGCAGCATGGAGGGCGATCCGGACGGGCTGGATATCAGCCAGGCCATCGAATGGTATAGCCGCGCCTCAGAGAAGGGCAGCGCTCCCGCCATGGTCGGCCTGGCGGGGCTGATCAGTGTCGGGTCCGTGCCCGGCCAGGGACCCGAGGATGCGGTCCAGCTTTACCGCCGGGCGGCTGAACTGGGCAACAAGACCGCCTTCTACTATCTGGGCGCGGCCTATATGAACGGAACGGGAGTCGAGGCCGATCCCGTCGTGGCGTACAAATGGCTGCAGCGTGCGGCCGACGAGGGAGTGATCGGCGCCTTCCGGGCCCTGGGCATGATTTCCCTGAACGGCAGTGGCGGACAACCCGTGGATGTCGGACAGGCCGAAACCTGGCTCCGGCGCGCCGCTGTCAAGGGTGACGTCGACAGCATGGTCCTGCTTGCCGACCTGCACGCGTCGAAACAGGCGCAAGTTCCCAATCAGGCGGAAGCCATCTTCCTTTATGTCGCGGCCTCCGATCAGGGCAACATGAAGGCGACGACCGCACTGGGTCTGGCGCACCTCAACGGCAACGGGGTCGAGCTGAACCACACGCTTGCGGTCAAGCTGTTTGAAAAGGCGGCGGATCATCATGCGGAGGCGCGGTTCCAACTGGCGCTGTGCCATCTGCTGGGCCGGGGGGTACCGGCCGACCCGGCCCTTGCCGCCGAACATCTGCTGAAGGCGGCAGAGCAGAAGCATCCCGACGCCACCTATAATTACGGTACGCTGCTGTATCACGGGAATGGTGTGCCGCAGGACCGGAAGGCGGCCTTCGATTTCTATATCGCTTCGGCCGAACTGGGCAGTGCTTCGGGCCAATTCCGTGTCGCCCATGCCCACACGCTGGGCAAGGAACTGCCGCTCGATAATGATCGGGCCATCACCCTGTTCACCGCCGCCGCCGCGCAGGGCCATCTGTCGGCCCAGATCAATATGGCGCGCATGCTGTTGCTGCACCGTCCGGACGAACGCGCCGCGCTTGAGAAACTGAAGGAGCAGTTGCGCGAGCCGGCCCGGTCCGGGGTGATGGAGGCCATCACCATGCTGGCCGAACTGTTATGGCGCCTGGATCGCGATGCCGAGGGGGCATTGGCCCTGCTGCGGCAATCGGCGGCCATGGGCGATCCCCTGGCCGGTTACGTGAAGGACATGATCAATACATCGCCATCGCCGGGACCTGAGGTTGCGACAATCGCGGCTGGCTGAAAAGGCTTGACCAACTTCCGGCCCGCCACGCAACGCAAGGGCGGGCAAAACGGATATTGGTCAGGCAACCGGTTCTTGCCGGGAACCCTGTACGGTGGCACCCTGGGTTCCATTGCTCAACCGCCATCCATAGCCGCAGAGATGATGTCCGCCACCGAGGGTCGCAAACTCTACCAACAGATCGCCAATGCCATCTCCAAGGCCATTCGCACCGGCACCTATCAGCCCGGTCAGCGGCTGCCGCCTGAACGCGAGCTGGCGGAGGAGTTCAAGGTCAGCCGTCCGACCATCCGCGAAGCCATGATCGCGCTGGACATCATGGGTCTGGTGGAGGCCCGCCAGGGTTCGGGCATCTATGTCACGCATTCACGGCCGGAGGAGCAGGCGGACGACCTGGATATCGGCGCGTTCGAGCTGACGGAGGCGCGGCGCCTGTTCGAAGGGGAGGCCGCAGCCCTCGCCGCCGCCACGATCAGCGAAGCGGAACTGGCCGAACTGACCGACATCCTGTCGGATATGGTCGATGAGAATGAACGCGACGTCGTCGGGGACAAGGCAGACCGGCGTTTCCATGTCGCTATCGCACGCGCCACCCGCAACAGCGCCATCGTCCTGGTGGTGGAGACGCTGTGGGACCTGCGTTACAAGTCGCCGCTGTGCCGCAACATGCTGGCCCGCGCCCGCGCCGTGGGTGTACGCCCCCTGGTCGATGACCATGTCGAGATCGTGGCCGCGCTGAAGACCCGCGACCCGCGAAAGGCCCGGGCCGCCATGCACCACCATCTGGGGACCGTCATCGAGAACCTGCTGACCGCCACGGAACTGGAGGCGGTGCAGCGGGCGCAGTCAGAGGTGGCCGCGCGGCGCAGCGAACTGGCCCGGCGCACGGCATTGTGAGGCTTTTGCGCCCGAAGGTTCCTCTGGAACATTCGGCGAACATCATGTAGCGTCGCGTCCATGATCGGACCCGATATTGACCGCCTGATTCAATTGCTGGCCAAGCTGCCGGGCCTGGGGCCACGGTCGGCGCGTCGTGTCGCGTTGCACCTGATCAAACGGCGTGACGGGCTGATGGCCCCCTTGGGGGAGGCGCTGGCCGCCGTGGCGTCCTCTATCCGCACCTGCTCGGTCTGTGGGAATCTGGACAGTCACGATCCCTGCCATATCTGCGCCAGTGCCGGGCGCGACGGCGGAATATTGTGCGTGGTGGAGGATGTGGGCGACCTCTGGGCCCTGGAACGCACCGGCGCCTTCCGGGGCCGCTACCATGTGCTGGGGGGCACCCTGTCGGCGCTGGACGGAGTCGGTCCAGACGACCTGTCCATCCCGGCCCTGCTGGAGCGGGCCAGCCGGCCGGAGGTGGGGGAAGTGATCCTGGCGTTGAATGCCACGGTGGGTGGTCAGACAACTGCGCATTACCTTTCTGACCGGTTGGCCCCCTGCGGTGTCCGGATTTCACGCCTGGCGCATGGGGTGCCGGTGGGCGGTGAACTGGATTATCTGGACGACGGAACCTTGACGGCGGCGCTCCGGTCACGCCGGACGCTGTAAATGGCCAAAATCATACAGGCGTGATCATACTGGTCTGCTTGAAAAATGGGCAGATGAGACCGGTATCAAGGGTTTGCCTCCAACTATGGTCTTGTGCGCCTGATCTTAACTGTTTCGAGATTTATCTGTTGCAAGCTGATCATCCGTGGTTACGCTACGGCCTGAGACAGGGTGCCGCAGGGGTACCGCTTTTGTGTGGGTACGCGACCGACCAGGGTTGAGGCGGCCGCCGGTTGAAAGGGGACGTTACAAGTGCTCTATCACCTTTATGATCTTCATCATGCCGCCCTGACGCCCCTGCGCCTGATGGCGGAAGCGACGCAGCAGACCTTCCAGAATCCGTTCGTTCCCGCCTCCTATACCAAGGTCGGCCGCGCGGTGGCCGCCGGTGCGGAACTGATCGAGCGCACGACCCGCCGCTGGGGCAAGCCGGATTTCGGCCTGCCGACCACCCGCGTCAACGGGCGTGAGGTGGCGGTGACCGAACGCGTGGTGCTGGAACGCCCCTTCGGCAATCTGGTCAATTTCGAACGCGCCGTCCCGCATGACGACCCCAAGGTGCTGCTGGTGGCGCCGATGTCGGGCCATTATGCCACGCTGTTGCGCGGCACCGTCCAGGCGCTGATGCAGAACCATGATGTCTACATCACCGACTGGCACGACGCGAAGCTGATCCCGCTGTCGCGCGGCCGGTTCGACCTGGAGGATTATATCGACTATGTGATGGATTTTATCCGTCACCTGGGCCCCAACACCCATGTCATGGCCGTGTGCCAGCCGGCGGTGCCGACCCTGGCGGCCGTGGCGCTGATGGCGCAGTTGGATGACCCGTGCCAGCCTTCGTCGATGACCCTGATGGGGGGGCCGATCAACACGGCGGCGGCCCCGACTGTGGTGACGCAACTGGCCGAGGACAAGGATATCGGCTGGTTCGAGCGCAACGTCATCACCACCGTGCCCTTCTATTATCCGGGCGCCATGCGGCAGGTCTATCCGGGCTTCGTGCAGTTGACGGGCTTCATGTCGATGAACCTGGACCGGCATGTCGGTGAACATCTGAAGCTGTTCAGGCATCTGGTGCGCGGCGACGGCGAAAGCGCAGAATCCCATCGCAAGTTCTATGATGAATATCTGTCGGTCATGGACCTGACCTCGGAATTCTATCTGCAGACCGTCAATCAGGTGTTCCAGGAACGGACCCTGCCCACGGGGCGGATGAAGTGGCGGGGCCTGACTGTCGATCCCTCGGCGATCGAAAAGACGGCTCTGCTGACCGTGGAAGGCGAACTGGACGATATTTCGGCCCCTGGCCAGACCATCGCCGCCCACGACCTGTGCAAAAACATCCCGCAAGCCAAAAAACATAACCATCTGCAGAAGGCCGTCGGCCATTACGGTATTTTCAACGGCCGCAAATGGCGCGAAGATATCGAGCCGCGCGTGCGCCGCTTCATCCTGGAAAATGACGCGGTGCGTGCCGGGCGGAAGACGACCGCCGCGGCCTGAGTGCAGGGGGAACGACGATAAAGGCGGGGGCGCCGATCCTGACGGGTCGGCGCCCTTATCAATTCAAGGGCTTGACCTGTGCATGTCACCCCTTGCCGGTGGCTGTCCGGCGGATGTCGGTGGCGAAGCTTTCCACCTGCCGGGCCAGATCGCTGGCCTGCCGGGCAAGGTCCTGGGTCCAGCGTTCGATTCCCGCCGCCGATTCCAGCGCCGCCGTGGCCCCGTGCGAAATGCCGTCGACCTTGGCCGAGACATCGCGCGACGCCTCAGCCGCCTGGGACGTATTATCGGAAACGCCGGCGATGGTGGCCGCCTGTTCTTCCACGGCCCCGGCAATGGCGGCGGCGTTGCCGTTCACAGCCTCGATCGTTGAGGCGATGCGGCCGATGGCGGCCACGGCATCATTCACGCTCTGGCGCAGGGTGGCGATCTGACGGGTGATCTCCTCCGTCGCGCGCGCCGTCTGGCCAGCCAGACTCTTCACCTCGCCCGCCACCACGGCGAAACCCTTGCCGGCTTCGCCCGCCCGCGCCGCCTCGATGGTGGCGTTCAGGGCCAGCAGGTTGGTCTGGGCGGCGATATCACCGATCAGGGCCACCACCTCCCCAATATGGTCGGCCGCCGTGGACAGCCCGTCCATGACGCTGCGCGCGGCACCGGCCTCCTGCACGGCATTCTGCGTGACAAGGGTGGCGTGGGAAACCTGACGCGCGATCTCCGCACTGGCGATCCCCAATTCCTCGGCGGCACCGGCCACGGACTGGACATTGCCCGCCGCATGGTGCGTGGCGGCGGCGATGGCGGTGGAGGTCTGGGTTGTTTCCCGCGCCTTGTCCGCCATCATGCTGGTCAGGTCATGCACCTTGCCGATGCCGTCCACGATGATCCGTACCGCCCCTTGCACCTGCCGGTCCATGGTATCGGCGACACTTTCCAGGGTGCGGCGGCGCTCGGCCTCCGCCTGGGCGCCAGCCTGTGCATGTTCGGCCTCCAGGCTTGCCTTTTTCACCGCCTCGTCGCGGAAATGGCTGGTGGCGGCGACCATCGCGGTCATTTCATCGCCGCTGTCGCAGACCGGCAGGGTGACGCCCGTGTCGCCGGCGGCCAACCGGCCCATGACATCGGTCAGCGCCTGGATGGGGCCGATGATGGCCCGCCCCACCAGCGTGAGGATCACTACCATGACCAGCAGCGTCACCCCATAGGCGGTGCCCGCCACCATCCGGGACTTGGCCATCCATTCGCGCTGTTCCGTCTCGGCCTTCTCGGCACGGGCGGACACTTGTGCCGCGATATCTTCCAGTTCGCCCTTGATGGCATCGGCCAGCCCGTCGATCTCGTCATCCAGGGCGGCGAAGCGGGCACTGTCGGCCCTGCCTTCCACAGCCTTGACCAGGCCATCCCGCATGGCGCGTGACAAGGCCCCTGCATCGGTGATCACCTTCGCCGCGCTGGCCTGTTCGGGTCCCGGCATCGCACGGGCCGCCAGTTGTGTGGCCAGGCCGGACAGTTCGCCCAGCCCTTCGTCCATGCTTTTGCGCCGGTCGGCGGCGACGGCGCCCTCATCCTTGTCGACGATGATGTCCATGGCGACCAGGCTCATCTCCGTTGCCAGTGAATGGGCACCGTTGACCAGCTTCTGATATTGTTCCGCCTTATCGGATATCGCGGATTTTTCGACGGACACCCGGTCCACGATAAAGAAGGTGGCGGCCAGGACGGACAGGCCTATGAAGGCCATGGCCCCGACGGACATAAGCTTCAAGCGGATGGTCCAACGCAAAAGAGCCCCCATCGTAACCGCCAACCGAAATTCAGGCTACGCCCCCTATTCCGGATCACAAGACGCTTTTTATAACCGTTAGGGTGTGTCCCCCGTCGTCAGGCGCATGGGCGCGGAGGGGCGCGGTGGCCCCTTGGCTTCAGGTGCCGCGCCGCTTGGCCCGTGCCGTCGGTTCGGCTACCAGGGGGTCGTCGGGCCAGTAATGGCGGGGATACCGTCCGGCCAGTTCCTTTTTCACATCCTTGTAGGACCCGGCCCAGAACCCGGCCAGATCGCGTGTCACCTGCACCGGCCGGTGGGCGGGGGACAGGAGATGCAGCAGCACGGGGATGCGTCCGCCGCCCAGGCGCGGCGTCTCCGCCAGCCCGAACAGTTCCTGCAGACGCACGGCCAGCACCGGTTCATCGCCCGAATAATCGATGGGGATGCGGTTGCCCGTCGGCACCGTCAGATGGGTGGGGATCTCCCCATCCATGGCCTGACGCTGGTTCCAGTCCAGAATGCCGGTCAGGGCGGCATGCAGGTCCACCCGGTCCAGATGCGCCCGCCGCGTGACGCCCGACAGATAGGGGGCGAGCCAATCCTCCAGGCTGGACAGCAATCCCTCGTCCGACAGGTCGGGCCAGCGGTCGGGGGCCGCGCGATACAGGAAATCCACGCGCCGCCGCCATCCCTGCAATTCCTTGGTCCAGGGCAGACAGGAAAGCCCCATGGCGCGCACACCCTCCAGCATAGCGGGCAGCACCAGATCGGCCGGCGGATTGGCCAGGGGCTCGTCCTTCAATGACAGTTCGAACAGGCGACGGCGGCGGCGTGCCTGCACGATCTGTTCGCGCCCGTCCCAGACCACCTCCAGCTCTGCGCGGATATCGTCGGCGAAGGCCTCTTCAAGGGCGGCCTGCGTGACCGGTGCCGCCAGAAAGATGCGGGCATCCCGTCCCTGGCCGTCCAGATCGGCCACGGCCAGCAGGTCGCAGGCCGCCAGCGCATCGGTCGGGTCCAGCATGGCGCCCCGCCCGCCCGACAGGCGGAACTGCCCTGCCGCCCCCGCCCGCCGCTGCCCGATCCGGTCGGGATAGGCCAGCGCCAGCAGCAGGCCGGCATCCTCATGGTCGATAGGACCCGGCGGCCCGCCCACCTGCCGTTCCAGTTGGCGGGCCTGTTCCAGCGCCTGATGCAGGGCGCCGCGATCGACATCGCCGCCGCGCCCGCGTTCATCCAGATGTTCCAGCCGCGTGCGCAGATCGGCATCCCGCCGCCCGCCGCCGCGCAGGATATCGCGTTCCCCGATCAGGGCGGCGACGCGGCAGGCCAGCCGCGTCCGGCCCAACTCCCGCCCGCGCAGCACCAGATGCGCCAGACGCGGATGCACGCCCAGCCCGGCCATGGCCTTGCCATGGGCCGTGATGCGCAGCGTGTCGTCAATCGCGCCCAGTTGCTGCAGCAGTTTGCGCGCCTGGGCCAGGGTTGCGGCCGGGGGGCTGTCCAGCCAGGACAGTTCATCGGGATCGACGATGCCCCATTGCGCCAGTTCCAGCGCCAGTGGCGTCAGGTCGGCGCGCGTGATCTCGGCGGCGGTGAAGGGGATCAGGGCGCGGTCCGTCGCCTCCGACCACAGGCGGTAACAGACGCCCGCCGACAGGCGTCCGGCGCGGCCCCGCCGCTGGTCGGCCGAGGCGCGCGAGGATTTCACGGTTTCCAGCCGGCCCATGCCGCTGCGCGGGTCGAAACGCTGCAGGCGCGACAGGCCGCTATCGATGACAATGCGGATGCCTTCGATGGTCAGGCTGGTCTCCGCGATGCTGGTGGCCAGCACCACCTTGCGCTGACCGGCGGGGGCGGGGCGGATGGCGATATCCTGGGCTTCCAGGTTCATATCGCCATAAAGCGGGGTCAGCAGCACATGGGCGGGCAGGGGGCCGTCAGCCAGCAGCCTTTCCACCCGCCGGATCTCCCCGCTGCCGGGCAGGAAGGCCAGGACGGAGCCCTGCTCCTCGGCCAGGGCTCGGCGGATGGCGCGGGCCATATGGTCGTCGGGCCGGTCGGTGGGACCGGGTTCCAGCCACCGCGTCTCCACCGGAAAGGCCCGGCCTTCCGACGTCACCAGCGGCGCCCCGCCCAGCAGGGCCGCCACCGGTCCCCCATCCAGCGTGGCCGACATCACCACCAGCCGCAGATCATCGCGCAGCAGCTCCCGCGTCTGCAAGCAGAAGGCCAGCGCCAGATCGGCATCCAGGCTTCGTTCATGGAACTCGTCGAACAGCACCGCCGACACCCCATCCAGCGACGCGTCGGATTGCAGACGGCGCAGGAAGATGCCTTCCGTCACCACCTCAATCCGGGTGGCCGCCGACACGCGGGCGTCCATGCGCACGCGGTAACCGACCGTCTGCCCGACCTCTTCCCCCAGCATCTGCGCCATGCGCCGCGCGGCGCCGCGCGCGGCCAGACGGCGAGGTTCCAGCATGATGATGCGCCCGCCCTTGGCCCAGGCCTGGTCCAGCAGGGCCAACGGCACACGTGTGGTCTTGCCGGCACCTGGCGGGGCCTGCAGCACGGCCGTGGTCCCGGTGGACAGGGCCGACAGCAGCGACGGCAGGGCTTCATCGATGGGAAGGGCGGGGAAGTCTGGCATGGGCCGATGCTATAGCGGGAGACGGCGCCCTAGGCCAGAGGGTGCCTTATGGTCGCGTCATCCAGGCCGTGATGTCAAAATACAGCTTCACCCGCTGCCCCTCGACATTCTCCAGTTCCAGCACGTCGTAGTTCTTCCCGCCATCCATCATGTGCAGCGACTGCGACACCCGCTTCCATCCGGGGTACAGGTGCGCGGCCACCTGGTATTCAAGCGGCACCCCTTCATGACTGCCGGCCAGAGGCTGGGAGAAGGTGATGGCGCTGTCGAAATAATCGCCGGTGCCGGTGCCGGGGGGAAGCAGTCCCTGTTCCCGGTCATGGGCCAGAACCTTCGGGTAAACCTCATTGGCCATGGCGTCGCCGGCCCGGCGCGCGATGTTGAACCAGTAGGGGGCGTGCTGATTCAGGTTGCTGGAACGTGACATTTTCGACAGCCGCCAGAGAGACATGGCAGCCTGACCATGCCCCTGTTTGGCCAGGGCCAGCAACATGTCGAACCCGCCGCCCACCTTGTCGGGACCCGCGGCGCCGTAAGACAACTGGGTGGCATATTCGAAACGGCCTTCGGGGCTGCCCGCCTCCGCCGCCTTGCGCCAGGCTTCCAGCAGAATGGACGGGTCCGTACCGGCCTTCGATATGGATCTGGCGGCGGCAAGCGCGTCGGCGGCCGTGGCCGGTTCGGCCGGCGGCATTATGGGGCCATCCGGCAGGGGGGCAACAAACCGGGCATCGGGTGGCCGATCCACCAGCGGGGCGGTTTGTGTCCCGCAGGCACACAGCAGCATTGGAGCGGCAAGGATCGCTATTCTCACGGCCCGTAAAAACAAGCTGGACACTCCCCTTTTTTGGGACCCGCCGACGCAGTGTCGTCCCCGGCAACGGCGCGGGTCAATAGGCCGCCCGACCTACATCCAACCGGTACTGTCGGCGGATACGACCATGGCGCTTCAAATCCGGGCCCCGACTGTCTAGTATGGGCGTTTGTTCCACCATTAGCGGGTAGCCGCGAAAGACATGTCCGCGCTGAAAACCGTCATCGTCCCGATCAACAAGGCCGGCTGGCCTTTTATCGCCCTGTTCGCCGTGGTGTCGGCCCTGCTGGCCACATGGTCCCCGGCGTTGGGCTGGATCGGGCTGGTCCTGACCGCCTGGTGCGTCTATTTCTTCCGCGACCCCGACCGGGTGACGCCGACCAAGCCCGGCCTGGTCGTGTCGCCCGCCGATGGTCGTGTCACCCTGATCACCAAGGTCGCCCCGCCGCCCGAACTGGGCATGGGGGAGGAGAAGCTGACCCGCATCTCCGTCTTCCTGAACGTGTTCGACGTGCATGTGAACCGCTGCCCGACCGATGGTGTGGTGAAGGCGGCCGAGTACAAGCCCGGCAAGTTCCTGAACGCCGACCTGGACAAGGCCAGCGAGGAGAATGAGCGGATGTCCATCCGCCTGGGCCTGCCCGACGGACGCGAGATCGCCTTTGTGCAGATCGCGGGTCTGGTGGCGCGCCGCATCATCTGGTGGGTGGCACCGGGTCAGTCGCTGAAGGCAGGCGAACGGTATGGCCTGATCCGTTTCGGCAGCCGCTGCGACATCTATCTGCCCGAGGGCGTGCATCCGCAGGTGGTCGTGGGTCAGAAGATGATCGCCGGTGAAACCGTGCTGGCCGACCTGAACAGCACCGAGGAACAGCGCGAGGGCGAGGTACGCTGATGCCGCCGGAGGAGATCCCGCCGCCCCGCGCGGGTCACCGGCACCGGTCGCGGCGGCTGCGCCCGCCGCGGCTGAAGGGCCTGTCCATCAACAAGCTGCTGCCCAACATGCTGACGATGCTGAACCTGGCATCGGGCATGACGGGCATCCGATTCGCCATGGAGGGCAAGTGGCAGGAGGCGGTGATCGCCATCGCCGTTGCCGCCCTGTTCGACATGCTGGACGGTCGCATCGCCCGCATGCTGAACGCCCAGAGCAAGTTCGGCGAGGAGCTGGACAGCCTGTCCGACGTGGTCAGCTTCGGCGTGGCCCCGGCCATGATCCTGTATCTCTGGTCGCTGGACGATGCCCGCACCGTCGGGTGGATGGCGGCCTTGCTGATGGGTGTCTGCGCCGCCCTGCGTCTGGCGCGGTTCAACACCATGCTGGGGGCGGCGGCGGAAAAGCCGCCTTTCGCCTATAATTACTTTACAGGCGTGCCCGCCCCCGGGGGGGCGTTCCTGGCCCTGCTGCCCTTGATCGCCACGCTGGAGGTGGGGGCCGGATGGCTGGACAGCCCCTGGATCGTGGTGCCCTGGACGGTGGGAGTGGCCGGCCTGATGATCAGCGCCATTCCGACCTTCTCCATGAAGGGGCTGCGTATTCCGCAGCGCTATGTGGTGTTTGTGCTGCTGGGGGTGGGGGCCACCGCTGCCGCCCTGGTCAGCGCGCCCTGGGCCACCTTGTCGGTGGTGGGGCTGGTCTATATTGCCTCAATCCCCTTCTCCGCCCGCCGTTACAAGGTTCTGGCGGAGGCGGCGGCGAAGCTGCAGGATGGAGAGACGGTTGTGGAGGAGGAGGCGGGCGCCGGCTGATCAGTCCGCGCCGCCAATGGCCGGCCGGGTCAGCCGGCCCGTACCGGCCGCCGTCGGTGTCTGGCCGCCCATCGACAGCAACGCCTGTTCATAGGCGGCAGTGGCGCCAGCCACCGTGAAACCACGTATCCGGTCACGCAGAACGGTTTCGGCCACGGGATGGCTCAACGCTGCATCCATGCCTTCGGCCAGGGCGGCGGGATCATCCACGGGCACCAGCGGACCCAGCGCCCCGTGACGCAGCAATTCACGGGAGCCGCCAGGGCAGTCGGTTGAAATGGCGGGACATCCCGTCGCCATGGCCTCGACCAGCACGCCCGGCATACCCTCCCATCGGGACGACAGGACAAACAGGTCGGCGGCGGCCATCCGCTGGAACGGGTTGCTGACCAGTCCGGGAAAGCTGACATGCTGCCGGATGCCCAGTTCCCGGCACAGCGCCTTCAGGGCCTCTCCGTCCGGTCCGTCACCAGCCAGCGTCAGATGCGCGGGGCGGCGGGACAGCAGCAGCGCAAAGCCACGCAGCAGCGTATCGAACCCCTTCTGCCGCACGAAACGGCCCATGGCCAGAATCTCGGCCGGAAGACCGTCCGGGCAGACCGAACGCCGGGGCAGGGCGATGCCATCCGGCAGGATGGGGCTGGGCACGGAAATGATGCGGTCCGCGCCCAGCCCCGTCAGCCTGGCAGCATCGCGTGCGACATCGTCGGAAACGGCCAGGATGCCGTCGGCCCGCCGCCACAGCCAGCTTTCGGCCAACCGACGCAGCGATGGGCCGCCGGTCCGCTGACGTGACAGATGATTGCTGGCCCGCAGGACCAGACGGGTGCCCCCCTTCGCGGCCAGACCATGGGCCATGACAGCGGGCAGAACCGCATGGTTGGCCATGGCCACCAGCATGGCCGGGTGCCGGTCGCGCAGATAGGTGCAAAGCGGCCGGATGGCGGACAGAAGCTCCCCCGCCCGCGCGCCCCCGGCCGCCACATCGCGGGCCGAACCGGGGGCCAGCGCGACGGGGTTCACATTGTTGGCAACCAGCCCGGCCTGCGGTCCGCCGCCGACGGCGGTGACCAGATCGACACGATGCCCCCGCGCCGCCAGGCCGTTGGCCAGCATGATGGACCGTCGCTGCGCACCTCCGGTGCTGAGCGAGTGGAGAAACAGGGCGATATGCATGCCGGTCACTTTTTGTATCAAATTTTGTCAGGATCATATCGGCCGATGCTGACAGTTTTCTGAATATGCGACCTTTTGTGTCGGCGGATACCGCATTGCGGCAATGCACGCGGCGGATGTGCAGCCGTTCTTTCGTGACAAAAATTTAAAGATTTTTCGCCGCAGGGTCTTTCGCGGTGCGACGTATAAGGGGGTACGCCAACCTGTCCTGCCAAAGAAGCGATGATGCAACCTGCCGCGCAAGTCACGACCAAGGCCCAAGCCAAGCCGTCCGGCGGCCGCCGGAAGCCCACCCTGTTCCGTCCTCGTAACATCCTGCTGGGACTGGGTGTTCTGGCCATCACCGCCGGTGTCTATTGGTGGCAGGCGGGTGGGGCCGGCAAGAGCGAGGGCACGGCGGATTTCCTGACGGCCGTCGTGGATCGCGGCAATATCGAAGACAGCGTGACGGCGGTGGGCAACCTGCAGCCGCGTGATTATGTCGATGTCGGCACCCAGGTGTCGGGCCAGTTGCGCACGGTGCATGTGGAGGTGGGGCAACAGGTCAATCAGGGTGATCTGCTGGCGGAGATCGATCCCACCGTATACCAGACACGGGTGGAGGCCGACCGCGCCCAACTGGAGAATCTGAGCGCGCAATTGACCCAGCGGCAGGCCGAACTGGCCCTGGCCCAGCAGCAATATACGCGGCAGAAAAACCTGCTGGCCGAAAACGCCACCAGCGAGGACAGTTTCCAGAACGCGGAAAAGACCCTGCGTGCGGCGGAAGCGGCGGTAAAGGCCGTGAATGCCCAGATCCGCCAGACCAATTCGACCCTGCGCGGGGACGAGGCCAATTTGGGCTTCACCAAGATCTATGCGCCCATGTCGGGCACAGTCGTGTCGCAGAATGCCAAGCAGGGCCAGACCCTGAACGCCAACCAGTCGGCGCCCATCATCCTGCGCATCGCCGACCTGTCGGTGATGACCGTGACGACACAGGTATCGGAAGCCGACGTGTCGCGCCTGCGTAACGGCATGCAGGCCTATTTCACCACGCTGGGCCGGCCTGAACGGCGTTGGCGCGGCACGCTGGCCAAGATCAACCCGACGCCGGAAGTCGTGAACAATGTCGTGCTCTACAACGCCCTGTTCGATGTGGAGAATACGGGCGGCGACCTGATGACCCAGATGACGGCGCAGACCTTCTTTGTGGTTGCGGCGGCCGACAATGTGCTGCGTGTGCCTGTCGCAGCCTTCCAGCGCCCGCCCATGCGTCCGCCGGGCGGCAGTCAGGCGGGCGGCGCCCCGGCCGGTGCGCAGGCGCCCGACGGCGCCATGGGTGAACGCCGCCGCCGCGATGCCACCGCTCCCGCTGCCGCCCCGGCCGGCGATGGCACCGGCCAGCGGGAGCGCCCGCGCATGGTGCAGGTATTGAAGCCGGATGGCACGGTGGAGGAGCGGCGCATCATGATCGGCGTCAGTGACCGGGTGAATGCCGAGGTGGCGTCCGGCCTGAACGAGGGCGATCTGGTGGTCGTCGGGCGCAAGCCGTCCGCCGGGCAGTTGAAGGCCCAGCAGCAACAGCAGCAGCAGAACATGCAGCGCATGCGCCCGCCGGGGATGCTATGAGCACGAACCAGCAGCGGGGCGACGCCATCCCCCTGATCGAACTGGTGGACATCACCAAGACCTATTCCAGCGGCGAAGTGGCGGTGCAGGTGCTGAAAGGCATCTCGCTGAAGATCCATCCGGGGGAATTCGTCGCTATCATGGGCCAATCGGGGTCCGGCAAATCGACCCTGATGAACATTCTGGGCTGTCTGGACCGGCCGACCACGGGCCAGTACCTGTTTGACGGGCGCGATGTCTCCACCTTCGACCGCGACATGCTGGCCATGTTACGGCGGGAAGCGTTCGGCTTCGTGTTCCAGTCCTACAACCTGATCCCCATGTCCACGGCGGTGGAGAATGTGGAAGTGCCGGCCATCTATGCCGGTCTGGGGCGGGAGGCGCGGCGCGACCGGGCAGAGGAACTGCTGGGCGCCCTGGGCCTGTCCGACCGTATGGGGCATCGGCCCAGCCAGCTTTCCGGTGGTCAGCAGCAGCGCGTGTCCATCGCCCGCGCCCTGGTCAATGGCGGGCAGGTGATCCTGGCGGACGAGCCGACCGGCGCCCTGGACAGCCGCAGCGGCGAGGAGGTGATGCGCCTTCTCTCCGATCTGGCGTCCAAGGGGCATACCGTCATCCTGATCACCCATGACCGCGACGTGGCCAACAATGCCCGCCGTCTGGTGGAGATCAAGGACGGGCAGATCGTGGCCGACGGGCCAACGCCCCGCGCCCTTGCCGAAAGCGCCCCGCCGCCGGTCGCCGCCCGCACCATAGAGGTGCCGGAGCCGGGGGAGGATACGGGCTGGACCGTCAGAGAGGTGCTGGAAGCCTTCCGGATGGCCCGGCGTGCCCTGTCGGCCAACCTGTACCGCACCATCCTGACCCTGCTGGGCATTGTCATCGGCGTGGCATCGGTCGTTACCATGCTGGCGGTGGGCAACGGCTCGCAAAAGGCCATGGTGGAACGGATCAGCGCCATGGGCACCAACCTGCTGGTGGTCCGGCCGGGTGCGCCGGGGCAGCGCAATGCCAATGGCGTCGCGACGCTGGTGCCCGAGGATGCAACGGCCGTTGCGAAGGTGCCCAACGTCATCGTTGCGGTACCGGAATATTCCGGCAACATGACGGCGCGGGCCGGCAATCTGGACTATCAGACCCAGATCACCGCCACCAGTCCGGATGTGCTGCTGGCCCGATCGTGGGAACCGGCCAGCGGCACCTTCTTCGAACAGGAGGCGATGGAACGTTATTCACCGGTGGCCGTGATCGGCCAGACGGTGGCCAACAACCTGTTTCCGGGTCAGGACCCGGTCGGCCACTATATCCTGCTGCGCAATGTGCCGTTCCAGGTGATCGGCGTCATGTCGGCCAAGGGGGCCAATCCCGGCGGTCAGGACCAGGATGACGTGGTGTTCGTGCCCCTGACCACGGGTTCCTACCGGTTGTTCGGGCGGCGCGACCTGCGCACCATCACGGTGTTGGTTGATGATCTGTCCCTGATCGACGAGACGCAGGCCATGATCACCAGCCTGCTGACCGTGCGGCATCAGGGAGAGGATTTCCAGATCCGCAACACCGCCTCCTTTATCGACACGCTGTCGGCGATGCGGGAGACGATGACCATCCTGCTGGGCTCCATCGCCGCCATTTCCCTGCTGGTGGGGGGGATCGGCGTGATGAACATCATGCTGGTGAACGTGACGGAACGCACGCGGGAGATCGGTATCCGCATGGCCACCGGCGCCCGCGCCCGGCATGTGATGCAGCAATTCCTGCTGGAGGCGTTGCTGGTATCGGCGCTGGGCGGTGTCATCGGCGTCGTGCTGGGCATCGGCATCTCGCTGTTCCTCACGCTGTTCAAGGTGGATATTCAACTGACCTTGCCGCCCATGCTTCTTGCCTTCTCCTGCGCCTTCGCCACCGGCCTGATCTTCGGCTACACGCCTGCCCGCCGGGCGGCACTGCTGGATCCCGTCGTGGCGCTGGCCGCCGATTGACCCCTTATCCCCGGATGATCCCCCGAATGATCGTCAGATCCCCGCGCCTGATCCTGTCGCTGCTGCTGTCCGGCACCATCCTGTCGGGCTGTGCCCAGGGTGATTATGGCAGCACGGCCAGTCCCGTTGCCCCACCCCCGGCCTGGCAGCAGGCCGATACGGCCGGCAGCGGCACCCCCTGGCCCGCCGCCGACTGGTGGGGGGGCTTCGGGTCGGCTGAACTGGTGGCGTTGCTGTCCGATGCGCGACAGGCCAACCCCGATCTGTCTGCCGCCGCTGCCCGCCTGTTGCAGGCCGATGCCCGCGCCCGCGCGGCGGGGGCCGATCTCCTGCCGACCCTGGGTGCCACGGCCGGGATCAGCCGGCAGGAGACGGACGCCGCCGGGGCCGGCGGACGCAGCGGCCGGACCAGCGCCAGTGCCGGTCTGTCCGCCAGTTATGAGCTGGATTTCTGGGGTGCCAACCGGGCCGCCGCCGACAGTGCGGCCATCAGCGCGGCCATCAGCCGCCTGGATCAGGAGACGGTGGCCCTGACCGTCACCTCCACCGTTGCCAACACCTATTTCCAGGTCCTGTCGCTGCGCGACCGTATCCGCAGCGCGGAAGAGAATTTGGTTCTGGCCGAACGGGTGATGGCCGTCGTCGATGCCCGTTACCGCAACGGTGCCGCCACGGCGCTGGAGGTGGCGCAGCAGAAAACCGCCCTGACCAGCCAGCGCGCCACCCTGCCGGCCCTGCGACAGCAGGAACTGGCGGCAGCCAACGCCCTGGCCGTGCTGCTGGGCCGCACGCCCGCCGACCTTTCAATCGGGGCCAATGGTCTGGGCGGGCTGGGCCTGCCGGCCACGGGCGTGGGAACACCGGCCGACCTTCTGGAACGCCGCCCCGACCTGAAGGCCGCCGCCCGGCAGCTTGAAGCGGCCGGGGCCGATATCGTGGCGGCCCGCGCCGCCCTTTACCCCTCCGCCAGCCTGAGCCTGTCGGGCAGTCTGACGGGTGGCGGCCTGTCCAGTCTGGTCAATGCCCCCACGGCCGCTGCCAATATCGGCCTGTCCCTGGCCCAGAGCCTGTTCGATGGCGGCCGGCGCGGCGCCCAGGTGGAGGTGGCGCAGGCCCGGCGGGTGGAACTGGTGGAGACCTACCGCAAGGCCATCCTGACCGGCTTCTCCGACGTGGAGACGGCGCTGGCCGCCGCCCGCAACGCCGAACGTCAGCGGGTGTTGCAGGAGGAAGCGGTCCGTCTGGCCCGCGAACTTTTCCGTCTGGCCGAGACACGCTACCGGGAGGGGGCAACCGACCTGCTGACCCTTCTGGATGCGCAACGCTCCCTGCTGTCGGCACAGGACCAGTTGACCCAGGTGCGGCTGGCGGAGTTGCAGGCGGCCGTTTCGCTGTATCGTGCCTTGGGTGGTGGCTGGTCGGCTGCGTGATCCATGCACGCGGCGCGCGTTCTTCTGTTCCATCTGATGGAGGATTGCGGGTGGTTTCCAGTTTGTTATGATGGAAAACCACCCGCCGCCGGAGGATAGAGATGAACGTTGCCGCCGCCTGGAGCGCACCGTCTGCGCACGGATCGCGCGGTGCCGCATCCTCTCCCGCTCCGGCGTCGGCGTCCGCCCAAAATGGCAGTTTGGCGCAGGCCCTCTCCCAGAAGGGGGCGGACCTGCTGTCGCGCTTGTCGGATGACACCCGGCAGATGCTGGACAGGTTGATGGCCAGCGGGGGCATATCGGCGAAAACGGCGGCCAGCGCCATCGATTACTTCGCCAAGCTCAAGAATAATCAGGACGTGGCGGACACCATGCCAACGCCTGCCGCCGCCGCGACGGCAGGCGGCCTTGACGAGGCGCTGGCCCGCCTGGAAACCGGGTTGAAGGAAGGCGGCGATACGCTGACGCGGGATATCGACGCCTACCGACGCGCCTCCGCCGCTTATCGCCGCGAAAGCCTGGACACGCTGCACAAGCGGCTTGCCGCCGGGATGCAGGGCTACAAGCTTGAGGAACTGTCGGCAGGCGCGGCCATACGCAACACGCCCCTGGGTGATGCCCTGGCCCGCGATGCTGGTGTCGACCTGTCACGCGGCGCGCTTTAGAACAGCTTTCCGTTGGGGCAGAAAACCGCCCCCGGCGCAACCGGTCAGGCCGAGACCACGCGGTTGCGCCCGCAATGTTTGGCCTGATACAGCGCCTTGTCCGCGCGGCGCAAGGCCGGTTCCACGCTGGCCTCACCCGGCTGTATGATGGCGGCCCCCATGCTGACCGTGACCTTGATGGGACCGGCATCGGTGTGGATGGGTGTGTGTTCCACAATGCGGCGCAGGCGCTCTGCGGTTTCCACGGCCTGCGCAAGGCTGGCATCGGGCAGGATCAGGCCGAATTCCTCGCCCCCCAGGCGGGCGAACACATCCTGCACACGGATGATCTGACCGATCTGGTCGGCGAACTGGGCCAACACCTTGTCGCCGGCACTGTGGCCATAGGTATCGTTGATCTTCTTGAAATGGTCGATATCCAGGGCCAGCACGGCGATATCGCAGCCTGACCGTCGCCGCCGCCCCATCTCGCGTTCCGAGAGGGAAAAGAAGGTGCGGCGGTTCAGGGCCCCGGTCAGCGGGTCGGTCTGCGCCAGCACGGCCAGTTCCCGGTTCGCCAGCCGCAGTTCCAGTTCATCCATGACGATCGCGGCCAGATCGGTCAGGGTTTCCCGATCCTCGTCATCAAAGCTGCGCGGCACACGGTCGATGACACAGACAGTGCCAAGCGCCTGCCCGTCGACGGTGATCAGGGGGGCGCCGGCATAGAACCGGATACCGGGATCACCGGTGACCAGGGGGTTGTCGCTGAAGCGCGGGTCAAGGCGCGCATCCTCCACCACCATCACCTCTCGGCGACGGATGGCATGGTCACAGAAAGCCTGGGATCGCGGGGTCTGCTGCACCGCCAGGCCGTCACGCGCCTTGAACCATTGCCTTTCCTCGTCGATCAGAGAGATCAGGGCGATAGGCACGCCCAAGGCGCGGCGAGCCAAGGCGACGATACGATTGAATTGTGGCTCCGGCTGGCTGTCCAGCACCTGATACTGGTCAAGCGTGCGAAGCCGCAGCACTTCATCCGTCCGCAGGCCGCAGGTACCGGCGTATAAGTCACCGCCGGGCGGTTGGGTGTCTATATTGACCCTCATGGTCGCCCGCCTCCCGTCATTGTCGTGGAGCCTTGTCTCTCCACGAAATGTATATTCACTTCCGACAGGTGCGATAGTTATCCCTTCGCTGTGGCCATCCGGTTCACGGGTCTATGACGGATGGATTACATATTCATCATTATTTACTTATATACATATTCAATATCGGGTTTTGTTATTTGCTGACCGTGATCGGGGCTAGTCTGGCCCCCAGGATGCGGACGATGTCGGCCGGTGCCGCCGCGATCTGAAGCCCACGCCGACCGCCATTCATGATCATTTCCGGCAGGTCGCCGGCACTGGCATCGATCAGGGTCGGCAGGCGCTTGCGCATGCCCAAAGGGCTGATCCCACCAATGACATAGCCCGACACCCGTTCTGCAACCTTGGGATCGGCCAGGGCCGCGCGCTTGCCACCGGCGGCGGCGGCCAGCGCCTTCAGGTCCAGCCGCGCGGGAGACGGGATGACGGCACAGACCAGGCCCACCCCCTCCACATCCGACACCAGCGTCTTGAACAACACGGATGGCTCCACGCCCAGTGCGGCGGCGGCGGCCATGCCGATGGCATCGACATCGGGGTCGTAATCATATTCCAGCAGCCGATGCGCCACGGACGCGGCTTTCAGGGCATTCACGGCTTGTGTCGCCTTGGCGGACATGGGCTGGTGTCTTCCATCGCGGGGAAAGGTGCGTCTTTTTCCGCGCGCCCCGCGCGCCGGTCAAGCCCTTGGCGGCGTCATACAACGATACAATTTGACACGCTGTCATGCCTTCCCGTGCCCGGCGTCGCGTGCCATCTTCATACGCTGGTAATCCTTCAAATCGCGATCCCATGCAGGCCATTGAGAACCCCCATATCCTTCTGGTCGATGACCACCGCGATATCCGCGAGACCCTGGCCCGCTTCCTGGAAAAACACGGGATGCGGGTGACGGCGGCGGAGGACGCGGCCGTGGCACGGCGGCGGTTGCGCGCCTGCGCCGCCGACCTGATCGTGCTGGATGTCATGATGCCGGGGGAGGATGGGCTCAGCCTGTTCCGCCATATCCGCGAGACGATGGACACGCCCGTCATCTTCCTGACCGCCATCGGCGAGGCGACGGACCGCATCGTCGGGTTGGAGATGGGGGCCGACGATTATGTGACCAAGCCGTTCGAGCCGCGAGAGCTGCTGGCCCGCATCCGCGCCGTCCTGCGGCGCAGCCACAGCCTGCCGGTGACGGGGGTCCGCCGCAAGGCGGATGAAAGCCGTCTGACCTTCGATGGCTGGCTGCTGGACCTGAACCGCCGGGAACTGCTGGGCAGCGATGGCGTGGTCGTGTCCCTGTCCACAGCGGAATTCTCGTTGCTGGAGGCGTTTGTGCGTCATCCCAACATGGTGCTGACGCGTGAACAATTGCTGGACCTGACCAAGGGACGGGAGGCCGATGTGTTCGACCGCTCCATCGACAATCAGGTCAGCCGCCTGCGCCGCAAGATCGAACCCGATCCCCGCAACCCGACCCTGATCAAGACTGTCTGGGGCGGCGGCTATTGCCTGGCGACAGAGGTCAGGGCGGCATGAAGCGGCTGCTGGTCTTTCTGCGTCAGCCGCGCAGCCTGTTCACCCATATGGTGGCGCTGCTGGTCGGCGCCATGCTGGTGGCCAAGCTGGGAAGCTGGACGGCGTCGCTGGATGACAAGGCGGCCACGGTGCGTCGCACGCATGTGGAGGAGATGCTGCCCCGCATCGCCAATACCAGCCGCATCCTGGGCATCCTGCCACGCGACCTGCGCAACGACACACTGGCCGCCATCCGGGCACGCGAAACCCGGTATACGGTGGATGATCAGCCCATCCTGCCGCCCGATCAGGTATTGACCGACCCGCAGGCGATCGCGGCGCGGGACCGGTTGATGGACCTGCTGGACCTGCCGCGCAGCGCCGTCCTGTTCAAGATGTGGAACAAGTCGGAGAATGCGGAGCCGGGCTGGTTCCACAATCCCTGGGCCGCCATCGAGCCGGTGGAGATGGGGATGAAATTCTCCGTCCGGCTGCCGGATGGACAATGGCTGAACGCCGTCAACCGCCGCATGATCCAGCCCACGGTGTGGAGCAGCACATCGACCTGGACCTTGCTCACCTCCATCCTGATGGTGGCGCTGGCCACCTTCTATATCTCCCGCCGCCTCTCGCGCCCCTTGCGCGACCTTGCCGACCGCGCCGACCGGCTGGGCCGGGGGGAGGCGGTGCCGGCGCTGGAGACGGAGCGGGGACCGGAGGAGGTGCGGCGCGCGGCCCACGCCTTCAACGCCATGGGTGCGCGCATCCGTCGGTTCGTGGATGACCGGACCCGCATCCTGGCCGCCATTTCCCATGATCTGCGTACCCCCATCACCAATCTGCGCCTGCGCGTGGAACTGCTGGACGAAGGGGAGACCAAGTCCCGGATGATGGAAACCCTGGACGAATTGCGGGCCACGGTGGAGGCCACTCTGTCCTTCACGCGCGATGAACTGGCGGAGGAGGCGGTACGCGCCGACCTGTCCACCCTGGTGGAAAGTGTCTGCGATGATTTCGCCGATACGGGTTACCCGGTCAGCTTCACCGCCGCCGACCGGCTGCCGCTGATCTGCCGCACCGGGTCCATGCGCCGGGCCGTACGCAACCTGATCGAGAATGCCCTGGCCTATGGCGGAACGGCCCGTGTCTCCATGCGCAGCGATGGGGCGGAGGCCATGATCATCGTGGCCGATGACGGGCACGGCATCCCGGAAGGTGACCTGGAACGGGTGTTCGAGCCTTTCGTGCGCCTGGAAGCCTCCCGCAATCGCCGGACGGGCGGGGTGGGGCTGGGCCTGTCCATCGCCCGGTCGGTGGTGCATGGCCATGGGGGGGATATCCGGCTGCACAACCGGCCGGGCGGCGGCCTGGACGCCGTCATCACCCTGCCCATCCTGTCGGGTCCGCATCATGACGGGATTGTCTTCCGCAACGCGGCGTAACGGGCGGGTCAGCGCACACGCAGCAATCCCCGGTCCCAGTCGCGGGTGACGCGCGCATAACCGGCAGCAAAGCGCAGGTCGGACAGGGTCAGCGCGCGGTCCAGCCTTTCGGCATTTTCCCGCGCCATGGGCCGCACCCGCATCTGGGTCAGCGCCTCCACATGCTGGCCGAACCCGATCAGCGGCAGGGTCAGGGTCAGCCCCAGGCGGCTGCTGCCGGTGGTGGCGGTCGCGTCCAGGGACAGGGTGACACCGGTGCCGAACTGCCGGGACAGGGTGTAGGTGCAACCCCAGTCGCCGGCCAGATACCGGCCCAGCGCCAGTTCGCTGCGGATGCCGCCATCCTGCCCCTCCCACCCGCCGGTGAGGAAGCCCGTGGTCCGGCCGGTACCGCGATAGAGGGTCTGCACCGTGGGCGGACGTTTCCAGACATGGTGGATGACGGTCCCCAGCGACCAGCGGGCGCGCAAGGGCTGATACCGCAACTCACCCCCGCCGCCGCCATAGAGCGGGTCCAGGTTCCCGGCCTCCAACAGCATGTCCAGCGACGGGGTCAGTGCCCGGACAAAGGCGGCCTGTGCCCGGTCCAGGCTGAACCGCCGGTGCAGGTACAGCGCGGCATCGTCCCGCCCCGCCGATGGCGGTTCCCACCGGGGCCAGCCGATATTGACGGCGGTCGCCGCCCGCCCTTCGCCCGTCAGGATCAATCCGGCAAAGGGCAGCAGATGCAACCGCGCCCCTGCCGACGCACGCGTGGCCCAGGCATAGCCGCGCGGCCCCGGCTCCAGCTCGGTCAGCGCGTCCAGTTGCAGTTCCCAGTGATGGGACAGGCTGTCGGGCGTTTCCGCCCGCCGGAAGCGGCTGTTGCGGCGGATTTCGGCGGGGCTGATCCGGTGTCGGCGCAGGGCGTCGATGTCGCTGCCCGCAATGCTGGTCGCCACACCGGGCAGGCCCAGCCGGTGGCTGGACAGGGTGACACGCGGCGGTGGGGGATCGGGATCGGGCAGGGCCGCGCGGAAGGCCGCCCCCGGCGACTGCGACAGGCCGATATCGGTGAAGCGGCCGCCATCGGGCCGTCGGGTCCGGCGGAACCAGGGTTCGTCCTGGCCGGCACCATCGAACTGTATAACCGTCCGTCCGACCAGGCCCCGGTCGCGGCGCCAGCCCAGGGTGACGAAGGATCCTGCCTCCTCCACCGCCCATCCCGCCTCCAGCACCGGTTCATCCGGTCCGCCCACGCCACCCGACAGCCAGACGCTGCGCAGCGCGGGCAGCCGGATCGGCAGGCGGAGATTGACGACAGGCCGCAGATCACCGGTGCCATCACGGCCCAGGCCGGCCGACAGTTCGGCCTTGCCCATCCGGCTGCCCAGCAACAGGCTGTCCAGCCGGCCGGTCACGCTGTCGCCATGGCCCCGGCTGTCCAGGACAAGGGCGGGCATGAACCGCTGTTGTTCCAGCAGTTCGAGGGCAAAATCCGCTGCCAGACCCCGGTCGCCCTGGCGCAGGCTGGCCGACAGGGCCCGGATGGGGCGCAGGCCGAAGCTGGTGACCTGAAAACCGTCTTCCGGTATTGTCAGCGACATCCAGGCCGACCCGATGGTGGGCAGAAAGGCCGTGGGTTGATCCGCCGGCGGCGTATCCGCCCGGCAGGCCAGGGCCGGCAGCAGCAACAGGAACAGGACCGGCAACAAGCGCATCGGTGGCAATGATGATGAAACCGCATTCACTATTGATCATCATGGCCGCAGAAATCAATCAGGGCGCGATCATCAGACCTGATGAAGATATAATTGGTAGTCGGTATCCGGAATGGCCCCCGCCACGCGCAGCAGCTCCGCCTGTTTGATCGCCAGAAAGGCGCGGTGCAGATCGGGGCCCAGGGCCGATTTCAGGAAATCGGATGTCTGCGCCTGCGCGATGGCGGCACGCCAGTCGGCGGGCATGGTCCCGGTAAAGGGCGTTTCCTGCGTGAATCCCTGATAGTCCGCTGCCGGCCCCGGATCGATGTCATGGGCGATGCCATGGCGGATACCCGCCAGGACGGCGGTGCCAACCAGATAGGGGTTGGCATCCACGCCCGACGGCCGATGCTCCACCCGCCGCGCCGCCGCCGGCCCGGCCGGAATGCGCAGCGCCACCGACCGGTCATTGATGCCCCAGGTCGGCTGTACCGGCGCATAAAGCCTGGCCACGAACCGGCGCCAGGAATTGGCGTGCGGGGCAAAGGCCAGCATGCCATCCCCCATGGTGGCCGCCAGTCCCCCGATGGCCCGGCGCAACAGGGGGTTGGGGGCGGTCTGCCCCTCCTCCTCCGCGAACAGGTTCCGGCCCTGACCATCGTTCAGGGACACGTGCAGATGCATGCCCGATCCGGCTTGTCCCGCCAGCGGCTTGGCCATGAAACAGGCGATCATGCCGTGACGCCGGGCCATGGCCCGGACCAGCCGCTTCAACATCACCAGATCGTCGGCGGCGCGCAGCAGGTCGGTGCGGTATCGCAGGGTCAGTTCATACTGTCCCGGCGCATATTCAGAGATCAATGTCTCCAGCGGCAGGCCCTGCGCCCGGGCCGCGTCATAGACGGGGCCGAAAAATGGCTGCATCCCGTCCAGATCGTCCAGACCATAGACCTGCACCTGCCCGTGCCGCCGACCGTCCAGCGCCATGGCGACGGGCCGTGGCTTGCCGTCCGGACCCGGTTGCGCATCCAGCAGATAGAATTCCAGTTCGAAGGCGCCGGCGGGGTAAAGCCCCTCCGCCGCCAATGATGCAAGCT
This sequence comes from Niveispirillum sp., assembly GCF_017996735.1. Lineage (GTDB taxonomy): Bacteria > Pseudomonadota > Alphaproteobacteria > Azospirillales > Azospirillaceae > Niveispirillum. Next base: position 41,087 of record NZ_JAGOGJ010000004.1, read on the forward strand.
GCGCGGCCAGGGCGTGCCGGGGGTCGGCCCCGTGCGGACTTCCATCCAGATGATACAGGCTCACCAGAACCTGTGCCCGCAGCGGCCGGGTCCAGGGCAGCAGCACCAGTGTGCCGGAAAGCGGCCAGGCGCGCAGATCGGCATCGCCGACCGACCAGACCAGGCCCGTTTCCTCCACATCCTCCCCCGTCACATCCAGACCCAGGATGGAGGAGGGGAGGTGGCGGCCGTGGCGATACAGGCTCTCCACCTCATGCCGGCGGATGATCTTGCCGCGTCCGATGCCGTTGGCGTCGGTCAGCACGATATCGACGGCTTCGACATCGGGATGGGCGGCCAGGAAGGCTTCGGCTTCCGACCAGTCGGCGATCTGTCTGTTCATGCCGCCCCCACCTTGCCCCGCGCCAGAATGCAAGCCACCTCCGCGAAGGCCGTGATCAGCGCATCGACCTGCGCCACCTTCGTGGCCGGGCAGATCAGCATCATATTGTGGAAGGGCGCGATCAGGACACCCCGGTTCAGCAGGGCCAGATGGATCGCCTGTTCCAGCGGCCCGGCGTGTGCCGCCTCCGCCTGTGTCCCGTTGCGCAGGGGGCCGGGCGCACAGATGAATTCCACCCGTGCCCCCACCCGCACCACGTGCCAGGGCAGATCATGCGCCGTGATCGCCGCCGACAGGCCGGCGCACAGGCGGGCGGCCAGCGCTTCCATATGGGCATAGGCCTCGACCGTCATCACCCTTTCCAGGGTGGCCCGCATGCAGGCCAGTGCCAGGGCATTGGCCGACAGGGTGGTGCCCATGCCGGAATGTCCCGGTGGCGTGGCCGCCCGCACGGCATCCAGCCGCCGCGCCACATCATCGGTGAAGCCCCAGATGCTGGCCGGCACCCCGCCCGCCACCGGCTTGCCCAGCACGAACATGTCGGGTTCCAGCCCGATAACCGCGCTGTACCCGCCGGGTCCGGTGGAGATCGTATGGGTTTCGTCGATCAGAAGCAGGGTGCCCGTCTGTCGGGTCAGACGGCGAAGGGCCGTGTGGAATCCCGGATCGGGCAGCACCATGCAGCAATTGGTCAGAACGGGTTCGGTGATGACGCAGGCGACCTGCCCGTCGGCCAATGCCGCTTCCAATGCGGGAAGATCGTTGAACTCCACCACCCGCGTATCGGCGGTCAGATCGGTGAACTGCCCCAGAAGGCCGGGGCGGTTGACCGGCACGCCATCAACCAGCCGGACAAAGGTTTCATCGACGGTGCCGTGATAGCAGCCGTTGAAAACCAGAATCTTGGCACGACCGGTCACGGCACGCGCGACGCGCAGGGCAAAGCGGTTGGCATCGGTGGCTGTCGTCGCCACCTGCCAGTGCGGCAGGCCGAACCGTTCGGTCAGCAGGCGCCCCACCGCAATGGCATCATCGGTGGGCAGCATATAGGTCAGGCCGCGCCCTGCCTGGGCCGTCAGCGCGTCGCGGACGGGTCCCGGCGAATGACCAAACATCGAACCGGTATCGCCCAGACAGAAATCGGCAAGCACATGGCCGTCCGTATCGGTCAGCGTGGCGCCTTGCGCCTCGGCAACCAGGAACGGGAACGGCATGGGCCAGTCCCGCATCCAATGCATGGGCACGCCTTGATAGAAACCGGGAAGCCCGGCGCCCGCGCGGGCAGCCGCGTCGGGATGGGCCGCGATGTAGCGTGCCCGTTCCGCCACCATCAAGGCGTCAATCGTGGCGGCGCCGATACCGCCCAACCCTTCACCCATTCACGCCGCTCCCCACCGGTCCCGGAAGTTCGCCCAACTGTCGGGGCCGGCCGGGGGAGACGTCAAGGGGCTGCTTCTCAGTGCGGGAACCAGACACCGGCCACGCGGTGCAGCCGGTCCAGATCGTCCATGGACAGTTCCACCCGTCGACGCGACAGGGTCATGCCATAGATCACACCCTCGTCATCCTGACGCAGATAGAAGGCCACGGGCGCAAAATTCAGCCGGTTGATCACCAGATCGCCGACATTGGGCGGCGCATTGGGATTGACCAGCAGCGTGGTGCCGATGCCGATGGCGGGCGCGTTCGACAGGTCATGGACCGTGACGGCATAGGCGCCCTGGACGCCACGCATCTGCGGCGGGCGCGGCATGGTGCCGGCAGCCTTTGCCTCCACCCCGTCCCGGGACAGGTCGCGGCCTTCATAGACCGGCACTTCGGCGTCGGCCTTGTTCTCGCTCAGCATCGATCGCAGCGGACTGGCCGGCGACAGCATCTCCGTCGGGCCAACGCCGAAAATTTTGGCGAGACGGATCACATGGTCGGGCCGGAAGGGCCTGACCCCGTTCTCCAGCTTGGATATCTCACTTTTGGACAGGCCGGCGGAAGCGGCAAGCGCCGCCAGGCTCATACCTCGTGAGCTGCGCATCATGCGCAGATGGACCCCGTCATGATGTTGCACTTGGTGATGTCTCCCCTGACAGACTTCAGTGGAAACATACATTGTTGGCGGCTTCCGGAAAGGTCACAGGACTAGTCCAAACGGATAGGTCGTTTTTTATGAAAGTTTGCGGGGAGTTTCCGCGGGCAACAGGCACGGGGGCCGGCGCTTGTGCAAAATTAGGGCATCGGGCCTTGGGCGCCCGCTGCGTATGGGGGTTCCCGCACATCAGGATGGGCTTAAGCGCGCCTTGTCGTGCGCGCGGTCCCGTGCCACCTTCCTGGCAACCACCCAGGGAGGATAAGTTGGTCGAGAAGCTGTACCATTTCATCGGCGGCGCCCGTGTCGAAGGCAAGTCCGGCCGTTTCGCCCCCGTTTTCACGCCGATGACGGGTGAGATTTCGGCCGAGGTGCCGCTGGCCAGCACGGTTGAACTGGCCGAAGCTGTCGCCAATGCCAAGGCCGCCCAGCCCGCCTGGGCCGCGACCAACCCGCAGAAGCGCGCCCGCGTGCTGATGAAGTTTCTGGAACTGCTGGCCCGCGATTTCGAAAAGATCGCCCTGAAGCTGTCCCTGGAGCATGGCAAGACCCTGCCCGATGCGCGCGGCGATATCCAGCGCGGCCTGGAAGTCGTGGAATTTGCCATCGGCATTCCGCACCTGCTGAAGGGTGAATATACCGAAGGCGCCGGCCCCGGCATCGACATGTATTCGATGCGCCAGCCGCTTGGCGTCGTGGCCGGCATCACGCCGTTCAACTTCCCGGCCATGATCCCGATGTGGAAATTCGCCCCGGCCATCGCCTGCGGCAACGCCTTCATCCTGAAGCCGTCGGAACGCGACCCGTCCGTGCCGCTGATGCTGGCCGAGCTGATGTATGAGGCCGGCCTGCCCAGGGGCATCCTGAATGTGGTGAATGGCGACAAGGAAGTCGTGGACGCCATCCTGGACCATCCCGACATCAAGGCCATCGGCTTTGTCGGCTCCACCCCCATCGGCGAATATATCTATACCCGTGGCACGGCCAACGGTAAGCGGGTGCAGGCCTTTGGCGGCGCCAAAAACCATGCTCTGATCATGCCCGATGCCGACCTGGACATGGTGGCCGATGCCCTGATCGGCGCCGGCTACGGCTCTGCCGGTGAACGCTGCATGGCCATTTCGGTGGCGGTGCCGGTGGGCCAGAAGACGGCCGATGCCCTGGTCGAACGGCTGGCGCCGCGCGTGCGCACCCTGCGCGTCGGCCCCTCCACCGATGAGAAGGCCGACTTCGGCCCCGTGATCACCCGCCAGCACATGGAAAAGGTGAAGTCCTACGTCGATATCGGCGTGAAGGAAGGGGCCGAGCTGGTCGTTGACGGGCGCGAGGTCAACCTGCAGGGCTATGAAGGTGGCTATTATGTCGGCGGCGTGCTGTTCGACCGCGTGACGCCCGACATGCGCATCTACAAGGAAGAGATTTTCGGCCCCGTCCTGTCCATCGTGCGCGCGCCCGATTACGAGACGGCCCTGTCCCTGCCGACCGACCATGAATATGGCAATGGCGTCGCCATCTTCACGCGGGACGGCGATACGGCCCGCGACTTCGCGGCGCGTGTGGATGTTGGCATGGTCGGCATCAATGTGCCGATCCCCGTGCCGCTGGCCTATTACACGTTCGGCGGCTGGAAGCGCTCGGGCTTCGGCGATCTGAATCAGCATGGGCCGGACAGCATCCGCTTCTACACCAAGACCAAGACGGTGACCTCGCGCTGGCCCTCGGGCATCCGCTCCGGCGCGTCCTTCGTCATCCCGACCATGGGCTGATCACCGCCTGAAGACGGCCCCGGCCTCAGTTGAGGGCCGGGGCCGCATCCATTTTCACCGACAGGATCGCCTCATGGATTTCGATCTTTCCGAAGACCAGCGCGCCATCCAGGATCTGGCACGCGGTTTCGCGGCCGAACACATGGCCCCGTTCGCCGGCGAATGGGATGAACATCACATCTTCCCCGTCGACACGCTGCGCAAGGCCGCCGAACTGGGCTTCGCCGGCATCTATTGCGGCGAGGCGCATGGCGGCACCGGCCTGGGCCGGCTGGACGCGTCGATCCTGTTCGAGGAACTGTCGGCGGCCTGCCCGTCGACGGCGGCCTATCTCTCCATCCACAACATGGCCGCCTGGATGATCGATACGTTCGGGGACGAGGACCAGAAGGCCCGTTTCCTGCCCGACCTGTTCTCCATGGCCAAGTTCGCCAGCTATTGCCTGACCGAGCCGGGGGCCGGCTCCGATGCCGCTTCCCTCCGGACGAAGGCGGAGCGCGACGGCGACCATTATGTGCTGAACGGGTCCAAGGCCTTCATCTCCGGCGGCGGGGCGTCCGACATCTATGTCGTGATGGTACGCACGGGCGGGCAGGGGCCGAAGGGCATTTCCTGCCTTGTCGTGGAAAAGGGCACGCCGGGCCTGTCCTTCGGCAAGCAGGAAAAGAAGATGGGCTGGAACAGCCAGCCCACCTGCCAGGTGATTTTCGAGGGGGCCCGCGTCCCCGTCGCCAACCGGCTGGGCCAGGAAGGCGACGGCTTCAAGATCGCCATGAAGGGGCTGGATGGCGGCCGTCTGAACATCGCCTCCTGCTCGCTGGGCGGGGCGCGGGCCTGTCTGGAGGCGGCGCGGGGGCATATGGAGGTGCGGCAGCAGTTCGGCAAGGCGCTGAACGAATTCCAGGCATTGCAGTTCAAGTTCGCCGACATGGCGACGGAACTGGAAGCCGCCCGGCTGATGGTCCACCGGGGGGCCGCGAAGCTGGATGCGCGCGACCCGGATGCCACACTCTACTGTGCCATGGCCAAGCGCTTTGCCACCGATGCCGGTTTCAAGGTCGCCAATGATGCGCTGCAACTTCATGGCGGTTATGGTTACATCCGCGAGTATCCGGTGGAACGCATCCTGCGTGACCTGCGCGTCCATCAGATCCTGGAAGGTACCAACGAGATCATGCGCGTGATCATCGCCCGCCGGCTGCTGGGTGGGGCATAATGCCAACCTACCAAAGGCATGCCTTTGGTAGGTTGGAGGCTGGCGACCGCCAGCCTGGCGCCCATGCGCCGTGAGCCAAGCCGCCAGATGGCGGCGCCCGGCGTCTGAGGGAACGAATAGAAGAGGGCAAGACCGAAATGACCGAGACCTACGAGAACATCCTGGTGGAAACCAAGGGCAAGGTGGGCATCATCCGCCTGAACCGGCCCAAGGCGCTGAACGCCCTGTCCGACGGTCTGGTGACCGATGTGGAAAAGGCACTGAACATCTTCGAAGATGACGCCGCCATCCATGTCATCGTCATTACCGGGTCGGAAAAGGCCTTTGCCGCCGGTGCCGACATCAAGGAGATGGCGAAGTTCACTTATCAGGACACGTACCTGAACGATTTTATCACCAAGAAGTGGGGCCGGCTGGCCACCTGCCGCAAGCCGACCATTGCCGCCGTCGCCGGCTATGCGCTGGGTGGCGGCTGTGAACTGGCCATGATGGCCGACTTCATCATCGCCGCCGACAATGCCAAATTCGGCCAGCCGGAAATCACCATCGGCACCATCCCCGGCGCCGGTGGCACCCAGCGCCTGACCCGCGCCATCGGTAAGGCCAAGGCCATGGAAATGTGCCTGACCGGCCGCATGATGGATGCCGAAGAGGCGGAGCGGGCGGGCCTGGTGGCGCGCATCGTGCCGCTGGCCAATCTGATGGACGAGGTGATCAAGACGGCGGAAAAGATCGCCGCCATGTCGCGCCCCGTCACCATGATGGCCAAGGAGTCCGTGAACCGCGCCTTCGAGAGCAGCCTGAACGAAGGGTTGCTGTTCGAACGCCGCGTCTTCCACGCTACCTTTGCGCTGGATGACCAGAAGGAAGGCATGGACGCCTTCATCAACAAGCGGCTGCCGGGCTTCACCGACCGCTGAGGCCGGAACGGGGCGGAAACGAAATGTCGTTTCCGCCCCTGCTTTTAAACGCTTGTTTATGTAACGGTTGCGCCGCCACTACCGACAGACTATTTTGTTGCGACGCAAAATAAATGAATCGGAGGGTCCCCCCGTGAGCGCGTTGAATGAAGTAGTCATCGTTGCCGGTACCCGTACCGCCATCGGCGGATTCGGCGGCAGCCTGAAGGATTATGCCCCGGCTGACCTGGGCACGCTGGTGATCAAGGAAGCCATCAGCCGGGCCGGCATCGCGCCCGAGGATGTGCAGCATGTGGTGATGGGGCAGGTTATCCCCAGCGGCCCGCACGACGCCTATCTGGCGCGCGTGGCGGCCGTGAATGCCGGTGTGCCGGTCCAGGCCCCGGCGCTGACGCTGAACCGCCTCTGCGGTTCGGGCGTGCAGGCCATCATTTCCGCGGCCCAGATGATCAAGCTGGGTGAATGCGATGTGGCCGTGGCCGGTGGCGCGGAAAGCATGAGCCGGTCGCCGCATGTCATGCCGTCGGTCCGCTGGGGCCAGCGCATGGGCGACGCCGCCGTGGTGGACGCCATGGTCACCGTCCTGACCGACCCGTTCCACAAAATCCATATGGGTATCACCGCCGAGAACGTGGCCGAGCGCCATGGTATCGACCGCGCCGCCCAGGATGCCCTGGCCCTGGAAAGCCATCGCCGTGCCGCCCGCGCCACCGCAGAGGGTCGGTTCAAGTCGCAGATCCTGCCCGTGGAAGTGAAGGTGAAGGGCGGCACCAAGCTGTTCGACACCGACGAGCATTTCCGTGCCGACGCCAGCGAGGCGGATTTCTCCAAGCTGAAGCCCGTCTTCAAGAAGGACGGTTCTGTCACGGCCGGCAACGCGTCAGGCGTCAATGACGGCGCCGGCGCCGTGGTGCTGATGTCCGCCGCCGAAGCGGAAAAGCGCGGTACCAAGCCGCTGGCCCGCATCGTCAGTTGGGGTCATGCCGGGGTGGAGCCGGAAGTGATGGGCCTGGGTCCGGTGCATGCCGTGCCCGTGGCCCTGGACCGCGCCGGCCTGACCGTTGCCGATATCGATGTGATCGAAAGCAACGAGGCCTTCGCCGCCCAGGCCTGCGCGGTCGCCAAGCTGCTGGACTTCCCGGCCGACAAGGTGAACCCCAACGGTTCCGGCGTTTCCCTGGGCCATCCGGTGGGCGCCACTGGCGCCATCATCACCGTGAAGGCGCTGTATGAGCTGGAGCGTATCGGTGGCCGCTATGGTCTGGTCACCATGTGCATCGGCGGCGGCCAGGGCATCGCCATGGTCATCGAACGGCTGTAACCGACCCCCGTATCGGTTAGGATCGGCCCGCCCACCGCAAGGTGTGGCGGGCCGATTTCATTTCGGCCGGATAATAAATAACAGGAAAGTTGGATCCATGCGCATTCGCACCATTCTGGCCGGGCTCTCCCTGTTGGCCGCGCTTCCGGCCGCCGCCGCGCCAGCGGATGATTTCCTGAACAGTCTGCGGGCGCTTTGCGGCAAGGCATTCGAAGGCACGATCACCACCAACGAGGGTGGGGCCGCCAACGATCCCTTCGTGGGCAAGCGGCTGGTCATGCATGTCCGCGACTGCAAGGCGGGTGAGGTGCGTATCCCCCTGCATGTGGGTGAGGACCGGTCGCGCACCTGGATCGTGACGCGCACCGCCACCGGTCTGCGCCTGAAGCATGATCACCGGCATGCGGACGGGACGGAGGACACACTGACCCAATATGGCGGTGACACCCTGTCCCCCGGCACGGCGGAGCGGCAGGAATTCCCCACCGATGCCTTTTCCCGCGCGCTGTTTGCCGACAACAAGCTGCCGCCCGGTGCGCAGCAGAATGTCTGGGCGCTGGAGAGGGGGCAGGACCGCTTCACCTATGAATTGTCGCGGCCGGGACGGGTGGTGCGCATGGTGTTTGACCTGACGAAGCCTGTTGCCGCCCCGCCAGCCCCGTGGGGACATGAATGACCGTACGGGGGAGCGGGCGTTGGACCGCTTCCCCGTTTCCCAGGCTCCGTTTATCTGACGGTCAGCACCACCACCGATTTGGGCGGCAGTGTTACCGACAGGGTAGAACCGTTGACACCTGCCCCCGTGAAGGGAGCCGGCTTCACCGTTTCCGGCTGTGCAAAGCTGTTATGACTGTTCATGGCGGATGCCGTCAGGATACGGCCCGACACGCTGGCCGCCGTCGCCCCGTCCAGGTTGATGCTGGTCGATACGGTGTTGTTCGGATCGATATTGGCCAGCGCCACTAGAATACTCCCATCCTTGGCCCGCGCGGCCGATGCGCTGATCGATGGCAGGCTGCGTTCGGCATAGGTGTATTTCGGCCCGGTCACGGTGACCGGGAACTGTGTGGCCCCCTGGAAATCCTTGTACATGTCAAAGACATGATAGGTGGGGGTCAGCAGCATCTTCGGCCCGTCGGTCAGGATCAGGGCCTGCAGCACATTGACCATCTGCGCGATATTGGCCATCCGCACCCGGTCGGCATGCTTATGGAAGATGTTCAGGTTGATGGCGGCCGTGAGGGCGTCGCGCAAACTGTTCTGCTGTTCCAGGAAGCCGGGATTGCTGCCGGGCGTGGGGTCGAACCAGTTGCCCCATTCATCGACGACCAGCGCCACCTTCTTCTGCGGGTCATGCTTGTCCATGACGGCCACATGCTTGGCGATCAGATCGTCCATATAGAGGGCGCTGTGCATCAGGGCAAACCAGTCGCTCTCGGTAAATTCCGTCGCCGACCCCTTCTCCTTCCAGGTGCCCCTGGTGGGGCGGCCCATGGAGGGCAGGGCGTAATGATGCAGGCTGATGGCATCGATCATGCTGCCGGCGCCGGCCATCACGGTATCGGTCCAGCTTACATCATCGGTGCCGGACCCGGCGGCGATGATCCTGGTCGGCTGGCCGGGGGCGGGCTTGATGAAGGTGCGGATCTGGCGTAGCTGGTCGGTATAATATTCCGCCCGCATATTGCCGCCGCAGCCCCAGGTCTCGTTCCCGATGGCGAACCAGTCCAAGGTCCAGGGTTTGTCCCGCCCGTTGGCGCGGCGTGTCTGGGCCAGCGTGGATTTCGACGGGCTGGTGATATATTCGACCCAGTCGGCCATCTCCCGGGCCGAACCGGTGCCGATATTGCCGTTCACGTAGGTCCGGGCGCCGACCAGTTCAGAATATTCCATGAATTCATGGGTGCCGAATTCATTGGTTTCCGCCACACCGCCCCAGTTGGTATTGACCCCGACGGGCCGCTTGTTGCGGGGACCGATGCCGTCGCGCCAATGATATTCATCGGCAAAACAGCCGCCGGGCCAGCGGATCAGCGGCACGCGGATGGCCTTCAACGCCTCCAGCACATCCTTGCGATACCCCTTGATATTGGGGATCGACGATTTTTCCCCGACCCAGATGCCTTCATAGATCAGGCGGCCCAGATGTTCGGCGAACTGGCCCTGAATTTCCGGGGCCAGGACCGGACCCGGCTGCCCCACCTGTACGGCGATAGTGGCATCCTGGCCCCAGGCCGGAAGCGATGTCAGCAGGCCCAGGCACAGGGCCAGACTGCGGTGCAAACCTTTCATGTGTTTTTCCTCCCCCGCTTTTCTGGTCGTGATGGCGCGCATCCTAACCGGAATCGGGGACAGGAACAGCACATTAGTCAGATTATATTACTAATTTCCGGCGACGACGGCCATACCCGCCGCCGCCTTGTCTTCCGGCTTTCAAGGAACAGCGGCGACCTGTGCCTGCCGCGTCTTGAATTCCCGCAATTCCGCGTTGAAGCGGGTGACCGTGCGTTCCAACTGATCGGCCACCTGTTGGCGATGGTTGATCACGTCGCGACGATAACTGGCGGATGCCATGTCGGCGGCACTGGCCGGGTGATTGTCCAGGCAGGTGAGGTAGGACATCAGGCGCGCAGTGTAATCCCGCATGCCGGCACCATAGGCGCGCATGGCGACCTCATCCGCCGTATCGCCCTTGGTGGTCGATGGTGCGGCCGGCACGCCGCCACAGGCCGCGTTCAGGGCCGCAATATCCGCCATCGCCGGGCCGGCGGCCAACAGAAGCGTGGTGGAAAGGATCAGGGCGGAAATGGCATTCTTCATCGCGATCCTCACAAAGCCGGACGGCAGGATATGCCGTCATGGTTACCTTGTTCGCTCGCTTCCCCCAACATCGCCGCCGGTCCCGTGGGCCGGTGGTTCCTTTATAAGTTCAAGCTTATGCCGGTAATTTCACTACGCATAGGCTTTTAGCTATGCGCGGAATACTGAAAGCAATTTTATGAATTAACAATTTCTCATGGCCTGTCGTCGCTACAGGGCGTGGCGCAGCCGCTACACTTGTTATCGCTAACAGCTTCGGTCGGGGCGACAGGTGCCGGGGTGGCGGTGGACAGCAATTGTGCCACCACCGCCACCGCGATTTCGCCGGGATGCTTGCCCGTCAGACCGGGAAGGCCGATGGGACAGGTCAGCCGCGCGGGGTCCAGCCCATCGGCCCGCAGCCGGGCCGCGAACCGCGCCCGCTTGGTCCGCGAACCGATGACACCCACGAATGGCCGGCCCGGCAAGGACAGGGCGCCGCGGGTCAGGCGGTAATCCAGCGCATGATCATGCGTCATGATCAGCACATGGCTGAAACCGGATGACAGCAAGGTCTCTGGCGCCTCCGCCACGAAGGCCGCGCAGTTGGCGGGAAGGGGGCTGGGGAACTGGTCGGGCCGGCTGTCGACCCAACTGACCCTTGCCGGCAGGGTGCCCAGGACCGTCACCAGGGCCTTGGCCACATGGCCGGCCCCGAACAGGGCGATACGCAGGGTCGGTGGGCGCACCGGTTCGAACAGAAGCGTGACACGGCCACCGCAGCATTGGCCCAGCGCCGGGCCAAGCGGGTACGATTGCGTCCGTAACTTCGTTACATCGCCATCCAGCAGGGCGCGGGCGGTTTCGATGGCGGTGAATTCCAGCGCCCCACCGCCGATCGTGCCGTGCAGCGTGTCGGTGGTGACCAGCATCTTGGTTCCCGCCGGCCGGGGGGCCGACCCGGCAACCTCCGTTACAGTGACCAGGACACTGGCCCGGCCCTCCCGCTGGCAATCGGCCAGGGCGTTTATCCAGTCCTGAATCATGGCTCTGCCCCCGCCTGCCGGGCCCGCACCGCCATCAGAACCCGTTCCGGCGTGGCCGGTGCATCCAGCACCACAGGCCCTGTCCCCCCCGACGCCGCCACCGCCGCCTTGATGGCGTGGTAGGCGGAAATGGCCAGCATGAAGGGCGGTTCGCCCACAGCCTTCGACCGGTGGATCGTCTCCTCCCGGTTGGGCTGGTTGATCAGGTCCACGGTGAAATGATCGGGAATGTCGCCGCAGCCGGGGATCTTATAGGTGCTGGGCGCGTGGGTGCGCAGGTGGCCGGCCCCGTCGAACACCAGTTCCTCCATGGTCAGCCAGCCCATGCCCTGCACATAGGCCCCCTCCACCTGTCCCCGGTCCAGCGCGGGGTTCAGGGAGGTGCCGCAATCATGCAGGATATCCACGGCCAGCAGCCTGGTCTCCCCCGTCAGCGTGTCGATCACCACCTCCGACACGGCGGCGCCATAGGCGAAATAATAGAAGGGGCGGCCGATCAGGGTTTCCTTGTCCACATCGATCTTCGGCGTGGCGTAGAAGCCGGTGGCGGACAGGGAAATGCGGGCCAGATAGGCCTGGCGGATCAGGTCTTCGAAGCTGATCGACCGGTCGTCCCCCGTCACCTTGCCATGGGCAAAGCAAAGGGCGGATGGCTCCACCCCCCAGCGTCCGGCGATGAAGCCGGCCAGCCGGTCGCGGATGGTGCGGGCGGCGTTAAAACTGGCCATGCCGTTCAGGTCGGCGCCGGCCGATGCGGCGGTGGCGGACGTGTTGGGTACCTTGTCGGTGCGGGTCGAGGTGATGCGCACCCGGTCCAGGCCGATGCCGAAGACATCGGCCACCACCTGCGCCACCTTGGTGTAAAGCCCCTGGCCCATTTCCGTGCCGCCATGGTTTAGCAGGACGGAACCGTCGGTATAGACATGGATCAGGGCACCGGCCTGATTGAGGAAGCTGGTGGTGAAGGAAATGCCGAACTTGACCGGGGTCAGCGCGATGCCGCGTTTCAGCACGGGGCTGGCCGCGTTGAAGGCGGCGATGGCGGTACGGCGGGCCTGATAATGCGCAGAGGATTCCAGCCTTTCCATCAGGCTGTCGGCGATAAAATCCTCCACCTTCATGCCATAGGGCGTCACATCGCGGCCCGGTCCGCCATAGAGGTTGGCGCGGCGAACGGCCAGCGGGTCTAGGCCCAGATGATGGGCGATGTCACCCACCACCCCCTCGATCGCCAACATGCCCTGCGGCCCGCCGAACCCCCGGAAGGCGGTGTTGGAGACGGTGTGCGTCTTGTAGCGGTAGGAGGTGATGCGGACATCTGGCAGGAAATAGCAATTGTCGGCGTGAAAGATGGCGCGGTCATTGATGGCGCCCGACAGGTCGGTCGACATGCCGCAGCGGCTTTCCAGAACGATGTCGAGGGCCAGGATGCGGCCGGCATCGTCGAAACCGACATCATAGGCGACCTCGAAATCATGGCGCTTGCCCGTCATCACCATGTCGTCGTCGCGGTCCAGGCGCAGCTTTGCCGGGCGGCCCGTGCGGTCCGCGACCAGGGCAGCGACAGCAGCGAAAAGGCTGGCCTGGGTTTCCTTGCCCCCGAAACCGCCGCCCATGCGGCGGACCTCCACCACGACATGATGATCGGAGCGGCCCAGGGCACGGGCCACCAGATGCTGCACCTCCGATGGATGCTGGGTGGAGCAGAGGACATGCATGTCCCCATCCTCCCCCGGCACGGCCATGGAAATCTGGCCTTCCAGATAGAAATGATCCTGCCCGCCCATGGCAAGATGGCCGGTCAGCCGATGGGGTGCCGTGGTCAGCACCCGCAACGGGTCGCCGCGTTCCACACGTTTGGGCGGCAGAATGTGGCTTTCGGCGGCGCGGGCTTCGGCGATGGTGATCACCGCCGGCAGGTCGGCATAAGTCACTTTGGCCAGCCGGGCGGCGGCGCGGGCCGCAATCCGGGTCTCGGCGGCAACGGCGAACAGGCTTTGGCCCACATATTCGACCAGGGTGTCGGCGAAGATGGGATCATCGGCGACCACAGGGCCGACATCGTTCGTGCCCGGGATATCGGCGGCGGTCAGCACCACCACGACGCCTGGATAGGCACGCACGGCGGACAGGTCGATCGACAGGATGCGGGCATGGGCCTTGGCACTCTGCCCCAGGGCGACATGCAGCAGGCCCGGCGGTTCCGGCATATCATCGACATAGCGGGCGGCACCCGTGACATGCAGCGGCGCGCTGTCATGACGGATGGCCTGATGTGTGGCGGGGAAGGGGATTGATGCCGGGGCGCGGGGGGAACGGTGGCTCATGCGCCCCCTCCGATGGCACGGGCAAAGGCGGGGACGCGGGTCGCGGTCGTGGGCAGGGCTTGTTCCATCCGCCATTTGAGGATCAGGTTGCCGGCCGTGATCAGCCGGTAATCGGCACTGGCGCGCATGTCGGTCAGGGGTTGGAAATCCTGGGCAAGGGTGGCGGCGGCATCGCGGGCGGCGGCATCGTCGAAGGGACGTCCGATCAGGGCGGCCTCGGCGGCGGCGGCTCTTTTCGGGGTTCCGGCCATGCCGCCGAAGGCCAGCCGCGCCTCGGTCACGATACCATCAGCCAGGGTCAGGCTGAACCCGGCCATGACGGCGGAGATATCCTGGTCGAAACGCTTGGAAATCTTATAGCAGGCAAAGACCTGCCCGGCGGCCGGCTCGGGCACGCGGATGGCCGCCACGAATTCGCCCGGCTGCAGCGCCGTCTGGCGATAAGCCAGAAAAAAATCCTCAAGCGGCATATCGCGGACAATCTCGCCGCGCCGCAGCACAAGGCGGGCACCCAGGGCGATCAGGGCGGGCATGCTGTCCCCGATGGGGGAGCCATTGGCGATATTGCCGCCCAGCGTCGCGGAATTGCGCACCTGTTCGGAACCATAACGGCGGAACAACTCGCCCAGGTCGGGATAGAGGGGGGCCAGTATCTCCGCCGCATCCGTGACGGTGGCGGCGGCGCCGATGGTGATGACGCCGTCGGCATCCGTGATCCGGGCCAGATCACGGATGCCACCGATATGGATGATGGTCCCCAGGTCGCGGAACTGCTTGGTCACCCACAGGCCGACATCGGTGCCCCCGGCGACCAGCGTGGCGCCAGGATGGGCCAGGACCAGTGCGGCCAACTGCTCCGTCGTGGCGGGGGCGAAGACCTTGCCGCCGGCATGCGTCAGGGTGTCCGTGCGGTCGATGCTGCGCAACAGGGCCAGCGTTTCCATCATGCCGGCCGTATGGGCGTCGGGCGCACGACCCATGGCGCGGGCGGCCTCCACGATGGGGCGATAGCCGGTGCAACGGCATAGATTGCCGGCCAGGGCGCTGTCGATGCGGCTACGGTCGGGAGCAGCCTCGCCATGGTACAGCGCGAACAGCGACATCACGATGCCGGGCGTACAGAAACCGCACTGGCTGCCATGATGGTCGACCAGCGCCTGCTGGATGGGATGCAGGCTGCCATCGGGCCCGGCCAGATCCTCCACCGTCACCAGTTCCTTGCCGTCCAGGGCGGTCACGAATAGGATGCAGGCATTGACGGCGCGGTAGCGTATATTCTCCGCCTCCGCCATGCCCAGCACGCCGTCCCGTGTGCCCAACACGATGGTGCAGGCGCCGCAATCCCCTTCGTTACAGCCTTCCTTGGTGCCGCGCTGCCCCCGATCCTCGCGCAGGTAATCCAGCACGGTGCGGGTGGGCGGGACATCGGACAGGGTGACAACCTGTCCCCGGTGCACAAAGCGGACGCAATCGGCCATGGTGTTCCATATCGATCCAAAAGAAAGCATGGCAGAACAGGAAACGTCCCCTGTCAAGTCGCTTTACAGAACAATGATGCGGTGCAACATTTTGTTCGGGGCCGAAAACAGTCCCGACAATAGACGTTCAGCAACAGGGATTTCCGCGCATGACCTATCCCAGCAACCGGTCTTTCGGTTCCATTGCCGCCCATGTCAGCCAGGATCGACTGGCGCAACGGCTGGCCGATATGGCGAAGATCGGTGCGACGGAGAAGGGGGGCGTCAATCGCCCGGCGCTGTCCCGCGAGGATGGGTTGGCCCGCGCGCTGCTGACAAGCTGGGCCACGGCGCGGGGATTCTCGGTCTCCACGGACGGCATCGGCAACCTGTATGTGCGCCGCGAAGGGTCCGACCCGACCCTGCCGCCCATCATGACGGGCAGCCATCTGGACAGCCAGCCCACGGGCGGGCGCTATGACGGCGTTTATGGCGTCCTGGCGGGGTTCGAGGTGCTGGAGGCGCTGGAGGATGCGGGCGCGGTGACCAAACATGCGGTCGAGGTCGTGGCCTGGACCAATGAGGAAGGCTCCCGCTTCCAGCCCTATTGCATGGGATCGGCCCTGTTCGCGGGCAAGATGGATCTGGATATGGTGCTGTCCTGCAACGACGCGAAGGGGATCAGCGTGCGCGACGCGCTGGCCGAAACCCTGTCGCTGGCCCCGTCCATGCCGGTGCGCGACTTCGGATCGCATGCTGCCGCCTATGTCGAGGCCCATATCGAACAGGGCCCGCGCCTGGAGGCCGAAGGCAAGACCATCGGCGTGGTGCAGGGTATCCAGGGCAGCCGCTGGTTCCAGGTGGAGGTGACGGGCCAGGAGGCCCATGCCGGCACCACCCCGCATGGCGCCCGCAAGGACGCGTTCCAGACGGCATTGAAAATGGTCAATGCCCTGAACGACCTGATGCATGACCCGGATGATATCATCCGCTGCACCTTTGGCCGGTTCGAGGTGTTGCCCGGATCGCCCAATACCGTCCCCGGCAAGGTGATCTTCACCATCGATTTCCGCCATCCCGACGCAGGTCTGGTGAAGGAGCGTGGGGACAAGGTGGCCCCGCTGATCCAGTCGCTGGCCGCCCCGTGTACCGTGGTGGTGAAGGAGACCAGCACGACGGCACCCGTGGATTTCGACGCAGCGGTGGTGGATGCTGTGCGTGAAGCGGCGCAGGGCTTGGGCTATGCCAACCGCGACATGCCGTCGGGCGCCAATCACGATGCCAAGTTCATGGCCCCGCGCTGCCCCACCGGCATGATCTTTATCCCGTGCAAGGATGGGATCAGCCATAATGAAGTGGAATATGCCTCGCCCGAGGATTGCCATGCGGGGGCGGCCGTGCTGGCGGAAACGCTGGCAAAGCTGGCGGGTTAGGGCGCCGGTCGCATAAGGGGGCGGCACCCGCATGCCGCCCGCCGTCAAGGCCGCCAATGTCGCATGCGCTGACGCTGATGCGACCTGCCAAACCATGAATGTCCAGGTCCCCCCATGCCCCATCCCGTCCTTGCCATCCTGTCCGACCTGATCGCCATCCCCAGCACCTTTCCCCCGGGCGACACGGCGGCCATCTGCGCCTATGCCGCCGACCGGCTGGAGAAGGCGGGCTATCATGTGCAGATCCTGCACCGCGACCGGCCGCAGATCGCCAATGTGGTGGCGGAGTGGGACGGGGCCGCACCCGGCCCGACCCTGATGTTTAATGCCCATGCCGACACCGTGGGTATCGGCGAACGCGCCATGTGGGAGACGGAACCGCTGGTGGCCACCGTCATTGACGGGCGCGTCCACGGCTTGGGTGCGGGCAATTGCAAGGGATCGATGGCGGCCCAGCTTTGGCTGGCGGAGCAGGTGGCGCGGCGCGGTGGGCCGGCGCGCGGCCGGATTGTCTTCACCTTCTGCGGGGATGAGGAGAATCTGGGCCCCGACGGTGCCTATTACCTGCGCGAGGTCGGGGCCGTGAAGCCCGACATGCTGGTGGTCGGTACGCAGACGGAAAATCAGTTGATCACAGCCGAACGCGGGGTGATGTGGGTGGAGGTGACGGCGCGCGGGCTTTCGGCCCATGCCGGCAACCCGGCGGCGGGCGACAATGCCATCCTGCGCCTGATGCGGGTGATGACCCATATTGATGCCGTGATGGCGGAGCGGCTGCGGGATCGAAAGGTCGGCGACCAGCAATCGACCATGAATATCGGCATCTTCCGCGGCGGCGAGAACACCAATGTTGTGCCCAACCTGGCCCGCGTGGAGATCGACCGCCGGCTGCTGCCGGAGGAGAAGATCGCCGAGGCCTTTGCCGAGATCGAAGCGCTGGTCAAGGCGCATCCCGAGGCCGAGCATCTGTCCTGCCGCCTGCTGACCGGCACCAACGGCTTCCGCGCCCCGTATAAGGGACCGCTGGTGTCGGCACTCTGTGCGTCGATCGAAGGGGTGACGGGCGCGCCGGCCCGGTTCCTGAAAGATACCGGCGCCAGCGACGGCCGCTATTTCGCCGATGACGGGATCGAGATCGTCAATTTCGGGCCGGGTGCCGGCTGGCAGGGGCACAAGGCCAACGAATATGTGCCGCTGGATGAACTGGTGGCGGCGACGGCCATCCTGGAAGGGGTAGTGGAGCGGGTGTTGGGGGTGGGGTGACGTGGCTCTGGGGTATAATGCAGAGTGTTATAGTAAGGACTGTCTGACCGACGATGGGTCAATGTGCGGATATTCAGGAGCAAGTCCTTTACCCGCTTTGCCCGAAAGGCCGGCATTTCTGATGCCGACCTTGGCGGCGGCGTGATCAAGCAGCGTGTTGCCCGTCCGGTTGCTGGAAAATCCGGCGGATTCCGTAACATCATCTTGTTGAGAGTGGGGAGTCTGGCGTTCTTCGTCCATGGGTTTGCCAAGATTGATCTGGGAATATCCATCGGGATGAAGTGGATATGTTCAAGGTCTTGGCTCAGCAGATTCTGAGTCTTGACGACGAACGACTGGAGGCTGCGCTGCGGTCCGGAACATTTGTGGAGATTTCACGGGATGCCGAAGCAATATCGTAGCGACGTGATGGCGTCCATTCATGAAACCGCCGAAGGTCTGTACGGCGCTGGCCTGATAGATAAGCAGACCATGCGTCAGTTCGATGACGGATGTCTGACCCCGGTGACGCCGCTTGCACCCGAAGAGATCAAGGCGTTGCGCGAACGTGAAGGTGCCAGCCAGGCCGTCTTCGCCCGCTATCTGAACGTAACGACCGGCTTGGTGAGCCAGTGGGAGCGCGGCGAGCGTCATCCGCAGGGCGCATCATTAAAGTTGCTGTCGCTCGTCGCGCGACGGGGTTTGTCGGCGGTCGCCTGAACACGCCCTACGCCCCGCCCCACCAAACCCTTCATCTGATTTGCGAATACCCAGCCCGCCGTTTCGCTATTGCGAATAACTCGCACCCGTGCTTTCTTGCGAGCCATTATCAATCGCGGGTGAAGCGGGGACATGGCGACGGGGGTGGAGCAGCAGGGGCGGCGGTCCTTCTGGTTGAAGCATCTGCACCAATGGCATTGGGTCAGTTCGGCCCTGTGCCTGATCGGCATGCTGCTGTTCGCCGTGACCGGCATCACCCTGAACAATGCCCGCCATGTGGAGGCCAAGCCGAAGACCGTGACGGTGGAGGCTGTCCTGCCCGAGACGCTGCGTCCCGCACTGGAGATCGGTGCGGGACCGGTGCCGGCTGTCATCGTGGATTGGTTCCGGACCGAATTGCGGCTGGACGTTGCCGCCGGTGTACCCGAATGGTCCGATGACGAGCTTTACATCGCCCTGCCGCGCCCCGGCGGTGACGGTTGGGCGACGATCGCCCGCGCGGATGGCGCCGTCCTCCATGAGGTGACGGACCGGGGCTGGGTCTCCTACCTCAACGATCTGCACAAGGGACGGGGGACGGGGGCGATCTGGTCCTGGTTCCTGGACATCTTCGCCGTAGCCTGCCTGGTCTTCTGCATTACCGGCCTTTTCCTTCTGCACCTGCATGCGGGCAATCGCCCCAGCACCTGGCCGCTGGTCGGGCTGGGGCTGGTGGCGCCTGTCCTGCTGCTGATCCTTCTTATCCACTGATCTTTCAGGATTGAACCCATGCGCACGCTTCTGTCGCTTTCGCTGACCGGTCTGGCCGTCACCCCTGCGCTTGCCGGGGAACTGGCGGTGACGGTGGAGATCCCCAAGCTGGAGGTGGCGGAATATCACCGCCCCTATGTCGCGGCCTGGATCGAGACGCCGGACCAGCAGTTCGTCGCCAACCTGACCGTCCGCTATGACGTGAAGATGCGCGACAATGAGGGGACGAAATGGCTGAAGGACATGCGCCAATGGTGGCGCCGGTCGGGTCGCGACCTGACCATGCCGGTGGATGGCGTGTCGGCACCGACCCTGCCAGTGGGTGAGAACCGGCTGACCTGGGACAGCGCCAAGGCCCCCCTGAACGGCCTGAAGCCCGGTTCCTACGCCCTGGTGGTGGAGGCCGCGCGCGAGGTGGGCGGGCGTGAACTGATCCGCGTGCCGTTCGACTGGAACGGCAAGGACACCAAGACCGAGGCCAAGGGTGAGACCGAGTTGGGCCGTATCGCGGTCGAAGTGAAGGGTTGAACGCCCCACCGTCCAATTGACATCAAGATCACAGGAGCCTGCCCCATGAAGTCGCTGCTTACTCGCGCCACCCTGGCCCTGACGCTGGCCGTTTCCATCGCCGGTCCGGCGGCGGCCCACCGGCAATGGATGCTGCCTTCGGCCACCGTCCTGTCGGGCCAGGACCCGTGGATCACGGTCGATGCCGCCGTGTCCAACGACCTGTTCTATTTCGAACATGTGCCGCTGCGCCTGGACGGGTTGGCTGTCACCAATCCCGACGGCTCGGTCGGCACGGCCGAGAACCAGGCGACGGGCAAGTATCGCAGCACCTTCGATGTGCATCTGACGCAGCCGGGCACCTATAAGGTGGCGCTGGCCAGCGGTGGCGTCATGGCCAGTTGGGAAGAAAACGGGCAGCGCAAGCGCTGGCGCGGCACGGCGGAGAGCTTCGCCAAGGAAGTGCCGGCCAATGCCGAAAAGCTGCAGGTGACCGAAGGGGCCCGCCGTCTGGAATTCTTCGCCACGGCCGGCAAGCCGACAGACACGGTGCTGAAGCCCACGGGCAAGGGCCTGGAACTGTCCCCCGTCACCCATCCGAACGACCTGTTCGCGGGTGAGAAGGCCAGCTTCAAGCTGCTGCTGGACGGCAAGCCCGCCGCCAATATCGACGTCACGGTTATTCCCGGCGGCATCCGTTACCGCAACGACCTGGGCGAAATGAAGGTGAAGACCGACAAGGATGGCGCCTTCACCATCACCTGGCCTAACCCCGGTATGTACTGGCTGACCGCCCAGGCCGAGGACAACAAGACCAGCGTGCCGCAGGCGACCAAGCGGTCCGCCAGCTATACGGCCACGTTCGAGGTGCTGGCGCAGTAAGGGCTGTTACCGTTCCGCCCCTCTGCCCCGTGCATGGGCGGGGGGGCGGCAACTGCCGGCGTCACATCGATGAAGATCCATCCCAGCATCCCCCTGCGCCTGATCCTGCCGCTGGACGCACCGGCAGCCGCCCTGCCGCCGGCACAAACGCCGGTGGTGCGGTTGTCGGGCACGACCATGGGCACCTATTGGTCCGTGGCGGCCATCGCCCCGAAGGGGCCGGAGCCGCTGAGCCTGCGTCGGGGGATCGTCGCCATCCTGGACCGGGTCGTGGCGGTGATGAGCCATTGGGAACCGGCCAGCGACCTTTGCCGCTATAACCGCGCGCCGCAGGGTTGGGTGAGTGTGGACCCGATGCTGTCGGACGTTCTGTCGGCCGCACTGACGGTGGCGGCAGACAGTGGCGGGGCCTGTGATCCGGCCATCGGCGGACTGGTCGATGCCTGGGGTTTCGGGCCGCCCGGCCCCGTCACCGGCCCGCCGGAGGAGGGGTATATCCAAACCCTGCTGTCCGGTCCGCGCTGGACCGACCTGCGGGTACAGCCGGGGCGGATCTGGCAGCCGGGCGGCCTTCGCCTGGATCTGTCGGCCATCGCCAAGGGTTACGCCGTGGACCTTGTCGCCCGTTTTCTGGACGAACAGGGGGTGATGAGCCATCTGGTCGATATTGGCGGCGAGTTGCGGGGGTGGGGCATCAAGCACGATGCCACGCCCTGGTGGGTCGATCTGGAACAGGCGGCGGGCCGCGACGGCCGACCGGGCGGTCGCGCCAACCGGATCGCGCTGCATGGTCTGTCGGTGGCGACCAGCGGCGACAGCCGCCGCTTCATGGTGGGACAAGACGGGCGGCGCCTGTCCCATACGCTGGACCCCAGAACCGGTTGGCCGGTGCCCGATGATCTGGCAGCGGTGACCGTGCTGCATACCGACTGCATGATGGCTGACATGCTGGCCACGGCCCTGACCGTGATGGGCGCTGATGCCGGTCCCACCTGGGCCGCCGAACGCGGCATCATGGCCCTGTTTGTCCGGCGTCGGGGGAATGGGATCACCGAAACAGTGACGCCTGCGCTGGCAGCGCTGGTGGAGGATGCGTGATGGACCCGCTGAGCCAGCGCTATCTCTGGGCCGGGCTGGTAATGGCAATCTATGCCCTGTTCTGCGCGGTCATTTTCCGCCGGCATGCCCTGCGCAACCGCCCCGTGGGTGTGGGAGAGGGTATCCTGGTCGCCTATGCATCCCAGACCGGATTCGCCGAAAACCTGGCCCGGCACACGGTCGCTGGCCTGATCGGGGCTGGCCAGTCGGCCTGGGCCGAAGCCATCGACCGCATCGATGCGGCCCGCCTGTCGGGACTGACCCGCGCCCTGTTCATCGTTTCCACGACGGGGGAGGGTGATGCACCTGACCACGCGGCCGGCTTTGTGCGGCGGGTCATGGGCGCGTCGGCACCGCTGCCGACCCTGAAATACGGGCTGCTGGCGCTGGGTGACCGTGATTACACGAAATTCTGCGCCTTTGGTCACGCGCTGGACGGCTGGCTGCGCCATCAGGGGGCGGTGCCGCTGTTCGACATGGTGGAGGTGGATGACGGTGATGCCGGCGCCCTGCGCCATTGGCAGCATCATCTGGGACAGATCGCCGGCCACGTGCATCTGCCCGACTGGACCGCGCCCGACTATCAGGAATGGCTGCTGACGGACCGCCGTCACCTTAACCCCGGCAGTCCGGGGGCGCCGATCTTCCATCTGCGCCTGACCCCGCCCCCGGGCGCCAAGGCCGACTGGCAGGCCGGCGACATCGCGGAGGTGGGGCCGTGCAATCCCCCCGACCTGATCGCCGCCGCCCTGGTCGATGCCGGGGGCGACCGGGCCGAGACCCGTGACGGCACAACCCGCCCCCTGTCGCACTGGCTGGCCGAAACCATTCTGCCGGCGGGGCGGGAACCCTTGCCGCACCGGGAATATTCCATCGCCTCTCTGCCGGCCGACGGCACCCTGGACCTTGTGGTGCGGCGCATGGCGGGACCGGACGGACGCTTGGGGCTGGGGTCGGGCTGGTTGACGCGGCATGCCCCGATCGGCGGCCCGATCCGGCTGCGTCTGCGCCGCAATCCCGGTTTTCACCCGCCTGTTGACGACCGGCCCCTGATCCTGATCGGCAATGGCACCGGCATCGCGGGCCTGCGTGCCCATCTGAAGGCGCGGGCGGCGGCAGGCTACGGGCGCAACTGGCTGCTGTTCGGGGAGCGCACGGCGACACATGACAGCCTGTTCGCCGATGAACTGGCCGCGTGGCAGGCCTCGGGCATGCTCACCCGCCTGGACCGCGCCTTTTCCCGTGATGGCGACCGTCCCGTCTATGTCCAGCACCTGCTGGCCGCAGCCGGCGACACGGTTGCCCGATGGGCGGAGGATGGTGCCGCCCTCTATGTCTGCGGCAGCCTGGAGGGCATGGCCGCCGGAGTGCATGCGGCCCTGACCGATATTCTGGGGCCGGAGATGCTGGAAGAAATGGCCACACAGCGGCGTTATTGCCGCGATGTCTATTGATCCCCTCGTGACTCTCACTGACGGATTTGAATTGATAATAAGAATGATTCTTATTAATAAGTGAGGGCATCTTTCACGGAGACCATCATGCACCGTCCCGCCGCCGCCCTTGCCGTCCTGCTGCTGATCGCCGGCCCCGCCGCCGCGCACACGGGCTATCTGAAACCCAACCTGTTCAACACGCCGCAGCGGGATCACATCACCGTGGAGGGGGCGTTCGCGGAGGAAATGTTTGTTCCCGACGTGGTGATGAAGGCGGATGATTATCATGTCGTCACCCCCTCGGGCGCCAAGGTGAAGCTGCCCGCCGTCACCTATCTGCGCGATCTGGCCCTGTTCGAGGTGGACCTGCCGGAGACGGGTACCTACCGCATCTCCACCGGCGTGCGGGAAGGGGCGAAGCGCAAGATGGCGCTGGTCAATGGCAAATGGGAACCGCTGCGCGAGCGGGAGGGGGCGCCCGCCGGAGCCCGCGTTGCCGAAGCGCAAAGCATCACCCGGTCGGATGTCTATGTCAGCAAGGGACCTGCCAGCGACAAGGCGCTGACGCCGGCCGGCACGGGGCTGGAAATCATCCCGCTGGCGCATCCCAACCGCCTGGATGCCGGGGCCGCGCTGCCGGTGCGGTTGCTGCTGGATGGCAAGCCGGTGGCGGGTGTCGCCATCAGCCTGCACGGTCCCGGCCTGCCGGATGAGGAGCATGCCAAGGCCGTGACGGTAACCACCGACAAGGATGGCAAGGCCAGCATCGCCCTGCCCGGGGAAGGCGCCTTCCTGTTGCTGGCCCGGCACCGGGTAGAGGCCGCGGACGGCCCCGTGGCGGTGAAAAGCCACAGCGCCACCCTGACCTTCGCCGTGGGCGCGTAAAAGAGAACCGGCACCATCGCCATATACACCTTCCGGTATCGTCTCTGCTAAGCTGCCCGGAGGATCAACACCGGGAGCGGGTGGAATGCTGACGGGCACGGCCGGGTTGCTTCGGCTGCTGGGCGAGGGGAACAGCCGGGGCACGGCCGTGGTCGTGGACCTGGCGGAGGTTCCCTATGCCGAGAACCCGCTGTTCCGGCAATCCATCGTGCATCTGCTGGACAGTTTTGCAGCGCAGTTCCAGCCCGAAGTGGTGGATGTCGGCCGTTACACTCAGGTTTTCCTGTTCGAGACGACGAACGCCCATCCTTTCATCAACAAGTTGAAGGCGGTGGCCGCCGATTTTGCCGAACAGCATATGGGAGCGCCGCGCTTCACCATCCACCATCTGCCGCACGATGCCAGCCGGCTGGCCGCGCTGTTGAAGCGTGTGGCGCCCATGACGGTGGAGGAACCGCCCCCGACCCTCAGCGCGGCCGAGCAACAGCAACTGGCTGCGGTGCATAAGCTGGCGGTTTACGAGCAGGTGTTGGGCGGGGCCGACGTGTCGGCCCTGGTGCGGGAAAGCCCGGTCTGGCGCCGGGGACGGGACGGGCGCTGGGAGCTGGAATTTGCCGAGGTCACGGTGGCGCTGGACCATCTGGAACGGGCCGTGGGCACGCCGTTGCGCCGCGATCCCTGGCTGTTGCAGCAGATTACGCCCGTCCTGGACCGCCGCGTCATCCGGCATTTTCAGCATGAACCGTCACGGCTGGCCACACCGCACAGCCTGAACCTGCAATGGCGATCCGTTCTGGGACCGGTATTCCTGGAATTTGTGCGCGACCTGACCTATGACCAGCGCCGCAACATGATCGTCGAGATATCGGCCCTTGATGCCGACCTGACGGCGGATGGTCTTGCCGATGCCGTGGATACGCTGCGCCTGTGGGATTGCCGTGTCGCCATCGATCATCTGTCCCTGCGCCATACCGACCCCGGCTATCTGCCGCTGAATGCGCTGGATTATCTGAAGCTGGACATTGGCGGCCTGCCGCTGGATGCCGACGGGGCGGCACCGCCGCTGCCCGGCTGGATGGTGGCGTTCGGGGTGGACCGGATCGTCGCCATCCATCCGCGCAGCAATGAGGCGTTGCGGGCGTGTTTGATGCTGGGGCTGGGGCTGGTTGAGCAGCGTGACCGGCCGGTCGGGTGAGGGGAACGATGACGCGTTTGCTGGTGCTGCTACTTCTGTCCATAGTGGCCTCACGCAGTGGCGCGAAGGAAATTGCACCGACGCCCGAGCATTGCTTTGTCGAGAAAATATACGATACGGCGCCGGTCATGGCGTATGTCGGAGATCGCAAATGTCTGGCATTTGAACCGGCAAGAGTAATGACGGGTATCTGGATCAACCAGTTTGAAGGATCAATCTTTCGCGAAAATGCGAAGATAATGGCTGAAGCCAATGTCAGCCGGCACAATGCATGGCTGCAATTTGATGAAGAAACCCAGATGCCGGATGGTTTTAAACCTGTGGCTGGGCATGGTTACCGGCTCCGATTTATCGGCCTCATACCAAAGGCAGGTCAGTCCAGTCAGTATGGTCACTTAGGCATGTGGAAGCGGATGGTTCTGGTCGATCGCGTGATCGCCTGGGAGGACCTTGGGTCGTTCAATCCTTGTGGGGAAGCAAGGAGGGCGGCCGGGCTGTGCCAGTAACCTCGGGCTTGATGCGATAGCCAGGGTGACAATGTAAAAAAAGGCCCGTGTGGGTTTCCCCACGCGAGCCTTTTTTATCAGGTCTGGATCAGATGCCGACGGCGTGACCGTCAGCCTGGCTCAGGGCGAAGTGGCGGCGGATATGGGCGACCAGCACTTCATTGCTTGTCGGGATATCCATCTCCGACGTGTCCAGCACCAGATCGGGCTTCACCGGCGCCTCGAACGGGGCCGAAACGCCGGTGAATTGCTGGATCTTGCCGGCCTGGGCAGCGGCATAAAGGCCCTTGGGGTCGCGGGCGGCACAGGTGGAGACGTCCGCCTTGACCCAGACCTCATGGAAGCCCTCGCCAATCGTGGCGCGGGCCAGATCGCGCAGTTCGACGGTGGGGGAGATCAAGCTGACCAGCACGACGCTGCCCGTCTCCGCCATCAGCTTCGCCACCTCGGCCACGCGGCGCACATTCTCCAGCCGTTCGGCGGGGGAGAAGCCGAGATCCTTGTTCAGGCCCTTGCGCATATTGTCGCCATCCAGCACGGCCACGCGCCAGCCATCATCGAACAGACGCCGCTGCGTGCCCATGGACAGGGTAGACTTGCCGGCCCCAGACAGGCCCGTCAGCCAGATCACGCCACCACGATGGCCGTTACGCGCCTCGAACGCCTCGCGGTTGACGGAGCTGTTCACGGCGGTGACGGGGCCGGTCACGGTAACATTGGCGGCGGCCCCCAGCACGATGCAGCCGCCGACAATGCGACCACCGCGCGCCAGACCGGCACGGCCCGTGATGGGCAACTCGCCGGCATGGTCAAAGGCGATGGGAGCCGAGGAGCGCAGCACGATCTCCGCGATACCGCCCTGACCCAGTTCGGAGCCTTCGCCGTCGGTCAGATGTTCGACATCCACCAGACGCTCGAACTTCTCCACCACCACCGGATGTTCGGAAGTGGCCAGACGCAGGCTGATGCGGCTGCCGGCCGTCAGGCTTTCCGGGTCCAGCCAGAAGGCGCGGACGCGGATGGTGGTGGCGATATGCGGCATGTGGCCGGCAAGCGCGATGATCTGCCCGCGGTTCAGCGCCGCATCCTCGATGAAGGAGACGGCGACCGATTGTCCGGCCCGCGCCTCGTTCACCGGGCCCTTGCCGGCATCGATGCTGGCCACCGTGGCAGGCTGGCCGGTCGGCGCGATTTCCACCTTGTCGCCGATCTTCAGGCGGCCCGTCTCGATACGGCCCACGGCCAGACGGGTGTCACCCTTGCGGTACACGTCCTGGATGGGCAGGCGCAAGGCGGCTTCGGTGCGCGGGGCGGCGGGGACCAGCAGGTCCAGCGCCTCCAGCAGCGTCGGGCCGCGATACCACGCCATCTTGTCCGACCGGTCGGCGATATTGTCGCCATGACGGGCCGACAGCGGGATCACGTAAAGCGGTTCGATGCCCAGCTTCTGCAGATAGTCGCTGACATCGCCGGCGACACCCTTCCAGGCGTCTTCGGCATGGCCGACCAGATCCATCTTGTTGACGGCCACGATCACCTTGCGCACGCCCAGCAGCGACAGGAGATAGGCATGGCGTCGCGTCTGTTCGGAAATGCCGCGTTCGGCATCGGTGACCAGGACGGCGGCGTCGGCAGCGGCGGCCCCCGTCACCATGTTGCGCAGGAATTCGCGGTGGCCCGGCGCATCGATGATGACATAGGGGCGCTTGGGCGTCCTGAACCAGATGCGCGTGGTGTCCAGCGTGATGCCCTGGTCACGCTCGATCTGCAGCGCGTCCAGCAGGAACGACCATTCCATATGCAGACCGCGCTGCTCGGACACTTTCTTCAGTTCCGCCAGACGGCCCTCGGGCAGGCTGTCGGTATCGTGCAGCAGGCGGCCGATCAGCGTGGACTTGCCATGATCGACATGGCCGACAATGACGATGGGGTAGGGGGCCAGCGGGGCCTTTTTCACAATTCCACCTTGGGACGGTGTCGCGGCCGACAATGTATCGATCCGGAGTGCGGCGTTCGCCATAATCTTTACATCCACTTCTTACAGGTAACCAGTCGCGCGCAGCCGTTCGAACGCATCTTCGGCCTCATGGTCCATGGACCGGCCGGCGCGTTCGGGCGTGCGCGTGGTTTCAAGCTCGTCGATGATCTCGTCGATGGTGCTGGCATTGCTGTCCACCGGGAAGGTGATGCCGATTTCACCCAGCGACCGGAAGCGCTTGCCATCCTTGGCGAAATAGAGCGGCACCAGGGGGATTTCCTCCCGCTTGATGTAGCGCCAGACGTCAACCTCGGTCCAGGCCAGCAGCGGATGCACGCGGGTATGGGTGCCGGGATGGCGTTCGATCGTGTACTGGTCCCAGAATTCGGGCGGCTGGTGGGCCGCCTGCCAGGCGCCGTCCAGCCCGCGCGGGCTGAAGATGCGTTCCTTGGCGCGGGTGGCCTGCTCATCACGGCGGATGCCGGTGATCAGCCCGTCGAACTGATACTTCTCCAGGGCGGCGGCCAGACCCAGCGACTTGCGGGCCGCGATGCGCGTGCCAGGCGGCAGGGTCGGGTCCGTCATCTCGATGGGCGGGCACTCATCCTTGATCAGGTTGAGGCCCCATTCTTCGGCATAACGGTTCCGGAACTCATAGCTTTCCGGGAATTCCAGGCCGGTATCCAGGTGCGCCACGGGGAAGGGCAGTTCGCCCATGAAGGCCTTGCGGCACAGCCAGATCAGGACGTTGCTGTCCTTGCCCAGCGACCAGAGCAGGCTCAGACGCTTCAGGCGCACACGCGCCTCGCGCAGGATATAGATGCTCTGGGCTTCAAGCTGGTCGAGATGGTCGAGATGTTGATCGGTGCTGCTCATCAGGAGGCTCCCACCAGATTTGTTGCGGACGAAAGCGGCAGGTGGATTCCGCATTCCGTCTTTTCCTGACCGCGCCAGCGGCCTGCTCTTATATCTTCACCCTGCGCGACCCGGTCTGTACAGGGCATACAGCCGATGGACAGGTATCCGTCTTCTTCAAGCGGGTGACGCGGCAGGTCATGCCGGTCAAGATAGGCTTCCACATCGGCACGGGTATAGCCGGCCAAGGGGTTGACCTTGATCCGCCCGTCGGCCGCTTCGAACAAGGGTAGTTCGATGCGGGTCGTGGCCTGGTAACGCTTGCGGCCTGTGATCCAGGCCCCGAACGGCGCCAGACCGGCATCCAGCACACGCACCTTGCGGAAATCACAGCAAGCCGTGTTGTTGGTGCGCCAGAGCAGGCCGTCCTTGTCGTGCGCCGCTTCCGCCTCAACCGTCGGCGACAGTTCGCGCACGCCGGTCAGACCCAGCGTTTCGACCAGCTTGCGCTTGTAACGCAGGGTCTCGCCAAACAGCTTACGGGTGTTCACGAACAGCACGGGCAGCGCCTTGTCGATCTGTGCAACCTGATGCAACAAGATTGCACTTTCCGTGCCGAAGGATGAAACCAGCGCCAGTTGATCCTTGAACTCCGTTTCGATCAGGGGGCGCAGAAGCTCCACCCCCGTCAGATGACCATAGCGCGCGTTCAGGTCGCGGGCGCGGGCCTGAAGATCGGTGATCATGCCGGGACCGTGCCTTTCAGGTGACGGCGCAGCAGGGAGCTGCCTTCCTCCCGGCCCAGCGCCGGCTGGAACGCCACCGAGATTTCCTTCAGCGCATGCGCCCAGGCGGGGCCGACACGGTCCGCCGGCACCACCACCGTATCCACGCCCACACGGGTCAGGAACAGGTACTGGTCGGGGATGATATGGCCGAAGGCGCGAATCTCTCCCTTGTAATCGAACCGTTCCCGCAGTTCGCGGGCGGCAGAGAAGGCGCGGCCATCGCGGAATTTCGGGAATTCCAGGGCGACCAGCGACAGGGACCCCAGATCATCCGCGATTTCGGTCGCCAGTTGGTTGGATTTCAGCCGCACGCCCACGGCATCGCGACGGGCCGTCAGCGCGTCGCGTTCGGCGCGCCAGCGTTCCAGCGACACGATGACGGCGCCCTCGGCGGGGATGTCCTGGTCATCGGCAAGGTCGGTCCAGCGGTCGTCGATGGGCAGACCACGATCAAGCACGGGCATAGAGGGCCTCCTTGAACGGGGCGTGGCCGGTGCGGGCCAGCGTCTGAATAAAAATCTCGCCGGGCTGGCGCAGCTTCACGAAGGTGTTCACCACCGTTTCGACCGCATCGATGATGCCGTCATAATCGAAGCCGGGGCCGACGATCTCGCCCAGGGCCGCGTTGGTGCCGGCATCGCCGCCCAACAGGATCTGGAACAGTTCCTCGCCCTTCTTGTCCACGCCCAGAATGCCGATATGGCCGACATGGTGATGGCCGCAGGCATTGATGCAGCCGCTGATCTTGATCTTCAGCTCACCCAGATCATGCTGCCGGTCCAGGTCGGCGAAGCGTTCGGCAATACGCTGCGCCACCGGGATGGCGCGTGTATTGGCCAGCGCGCAGTAATCCAGGCCCGGGCAGGCGATGATGTCGGAGATCAACCCGGCATTGGCCGTGCCTAGGCCGGCCTTGTCCAGCGCCTGCCACAGGGCATAGAGATCGTCCTGGCGCACATGGGCCAGAACGAGGTTCTGCTCATGCGTCACGCGGACTTCGCCGAAGCTGTAAAGGTCAGCCAGATCGGCGACGGTTTCCAACTGATCCGCATCCGCATCGCCGGGAATGCCGCCGATGGGCTTCAGGCTGATGGTGGCGATGGCGTAGCCCTGGGTCTTGTGCGCCGTCAGGTTGGTGCGGGTCCAGCGGGCAAAGGCCGGGTCGGCTTCCTTGGCAGCCTCGAAGCCCTCCGACACGGCGGGCAGGTCAGCCCAGGGCGGCGGCGCGAAATGGCTCTGGATCGCGTCCACGATGGCGGGGTCGACATGGAATTTCTGCCGCGGCAGGCGGGCATATTCCTCTTCGATCAGGCCGATGAACTTATCGGCGCCCATCTCGTTCACGGTGATCTTGATGCGCGCCTTGTAGATATTGTCGCGCCGTCCAAGCTGGTTATAGACGCGCAGGATGGCTTCCAGATAGCCGATGATCTCTTCCACCGGTACAAACTCACGGGCCTTCACCGCCAGATAGGGCGTGCGGCCCTGGCCGCCACCAACATAGACGGTGAAGCCGACACGGCCCGTCTTCTCGTCCTTGCGTGCGATCAGGCCGATATCATGGACCTGTACCGCGGCGCGGTCGTTGGGACTGCCGGTGATGGCGATCTTGAATTTGCGCGGCAGATAGGTGAATTCCGGGTGCAGCGTGGACCATTGCCGCAGGATTTCGGCATAGACGCGGGGATCCACCAGCTCATCCGCCGCCGCGCCACAGAACTGATCCGTGGTGACGTTGCGGATGCAGTTGCCGCTGGTCTGGATGGCATGCATGTCCACTTCGGCCAGTTCGCGCAGGATGGCGGGCACATCCTCCAGCTTGGGCCAGTTGAACTGGATGTTCTGGCGCGTCGTGAAATGGCCGTAACCCTTGTCATAGACGCGGGCGATGCGGGCCAGACGGCGCACCTGCGTGGAAGACAGCATGCCGTAGGGCACGGCCACGCGCAGCATATAGGCGTGAAGCTGGAGATAGAGACCGTTCATCAGCCGGATGGGCTTGAACTCCTCCTCCGTGATCTCACCCTTCAGGCGGCGTTCGACCTGGGCGCGGAACTGCTCCACCCGTTCGAAGATGAAGGTCTTGTCGAACTCGTCATAGCGATAGACGGCGGCATGCGCATCGGCCGGCTGATTGCTGCGGAGGGCGGGGGCGTGCGTATCAGGCATGGGGGTCGGGCCTGTCTTTTCTGTCAATCGTGTGGGGTCAGGCGGCGGGCTGGCGGGCCTGCTTGCCCAGGTCGCGGCGAACGGTGGGGCCGATGCCCTTCAGTCGCTCGCGCAGATGGGTGGGGCGGGTGCCAGCCTCGGTGATCTCCACATCCAGCGGATAGACATCGACCACGGTCTGGCGCTTTTCCTCGGCCTTGGCGAAATCAAGCGCCTGGGCGATGGCGTCGCCTTCGAACACGGCCGCCTGGGCCACATCCTCCACCCAAGTGTTGCCGGCGCCCAGCCAGACGGCCTCCCCGTCCAGAAGACGGCTGGCAGCGACGGATTGCTGGGTTCCCTTGGCTTTGACCAACATCT
The DNA here is from genome assembly GCF_017996735.1 of Niveispirillum sp. Taxonomy (GTDB): domain Bacteria; phylum Pseudomonadota; class Alphaproteobacteria; order Azospirillales; family Azospirillaceae; genus Niveispirillum. The sequence continues at coordinate 73,205 of NZ_JAGOGJ010000004.1, forward strand.
CTTCGGACTTCCCTGTCAAACGGCTTCGCGCAGGTGTTCGGGCACCAGCGTGGTGATAAGGGCGGGGTCGGCCAGACGGACGACATCGCCGATGATGATGATCGCCGGTCCCACCAGCCCGTGCGCCGCCGCCAGCGGCGCCAGGGTTGCAAGCGTGCCCGTGATCAGCTTCTGATCCGGCCTTGTGCCCTTTTCGATCAGGGCGGCCGGGGTGTCGGCCGGCATCCCGGCCTCGGTCAGGCGGCGGGCGATGGTTTCCGCCGCCGACAGACCCATATAAACAACCAGCGTATGGCGCAGCCGGGCCAGCGCCTGCCAATCCAGATCCGGCTCCCCATCCTTGCCATGACCGGTCACGAAGGTGACGCCGGCGGCATGGTCACGATGGGTAACGGGGATGGCGGTGGAGGCGCCGCAGCCCAGGGCCGCCGTGATGCCGGGGACGATTTCCACCGGAATGTCGGCGGCGCGCAGGGCCTGCATCTCTTCCCCACCGCGCCCAAACAGGAACGGGTCGCCACCCTTCAGCCGGACCACGCGGTGGCCGGCCTTGGCCTCGGCCACCAGAAGCTGGTTGATGGCATCCTGGCTCATCGTGTGGTGCGACTTGGACTTGCCTACATAGACGCGGCGGGCGTCGCGGCGGACATAATCCATGATCCGCTCATCCACCAGCTTGTCATGCACCACCACGTCGGCATCCTGCAGCACGCGCAGGGCACGCAGCGTCAACAGGTCCGGGTCACCAGGGCCCGCGCCGACCAGGGCGACGGTGCCCGTCCTGGACTGGCCATAGGCCGGATTATTGACGGCGGCCAGCAGGCACTCGCGCGCGGCCTGTTCACGGCCGGCCAGGAAGTCGCGGGCCACGGGGCCATCGATCACCGCCTCCCAGAAGCGGCGGCGGGCCGTCTCGCTGTCGCGCGTGGCCTTCACGGCGGTGCGGAAACTGTCCAGCAGACTGGTCAGCCGGCCCAGGCCTGGCTCCAGGGCCGCCTCCAGCCGTTCCCGCAAACGGCGGACCAGCACGGGGCTGGCCCCACCGGAGGAGAGGGCGATGGTGATCGGCTCGCGGTCGATGATGGCCGGCATGATGAAGCTGGACAAAGCCGGCTTGTCCGGCACGTTGACCAGGATGCCGGCCTTGTTCGCGGCCTCGGCCACCGCGCGGTCGATCTCTCCGATATCGGTGGCGGCAAAAATGATCCGGTGATCTTCCACATCTTTCGGTGTGAAATCCCGGTCAATCACCTTGTCGGCCAATTTGGCGAGGTCGGGATGGATTTCCGTGGCGATAATAGTCAGGCGGCAACCGGCCTTGGTCACCAGCCGCGCCTTGCGCAGGGCCAGTTCGCCGCCGCCAACCACCAGAACCTTCTGCCCTTCCAAAGGCAGCGTCACCGGAAAACCACGTAAAGCCATTGTTCAGCTCCACCCATACCGCACCTGCGGAATAACGGAGATTTGAGCCCGTTTTTACGGCGTGTCGAGGTGAAATATTATTTCTCCAATAATCCTAGGTTAAATATAGGGATTAAATCCGGAGGAGAATTTTGATATTTATCAATGACATGAGGTTAGAGGTAAAGTAGATGTTAAGAGCACTTATCAGAGGTGTTCACGGCAGCCATGCGCCGATGGGGCATGTTGGTGTGAAATACCCGGTTGAACGCCCGACCTATGTACATTAGCTGTCGTGGCAATGCGGAATCATGGCCGGGACTCTGCGCCGGCCCCCTCGTGACGAAGGAAGTGGGATATGAGCGCGTTCATCGAAAGCAAGGTGCTGTCCGTCCATCACTGGACCGACACGCTGTTCAGCTTCACCTGCGAACGCGAACCCGCCTTTCGCTTTGAGAACGGCCATTTCGTGATGATCGGTCTGACGGTGGATGGCAAGCCGCTGACGCGGGCCTATTCCATCGTGTCGCCCAACTATGCCGAACATCTGGAATTCCTGTCGATCAAGGTGCCCAACGGCCCCCTGACCAGCCGTTTGCAGCATATAAAGGTGGGCGACACCGTCATCCATGGCCGCAAGTCGGTGGGCACCCTGGTGACCAGCAGCCTGGTCCCCGCCAAGAACCTTTACATGTTCTCCACCGGCACGGGCTTGGCCCCGTTCATGAGCATCATCCGGGACCCGGAGGTCTATGCCAAGTATGACCGCCTGATCCTGACCCATACCTGCCGTACCGTGGGTGAGTTGGCCTATCACGACTACATCACCAACGACCTGCCCAATGATGAGTTCCTGGGCGAGGATGCACGGGCCAAGCTGACCTATTACCCGACCGTCACGCGGGAGCCGTTCCGCAATCAGGGCCGCATCACCGATCTGATCCGGAACCATAAGCTGTTCGAGGATATCAAGGCCGCCCCGCTGGACCCCGCCAACGACGTTGCCATGATCTGCGGCGGCCCGGACGTGCTGGCCGAGACGGTGGAACTGCTGAAGGAACGCGGATTCACGGAAGGGGCCGGGCATACGCCGGGCAATTACGTGATCGAAAAGGCGTTCGTGGAGAAGTGAGGAAACCGGGGCACCCAAGGGTGCCCCGGTTTGGTTTTGGGATTGACCCCTCAAATATCCGCGCCCTGGTCCTTGTAGTCTGCCGCGAACACATGGTCCATGACGCGGGCGGGGTTGGAGCAGCCGGCTTCACCCACGACCTTGGCGGGCACGCCGGCCACCGTCACGCCGCGGGGCACATCGCGCAGGACGACGGAGCCGGCAGCGATGCGGGCGCAGTCGCCGACATGGATATTGCCCAGCACCTTGGCATTCGCCCCCAGCAACACGCCCGACCCGATCTTCGGGTGGCGGTCGCCATGTTCCTTGCCGTTGCCGCCCAGGTTCACGCCGTGCAGCATGGAGACATTGTCCCCCACCACCGCCGTCTCACCCACCACCACGCCGGTGGCGTGGTCGATCATCACGCCGCGCCCGAACCGGGCATTGGGGTGGATATCAACGCCGAAGACCACCGATGAGCGGCTTTGCAGATACAGCGCCATGTCCCGGCGGCCCAGATGCCAGAGGCGGTGGGCCATGCGGTGGGTCTCCAGCGCCTGGAAGCCCTTGAAATACAGGACCGGTTCGATATGCCGATAGCAGGCCGGGTCACGGTCCAGCACGGCGGCCACGTCGGCGCGGAAATCCTGGCCCATCTCCGGCTCAGCGTTCAGCGCATCGGTAAAGGCCTGTACCAGCAACTCACCCTGCACATCCTGATGTGCCAGACGGGTGGCGATGCGATGGATGATGGCCATTTCCAGCGAGGGCTGGTTCAGGATCGCGCCATAGAACAGGGCTGCCAGCAACGGTTCGTCGGCTACAGCCTGAGCCGCTTCGGTACGCAGGGCGGCCCAGATCGGATCCAGGTTGGCAAGCGTCTGGGAAACGGGGGCGACACGCGCGGACATGGGCCTGCCTCGAAATATTGGCCAATTCTTGACGGCTATTTGATCATAGCGGGGGGGCGGTGCAAGGGAGATTATCGGGCGTTTGTGGCATGGGTGGTACGCTGGAGCGTATTTGCGGTGCCCGGAAACACGCCCCAGCCTTTGTTTGCCTCAATCGCCGGGCGCCACCATCTGGCGGCTTGGCTTTCGCGGCATGGGCTGCGCTGAGGCCCTTGCCAACAGGGTCGACAGGTTACGGTCAGGCGTGCATCATGCTGTTTCAAAAAGGAAAACAGGGAGCGGGGCATGGGAGACGAGGTGATGCGGGCCAGCGACGGCTGTCCCATCGAACCGGCGGTGCGAACCATCGCCATGCCGGCCGACACCAACCCGGCGGGCGATATTTTCGGCGGCTGGCTGATGGCACAGATGGATCTGGCCGCCGGCAATGCTGCGGCCAGGCGGGCGCGCGGACGCTGTGCGACCGTGGCCGTGGACGGGATGGTTTTCCACCGGCCCGTGTCGGTGGGCGACGAGGTCAGTCTTTACGCCATCATCGAACATATCGGCCGCACGTCCATGAAAATCCATGTCGAGGCCTGGCGCCGGTCGCGGTTTGACGAGGCGCGGTTCAAGGTGACGGAGGCCCTGTTCACCTTTGTCGCCATCGACGAAAATGGCCGCCCCCGCGCCATCCCACCCGCCGAAACCCAGGAGTAGAACCATGACCCTGCCGGCCAGCAGCCCCGTTGAGCTGATCATCGTCCCCAAAAGCCATGATGTGGGCGGGTTCGAGGTGCGCCGTGCCCTGCCCAGCGTGAAGCGCCGCATGGTCGGTCCCTTCATCTTCTGGGATCAGATGGGCCCCGGCTACTTCCCCCCCGGCACCGGCCTGGATGTGCGCCCGCACCCGCATATCGGCCTGTCCACTGTCACCTACCTGACGGAAGGCGAGATCATGCACCGCGACAGCGTGGGCAGTGTGCAGGCCATCCGGCCCGGCGCCATCAACTGGATGACCGCCGGCAAGGGCATCGTGCATTCCGAACGCACCGAGGCGGGGCTGCGCGCCAACGGCAACCATCTGGCTGGTATCCAGAGCTGGGTGGCCCTGCCGCAGCGGTTTGAGGAGATCGACCCCGGCTTTTCGCATTACCCCGCCGAGGACCTGCCCATCATCAGCGACCAAGGCGTCTGGATGCGCCTGATCGCGGGGGAGCTGTTCGGGGAGGCATCGCCCGTCCGCACCCTGTCTGAGACCATTTATATGGAGATGCTGCTGGATGCAGGCGCCAAGGTGGAAATCCCCGCCAGCCATCCCGAACGCGCGCTGTATCTGTTCGACGGGCGGATCAACATTGCCGGTGATGTGTTTACCTCAGAGGGCGGGCATGGACAGTTGCTGGTCCTGCGCGAGGGCGACGCCCTGACCGTGACAGCCGAGTGCAACACGCGCCTGCTGCTGCTGGGTGGGGAGCCGATGGACGGCCCGCGTTATATTTATTGGAACTTCGTGTCGTCATCCAAGGAGCGGATCGAGGATGCGAAGTCGGACTGGCGTAATGCGAAGTTCCCCACGGTCCCAGGGGAGACAGAGTTTATTCCGCTACCGGAATGAAATCGATACGGAACCGAAATGACTGACCCCTTGCGCATCCTGGGCAAAGCCTCCTCCATCAATGTCCGCAAGGTTCTATGGACCTGCCGGGAGGTGGGGCGCGATTTTGCGCGCGAAGATTGGGGCAGCGGGTTCCGACCCGTGGACACGGATGAGTTCCGCGCCATGAACCCCAACGCCCAGGTGCCGGTGGTGCAGGTCGCCGACGGTTATCTGTGGGAGAGCAACAGCATCTGCCGCTTTCTGGCGGGGGAGGCGGGCAGGGTAGACCTGCTGCCGGTTCGGCCGCTGGCCCGCGCACGGGTGGAAATGTGGATGGACTGGCAGGCCACGGAACTGAATCCCTCCTGGCGCTATGCCTTCATGGCGCTGGTCCGCAAAAGCCCCGCCTTTGCCGATCCTGACGCCATCGCTGGGGGCGTGGCAGGCTGGAACCGACAGATGGGCATTCTGGACGGGCAATTGGCGAAGACCGGGGCCTATGTGGCGGGGCCGGATTTCACCCTGGCCGACATTGTCCTGGGCCTGTCCACCAACCGCTGGAAGATGACGCCGATGGAACAGCCGCCCCTGCCGGCGGTGGAGGATTGGTGGGCACGGTTATGCGCGCGGCCCGGGTTTCAGGAGTTCGGGGCGAACGGCGTGCCGTAACCCGTCACTCCCGATGCCAGTCGCGCGTCAGGCGGCGCGAGGCCAGGAAGAACAGGATGGCGGCCAGGGCATAGAAGCCGAGGCAGTAGAGGATGGAATAACGCAGGCTTTCATCCCCATATCCGGCGCGCAGAATGTCTGACAGCTTGCCCAGGAACCAGGTGCCGAAGCCGATCCCGATCAGATTATTGATGAACAAGAAGATGGCCGAAGCGGTGGCGCGCATGTTGGCGGGCACCAGATGCTGCACCGCCGACAAGGTGGGGCCGAGCCACATCAGGGCCAGGGCCTGCGGCACCACGAACAGGAAAAACATCAGCACGGGCGAGCCGGTATTCACCGCCCCGAAGAAGAAGGGCAGGGAGATCACGAAGGCCGTGGCGGGCACACGTGCATAATTGGCCTTGTTCCCGGCCCCCAGCCGGTCGCCCAGCGATCCGCCCAGCCAGACCCCGATCAGCCCGCCGATGAAGACGATGGCGGAGAAGAACAGGCTGCGATCCACAAGCGACATGTCGTGGCTGCGCTGGAAAAACGACGGCAGCCAGAAGGCCAGCCCATAGCCCATGATGGACGAGAAAGAAGCGCCGAAGGCCAGCAGCCAGAAGGACAGCTTGCCCGACAGGGTAGACAGGACCACCTTCAGGCTGGCGGGTTGCGGCTTGGCCTGCGCCGCGTCAAGGCCGCCGCGCGCCGGCTCCTTCACTGTCAGCTTCAGCAGCGGGGCCAGCGCCAGACCGACAAGACCGCAGATGATGAAGGCCCAGCGCCAGCCGATCTGATGCGCGATCAGACCACCGAACAGAATGCCCAGCGACATGCCGATGGGAATGCCGAAACTATAGGCCGCCAGCGCGCGGGCCCGTTCCTTGGGCGGGAAATAGTCGGCGATCAGGGAATAGGCAGGCGCGACGCCCCCCGCCTCCCCCACGCCCACGCCCAGACGGCAGAGGAACAGCTGCCAGAAGCTGGTGGCGGCCCCACACAGGGCCGTAAAACCGCTCCAAAGTGCCAGGGAAACGGTGATGATCCAGGTGCGATTGAACCGGTCGGCCAGCATGGCTATGGGCACGCCCATGGCCGTGTAGAACAGCGCGAAAGCCGGGCCGCCCAGCCAGCCCAGATCGGCATCGGTCAGATTAAGCTCTGCCTTGATCGACGGTGCCAGGATGCCCAGGATCTGCCGGTCGATGAAATTGAAAATGTAGACCAGGATCAGGACGACCAGCACATAGGTGCGATAGGCGTTGCCGCCTTGGCGGCCCGTAGTCGCGTCGCTGTTCATCACGATCCCTTTGATGCTGTTGGGAAAGCGGCGCCGCGCCCCGAAGGGACGCGGCGCCAGGCAGGGAGATAGTCACATGAAAGATCGCTCGGTCGTAGCGTGGAATGCGCGTTCGACCGGCATCGATTTACCCTCACCCTCCCTCCTCCCTCTCCCACCTTCGTGGGCGAGGGGTAGAATTTACCCCGCTCTGCCGCGTGCGGGAGAGGGGGGTGAGGGAACCTGTCTCTTAGAACCGGTACTCGACCGTCGCCGTGACGGTGCGCGGCGGACCGTAATAGCCGATGACGCTGTCGGCAAAGGTGGCGCCGGGGAAGTTGTAGCCACCGACGCGGTACTTCTTGTTGCCCAGGTTCTTGCCATGCACGCCCACCGACCAATTGTCGCTGGCGGCCGTCCAGACGGCGGACAGGTCGTACAGCGTGTAGCCATCCTGATCCAGGGCGGCGTTCCGGAACTCGAACATGGAGAAGGCGCTGCGGTGTGCGGCGTTGCCGGTCAGGGTGATGATGCCGGCATCACCTAGGTCGCGGGTATAGGTCAGGCCGAAATTCGCCGTCCATTTCGGCGTGTTCTGGAACACAGCCGTGTTGGCGATATTGTCGTATTGACGGGTGGTCAGGTTGTAACGCAGGAACTCCTTGAATTCCGCGTCGATATAGCCAACGGCGAAATTGGCCGTCAGTTCGTCGGTGATGGCCAGCAAACCCTCGGCTTCCAGACCCTTGATGGTGGAGGAGCCGACATTGTCGACGAAGCTGGCGATGGTGGTGCCCGACGGGACCTGCGTCGTCACCTGCTGACCCTTATAGTCGGAATAGAAGGCGGCCAGGTTCAAGGTGGCGCGGCCATCCCAGAAGCGGGACTTGGAGCCGACTTCATACGTATCGACCAGTTCAGGATCATAGCCGTTGCGGGTATCCGGCGTCAGTATGACGTCGCCGCGCATGTCGAAACCACCCGACTTGAAACCCCGTCCGTAGGAGGCGTAAAGCGTGAAGTCGCGGGTCGGCTCATAGGTCAGGCTGACGCGCGGGGTGAATTCGTCGAAGGTCCGCTGGTTTGTATAGTCGGAGCGGATCAGCGTGGGATTACGGGGCGTGCCGCCGAACAGCGGGCTGGTCAGGCCGGCATAGTTCACACGGTAGACCGTGCCCGTCTTCTTGTCGGACGTGTAACGCGCGCCGACCGACGCCTTCACCTGATCGGTCAACTCATAGCTGAAATCGGCAAAGGCCGCGTAGGACTTGGTGTCGACCGAACCGGAGGTCAGCGTGGTCAGGTTGGCCAGCCCGACGATGGTGTCGAACGCGCCCTCGGCATGGGCATCCATGTAATAGAGGCCGGCGACACCCTTCAGCCGCTCGCCCTCATAGACAAGCTGCAACTCTTCGCTGAACTGATCGTCCTTGTAATAGGCCGGGATGTCCAGGATCTTGGCGGGCAGATTGTCGAAATCGATCACCGTGTCGGACCGGCCGTCACGATAGGCGGTGATGGATTTCACCATGACGCTGTCGGACACATTATACTCGATGGTGCCGGATGCCCCCTGGTTCTTGACCTTCTGCTTGCCGGTCAGGCCGGCACGCGTGTCATAGACACTGTCCAGCACGGGGATGACCGGCGGGGTGGCGGCCGGGGTCGGCAGCAGGCGGTAACCATGGCGCGGGTTGCTGTCATCGACCGTCTTGTCGGCGGCGACGCGGATGAACAGGTCCTCGTTCGGCTTGAATTCCACCGACAGGCGGCCGGCCGACACGTCCTTGTCGTAATGTTCCTGGCCCGTGGTCAGGTTCTTGCCATAGCCGTCGCGGCGATACAGGGCGACCGCACCCGACACGCCCACATTCTCCGTCACGGGCGCGGAACCGGACAGGATCAGGTCGGTCTGCTTGTAGGAGCCGACCTGCACCTTGGCCTTCATGTGCGGTTCGTCATCGATACGCTTGGTCACATATTTGACGGCACCGCCGATCGTGTTGCGGCCATAGAGCGTTCCCTGCGGACCACGCAGCACCTCGATGCGCTCGATATCGAAAATGTCCAGAACGGCACCCTGCGGGCGGGCGACATAAACATCGTCGACATAGAGGCCCACGCCGGGCTCAAAGCCCCAGAGCGGGTCCTGCTGGCCCACGCCGCGGATGAAGGCGATCAGGGTGGAGTTGGAGCCGCGTGCCACCTGCATGGTCAGGTTCGGCGTGGTCTTGGTCAGCGAGGTGATATCCGGCGTGCCCATATTTTCCAACTGCTCGGCCGAGAAGGCGGAGATGGAGACAGGCACATCCTGCAGGCTTTCCGCGCGGCGGCGGGCCGTCACGACGATTTCACCCAGCATGGCGCCTTCGCTGGCGGTCTCCTGGTTCTGGGTCTGCGCCAGGGCGGGCAGGGCGGCGAGGCTGGTCAGCGCGGTCCCGGCGCAGAGCAGGGCGGTGATGGAGGATTTTCCGAACGACTTCATGATTCTCCCTTTCATTTTCATTGAGCGCCGACGGGATGGGACCGTCCGGCACCGGTTGCATCGCCATCACCCGGCGGGGGCAGGGTGGCGGCGAAACGGGTCAAGGTACTGTTGAACGGGTCGGGTTCCTCCAGATGCGGGGCATGCCCCGACCGGTCGAACCCGATGGTGATGGCGTGGGTCAGCAGGGCGGCCAGCGCCGCCGCCGTGTCCGGCGAATAAAGCCGCGACAGCTTTCCGTGCGTGACCAGCATGGGCAGGGACAACAGCGGCAAGCGGGACCGGAAATCCTGCGCCGTCAGCGAGAACCAGAGCTGGGCCATGGCGACGGGGTCGCTGGCCGCCACCTCCGCCTCTGCCCATTGGCGCAGGGCGGCCTGATCGGCCTCCCGCCCTTCCGCGAAGATGCGGCCGGCAACACGGGGGCCGACGGTGGACCAGTTGGCGATCATGGCGGCCGGCGTCTGCCGTGCCGACTTGGCCGCCGAACTGCCGCGCAGGCCCAGGTCCCAGTCATCGCCATTGATGACGCGTGGCGCCATGTCGATGCTGACCATGCCCGCCACGCGGGGGGCCAACCCGTCCAGCAGCGCCCGCCACAGCACCATGGCCCCCATGGACCAGCCGACGACCAGCAGGTCGGTCAGGTCCAGATGGGCGGCCAGTTCGGTGACGTCGCGGGCCAGAAGATCGATGGAGAGATCACCCGCCGCAACCCGCGAGCGGCCATGGCCGCGCAGATCGACGCTGATCACCCGGAACCGGTCGGACAGACCGTCCATCTGGGGACGGAAGAAGCCGGCATGCGTGGCCCAGCCATGGACCAGCAGCAGCGGCCGCCCGCTTCCCCTGTCATCATAGGCGATTTTCGCCTGATCGCTGGTGACCAGATACGGCATGCGCCGGCACATCCCCTGGGGTAAAGCTTCCATCCCGCGCCGGTGTTGTTTATCCCGCCCTGGACCGATCATGCCGGTCGTGGAAGGCTGGGGTAGATGGGGATCGTTTCATCGATCTCCCGTCCGGCTTGCACCCATGCTTGCGGCAAATCGAAACCTGAGTCAATATTCAAGTTGCAGCCAGGGAGGAAATCATGGGCAGCGAAGAGACGGCAACGTCCAAGGCCCCGCGTACCGAAAGAGGCAAGCGGACACTGCGCAAGCTGCTGGACGCGGCGGCGGCGGAGTTCGGGGAGCGCGGGTACCACGAGGCATCGATCAGCGGGATCACCCAGCGTGCCGGTGCCGCACTGGGCACCTTCTACACCTACTTCGACAGCAAGGAGCAGGTGTTCCGCGCACTGGTCGATGATATGGGCCACCTGACGCGCCAGCACATTGCCGAACGCGTGCCCGACAATGTCGACCGTCTGACGGCCGAACGGCTGGGGCTTGAGGCCTTTATCGAGTTCGTGCGCGAACACAAGGACCTGTACCGCATCGTCATGGAGGCGCAGTTCGTCGCCGAGGATGCGTATCTGAATTATTACAAGGTCTTCGCTGCCGCCTATACCCGCAACCTGGCGCAGGCCGCCGAAAAGGGCGAGATCCGGCCGGGGCATGAGGAGGAACGCGCCTGGGCCCTGATTGGGATGAGCGTGTTCCTGGGCATGCGCTATGCGGTGTGGAGCAGCGACAAGACGGCCAAGGAAGTGGCCGCCGCTGCCGCAGAACTGATCACCTTCGGCCTGTCGCCCCTGGCGCGCGGCGGGGGTCAGGGGGGTGGGTCATGATCCCCTGCATCTTCGACATCACGGCCAAACGCGCCGAACTGGGCGGTGTCGATATCGCCATGGAGGAGGTGGCGACGGGCCGCACCGTCACCTATGCCGCCCTGGATGACCGTGCGGCGCGGGCGGCCAGCCTGCTGGTGGCACTGGGTGTCAGCGAAGGCGACCGCGTCGCCATCCTGTGCCGCAACCGCATCGAATTCTTCGAGTTGCTGTTCGCCTGCGCCAAGATGGGGGCCATCCTGGTGCCGCTGAACTGGCGCATGCCGGCGGCGGAAATCCGGCCGCTTCTGGCCGATTGCACGCCCGGCCTGCTGATTTTCGGGGAAGAGGATGCAGGCACGGCCGCCGACCTGTCGGCCGATGTGCCGGTGCTGCTGGGGCTGGATACGGACTATGCGGCGCGGCGGGATGCCGGCCCGCGCCATCCGGGCCGCCGCCTGTGGCCGGCGGACGGTATCTGGTATCTGCTTTATACCTCGGGCACCACGGGCAAGCCCAAGGCCGTGATCTACACCTTCACCATGTCGATGGTGAACTATATCAACATTTCCCAGCCCATCGGCCTGACGGGGCGGGACACGACCCTGAACTTCCTGCCGCTGTTCCATACGGCCGGCATCAATCTGCACACGCTGCCCACCCTGATCGTGGGTGGGCGCGTGCTGATCATGCCGGGATTTGACGCTGAACTGATGCTGGATCTGGTCGCCGCCGGGCGGATCGATGCCATATTCGGCGTGCCCGCCATCTATCAGATGCTGGCCATGCACCCACGCTTCGCCTCGGTCGACCTGACGCGTCTGCGGTCCTGGGGCTGTGGCGGGGCGCCGTTGCCGGACCTGCTGGTGCAGCGGTTCCTGGAACGCGGTGTGCGGGTCTGCAACGGCATGGGCATGACCGAGACAGGCCCCACCGCCTTCATCATGGACCCCAACCGCGTGGCGGAAAAGATCGGGTCGGTGGGCAAGCCGCAGGTCCTGTCCGGCGTGCGCATCGTGGGGCCGGACGGGGTGGATGTGCCGTCCGGCCAGGCCGGTGAACTCTGGTTCGGCGGCCCCGGCATCACGCCCGGCTACTGGAACCGGCCCGACGCGACGGAGGCCGCCTTCTCCGCCGATGGCTGGCTGAAATCCGGCGATCTGGCCCGCTGTGATGCGGATGGCTTCTATTATGTCGTCGGACGCATCAAGGAGATGTTCATTTCCGGCGGGGAGAACGTGTACCCGGCGGAGGTGGAGAATGTGCTGGCCCAGCACCCGGCCATCCTGGAGGCCGCCGTGGTCGGCGTGCCGGATGAAAAATGGGGGGAAGTGGGCCACGCCCATATCCTGCCCCGACCCGGCCATACGCTGCCGACACCCGATGAACTGATCCGTTACTGCCGCGACCGGCTGGCGCCGTTCAAAATCCCCAAAAGCTTCATTGCCGTCACCGATTTCCCGCGCACAGCCGCAGGCAAGGTGCAGAAGCACCGTCTTTGACAAAGATCGAGGTTCCATGGCCCCGTCCCCTGACCATATCAGCATCGAACGCAGCCTGACCCAGGCCGAATTCGATCTGTTCGCCCGCCTGTCGGGTGATGACAATCCCATCCATGTCGATCCGGACTTTTCCGCCCGTACCCGCTTTGGGCGGACGGTGGCGCACGGGCTGTATCTCTGCTCCATCCTGCGCGGGCTGGCGGGGCAGGTGCGGCCGGGAAGCCGGCAGCTTTCCAAGGATGTCCGCTTTCCCGCCCCGACCTATACGGGGGAACCGATGCGGTTCTCTGCATCGGTGGAAACAGAGGCGGCGGGCGTGACCCGCATCGCGGTGAAGGCGGAGCGGGTGGCGGACGGCGTCGTCACCTGCGAGGGCATGTTCGAGATGGGAGCGGCGGCATGATCCGGCTGGGCGATGAAGCGACGGTGAGGCGTGCCTTCACGGAACAGGATCTGGCCGATTATCTGTCGCTGGGCGGTGCGCCTCTGCCGGCGGGGGAAGTGCCGGAACCGCTGATCGGTGCCCTCTTCTCCTACCTGCTGGGCGTCAAGGTGCCGGGGCCGGGCACCAATTACCTGAAACAGCAGACGCGCTTCCTACGGTCCGTTCCGCTGGGTGGTGCGTTGACGGCACGGGTCGCCGTGACCCGCATCCGGGCGGACAAAAATCTGGTGGATCTGGAAACCACCTGCCACGGCCCCGACGGCACCCTGCTGGCCGAGGGGCGGGCGCTGGTCTATGTGGAGGATGTGGCCGACAAGGGGTGGTGAGGGGCGAAACCCTTATCACTCGCCCACGAAGGTGGGAGGGTGAGGGCAATCCCCCGTCAGTCCCTATACCCGGGCGACACCCGGTCCAGTTTGCGCAGCAGGGCCGGCCAGATCAGGTGGTTGGCCGCCGGGGCCACCGCCATGCGGCCCAGCGCCATGTTCTTGTCGATCACGCCTGGTTCGGTGTCGTAGAGCGGGCGGCCCGCCATGGACAGGGTCCGCACCTGCATGGTGCAGGCCCGCTCCAGGAAATACATGCGGGTAAAGGCCTCCGCCACCGTCGCGCCTACGGTCAGGGTGCCATGGTTGCGCAGCAGCATGGTTGACTTCACCCCCAGATCCCGCTGCAGGCGCGGGATTTCCGCATGATCCAGCGCCACCCCTTCGTAATCGTGATAGGCCAGATCGGCCAGCACCAGTTGCGCCGTCTGGTTCAGCGGCAGCAACCCGTCGGCCAGGGTGGCGACGGCCGTACCGTCGGGCGTGTGCAGATGCATGACGCAGCCGGCATCATCGCGCACCGCATGCACCGCCGAATGGATGGTGAAGCCGGCAGGGTTCACGGGATAGGGGCTGTCATCCAGCTTGTTGCCGTCCATGTCGATCCGGACAAGGGAGGAGGCCGTGATCTCCTCGAACAGCATTCCATAGGGATTGATCAGGAAATGATGGTCGGGGCCGGGCAGACGCGCAGAAATATGGGTGAAGACCAGATCATCCCAGCCATATAAGGCCGTCAGACGATACGCCGCCGCCAGGTCCCGGCGGATCGCCGCTTCGTCCTTCACCGCCGCGCCGGACACGGCGCCGCCGGCAATGGCCATCCTGTCACCCATGGCATCCTCCCGTTCAAACATTTGTTTGGGGGAGCATAGCGCGTCTCGCGCCGTGGCAATACAACACCAGAATAGTGGTATTTCATTTATTTTACAAAACCCCATTGACGACATGGGAATTAATCGACAATATCCGCGTCGATGGTGTTGAACCCATCCGCGGGCATTTGACCTGACAGCTTGCGCCGCGTCACCAAACGCTAAAGCGCCACGAAGCCTCGTGGTGTCCAGACCAGAAGGAGACACCCGATGACGACCTGTTGTCCCTGACCCGTCAGGACCCGCCAGCGGCGAAATCTGCGCCGCCCGGCCATGATCTTCGATAGCAACCAAGACCGGAACCGGCGCCACAGGGCGGCCGGCGCGGGGATAACCATGCCCGCGGAAGATTGCAAGGGATGCCGCGGGTCCTCCGCCCCCCCCTTCTTCCGGCTGAAAAAACCTTGAAAAAATGAAGGGAAATCACATGACTTCGTTCCGTTCCGCGACCGCCGCCCTGTTGACGGGTGCTGCCATCGCCGCCTTTGCCCTGCCGGCATCCGCCCAGTCGGCGTCGGAAGTGGAGGCGCTGCGCGCCCAGGTGAAGGAACTGCTGACCCGTATCGAAAAGCTGGAAAAGGCCCCCAGCACGCCCGCCGGCCCGCCGGCCAGCAAGGATGCCCCCCTGGTCGCCGCCGACGCCTACAAGGCGCCGCAGATCACGCAGTCGGGCAATGCCAAGGTGAAGCTGACCCTGTCCGGTCAGGTCGGCCGTGTGGTCAGCCTGGTCGATGACGGGTTCGACAGCGACCTGATCCATGCCGACAACGCCACCGCCTCTTCCCGCATCCGTCTGGCCGGTCAGGCCAAGCTGGACGACAACTGGACGGCCGGCACGGATATCGAGCTGGAAACCTCGTCGGCCTCTTCCCGCAGCACGGGCATCGGCAGCGACGGCGGCAGCAATTTCTCCGTGAACGAGCGCAAGGTGGAATTCTGGATCCAGCATAAGCAGTTCGGCCGCCTTTGGGTGGGCCAGGGCGACACGGCCACCAACCAGACCTCCGAAGTCGATCTGTCCGGCACCGTCACGCTGCTGGGCTATTCCGACGTCGGGCAGGCCTTCGGCGGCGTGGCCTTCCGCAACAAGGCGACCCGTGCCGCCGGCGCCACCGTCAACACCGCCTTCAACAACCTGGACGGCCTGCATCGCGAGGATCGCGTGCGCTATGACACGCCGACCTTCGGCGGCGGCTTCCAACTGTCGACCAGCGTGACCGAAGGGGGCGCCACCGACGGGGCCATCCGCTACAACGCCAAGATCGGTGATACGGAAGTGGCGGCCGCCATCGCCTATGCCGACAATGACAGCCGCACCGGCTTCGACACCCAGACCAACGGGTCCGTGTCGGTGAAGTTCGCCAGCGGCTTCAACGTGACGGCCGCCGCCGGCACCCGCGACCTGGGTCCGCGCGACAGCGACTTCTGGTACGGCAAGGTCGGCTATATCGCCAAGCTGACCCCGATCGGCGCCAGTTCCTTCTCTGTCGATTACTACAAGCAGCAGGACCTGACCGTGGCCGGCGCCGATGCCAAGGCCATTGGTGCGGCCTTTGTCCAGACGGTCGATGCCTGGGCCGCCGACCTGTATCTGGGTGTGCGCAACCACACTTATGACACGCCCACGGCCGACTTCAAGGATGTGTTCGGCGTGATCACCGGGGCCCGTATCCGCTTCTGATGATCCGTCGGGGCGGGGCCGGTTCTCCCAATCACCGGCCCCGTCTCTTTCCTTCCACCCGCCTGATATCCGGAGACAGACCATGACCGGTACCGTTCTGCCCATCGCCCCCGCACCGCACCGCGCGGCGTCGTTGTGTCTGGTGCCGGAAAGGCCGGGGTTCCAGGTGGGGGCCGACCTCTCACCGGAAGTGGCGGATGTGGTCCGCGTCATCGCCGGCAGCGCTGATGGCGGCGGTGATCTGGCGGAAACAAGGCGCATCTTCACCCGTGTGCGCCGCGCCCTGGGACCGGAGGCGCCGGAAATTGCGTCGGTGCGTGAAGAAACCATCATCGGTCCCGGCGGGCCGCTGCGCCTGCGTCTCTACCGCCCCTCCTTCGGGTTCCGTCCCCTGCCGGCCCTGCTGTTCTTCCATGGCGGCGGCTGGACCGTGGGCGACCTGGACAGCCATGACACGCTGTGCCGGCAACTGGCCATTGCCACGGGCCATGCCATCGTTGCCGTCGATTACCGGCTGGCGCCCGAACATCCCTGGCCGGCGGCGATCGAGGATGGCTGGGCCGCACTCCGCTGGCTGGCCGCCTATGCGCCCTTGCTGGCCATCGACCCGCTGGGTATCGGCGTGGCCGGCGACAGTGCCGGCGGCAATATCGCCGCTGTTCTGGCGCTGAAGGCGCGTGATGCCGGTGGCCCGGTGCTGAAAACCCAGGTGCTGATCTATCCGGCGGTCGACCTGATGGCGGGCCTGCCCAGCCATTTCACCCGGGCCGAGGGCTATCTGCTGACCCGTCAGGCCTATGTCACCTATGTCCGCAACTATCTGGCCGGGCAGGAGGTGGAAGGCGACTGGCGGGTTTCGCCCCTGCGCGCCGACCGGCTGGACGGACTGCCGCCCACCGTGATCATCACGGCCGGGTTCGACCCGCTGCTGGATGAGGGGCGGGCCTATGCCGGGCGGCTGGCAGCGGCGGGGGTGCCCGTGCTGCATCGGCTCTATCCCGACATGGTGCATGGCTTCATCACCATGGGCGGACGCCTGCCCGCCGCCAACCGCGCCATCACCGATATCGGGCGGGCGCTGGCTTCCTACGATATCTACGCGTTCAGCGATGGGGGCGGGATCTAGAATCAGCCGGTTTCTGTCCGTTGAAGCCCTTGCGCGGGGGCATTGGACCGGTTCCAATGTCCCCCTTACATCTACGGGCAAGGGGAGCGATTGAGGATGGGCACCTGTGGCTGCGACCGGCGCGGATTTTTCGGTCATGCCTTCGGTTGCGGCGCCTGGGTTGCGGTGGCGCTGTCGGCCGGTACCGCCACGGCGCGTAAGGTCCAGGCCCGCACCCTGTCTGATCCGGTGGTGACCACCCCCTTCGCGCGCATCGAAAAGCTGGGCGAGGGCGTCTGGGCCGTGGTCAGCACGCCGTTTGCCCCCGATGGTGGCCGGGGTGACCGCACCACCCTGTCCAATGGCGGCATCATCGCCGGAAGAGATGCGGTTCTGGTGGTGGAAGGCTTCAACACGCCGGCCGGCGCCGCGTGGCTGTCCGACCAAGCCCTGGCCCTGACCGGGCGGCGGCCGACCCATGTCGTGGCCACTCATTACCATCTGGACCATGTCGGCGGTCTGGCCGGGTTCCGCCGGGGCGCGGAGGGGCCGGAACTGCTGATGACGGCGCGTACCGGCGCCTTGTCGGCCGAGCGCAACGGTTTGGCCCGGCCGGTGGAGGGCAGCCCCTTCGCCAAGGCGTCACCCGTGCTGCTGCCCACCCTGGTGGTGCCCGAAGCGACGGCCGTTCTGGACCTGGGCGGACGCAAGGTCCGGCTGGTGGCCCGCACCGGCCATACCGACAGCGACATGACCGTCGAACTGGACGACCCACGGGTGATTTTCGGCGGTGACCTGCTGTGGAATGGCATTTTCCCCAACTATGTCGATGCCGACCCCCTGAAGCTTTCGACTGCTGTCCGGGCGCTGCTGTCAGACCCGGCCGCCCTGGTGGTGCCCGGCCATGGATCGTTGTCGACTGCCGGGGACTTGTCCTCCTATCCCGGTGTTCTGGACGCGGTGGAGGCGGCGGCGCGGCGGGCGCATACGGCCGGTCTTCCCATGGAACAGGCGGCCGCGGCCTTCACCCTGTCGGCGGGGCTGGGCGCCTGGACCCTGTTCAATCCCGGTTTCTATACCAACGCCTTCAAGGCCTGGTACCGCGTGCTGGGGTGACGGGTCCGGGGCGGCATGCTAGGCAGGGGTTGACGTCATGATCCCCACCGGAACCGTTCCATGCCCACCCCGCACGATATACTGGCCCAAGCGACAGAGATGCTGGCAGCCGGCCGCTTCCGCGTGGTGCGCCGTCTGCTGACCCAGCCGGCATTGCCTGACGATGCCGTCGGCCTGGGTCTGCTGGGCCGTGCCCTGGTGGGGTTGAACGAGCATGCGGCGGCGCGGGACTGCCTGACCCGCGCCCTGGAAGAGAGGCCGGGCGATGCCGCCCTGCGCTTCGCCCTGGCCCGGTCACTGGATGGTCTGGGGCAGATGCATGCGGCCGTGCCCATCCTGAACGCCCTGCATGTGGCCGATCCCATGGATGCGGCCGTGACGGAGGCGCTGGCCAATGCCCTGCGCCGCGATGCCAGTTACGAGGCGGCGGTCGATCTGGTGATGGCGGAGGAACGTGCAGGCCGCCTGAACGACGCCATCCGCTATCAGCGGGGATTGTCGCTGCATTATCTGGGCGACGCGGCCGGTGCCCTGGCTGATTTCGACGCCATCGTGACGGCCGCGCCCGGCCGCGCCGCATCCTGGTTCGCCAGCCATGCCTGCGTGATCGGGATACAGGGGCTATCGGCCGCCCGTGAACGGCTGCGCCGGGCCATCGCCTGTCCGGGTGCCAACCGCAAATATGCCGGTTATCTGGCGGCCTATGACGTGCTGACCGGCGGCGCGGGCGAGGGGGTGCGGCCGGGAGACAGCCCGATCCTGGATGGTGCCCGCGCCCTGGTGCCGCATCTGGCAGCGGATTGCCGCCTGTTCGGCCTGTCGGCCGACCTGTTGCGCTTCGCCCTGGATGCGGCGGCGGTGCCGGGGCTGGTGCTGGAATTCGGTGTACGCCGCGGCACGTCCCTGCGCCACATCGCGGCGGCAACGGAACAGACGGTCCATGGCTTCGACAGTTTCGAGGGGCTGCCGGAAGGCTGGGGCAATGAACTGGCCGGCACCTTCAGCCTGGGCGGGGAGGGGACGGACCTGCCCGCCATGCCAGCCCATGTCCGCCTGCATAAGGGCTGGTTCGACGAGGTGCTGCCGGGTTTCCTGACCGGCCATCAAGGCCCCGTCCGCTTCGCCAATATCGATTGCGATATCTACAGTTCCACGGTGACCGTGCTGCGCGCACTGGAACCAAGGCTGGTGCCGGGCAGCGTCCTGGTCTTCGATGAATTCATCGGCAACCGCACCTGGGCCGAGCATGAGTTCAAGGCCTGGGCTGAGTTCACCGCGCATACCGGCATCCGTTTCCGCCACATCGCCGTCAGCCCCTTCACGGGACAAGTGGCGCTGCGGCTGGAATGACCGGGACGTAAAGGCCCGCCCGGCGATGGGGGCGCAGGAAGGCGGAAAAGGTCCGCTGCGGGTCCGGTCCCTGGCTTGTGGTGCTGGCCGGGACCGGCTTCACTGTCCGGCAGTGGCAACGGGGGGCGGAATGCTGGAGATGCGGCCGGGATGTGAATGCTGTGACAGGGACCTGCCGGCCGATCTGGCGGGTGCCTTCATCTGTTCGTTCGAATGCACATGGTGCCGGGATTGCACCGAACAGGTGTTAAAGGGCACCTGCCCCAATTGCGGCGGCACCCTGTCGCCACGCCCGCCGCGCGCCCGGATTAAATGGGACCGTTACCCGCCCTCGACCGTTCGGATTTTCAAACCGGAAGGCTGCCGGTCCGGGTTCTGAGCAGGGGGTTCAGCGCAGGCTGAATTCCACAGGCAGGACCAGTTCCATCTGGTCGGTCCCCAATTCGTCAGGGATCTCCGGCAAGGGCTGTGCCCGGGCGATCAGTTCTTCCGCCTCGCGGTCCAATACCTCCACCCCGCATCCACGCTCCAGCGTGTGCGACAGGACCCGGCCCTTGCGGTCCAGGGTCAGCCGGACCCACGCCGTTCCCTGCTGACGCCGCTGCCGGGCCGACAGCGGATAGCGCTTATGCTTGCCCAGATGGGCCATCAGCCGGCCCTGGAAGGCAGCCATGGCATCGGGTGGCGGACCGGCCCGCACCGGCGTAGGGGGGGCCGCGTCGGCCAAAGGTTCCGGCCGGGGTGCGGGGGCCGCATCCGCCACGGGCGGCATCGGCGCTTCCATCGCTGGCTGCTCCTGCGGCGGACGTTTGGGCGGGGGAGGCAGTTTGGCGGCGGCGCGATCAATGATGGGCGGCGGCTTCGGCACCGGTGCCTGCATCACCGGCCGGGGCGGTGGGGGCGGCGGCGGGGGAGGCGGTGCCAGCGGCGCCAGATCCAGAAGGATGGCGGGCGGCGGGGGCGGCGGTTCTGGTAATGGTGGTGCCTGCGGTTTCAGCGCCACAAACCCCGCCACGGCCAGATGTGCGCCCAGGGCCACGGCAAAGGCCAGCGGCCAGCGAACGCCACGGGCGGGCAGGGCCATGGTGGCACTCACGGTGCAGCCCCCACCGCCGCACCGTCCAGCCCGACCAGCGCCACCTTCAGATATCCGGCATCACGCAGGCTGTTCATCACCTCCATCAGGTCGCCATAGGCGACCGTCTTGTCGGCGCGCAGGAACACACGCTGTTCCTTGTCGCCACCCGTCACCCCATCCAGGGCGGCGGCCAAATCCGCCTTGTCCGCCACCGGCGTATCATCGATAGCCAGCGACAGATCGGCCTTCACCGACAAGAACAACGGCTTAGGCGGCCGTTCGGTCTGCGGCGCGCTGGAGGCGGGCAGGTCCACCGGCACATCGACGGTGGCCAGCGGTGCCGCCACCATGAAGATGATCAGCAGCACCAGCATCACATCGATGAAGGGCGTGACATTGATCTCGTGGTTTTCCGACAGGTCGTCATCCCCGCCGGTGCGCAGCTTAGCGGCCATCGGCCTTACTCCGCGGCGCGCAGGCGGGGTTTCACCCCGCGACGGTCCAGGTCGCGCGACAACAGCCGCAACACGGCCGCCGCCGCGTCGCCCACCTGGGCGCGATAGCCGCCGATCGTGCGCGTCAGGGCGTTATAGACCAGCACGGCCGGGATGGCGGCCACCAGCCCGATGGCCGTGGCCAGCAGCGCCTCTGCAATACCCGGCGCCACAACCGCCAGATTGGTGGTGTGGCTTTCGGCGATGCCGATGAAGCTGTTCATGATGCCCCAGACCGTGCCGAACAGACCCACGAAGGGTGCCGTCGCCCCGATGCTTGCCAGCACGCCCGTGCCACGCGAAGAGGCGCGGGCCAGCGCCGCCTCGATCCGTTCCAGACGGCTGGCGGCCCGTTCCTTGATACCATCGACGGGCAGGTCGGCGGATTGCTCCATCTCCTCCTGCACGGCCCGCAACAGCGGACCCGCCGGGTCGCGGGGATCGGACAGGCCGGCCGTGGCATCCGCCAGCCCGCGCACCGTGTCCAGTCGCGCCAGCGACTCCGCCGCCCGACGCTTGGCAGCGGACAGTTCCAGCAGCTTGGCGATGAAGATGGTCCAGGTGGCGACCGATGCGGCGGCAAGGCCGATCATCACCGACTTCACCACCCAGTCGGCGGCCATGAACATGCCCCAGGGCGACAGGGAATGCCCGTTCACCATCGGCTCTGCCAGGGCCGGTGCCACCAGTCCCGCCGACAGGGCCATACCCACCAGAACAAATCCGATTTTCCGCTTCGCCATCATCCGCCCCCCGGGAGGAAACTCTCCTCTCTGGTGTTATCGGAGATGCGACTAAGTTGCAACTGCGTTCGCGGGGTAGGTGGCGTGCGTTCCTGCGACGCAGGAACGCAGCCTGATCAGCACCCGCCGAAATATGGTTTGCGCCGCTCCACAAAGGCGGTGATGCCTTCGGCAAATTCGCCGCTGTCGATGGCGGACAGGAAGGTTTCCCGCTCCGCCGCCAACTGCTGCTGGAAATTATGTTCCAGCGACAGATAGAGCAGCCGCTTGGTCCGGCCCGAAGCGTTGGCGGCACCGCCGGCCAGCTTGCGCGCCACGCAGCGCGTCTCCTCCGCCAGCATGGGGGCCGGGCAGATGCGGTTGACGATGCCCAGTTCCAGCGCTTCCAGCGCCGTCAGGCGCCGGTCCAGCAGCGCCAGTTCCGCCGCGCGGCGCGATCCGACCAGACGGGGCAGGGCGTGTGTGGCCCCGGCCTCCGGTGTGGTGCCCAGCGGGCCATAGGCCATCTGGAAAACCGCCCGGTCGGACGCAACCACCAGATCGCTGGCCAGCGTGATGCCGATGCCCGGTCCCGCCGCCGTCCCGTGGATGCCGGCGATCACCGGCTTTTCCATGCGGCGCAGGGCCGTTACCGCCTGATGGGTGAAATCGATCAAGCGCGTGATATGATCCCGCCGCTCGGCGGGCGATGCCGACAGCAGCTTGTGGAAGGCGTGGATGTCGCCACCCGACATGAAGCTGGTCCCACGACCCGTGAGAATCAGGACACGGACCTTCGGGTCATTGGCCGCCGCCGTGGCCGCTTCCGCAAAAGCCGCTGCCATGTCCAGGTTCAGGGCGTTCATGCAGTGGGGGCGGTTGAAGGTGATCTCCGCCACGCCTTCGGCGCTGTGGCGGGTGTAAAGCAGGCAATCGGTGGTCACGGTGCTCATGGCGCGTCCTTCCCCTCTGCCGGCGCTCCTTCATTGGGAACGTCGCGTGACAAGAGTAACAGAGCTTGGCCCTTGAAGGGGAGGGGAAAGGTAATGACCGGAAGCTCACTACCGGACGGGCGTGACCGGTCAGGCGGCGCTACCCCAGCGCCGTTCCAGCCAGCGCGAAATCCGCGACAGAACCAGCAGGATCACCAGATATTCCAGGGCCAGCAGCGTATAAAGCTCCAGCGGCCGATAGGTCTGGGTCTGCAATTCCGTGGCGCGGCGGGTCAGTTCGGCCAACCCGATGGCGGAGGCCAGCGAACTGTCCTTCACCGTATGGATGAACTGCCCCACGGTGGGCGGCAGCATGCGGCGCAGCGCCTGCGGCAGCACGATGCGGCGCAGGGTCAGCCAGCGCCCCATGCCCAGCGATTGGGCCGCTTCCACCTGTCCCTTCGGCACGCCCTCGATACCGGCGCGGAAAATCTCCGACAGGAAGGCCCCGGCATTCATCGCCAGGGCGATGACCGCCGCGGTGAAGGGTGTCAGGTCGGCAATCCAGCCCAGCGCCTTGAAACCGATCCCGTCCGGGTCCAGCCCCTGCACCAGAATGGGCATGGCATAGAATACCCAGAGCAGCAGCACAAACAGCGGCAGGGTACGCATCAGTTCAACATAGGCACCGCTGACCATACGCAGGGCGCGCCAGCGGCTGCCACGGGCGATGGCGGTCAGCAGGCCGATCCCCATGGCCAGGACCAGGGCCGCGGCCGACAGGCCCAGGGTCAGGCCTGCCCCGGCCAGCAGGAAGGACAGGTTGCCCCAGCCTTCGGCCGTGCGCGGATCGACAATGTGCCAGCCATCACCGGCACAGCCCGACAGCAAGGGCACCAGTAGCAGCAGGGGCAAAAAACGGCCTGTCACGGGGCGGGCCCCGTACCCTCGAACCAGATCTTGAACAGCCGGTCGAAGAACCCGTCCGCCGTGCGCGCATCCACCCAACCATTCAGCCAATCCAGCCAGACCGGGTCACCCTGCGGCGTCATGATGGCGTTTTCTGTATCGGTGCCCGGCCGCGCACCCTGGGTCAGCATGGTCAGTTGCGGATATTCCCGCCCGATCTTGGTCAGGAAATAAAGATTGTCGGTGAAGGCGGCCTGCGCCCGGCCGGCCAGCACTTCCGTGAAATCGATCACGGGATCAGCGACCGACAGGATACGCGCCCGGGTGAAGACCTTCTTCGCCATGGTTTCCGGTGCCGTGCCCTGCTGCACGGAAATGGTCACGCCGGGCTGGTCCAGATCGTCCCAGCTTTTGAAGCGCTCCATGTCCTTTTTCAGGATCAGGGGGATGAAGGTGGGGCGCAGATAGGCCTTGCTGAACGAAACGGCCTTGGCGCGTTCCGGCGTGACGGTCACGCCGGTGGCCGCGATGTCATATTTGCGCGCCATCAGGCCTGCGACCAGGGTGGGCCAGGTCGCCTGCACCAGTTGCAGCTTCACGCCCAGATCGGTGGCCAGGCGCTCGGCCACCTGGATCTCATATCCCTGGAAACCACCCGTTTTCACATCGCGGAAGGAATAGGGGAAATAATCCCCCGTCGTTCCGACCCGCAACAGGCCGGCCTTCCGCACCCGGTCCAGCAGCGTGCCCCCTTGCTGCGCCAGCGCGGGGGACACCAGGGCCAAGGACAGGGAAGAGATCAGCAGATGACGGCGGTCCAGACGCATGGCGGCTCCGGCGGGAAGGGCGCACCATGGTTGCCGCACTGCGATATGGGGTCAATGGGGAAAGCGCCGATCACGCCCGGCCGTAATGATCCTCGATCCGCAGGATGTCGTCGGCGCTGATCTGTTCCCCGGTCTGCACCTCCACCAGGCACAGATCGCTGTCCCCCTCATTCTCCAGCCGGTGCGGCATGCCGGCGGGGATGAAGACGCTTTCATTCACGCGCACGGTGCGCCGTTCATCGCCCAGGGTGACCTTGGCCTCTCCCTGAACCACGATCCAATGCTCGGCCCGATGTTCGTGCTTTTGCAGCGAAATCTTGTGACCGGGCCGGATGGTCAGGCGCAGCACCTCGAACCCCGGCCCCTTATGCACCAGATGCGCATAACCCCAGGGCCGGTAGGTGCGGCGATGGTCCAGCCGTTCGGAGCGGCCATCGGCCTTCAGCCGGTCGACCACGGTCTTCACATCCTGCACACGTGACCGGTCAGCCACCAGAACCGCGTCGTCGGTGGTGATGACCACAAGGTCCCTCACCCCGACCAGGGCCGTCAGCCCGACCTCGCCCCGCACCAGATTATTGTGCGAATCCACCAGGATGGCATCGCCCAGCACGGCATTGCCGACATTATCCTTGCCGGCAATGTCCCACAGCGCGCTCCAGGCGCCGACATCGGTCCAGCCGATATCGCAGGGCACGATGGCGGCGCTGTCCGTCTTTTCCATCACCGCAAAATCGATGGAGATGTTGGGCGCCTTGGCGAAGGCGTCGGGGTCCAGGCGCAGGAAATCCAGGTCGTCCCGTGCGGCCGCGATGGCTTCATCCGCCGCTACCAAGGCGTCGGGCGCATGGCGTTCCAGTTCGGCCACGAACCGGTCGGCGCGGAACAGGAACATGCCACTGTTCCACAAATGGCGACCACCGGCCACATAGGCCTGCGCCACTTCCAGCTTCGGCTTCTCCGCGAACTGCTTCACCGTGAAGGCGCCGTCGGCATTCGCCACCGGCTCCCCCGTTTCGATATAGCCATAGCCCGTTTCAGGGCTGGTCGGCTGAATGCCGAAGGTCACCAGCTTACCTGCCTGCGCCGCGCGGGCGCCGATAGCCACGGCGGCCCGAAAGGCGTCGGGCGCCAGGATGGCATGGTCGGCCGGCAGCAGCAGGACCAGCGCCGCCGGATCGCGCCGCGCCGCCAGACGCGCCGCCACAGCCGCCGCCGGGGCAGTGTTGCGGCCGAAAGGTTCCAGAACCAGTTCGGTGGGCCGGATGCCCACTTCCTGAAGCTGTTCGGCGATGGCGAAACGATGTTCCTGATTGCAGATCACGATGGGATCGGCAAAGCCGAACGTGCCACCGACCCGCAGCGCCGTCTCCTGGATCATGGTCCGGTCACCGCACAGGTTCAGCAACTGCTTGGGAAACCGTTCGCGCGACACAGGCCACAGCCGGGAACCGGAACCGCCGGACAGCAGGACGGGAATGATTGCAGAAGGGGTCTGGATCATGGCGCACGCGTATCGTGGAAATGGGAAGGGCCGGGGCGGGACTACATGGCATGCCCCGGCCCTCTGGAAAAGACCGAAAATGGGATCAGGGCTTGGCCGCGATGGCCAGCAACCCCTGCACCGGCTTGCCGCCCTCATAACGCAGCACCAGGCTGGTGAGTTCCACGGGCGTCAGTCCCGCCGCCGTCAGACAGTCCCGGACATAGGCCGGATCATGGGCATAACGCCCGCCTTCATGCAGCACATAGGGCTTGTCCCCCGCGATCGTCTCCACCGAACCGATCAGCAGGCCACCGGGCCGCAGGCTGTTTCCCGCGCACCGGAAAATATCCTCGAGGTCCCCGAAATAACACAGGACGTCACTGGCGGAGATGACATCAAAACTGGCTGGCCGGGCGATGAGATAGGCCCCCAGTTCAGCCTGATCCAGGGCGGAGTAGAGGCCACGGCGCAGGGCCTGCTGCAGCATGGACAGCGACAGGTCGACACCGGTCAGGGTACGGGCATGGGGGGCAAGATGCGGTGCCGCCAGACCGGTGCCGCAGCCGGCATCCAGAATGTCCTTGTCGCCCTTGCCCGCCCCCAGATGGCGCGACAGGGCCGCCCCTACCGCCTCTGGCACGGCATAACCCAGCGATCCGATCATTTCATCGAAGCGCTTCGCAGAGGCGTCGAATGTCTGGGCGACAAAGGCGTCGCCCGCCCGCGCCGGGGTCGGGCTCTGCCCCAGGGCGGCCAGCGTATGCTGTAACTGCGCCGTTTCGCCCGCGATCTCCCGCCAGGTGTCCAGAAGGGTGGCCAGCGCCGCCTCGTCCCCGGTGCGGCGCAGGTTCGCGGCCACGGCACCCAGTTCGACCTGGGCAACCGCGCTGTCAGGGGCAAGCCGCAACGCCTTCAGGGCCGCGTCCGCCGCCATGTCCAGCCGCCCGACACCACGCCAGGCCAGCGAGATGTTGATATGCAGCGGTGAATTGTTGGGATCCATGGCCAATGCCTGGCCAAAACAGGCGATAGCCTCGTCATACCGCCCTGACTCGGCCAGGGTCAGGCCCAGGTTGGAATGGGTGATGATGATGTCGGGCCGCAGGCGCAACGCCAGTTGGAACTGTTCCACGGCTTCAGCCTGACGCCCCAGCCGGCGCAGCGTCAGGCCCAGATTGCTGGCCGCCTCCGCATAGTCGGGCCGGGCCTTCAACGCGTTGCCGTAATGCTCCGCCGCGATTTCCAGATGACCGGCATCGAAGAACAGGGTGCCCAGATTGTAATAAGCCTCCGCGAACAGCGGTTCGCGTTCCAGCGCGTTCAGGTAATGGCCGGCGGCATCATGCGGCCGGCCCTGCGCCTGGGCCACGGCCCCCTGGTTGAAATGATAGATGGGGTTGTCGGGTTCCAGCGCCGCCGCCGCCGCATAGGCCTGGGCCGCGCCATCGTAATCTTCCAACGTCTCCAGGGCGACACCCAGATCAGCCCGCAGGGTGGCATCACCGGGATCGTCCAGGATGGCCTCACGCAACAGCGCCACCGCCTCGGCATGGTTGCCGGCATCCATCGCCATGCGCCCCTGGTCAGCGGGGCCACCAACGCCAATGGAGATGTCGCTCATGCTTTTTTCCTTCCGCCAGATCACGCCCTGGGCCTCGTTTGGCGGACAAGATAACGGCTTGGAATCACAAAGGATAGGGGGAGCGCGGCCGGATACCGAAAAGCATAGGGCCGGCCATAAAGAGAAAGGCCCGGTCGAAGCTGCCGACCGGGCCCGGAAGTACGGAGAATCTTGAGATGGCGGGAATTCAGACCTGGATATCAACGATCTGGCCGCGTCCGCCCGTCGCCGCCGCCGGCTTCGCCGATCCACCAGACGCCAGCAGGTCTGTCACCTGCTGTGACTGATCGGACGAGGCGCGTACCTGCCCAACCTGAAATTGGCTGCGCGTGTTCAACAAGCCGATGGCCGACGCGTAGCCGGCAGAAGAACTGATGTCCATGATCACGATCCGTGTCTGGTTCCAGCCGCTTCAGTATAGGACGGACGCGACTGGAATCCAAGGCATACCCACTCGTTCGGCGTAATACCGACGATGGGACAGCAGCGGCGGCCCCAAGGGCCGGTTACCCCAGCGTGCTCATGATGGAAAAACAGAGCGCATCACCCTGTGCGTGGATGGTCTTCAACGCATCCTTGGGCAGCGGGATTTTCTTGTCCCGGCAATAGGCCACCATCAGACGCGCCAACTGGTAGCTCTCCACCTCCAGTTCGCTTCGTCCCCCGCCGCCTGCCGACTCACTCTGGATCCGGATGGACGGCGGGGGGCCTTCCACCACCTGGATACGGGTGATACGCCGCGAGGGGTCGAACCCCTCCAGCGGGACGGACTGAAAGACAAGTTTCAATTCGTCATTAGAGAAGATGATATGCCGGATCTCTGTGATCATGGCTTTCTTTCCGTTCCGGGCTCAGCCCGCGCGCTTCTTCTGACGACGACGATAAATGGTGCAGGGATTTATTTCCAGCAAAGCCGCTGCACGGGTGATATTGCCCTGGCACAGGCGGATGGCTTCATCGATGGCCTCTTCCTCCACCTGCCACAGCGGTCGGATGCGCCGTTCGTCGTCGGGCCAGACCTCCGCCGGAGCCGGCCGGGAAGGGGGGGGAGGTACGGGCACCGTGCCGCCGATACCCGGAATGGGCACGCCGGGAATGCCCAAACCCAGGGGGCCAGTCGGCGGCATGGCCAAGCCTGCGAAGGACTGCCCAAGCTGACTGGCCAGCGGCCCGGCAACGGCGGCCCAACGGGGGTCCTGCAGGATGGGCGGCACGATCATGGTCGGCTTGTTCAGGGGCGGCGGCAGCATGAAGGGCCGGATCTCGTCCCCGTCATTCAGCACCACCACATTGCGCACGACATTCAGCAATTGTCGCACATTGCCCGGCCAGGCATAGGTTTGCAGGATGCTCTCGGCCTCGGTCGAGAATCCCTTGAAGGCCTTGCGCTCCTCTTTCCCGTATTTTTCCAGGAAAAATCGGGCGATCAGCAGGATATCGTCCCCGCGTTCGCGCAATGGCGGCAATTCGATGGAGATCACCTGCAGGCGATAGAACAGGTCTTCGCGGAATCGCCCGGCCTGCACCTCGGCATAGGGGTCGCGATTGGTGGCGCAGACGATGCGCACATCCACCGGTTCCAGCTTCTCGCTGCCTACCTTCTTGACCATGCCCGTCTGCAGGAACCGCAGCAGCTTGGCCTGCAGCGACAGGTCCATCTCTCCGATTTCGTCCAGGAACAGGGTGCCGCCATCGGCCTGCAGGGCGGCACCGGCATGGTCGGTGCTGGCCCCGGTGAAGGCACCCTTCACATGGCCGAAAATCTCCGACTCCATCAAATCCTTCGGGATGGCGGCGCAATTGATGGCGATGAACGGGCCGTCGCCCCGGGGACTGCGACGATGGATGGCTTCCGCACACACCTCCTTGCCGGTGCCGCTCTCCCCTGTGATAAAAACCGTCGCCTTTGACGGTGCCGCCGCCTCGATCAGACGATAGGCCGCCTTCATCGGCGGAGAGGCCCCGATGAACCCATAGAACGAATATTCCGTGACGGCGGGTTCCGCCGCCGCCGCTGGCGGTTTGGCGGCACGACCCTTCGCGCCCTTGCCGCCCGCCGCGCCGGTTGCGTCACGCACGGCCGGGGCCTGGGCCAGGACGGCCGTGACAGCGCCGCGCAGCCGGTCGCTGCCCACCGGCAGCAACAGGACATCCGCCGCCCCGGCCCGCATCGCCTCCACCGCCACCTGCACGGACCCTTGCGCCGTCAGCGCGATGGCACGTGGAACAAGCCCGGCCTGGGTAAGATCACGCAGCAGTTCCACCCCGGAACCATCGGTAAGCTGCAGATTGATCAGCAGCAGATCGATTCCGGCACCCACCGCCAAGGCGCGGCGTGCGGCGGCCGCCCCTTCGACCACGGACATGTCGTACCCATCACGCTTCAGCGCACCGACATAGGCGTGCGACAGGGAAGGTGCGGGTTCGACGATCAGGATACGTGCGGCTTGCGTCATGCCAGGATGATTGCATGGGGCGTTGCGTTACGCAACCAGAACCCAGCCGTTTTACATCCTCCTTTGCAAAAGGCAAGAAGGCCTGTATCAATCGATTTCGTTTCCAATGCCGCAATCAAGGGAAACAGCCATTTTTATCCGATGCCGTATATATGGTCTGCATTTTGCTTCAATCTTACCAGATTTGGGGGGTCAGAGATGGTTTCCCCCACTGGATCGGCAGCCCCGCCGCCGTGCCCACTTTTCGGTTCAGGGCGAAGGTGCGGAAACTGACGGCACGGCGACCCGCCCCGGTCGCCGTGCCGATTCTTCATTGTGGAGGAGTGGAACCGCCTCAGGGTTCCGGGTCCTCGTCCCCATAGGGGAAGGACGTATGCTCGCTGGCATGGCTGCCGAAACGCCACACCTTCGGTTCGTCCAGCGTCAGCCGTCCAAGGGCCAACTGGTCCATGATCGCGACGGAGATATCGGCCAGCAGCCGCGCCGCCCAGGGCTTCATGGCCTTCACCCCCACATGCAGGTAGGCGGGGGAATACAGCGTATGGGCGATGCCATCGGCATGCCCCTTGAGGAAAGCCGTCACCAGCCCCGCACATTCGGCCGGTTCAAGCACGGGTTCAATCCCTGGCGCGGCCGCGGCCAGGACCGGATAAAGAAGATGTGACCGGTCGTCCAGGGAAGTGTCGCGCGACAGATTATCGGCCACCCGCGAGAGATAGGCCGCCTTCGCCGCCGGCAGCTCCCGCATAGCCATATCGAGTATCTGCCGATGATGCATGGTCCCACCCGCCGGAATTGCCCGTCACCATCCTGAACAGCCGGACGGGCGGGGGCAATGTGACCAATCGTATGGCTTGCATGCATCTGCAAAAGAAAACGGCTGGGCCACCGTACAAGTGGCCCAGCCGCTTCTCTTACCAGGATGATTACATGAACAGTGCGTTGAACTGACCAGCGTCCATCACACCGATCTGCGTCGAGGTGAAACCAGCCGTCTGAGTGGTGGTCAGGGCAGCAATGTCGCTGGTCTCCATGGCTCCGACCTGAGTGGTCGACAGCGAGGCGATCTGCGTCGTGCTGAGCCCCCGGATGTTGGTGGTCGTGAAGGCGGCAATCTGGGTCGCCGACAACACGGAAATCTGGGTTGTGGTCAAGGCCGCGACGAAGGTGGAAGAGAACCACAGGAACTGCTGCGTATCGGTCAGGGCGGCGACAGCCGTCGTGCTGAAGGCAGAGACCTGTGCAGTGGTCAAGGCCGCCAGTTGGGTGCTGGTCAAGGCCGAGGCCTGCGTACCATTGAGAACCGCGAGGTCCGTCGTCTCGATGCTGCGGATGGCTGTCGTGGACAGCGTAGCCACCTGCGTCGAGGTGATTTCGGCAACCTGCGTGGTGGTCAGCGCCGCAACCTGGGCCGTGGTGAGAGCCACAAGCTGGGTGCTGGTCAGCGCCGCCACATCGGTGGTGCTGATCGACTGGACCTGTGAGGTCGTCAGGGCTGAGACCTGCTGTGCCGTCAGCGCCCCGATCTGGGTGGTCGTAAATACCGCCAGATCAGTGCTTTCAAGGGCCCGAACCTGGGTGGTGGTCATGGCCGCGATTTGCGTCGTGGTCAGAACATCGACCTGGGTCGTGGTCAGACCCGCGATCTGGGTCGTGGTCAGAACCCGGAACTGGGCCGACGTCAGGGCAGCCAGATCGGTCGCTTCCAAGGCGCTGAACTGCGTGCTGGTCAGGGCCGCGATCTGGGTCGTGGTCAGCGAGGCAATCTGCGTCGTGGAGAACTCGATCAGGTCCGTCGTTTCGATGGCCCGGACCTGCGCCGTGGTCAGCGTCACCAACTGCGTGCTGGTCAACACGCTGATCTGGGTCGTGGACAGAGCCGCCACCTGGGTGGTGTTCAGGCCACGGATCTGCGTGGTGCCCAACTGTGCCACCTGCGTGCTGGTCATCTCACCCAACTGGGTGGTGGTCAGCGCATTCACCTGCGTGGTGGTCAGGGACACAAGCTGGGTGCTGTTCAGGGCCGCCAGATCGGTGGTGTTGATCGCCTGGATCTGCGCGGTGGTAAGCGAAGAAACCTGCGAAGCCGTCAGAGCCCCGATCTGGGTGGTGGAGAAGACGGCCAGGTCGGTGCTTTCGATGGCCCGGATCTGGGTCGTGGTCATGGCCGCGATCTGGGTGCTGGTCAGCACATCGACCTGGGTCGTGGTCAGACCCGCGATCTGGGTCGTGGTCAGCACCCGGAACTGGGCCGTGGTCAGGGCGGCCAGATCGGTTGCCTCAATGGCGCTGAACTGCGTGCTGGTCAGGGCCACAATCTGGGTCGTGGTCAGCGAAGCAATCTGCGTCGTGGAGAACTCGATCAGGTCCGTCGTTTCGATCGCCTGGATCTGCGCCGTGGTCAGGGCGACCAACTGCGTGCTGGTCAACACGCTGACCTGGGTCGTGGACAGTGCGGCCACCTGGGTGGTGCTCAGGCCACGGACCTGGGTCGTGCCCAACTGGGCAACCTGCGTGCTGGTCAGTTCACCCAACTGGGTCGTGGTCAGCGCATTCACCTGGGCCGTCGTCAGGGCCACAAGCTGGGTGCTGTTCAGGGCCGCCAGGTCGGTGGTGTTGATGGCCTGGATCTGCGCGGTGGTCAGCGAAGAAACCTGCGAAGCCGTCAGAGCCCCGATCTGGGTGGTGGAGAAGACGGCCAGGTCGGTGCTTTCGATGGCACGGATCTGGGTGGTGGTCATGGCCGCGACCTGGGTGCTGGTCAGCATATCGACCTGCGTCGTGGTCAGACCGGCGATCTGGGTCGTGGTCAGCACCCGGAACTGGGCCGTGGTCAGGGCGGCCAGATCGGTTGCCTCAATAGCGCTGAACTGCGTGCTGGTCAGAGCCACGATCTGCGTCGTGGTCAGCGAGGAAATCTGCGTCGTGGAGAATTCGATCAGGTCCGTCGTTTCGATGGCCCGGATCTGCGCCGTGCTCAACGCCACCAACTGCGTGCTGGTCAACACGCTGACCTGGGTCGTGGACAGCGCCGCCACCTGGGTGGTGGTCAGGCCACGGATCTGCGTGGTGCCCAACTGGGCAACCTGCGTGCTGGTCAGTTCACCCAACTGGGTGGTGGTCAGCGCGCCAACCTGGGTCGTCGTCAGGGCCACAAGCTGCGTGCTGTTCAGGGCCGCCAGATCGGTGGTGTTGATCGCCACGATCTGCGTCGAGGTCAACGCGGAAACCTGGGCTGCCGTCAGCGCCCCGATCTGGGTGGTGGAGAAGACTGCCAGGTCGGTGCTTTCGATGGCGCGGACCTGGGTCGTGGTCATGGAAGCGATCTGGGTCGTGGTCAGAACATCGACCTGGGTCGTGGTCAGACCCGCGATCTGCGTCGATGTCAGGGCACGGAACTGGGCGGTGGTCAATGCCGCCACGTCAGTGGCCTCGATGGCGCCGAACTGCGTGCTGGTCAGGGCCACGATCTGCGTCGTGGTCAGCGAGGAAATCTGCGTCGTGGAGAACTCGATCAGGTCCGTCGTTTCGATGGCCTGGATCTGCGCGGTGCTCAACGCCACCAACTGTGTGCTGGTCAACACGCTGACCTGGGTCGTGGACAGCGCCGCCACCTGGGTGGTGGTCAGGCCACGCACCTGCGTGGTGCCCAACTGGGCCACCTGCGTGCTGGTCAGTTCACCCAACTGGGTGGTGGTCAGCGCGCCAACCTGCGTGGTGGTCAGGGCCACAAGCTGCGTGCTGCTCAGGGCCGCCAGATCGGTGGTGTTGATGGCCACGATCTGCGTCGTGGTCAGCGCGGAAACCTGGGCTGCCGTCAGAGCGCCAATCTGCGTCGTGGAGAACACGGCCAGATCGGTGCTTTCGATGGCACGGACCTGGGTCGTGGTCAGCGAGGCGATCTGGGTGCTGGTCAGCACATCGACCTGGGTCGTTGTCAGACCCGCGATCTGCGTCGTCGTCAGGGCACGGAACTGAGCGGTGGTCAGCGCCGCCACGTCGGTAGCCTCGATGGCGCCGAACTGCGTGCTGGTCAGGGCCACGATCTGCGTCGTGGTCAGCGAGGAAATCTGCGTCGTCGAGAACTCGATCAGGTCCGTCGTTTCGATGGCGCGGATCTGAGCGGTGGTCAATGCCACCAACTGTGTGCTGGTCAACACGCTGACCTGGGTCGTGGACAAGGCCGCGATCTGGGTGGTGGTCAGGCCACGAACCTGCGTGGTGCCCAACTGGGCAACCTGCGTGCTGGTCAGTTCATCCAACTGGGTCGTGGTCAGCGCGGCAACCTGCGTGGTGGTCAGGGCCACAAGCTGCGTGCTGCTCAGGGCCGCCAGATCAGTGGTGTTGATGGCCACGATCTGCGTCGTGGTCAGCGCGGAAACCTGCGTCGCCGTCAGCGCCCCAATCTGGGTCGTGGAGAACACGGCCAGGTCGGTGCTTTCGATCGCCCGGACCTGGGTCGTGGTCATGGCCGCAATCTGGGTCGTCGTCAGCACATCGATCTGGGTCGTCGTCAGACCCGCGATCTGTGTCGTGGTCAGTACCCGGAACTGGGCGGACGTCAGAGCGGCCAGATCGGTGGCCTCGATGGCGCCGAACTGCGTGCTGGTCAGGGCCACGATCTGGGTCGTGGTCAGCGAGGCAATCTGCGTCGTCGAGAACTCGATCAGGTCCGTCGTTTCGATCGCCTGGATCTGCGCGGTGCTCAGCGCCACCAACTGCGTGCTGGTCAAGACACTGATCTGGGTCGTGGACAGCGCGGCCACCTGGGTGGTGCTCAGGCCACGGACCTGCGTCGTGCCCAACTGGGCCACCTGCGTGCTGGTCAGTTCACCCAACTGAGTGGTGGTCAGCGAGGAAACCTGCGTGGTGGTCAGGGCCAGAAGCTGCGTGCTGCTCAGGGCCGCCAGATCGGTGGTGTTGATCGCCTGGATCTGCGCCGTGCTCAGCGAGGAAACCTGCGAAGCCGTCAGCGCCCCAATCTGCGTCGTGGAGAACACAGCCAGATCGGTCGTCTCCAAACCACGCAACTGGGTCGTGGTCATGGCCGCGATCTGCGTGGTCGTCAGCACGTTGACCTGGGTTGTGGTCAGGCCGGCGATCTGGGTCGTGGTCAGCACCCGGAACTGGGCGGACGTCAAGGCGGCAAGATCGGTGGCCTCGATGGCGCTGAACTGCGTGCTGGTCAGGGCCGCAATCTGGGTCGTGGTCAGCGAGGCAATCTGCGTCGTCGAGAACTCGATCAGGTCCGTCGTTTCGATCGCCTGGATCTGCGCGGTGCTCAGCGCCACCAACTGCGTGCTGGTCAAGACACTGATCTGGGTCGTGGACAGGGCTGCAATCTGGGTGGTGTTCAGGCCGCGGACCTGCGTCGTGCCCAACTGGGCCACCTGTGTGCTGGTCAACTCACCCAACTGGGTGGTGGTCAGCGCATTCACCTGCGTGGTGGTCAGGGCCACAAGCTGCGTGCTGCTCAGGGCCGCCAGATCGGTGGTGTTAATCGCCTGGATCTGCGCGGTGCTCAGCGAGGAAACCTGCGAAGCCGTCAGCGCGCCGATCTGCGTCGTGGAGAACACGGCCAGATCGGTCGTCTCCAAACCACGCAACTGGGTCGTGGTCATGGCCGCGATCTGCGTGGTCGTCAGCACATCGATCTGGGTCGTGGTCAGACCTGCGATCTGGGTCGTGGTCAGCACCCGGAACTGGGCCGTGGTCAGGGCGGCCAGGTCGGTCGCCTCCATGGCGCCGAACTGCGTGCTGGTCAGGGCCACGATCTGGGTCGTGGTCAGCGAGGAAATCTGCGTCGTCGAGAACTCGATCAGGTCCGTCGTTTCGATGGCCTGGATCTGCGCCGTGGTCAGAGCCACCAACTGCGTGCTGGTCAGCACACTGATCTGGGTCGTGGACAGGGCCGCGATCTGGGTGGTGTTCAGGCCACGGACCTGCGTCGTGCCCAACTGGGCAACCTGCGTGCTGGTCAACTCACCCAACTGGGTGGTGGTCAGCGCATTCACCTGCGTGGTGGTCAGGGCCACAAGCTGCGTGCTGCTCAGGGCCGCCAGATCGGTGGTGTTAATCGCCTGGATCTGCGCCGTGCTCAGCGCGGAAACCTGCGAAGCCGTCAGCGCGCCGATCTGCGTCGTGGAGAACACGGCCAGATCGGTGCTTTCGATGGCACGGATCTGAGTCGTGGTCATGGACGCAATCTGGGTGGTCGTCAGCACATCCACCTGGGTGGTGGTCAGGCCGGCAATCTGCGTCGTGGTCAGGGCGCGGAACTGGGCGGACGTCAGGGCCGCAATGTCGGTCGCTTCAATGGCGCCGAACTGCGTGCTGGTCAGGGCCACGATCTGCGTCGTGGTCAGCGAGGAAATCTGCGTCGTCGAGAATTCGATCAGGTCCGTCGTTTCGATGGCCTGGATCTGCGCGGTGGTCAGGGCGACCAACTGCGTGCTGGTCAGCACACTGACCTGGGTCGTGGACAAGGCCGCGATCTGGGTGGTGGTCAGGCCACGCACCTGCGTGGTGCCCAACTGGGCAACCTGCGTGCTGGTCAGTTCACCCAACTGGGTGGTGGTCAGCGCGCCAACCTGGGTGGTGGTCAGGGCCACAAGCTGCGTGCTGCTCAGGGCCGCCAGATCGGTGGTGTTGATCGCCGCCATCTGCGTCGTGGTCAGCGAGGAAACCTGCGTCGCCGTCAGCGCCCCGATCTGGGTGGTCGAAAACACGGCAAGATCCGTGCTTTCGATGGCACGGATCTGGGTGGTGGTCATGGCCGCGATCTGGGTCGTCGTCAGCACATCGATCTGGGTGGTGGTCAGACCCGCGATCTGCGTCGTGGTCAGCACCCGGAACTGGGCCGATGTCAGAGCCGCCAGATCGGTCACTTCAATAGCGCTGAATTGCGTGCTGGTCAGGGCCACGATCTGGGTCGTGGTCAACGACGCGATCTGCGTCGTCGAGAATTCAATCAGGTCGGTCGTTTCGATCGCCCGAACCTGCGCCGTGCTCAGCGACACCAATTGTGCTGTCGTCAGAGCCGCAACCTGGGTGGTCGTGAGCGCCGCGATGAAGGTGGTGGTCAGGCCACGCACCGATGTCGTTGAAAGGCCCGCGACCTGCGTCGTCGTCAGAGCTTCGAACTGGGTGGTCGACAGCCCGACAATGTTGGTCGTGCTGATCGCGTTCAATTGCGTGGTCGCAAGAGCAGCGACGGCGGTGGTCGACAAACCGCTGATCTGCGTCGTACCAAGTCCACCAACCTGCGTGGTGGAGAGAACCGCGACCTGCGTGGATTCCAACGCACCGGTCTGGGTTGAGGACAATTGCCTCAGATCTGTTGTACTCCACGATGCGATCGTCGTCGTGGTCAGCTGCGCGATCTGCGTGGACGTGAGGAACGAGATGATCGACATGGCGGACTCCAGAGTCATAAATCTAGTGGACGGTAAGGTTGATCATCCCTGCCCGGAAGATCACTACCCTTGTCACGTCTCTGCTGGTTAACCTTGCAAGGCTTGTGCCAGTTTAACGTGAACACCCACAAGAATCTGGAGCCGAGTACCGGAAAAGTACACAACCAAGGAGTCGCGCAGAAGCGACGCCAGGATGGCCGAGTTCGTTCCCCTTTTGGTATAGGCACCCAAATTTTTTGGGTCATTCCGGATACAATACCGATCCAAAGAATGAGTCAAGCCACATTCGACGTACCTCACGCTCACCGGACGGATTCAATAGGCTCCAACCACATGGTTAACACCTAAGTGGTATGCCCTTGGCCATTCATGCCGGTCGGAGGCGG
This sequence comes from Niveispirillum sp., assembly GCF_017996735.1. Classification (GTDB taxonomy): domain Bacteria; phylum Pseudomonadota; class Alphaproteobacteria; order Azospirillales; family Azospirillaceae; genus Niveispirillum. The sequence goes on from NZ_JAGOGJ010000004.1 coordinate 111,065, forward strand.
CGATTTTACGGCGGGGACGCGGTTTTTTGTCGTGTGATCGGAAGAATCGCATTACGTTCCGGACTTCAGACGGACCCCTACTTGCCGATGGACGTAGCGATTGTCCCCTTATATGACCGCGTTGCGGTGCCTTTTCCTGATTGCCTTGCACCATGGCGTGCAGTTGGCGCCGGATGAGCTGCCCCAGGAAAGCCAGGGCGATCACGTCACCGGTGTGCTGAAGGCCATGCGCTCGGCCGGGCTGAAGGGCCGCCGTGTGCGCATGACCTGGAAGTCGGCCTGCCAGCTAGGCAGCGCTTACCCGGCAATTGCGATCATGAAGGATGGTAACTGGGTAATCCTTGCCTATGCACTTCCTGCCGAGGGCGGGATCATGCATGCCGCCGTCCTCGACCCGCGGCACGAAGCAGAGGGCATCCGCTTCGTGCCGGAAAGCGAGTTCGTGGCCAACTGGACGGGGGAGGTCATCCTCTCCAAGCGCGTCTGGGCCCTGATGGACGAAAACCAGCCGTTTGGGTTTAGCTGGTTCTTCCCCGAGATCCTGCGGAACGTGAAGTTCTTCCGCGGTGTCGCGATCGCCGCCTTGATGGCCAACCTGATCGGGCTGTTCATGCCCATGATGTTTCAGGTGCTTGTCGACAAGGTTGTGCCCCATCACAGCTACCAGACGCTGTTCGTTATCGTCATCCTTTATGTCGTCCTGACATTGTTCGACGGATTCTTCGGCTATGTGCGCCAGAATCTGATGATCCTGGCGTCGAACAAGATCGACGCGAAGCTGACATCCCGCACCTTCGAGCATCTTCTGTCACTGCCGCTGCATTTCTTCGAGCGAAACAGCGCCGGCGTTCTGACGCGCCACATGCAGCAAACCGAGAAGCTGCGCCATTTCCTGACCGGCCGGCTGTTCCAGGTGTTTCTGGATGCCATCACGCTTCCCATCCTGCTGATGCTGCTATTCTTATATAGCGGGCTGCTGATGGCGGTTGTGCTGGGCTTCTCCCTGGCGATTGCCGGGATCATCGGTCTGATGGTGCCGATATTCCGCCGCGAACTGGGCCGGCTGTACGAAACGGAGGCCGGCCGCCAGGCGCACCTTGTGGAGACCCTGCATTCCATGCGTGCCGTGAAGTCGCTGGTGCTGGAGAACAGCCGCCAGCGGTCCTGGGACCAGAAGGTCGCGCAGGCGGTCCGCCGGCACGCGGCCGTCGGCCGCATCGGCGTGCTGGGCGGGGTGCTGACCACGGGGTTGGAAAAGATCATGCAGATCAGCGTGCTTGCCATCGGCGCCGTCCAGGTGTTCGACGGGCATATGTCGTTGGGTGCGCTGATCGCTTTTAATATGTTGTCGGGCCGCGTCACGGGCCCCTTGCTGCAGATGGTGGCCCTGATCAACGAGTATCAGGAGGCCGACCTGTCAGTCCGGATGCTGGGCAATGTCATGAACAGCGAGCCGGAGCGCAGCGGCCACAGCCGGCAGTCGCGGCCGCTGATCACCGGTCAGATGACCTTCGATGAGGTCACCTTCCGCTACAATCCCGGCGCCACCCCGGCGCTCAACCGCGTTTCCTTCGATATCCAGGAAGGACAGGTGGTTGGTGTCGTCGGTCGGTCCGGATCGGGCAAGACCACCATCACACGTATGGTGCAGTCAATCCACCTGCCGCAGGAAGGCCTGATCAAGCTGGATGGCGTCGATCTGCGTCATATCGACCTGAACCATCTGCGCAAATCCATCGGCGTGGTGTTGCAGGACAATCTGCTTTTCCGCGGCACGATCCGGGAAAACATCGCTGCCGCGCGGCCGGATGCCCCCCTGCAGGATATCCTGCAGGCGGCCCAGATGGCCGGCGCCGACGAGTTTATCGACCGGCTGCCCATGTCCTATGATACGATGGTCGAGGAAAATGCCTCCAACTTCTCTGGCGGGCAACGGCAGCGTATCGCCATTGCCCGCGCCCTGATCACCCAACCACGCCTGCTGATCTTCGACGAGGCGACAAGCGCCCTGGATCCGGACAGCGAAGCCATCGTCCAGCGCAACCTGACCCGCATTGCCCAGGGCCGCACCATGATCATCGTCTCGCACCGGCTGTCCTCGCTGGTGCAGGCCGACAAGATCATCGTGCTGGAACAGGGCAGGCTGATCGACTGCGCTCCCCATTCCACCCTGCTGCAACGCTGCGACATCTACCGGCACCTATGGGAAACCCAGACAAAGCACATCCATTGATGCGGCCCTTCCGGGACCTTCGGGCGCGGTGGCGGCGGTTCGTCGGCACGCCGGTGCCACGCATGCCCGTGGCACCGGAGGCGCTGGAGTTCCAGACGGAACTGGAGATCATCGTCCGCGAGCCGCCGCCGCCCATATTGGGGGCGCCGCATCTGATCGCCGTTGGCATGCTTGTCCTCATCGCCATCATCGCCTGCTTCGTGCAGGTGGACAAGATCGTGGTGGCGCCCGGCAGGCTGGTCACCCAGGCGCCGTCCATCCTGCTGCAGCCCATCGAACGGGCGGTGGTCCGGGAGGTGCGGGTGCGGCCGGGCGATGTCGTGCGCAAGGGACAGGTTCTGGCCACGCTGGACCCCACCTTCGCGCAGGCCGATCGCGCTGCCCTGTCGTCCCGGCAGCGCAGCCTGTTCGCACAGCTTCAGAGGCTGGAACTGGAAGCCGCCGGCAAACCCGTGCCGGACAGCATGGCTGCGGATCCGGACCCGGACATCACGCTGCAGACCAGCCTGATGCGCCAGCGCAAGGCCCAGTATAATTCGCGTCTCGCCAGCTTGGATGGCGACATTGCCAGTCTTGAAGCCTCGCTGCGTTCCACCCTTGACGAGCAGAAGGCGTTGACGGAACAGCTTACCGTCTATCGCGACGTAGAGAATGTGCGTGCGCAGCTTTACAAGGCACAGACCGGTTCGCGCCTGCAGCTCCTGGAGTCACAGGCGGCCCGCATGGAGGCGGAGCGGACCCTGCAGACCATGGGCAACCGGCTGGGGGAACTGCGCGCCACGATCGGCGCACGCCGGGCGGAACGGCAGAACTTCATCGATGACTGGCAGCGCCAGTTGCTGGAATTGCTTGTCACCACCCGGCACGAGGCAAGCCAGGTTGATGAGGAGCTGGCCAAGGCCGTGCGCCGCAATGACCTGGTCGAACTGTCGGCCCCGGCCGACGCCGTGGTTCAGGAGGTGGCCCGTATGTCCGCAGGCGCCGTCGCCCGCGAGGCGGAGGCCCTGATCACGCTGGTCGCCCTTGACACGCCGCTGGTGGCCGATGTCACCATCAGTTCCAGCGACATCGGCTATGTGAAGGCCGGGGATCCGGTCGAGGTCAAGGTCGATCCATTTCCGTTCCAGCGCCACGGCATGCTGAAGGGGACGCTTCGTTCCGTCAGCCGCGAAAGCTTTGCGCCGGGAACCATCGAACAATCCGACGCACTGCGATCGCCCATTGTGTCGGCCAGTTATGTCCACCGTGCCCAGGTCGATCTGCTTTCGACACAGTTGGACCGCATGCCGGCGGGGACCATGTTGACGGCCGGCATGTCGATACAGGCGGAAATCAAGGTCGGCAGCCGCAGCCTGATGAGCTATTTCCTTTATCCCATCCTGCGCGGCCTGGACGAGGCCTTGCACGAACCGTGATAGGACAGCGCGATCAGGCGATCAACATCATCGCCTGATCGCCACACGCTCCAAGGTTTCTTCGAACAGGCGGGAGAAACGACCGGTATCGCCCAGGGTGGCGTGCCACTGGTCCGGACTGGTCCGCGCCCGGATCGCGGCATGCCATGCCGGATCACTGGCATGTCTGACGGCCTGATCGACATAATCCGGCAGGTTGAGGGTGATGAGTTCCGGTACGCCCATGGCATGCAGAAGACTGCCGGCCATGCGGCTGGCAAAAGTCTCGCCCGACAGGGTCAGTAAGGGAAGGCCGACACGCAACGCATCGCTGGCGATGGTTCCCGCATTGTACGGCGTCGTGTCCAGGAACAGATCGGCCAGTGCCATGCGGGCACGATAGCGGGCTGGATCGGTTCGGCCCGCCATGATCAGCCGGTCCGCATCAATCCCCATCCGCGTTGCCCGCGCCCGCATATTGGCCGCCGCCCATTCATTATCCGCCAGCAGCCAGAGCACCGATCCAGGCGCACGGCCCAGAATCTCCATCCAGCCGTCGAACATCGTATCGGAAATCTTGTAGGCATTGGAGAAGCAGCAGAAGACGAACCGGTCCTGCGGCAGCCCCTCCTGCGCCCGGCTGACCGGGGGCAAGGGCAGGGGCCGGCTGTCATTCGCCTGATAGACGCCCGGCAGATATAGCGGACGTGGCCAGTAGGCCCCCGCCAGATGCGGCGGGATCGCATAATCATCGGTCAGGATATAATCCAGTTCCGGTACCGGCACGGGGCCGATGAACCCCAGATAGGTGGCCTGAACCGGGGCCGGCTTCCACCGCAGAACCCCCAGCCGGTCCCCCGCCGTCACCCCGTTCAGATCGATCAGAACATCGATCTCATCCGACCGGATCAACCGGGCCACGGCCTCATCCGGCATCTTCCCGACCAGCCGGCGATGATCCAGCGCCGCCAGAACGCGGGCGCGGATATCGCTGCCATCTTCAGGACTGGAGCAATAACCATAGACCTCCACCCGCGAGCGGTCATGGCGCTCCAGAAGTTCCGCCATGAGGAAACTCATGGGATGGCGGCAGAAATCCGACGAAAGATAGCCGATGCGCAAGCGGTCATGGGCGTAGCCGTCGGGTGGGGCCAAGCGCGCCGTGGGGGTCGGCATCTTAGCCAGCCGCCGGTCCAGCCAGTCGGACACGGCGCGGCGCTGGCCTTCCACCGTGCCGATTAGTGACAGGGTCGCCAAAGCGCCCGATTGCGCCCGCAATTCGTCCGGCGTCCGCCCCGGAACGGGCGGACCAAAGACAGGCCAGGCACAGATGTTCTGACGCACAAAGGCCCAGTGCTGCACCACGTCCGGCTGGTCGGGATCGGTCAACAGGCTGCGATAGTAACAGTTCTCCGCCTCGGCCAGCCGTCGCTGGTCTTCCAGCAGGCGCCCGCGCTGGGTCAGCAACAGGGTGCGGCCCCGATCCTCCTGCAACGCCCGGCCCAGAAGTTCCGCGGCCCCGGCCGCATCCCCGGCCGCTTCGCGCAGATTGGCCAGATTGACTGCCGCCTGCCAGAGGTCAGGACGCAACAGCAGCGCATTCTGATAAGCGGTCGCCGCATCGACCGGGCGATCCAGCTTGGACAGCTCAACCCCCAGATTGAACCAGATCAGCCCGGCCCCCGGCGTTCCCGACCCCTGGCTCTGCAACCAGGCATGCAGCATTTCCACCAGCCAGGGACGGCCGGTATCCGGCATGCCCACCGCCAGGGTCAGCATGTCCGGCACCGACAATGTCCGCAGCCAGCCCAGCCACCGCGCCATCCGCTCCGCATCCGGTGCGGATGGCACTGCGCTTTGCAACTCGTTACGCAGCAGATCGAGCGGCCCCATGGTCAGGCTCAATCCGGCAACGGCCAGAGCCGCTGGTCATGGGGTATCGGTGTCAAGGCATGGCGCAACGCCAGTTCCTGACGATACCGTTCCTCATAATCGCTGATGAAGCCGAATTCCTCGACATCGTGGTCGAAGGCGCTGCCGATCTCCAGATAGGTGTCCAGGTTGGTCAGGTCCGGAACCGGCAATTGCCCGGCTTCCCATTCCGACCATACCTGATCGAACAGGTCTTCCATGGAGCGTGCGAACAGTTCGGTATCGAACAGCACCGAATGATCGCGCAGTTCCAGCAGTTTCTGTTTCAGGGCCCGCAGGGCCGGACGATCATTGCCCAGGCGAACCGCCTTCTCCACATATTCGCGCGGGTCCAGACAGACCAGTTCCGGAATACCGGCCGCCATCACCAGGCTGGCGCAAACCCGCGAATGGAAGGCGCGGCCCGGCACCGTCAGCACGGGCACACCCGCCCACAGCGCGTCGGAACCGGTCGTGTGCCCGCCATAGGGCGCATTGTCCAGGAACAGGTCGGCCAGCGCATAACGCGCCATATGGTCGGGATTGGCGGCATAGGGGGCGAAGACGATACGGGAAGCATCAATGCCGTTCGCCGCCATCAGTTCCAGGAAACGTGCATCCGACTCCTTGCCGGCCGCCAATATCCACAGAACGCTGTTTTCCACTCGCCGCAGGATTTCCGCCCACCGTTGCAGGGTGAAGCGGGTCAGTTTCTGCATGCCGTTGAAACAGCAGAAGACGGTCGCATTCTCCGGCAACCCGCAGTCGGTGCGGCTCGGTACCACCGGCGACGTCACGCGCTTACGGTCATTGGGCTGGTAGCAGGGCAGGCGCAGCACCTGTTCGCTGAAATATTTCTCCGACCCCGGCGGGATGATCACCTCATCCGCAATGATGTAATGGTGATAGGGGCTGCCCATGGTGCCGGGGAATCCCAGCCAGTTGATGATGACGGGCGCCGGCCGCAGGGCCAGCATCCGGGTGCGGGCATCCTTTGTATGGCCATTGATATCGACCAGGATGTCGATCCCCAGCTCCTCGATCAGTTCCGCCGTCTTGGCGTCTTCCAGGCCGTTGATATCGATCCAGTGATCCACACTGGCGCGGATCCGCATCATCGTCGGGTCTTCCAACTGGAAGCCGCAGAAGAAGGCGAACACTTCGACGCGCGACCGGTCGTGAAGCGAGAACAGTTCCGACGTCAGATAGCCGATGGCATGAGCCCGCAGGTCCGACGAGACATAGCCGATGCGCAACCGCCCATCGTCCCGGCGCCGGCGCCCGGCAAAATCGGCGCTGGTCTTGAACTTCCGGGGCCAGACCAGATCACGCCGACAGTAATTATAGGCGTTGGCCAGGGCCAGCATGGGATCGTCGGTATAATAGGCCAACGTCAACGGTGCCATGGTGGCCACGACATCCGCGACCTTGATCGGCCCGACCGACTGCGGCACCGGCCATTTGCACAGGCGCTGGCGCGCATTGGCCCAATGCTGCAATTCTTCCCGGTTATGTGGGGCCACGTCCAGCGACAGGCGCAGCATCTCCTCCGCTTCGGCCGCCTGCTGGCGTTGGGTCAGCACCCGGGCCAATTGCTTCAACGCCGTAGTCTTGTAACCGATCGTGTCGGAGCTGACCGGGCTGAGCTGGTTGACGGCCTGGCGCCAATATTCGATAGCCAGTTCCATCTGCCCCAGCCGCTCCAGCGCACTGCCCAGCGAGATGACCGACGGCATGAAATCGGGGCGCAGCCGCACGGACTCGTTGAATGCCGTCAGGGCGGCATGGTTGTCCCCCTGATGCAAAAGCAAGGTGCCCAGATTGAAATAACAGGCGTGCAGCGCCGGGTCGTCCGGATGCGTCGCCGCCCATTGCTGGTACAGGGCGACCGCCCCCTGCTTGTTTCCGGAAACTTCGAGGTTCTGCGCGGCGGCGAACAGCTCAAGGATATTCATGGCTCGCAACACTGGGCTGGTCGGAAGGGGGGCGGGGTGCCGGAACAGGGGCGATCACGTCAGGCGACAGTGACGCCCAATTGATCGGCGAAATAATCGATGGTCCGTTTCAATCCCTCTTCCAGATGGATCGTCGGCTCCCAACCCAGCAAAGACCGTGCCTTGGTGATATCGGGGCAGCGCTGCAACGGATCGTCCTGCGGCAGGGGCTTTACGATGAATTCCGATGTCGCACCGGTCAGCCGCACCACATTCTCCGCCAGTTGACGGATGGTGTATTCACCGGGATTGCCAATATTGATGGGGCCGGTCACCTCGTCGGGCGCCGCCATCAGGCGGATAAAGCCTTCGATCAGGTCATCGACATAGCAGAAAGACCGGGTTTGCGTGCCTTCGCCATAAATGGTGATGGGCTGGCCCTGCAGCGCCTGCACGATGAAGTTGGACACAACGCGCCCGTCATTGGGGTGCATACGCGGGCCGTAGGTGTTGAAAATGCGGGCCACACGGATATTGACCCCGTTCTGTCGGTGATAATCGAAGAACAGCGTTTCGGCACAACGCTTCCCCTCGTCATAACAGGCGCGGGGGCCGATCGGATTGACGTTCCCGCGATATTCCTCGGGCTGCGGATGCACCGTGGGGTCGCCATAAACCTCGGACGTACTCGCCTGGAATATCTTGGCCTTGGTGCGCTTGGCCAGACCCAGCAGATTGATGGCGCCATGCACCGATGTCTTTGTCGTCTGTACGGGATTGAACTGATAATGAATAGGCGAAGCCGGGCAGGCCAGATTGTAGATTTCATCCACCTCCACAAACAGGGGGAAGGTGACGTCGTGGCGCATGACCTCGAAATAGGGGTTATTCAGCAGATGCCGGATATTCTCCCGCGAGCCGGTGAAGAAATTATCGATGCACAGCACCTCATGCCCGTCCCGCAACAGCCGTTCGCACAGATGAGAGCCGAGGAATCCCGCGCCGCCGGCAACCAGAACGCGCTTGCGTGCCCGCTTCATATCTTTTCCTTCATGGCCGTTTTTCGAAGGCCGCGGCCTATGGCGGGCCTTTCATGATGGTCTTGTCTCAATTATAACCCGGGCAGGGGGGCACCTGCCAAGCGGAAGCAACGTCCGCCGCCCCTGTTTCGCTTATTTCCCGCCCGCTGCGGGAACCCTGCCCTGACCCGAGGAACCGCCGGTGACTTTTCAGCTTCGTCACATCCTCGCCGTTGCCGGCCTTCTGGCGCTTGCCGCCTGTGGTACGCCACCGGCACCGGTACCAGTGGCGACGGCCCCCGTGCCTGCCGACCCGGAACTGGTATTTTGGGAAAGTGTGCGCGACAGCAAGGAACCGGCGGAATATTTCGCCTATTTGCACGCCTATCCGGCCGGCCGCTTCTCGGCGCTGGCCCGAATCCGGATCGAGGCGTTGACGCCCAAGCCCCCCGGCAAGGAACCACCGCCAGCGCCGAAGCCCAAACCGGCCCCCGCCAAGCCGCAGGTCCCGCCCCCCAGCCATCAGCAGGGGGAGCCCACCATTTCCGAGGCGCCCGCCCCGCCGGTGAACTGGGCCAAGATCGACGACGTCTCCGGCCGGGCCAATCCGCTGCTGCGCAGCCAGATCATGGATTGCTGGGACCCGCCGCCGCTGCCCGGCGGCGCCGGCAATTACCGCGCGGAGGTCGGGGTCTATTACGATCCGGCCACAGGTCTGGTTCGTGGCGCCGCTTTCCTGGGCGGCAACCGTGAAATGACGGACAGCACCTTTGCCCGGTTCGTCAACAGCGCGCTGGCCGCCCCCATGGCCCCCGCCTGCCGCACCCTGGATCTGCGGCAACCCGGCGCCACCACGGAGACGGCGGGTCTTGTACTCCTGTTCGCACTGGACAGCCCGCCCTGAAAAAGGCGCGCAAGCGAAAACGCAATCCGCCGCACCCGTTGGTACAAGTCACGACCGCGGCGGATTGCTATTGTTCTGTATCCGCAGAAAATCGCTGACCCGCTGGTTTCGCCAGTGATTGTCCAGGTGCCGTCCGGCCTGCCGCGCCGAACGGCAGGCCTCTATGGCGGCCATGCGCGGGTCCATGCCGCTCTGCGGGCGCAAATCGGGGGGCACCCGTTCCAGCATCTGGGCAAAATGTGGAGGCGTCGGGGCCTCTCCGCCGGCCACCCAGGCTTCCGCATCATGGAAGGCATCACGCATGGACAGCGCAACCATGTAGTCGCTGGCGGATATGAACTCGCACCTGCCCGAAGCATGCAAGCCGACAACCGAAATGATGGGGGCCAGCGAGGGCGCCATCAGGTTGGGATAGGTTTCAACCTCCCAGTACAGTCTGGCCACGGCGCAGAAATGGGCGATATCGCGCACGGCTTCCATCCCGCTCTCCTCCATGGGCAGGATTTCCACCTTCGGCTTCGTCACTGTCACGGTGTCGTTGGAGACATCCACATAGAGGCCACCAATCTGGAAGGCATTCTGGAAGTAACGGCCGCGCAACGCGCCCCAGATGGGCCTGAACATGCCCCCCTGGCGGATAAAGCTGTTCAATGCCTGTTCGACCCGGCTGCGCGGCGCCCTTATCCGCCGGACCAGTTCGCCCCGCACGGCCAGCGCGATTTCGCGGCACCGGCCCAGAGGATAAGGCAAATCGCGAACGGTTGGATAAAGCTGGCAAAGCTGCGGGTCCAGCCCGCTTCGTATCGCCATCAGCATGTCGTACAGTTCGCCCCGCAGAGGCGTCAGAAAATGCCCGGTCAGGTCCCGTTGTTTTTTGTCAACGGGGGCGGGTTCGTCGGGAAGCAGGGATGAGGGGGCACCTGCGATCTGCGCGTCCATGATCCGCTCTGTTCTTTCACGCCCTGCTCGTCAAAGCTCAACCAGTTCGCCGATCTCCACCATTCGGGCCGTCAGCCAGGGCTGACTTTTCCACTGCCCCGCCTGGCGGGCGGCACGGCACGCATCGATGGCCGCCTGTCGCCCATCCACCCCATCGGCCGGGCGCAGGCTGTCGGGCAGACGCGCCCGATAATGGCTGATCACCTCATCCGGGGGGGAGGGCATTGCCGTCACCCATTGTTCGGCCATGGTGAAACGGTCACGCATCATCATGCCGATCATATAGTCGCAGACCGAAACCAGCCGCGCCTGATTATCATCGAACAGGGCCACCATGGGAAGCAGCGGCGCCAGCGACGGTGCCACATGGTTGGCCACGATCCGGGCCTTCCAGTATTTGCCCGCAATCTCGCTGAAATGCGCCAGATCGCGCACATTCTCCATGCCGGCCTGATCCAGCGGCAGGATTTCCACCTTCGGCTTCGTCACTGTCACCGTATCGTTGGCGACATCCACGTAGAATGCGCCCAACTGCGTCGCATTCTGAAAGAACTGCCCCCGCAGCGCACCCCAGATGGGACGCAGGATTCCACCCGATTTCACAAAGGCGGCCATCGCGCGCTCCGCCGGTGCCGCCGGCCGCGCCAGACGCCGCCGCAGTTCCGACAGAACCGTTTCCGTGATTTCCGTACAGCGGCCCAGGGGATAGGGCTTGCCCGGCGATACTTGCGGATATCGCGCGCGCAAATCCGGATCCAGTTCTTCACGCAGATTGTAAAGATACCTGAATATCTCATCATGTAGAGGCGTTATGAACCTGTTGGTCAACGCCTTCTGCATTCTGTCCACCGGTGCGATCTGCTGGGCCAGCAGGGCCTCGTTATGCTTTTTCATCAACCACGAACACCCTGGTTTGCTTACGCCTCGGTTTTATAACGACTTTCGGCTGTGGGGGCGACCAAAACCAGTCATGCACGGCAACAGCCTGCGACATGTTCGCATCGCATGACATGCGGTCACTTCATTGTTTGCGAATGCGAATGGCTCTCAATATAGTTGCGGCGACGGGAAACCTCGGGTCGGCGGAACGCCGCGCCCTGCAAAAGCGAATAAGAATCATTCATGCCTTGTGGGGCAGGAGAAGGTCAAAACAATGGACGATAAGACGAATTCACAGGTTGCCCGCGGTCGTATGGCCCTGATGGCGGCCCTGTCGGTTGGTGTGGCCGCATCCGCAGCGCCGGTTCTGGCACAATCAACGGCCGCCACTGCTACGGCGGAAGGGGAAAAGAAGGCAGTGGTCCTGCCGACACTGGGTGTGGAGGGTCAGGCAGTGGCGCCGGCCAACAAGCCGGAAGCGGTCGCATCCCCGAAATATACCGCGCCGCTGCGCGAAACGCCGCAGACCATCACGGTGATCCCCAACTCGGTGATCAAGGAACAGAACCTGCTCAGCCTGCGTGATGTGCTGTCCAACGTGCCGGGCATCACCTTCGGCGCGGGTGAAGGCGGGGCAGGGGGGTCCGACAGCATCACGCTTCGCGGTTACAGCGCCAACAGCGACATCACCGTGGATGGCGTGCGCGACAGCGGCGCCTATGTCCGCTCCGACAGCTTCAACCTGGAACAGGTGGAAGTGACGAACGGCGCCAATTCCGTCTATTCAGGTTCCGGTTCCGTGGGCGGCACCATCAATCTGGTGTCCAAGGCGGCCCGGGATGACAGCTTCACCCAGGCCAGCGCCGGCATCGGCACCGACAATTATTACCGCGCCACGGTCGATACGAACCAGAAGCTGGACGACAATACCGCGCTGCGCATCAATGGCATGTGGCATCGCAACGACGTGCCCGGCCGTAATGTGGAGGATTTCCGCCGCTGGGGCATTGCGCCGTCGCTGACACTGGGTCTGCGCAGCGACACGCAGGTGTCGTTCAGCTATTTCCACCAGGAAGACAATAACATCCCGCAATATGGCGTGCCCTACGCGCTGAACGCCTATTCCAACGGCATTCTGCCGGGTGCCGACGGCGATGCCTATTACGGCTATCGCAACATCGATACCCAGGAAAGCACCGTCAACACCGCCACGGTGAAGATCGACCACCGTTTCAATGATGTCCTGTCGGTCAGCAACCTGTCCCGCTGGCAGAAGGTGGATGCCTTTGTCACCACCTCTTACCTGCAGGGGACATGGTGCCTGTCCAGCGGCATCAATGCCTATACGGGGGCGGCCTGCACCACGCGCGGCTTGTTCACGCCCAGCACCAATCGCGGCATCACCCGCGATGCCAGCACCACCATGCTGTACAACCAGACTGACCTGAAGGCGAAGGTCGTGACGGGCGGCATCACCCATGATCTGGTCCTGGGCGCCGCGATCTCGTCGGAGAGCTTCGACCAGAAGTCCGGCAACCGTCTGCGCAATGCCGACGGCACGGTACCGACCGCCAGCTTCACGCCCATCACCATCGCCAATCCGGAAAATGTCTGGAACGGACCGGTGAATTTCACCGTCACCGCCGACGCCGACAATGAGGTGGAGAACCAGGCGGTCTATCTGTTCGATCGTGTTCAGTTGAACGAGCAGTTCGAACTGAATGGCGGCGTGCGGTGGGAACACAACAAGGGCAGCGCCCAGACGACGAGCTTCGCCTATGCCGCAACAGGCGTGACCACGACGGCCGCGCCCGTGGCCCGGAACGAGGATGACCTGTTCTCCTGGCGTGTCGGGGCCGTGTACAAACCCGCATCCAACGGCAGTGTCTATGTTGCCTTTGGCAATTCCAAAACCCCGTCGCAAAGCACTGTGACCGGTTCCTGTACCGCCACGGGCACCAGCACCACCTGTAATGTCGATCCCGAAACCGCTAAGAATTATGAGATCGGCACCAAGTGGGATGTGCTGGAGGGCCGCCTGGGCCTGACCGCGGCTCTCTTCCGCAATGAACGCACCAATTACCGCGTGGCGTCCAACGATCCGGGCATCCCGGATCAGCAGTTGGACGGCAAGTCGCGGGTGAACGGCGTGGCGTTGGGCGTTGCCGGCACGATCGTGGAAGGTTGGAACGTCTTCGCCAACTACACCTATCTGGACACGAAGGTGTTGCAGGGTGTGTCCGATTACTGTCTGGCCAACCCGACGGTGGCGGCCTGTGCTTCGGCTCTGACCGGTAGCAACGGCCGCGCCGGTGCGCCGCTGACGGCCACGCCGCGCAACGCCTTCAGCCTGTGGACCACCTATGATCTGCCGGTCGGCGTGCAGTTGGGCTATGGCGCCACCTTCACGGGCAAGATGTATCCCAACAATGCCAACGCCGTCATGCGGACGGCGCCTGGCTACTGGGTGCATCGCGCTTCGGCCGCCTATTTCATCAACGACAATCTCGAACTGCGGCTGAACGTCAACAACCTGTTCGACAAGACTTATTATACCCGCATCCGCAATGTTGCGACCAGCGGCTGGGCGACGCCGGGCGATGCCCGCAATGCCATGCTGACGGTCAATTACAGCTTCTGATCCGCCCGTCCCTTGGGATCGGAAGCTCGGGGCGGCGACTGCGTCAAGCGGTCGCCGCCTTTTTTATGAGCGAAGTGATGCAAATCAGAGTGGATCGCAAGTGAACATGCGATAGGCTGCCTATCGCTGTATTCTGCCAGGACCTTTCATCATGATGATCAGCATTCCCGATGTCCTTACCCCCGAACAGGTGCGGCAGTGCCGGCAGGCGCTGGACACGGCCGATTGGGTAGACGGGAAGGGCACGGCGGGGTTCCAGTCGGCAAAGGTCAAGGAGAACAGCCAGTTGCCGGAAGGCCACCCCGTGGCACAACACCTGGGCCAGACGATCCTGGACGCGCTGTCCAAGAACCTGCTGTTCATGTCGGCAGCCCTGCCGGCCCGGGTCTATCCGCCCATGTTCAACCGCTATGCCGGCGGACAGCATTTCGGGGCCCATGTGGACAATGCGGTCCGTCAGGTACCGTTCGGCGGGCCCCGCATCCGCACCGACCTGTCCTGCACTTTGTTCTTCTGTGATCCGGATGAATATGAGGGTGGGGAACTGGTCGTGGAGGATCTGTACGGCCACCACGCCGTCAAGCTGCCGGCCGGCCACATGGTCTTGTACCCCAGTTCCAGCCTGCACCATGTCCGGCCCGTAACCGCCGGTGCGCGTGTCTGTTCCTTCTTCTGGCTACAGAGCATGGTGCGCGACGATGGTGACCGCCGTATCCTGTTCGACATGGACATGGGCATCCTGGCCTTAAACAAGGACATGCCCGACCATCCCGGCATCCTGTCCTTGACCAACACCTATCACAACCTGCTCCGCCGATGGGTGGAGGGATGACAGGGGGCCGATTCACCTCCATTGCTAACCATCTGATTATAAAAGACAGTCGCACTTCAAAACAGAATCCACCCCGCTTACAGATAGAAGATTGATAATGTTAATTATGGAAATACCCGGAGCGGTTTTGGCTGTGTAAGGGACATAAACGACGTTGGGATTCTGGCACATCCAGGCACGTCGTGAACATTGATATCCGTAGTGTCCAGGATGATTAGCATGCGCGACCGAGGTCCGGCGCGCGGCGCCTCAGCGACGCAAGCGCGCCGGGACCGGTCGTCGCCGCACCACGTTTCGATCTGACCGGACCCAGCCGCAGGCTGGGCTTGTAGTCTCGAACCCGAAGTGCAAAATCTGATGCTTCGTCATTAATCTTGCTTGAGTATTTTTGCGGCGGCGGCCGTAGCGAAGACCGCAGCGACAGCCATTGCGCCGTATTTTACAACTTCACCTGCACCATTCGTGACACCTGAAGTGCAAGACGGACAAAGTTCATCATCATAAATGTTCCCGCCTTTTGCATAATTTGTGCATCCGGGTGTTCTGCACACAAGGATTTTCTCATGACATTCTGGGCACTTGCAGATATCACGACGGATGGTGTTTTCCTCAAAGAGAGAGGGCGTTACGGAATTCGAACAAAATGGGCATAGACCATTGTGTTTCGCGCTCATTATTACCTCTTTTTTTGGCGAGCATCCTGGAGTTCTTTACGCTTCCGTTCAAGTTCCTTCATTTCTGCCTTACGCTTTAGCAGCTCAGCCTCAACCTTCAGTTCTTGCGGAGTTTTGTTTTTGCTCCCGGCGGGGCGACCCATTCTACGATCCTCATAGGCGTGATGTTGATACGAAAATAATATGGTATTTTTTCTATAAAACAACGATAAAAGTGATGTGTGATCCCCTCTCCTTACGGCGAACGTAAACGGCCTCGCTCTTGGTTATCATGTCCCTTTGCAGGAACGATCAATGCAGTGCCAGCGGATCGTGCGGCCTGATGGCCGGGTCACTTGGACGCTCCTGAATGCCGACGGCGGCGTGAATGCTGCCGGCGATGATTTCGCCATCCATTTGGCTGCAACGGACGAAAGTC
>NZ_JAGOGJ010000084.1 GCF_017996735.1 Niveispirillum sp.
GCCAGAGATGACGGGCATATAGACGAACTCCAGGCCATGCAGGGCGCAGGCCGCCCTGATCCGGTCGGACGGGGGCTGGTTCCCGTCCTCTCCGTCGGGCCGGTTACAGATGATCGCGCGGTAACCCTGCGCGGCCAAAACCCCTATATCGCCGGCCTCGATCTGTGGTGAAACGGACAGGAATGGCGTCAGACGCTCCAAGCCTGGCATGGAATTCTCCCTTTTTAAATTCTGGTGGGGCAGACCTTGGGCGCGATCACGGCATGAGACCGGTCACGCCGGCCGCAACCGCCGGCGCGACTGGGCTAATTTTGCTGACGGCAACGGTCAGAGCGCATCCAGCGGGATTTTCAGGTAGCGCATCCCGTTCGTGTCCGGCGGCGGCGGGTGGCCTGCCCGCATGTTCACCTGAACGGCGGGCAGGATCAGGCGGGGCATGGACAAGGTGGCATCGCGGGCCGTGCGCATGGCCACGAATTCATCCTCCATGATCCCGTCGCGGACATGCAGATTGCCGGCCCTTTCCGCCGCGACCGTCGTTTCCCACCGGTAATCGTCGCGGCCCGGCGCCTTGTAATCGTGGCACATGAACAGGCGGGTCTGCGGCGGCAGGGCAAATATCTTCTGGATCGACCGGTACAAGGTCCGGGCATCACCACCGGGGAAATCACAGCGCGCGGTGCCGTAATCGGGCATGAACAGGGTATCGCCGACAAAGGCCGCATCCCCGATCAGATAGGTCATGCAGGCCGGCGTGTGGCCCGGCGTATGGATGGCCCGCGCCTGGATCGTGCCGATGGAAAAGCCGTCCCCATCCTTGAACAATCTCTGGAACTGGCTGCCGTCGCGGCTGAAATCCGGGCCGGCATTGAACAGCTTCCCGAAAACGGCCTGGACCTGTGTGATCTGTTCACCGATGGCCATCTCTCCCCCCACCTGCTGGCGCAGATAGGGGGCGGCCGACAGATGGTCGGCATGGACATGGGTTTCCAGAATCCAGGCGACCTGCAATCCCCTTTCCCGGACATGGGCGATGATCCGGTCGGCACTTTCCCTGGATGTCCGGCCCGACGCGGGATCAAAATCCAGAAGGCTGTCAATGATGGCGCAGCCCTTGCTGACCGGATCAGCCACGACATAGCTGACCGTGTTGGTCGGCTCGTCGAAAAAGGCCGAGACGTCCGGGCGTCCGGGGATGGAATTGGCATTCATGACGTTGAATTCCTGCTGAAACATGGTTGAGGCGTCAGTTGCCGGCCATCGGCCCCGGTTCGTTCGCAACGATCCCCACGACCGCCGTCCAGGCCGCGACATTCTGGTCAAGATGGGCAGGGTCGACCTTGTCCAGCGTGTCGTCCGGGGTGTGGTGCAGATCGAAATAGCGGGTCCCGTCCTGTTTCAGGTCGATGACCGCCGGTTTCTGCCGGTCGATGATGGCCCGCACATCCGGCCCGCCCGTGGCGCGGTCATTGCCGCGATGGATGCCCATCCGGGCCAGGGCGGCCGCGATCCTGTCGGCCAGGGCGACATTGTCCGGCCCGACATTGAAATGCACCCGCCAGACCTTGTCGGCGCCGAAATCGCTTTCCATGGCCACGGCATGCGGTTCGCCGCCATGGGCCGCCGCATAGGCCTTGCCCCCCAACAGCCCCACCTCCTCGCTTCCCGCCCAAAGCAGACGGATGGTGCGCAGCGGCGCCCCGGCGGCCTGCACCTGCTTGGCCGCCGCCGTGATGATGCCGCACCCGGCGGCATTGTCGATGGCGCCGGTGCCCAGATCCCAGCTATCCAGGTGGCAGGCCAGCAGAACCGGCGGCAGGGAGCGGTCGCGCCCGGGAATTTCCGCGATGACGTTGCCGGACGGCAGCGGCCCGACGGCCTTGCTCTCCAGAACCAGATTGAGCCGCATCGGCTTTCCCGTGCGGGCGATCCGCGCGATCAGGTCCGCGTCCGGATTGGCCACGGCCCCGGCGGGGATCGGCGCGGTGCCTTCGTCAAAGCTTGTACCGCCCGCATGCGGATTGCGGTGGTTATCCGTGCCGATCGACCGGATGATGGCGGCCGCAGCACCCTTGCCGGCTGCGATGGCGGGCCCCAGGCGACGGACAACCCCCATCGGGCCATAGGACGATCCGTCCTGCGTGGGCTTCATCGCATGATCGATGAAGGCGATCTTCCCTGCCAGAGCACCGGCCGGTGCCGCCTTCAGATCATCCAGCGTCGCGAAATAGACAAGGTCGCCGTCAAGCCCGCCCGCCGGCGTCGGGGCCGAGTTGCCCAGGGCCGTGATCGCCAGACGATGCGGATAGGGATGGATAAGATGTGCATCCTCCGCCCCCCGGACCCAGCCGGGGATGGTGAACGGCTCGACCCGCACATTGGCGAAGCCCAGCTTCTTGAGGCGCGCCACGGCCCAGTCGCGCGCCGCCGCCTCCCGATCCGTGCCGGCCAGCCGCGCCCCGATCTCGGTCGTGAGATCCGCCGTGATGTCCCAGGCGATACCGGTGCCTTCCTTCGCCACAACCGGATCGGCGGCCGCCGTCGCCGACAGGAGAAGGGCAAGCGTCACGGCTTTCCACACAGGGCCAAGGCCCGCGCCCTGCCGGTTGATGGCCGGTGGGGGGGAAAGGCGGCGGATGCCGAACGGACCCATTTCGGTCGTGTCGAACATTGATGTCTCCAAACATGCGCCCGGGACATTCCCGGGCATTCTGGTCATGGCTCCGCCCTGCCGGCGCGATCGGCCGGTACGGGCACACAATGCGGAAAGCGTCGCTTTTACCGGTCCACGACCACGCCGTTGCGGCGCGGATCGACACCGCCGTCGAAGCTGCCATCGGCCTCGCGCAGCAGGCCGTTCAGACCGGACTCCTCGCCCTGAACCTCCGTCAGCGCATAGCCCATCGCGGTCAGGGATGAGCGGATGGCGGCATCCATGCGGCGGGCCTCCACCCGGATACTGTCACCGCGCGCCACGACATTGGGCAGGTCGATGGCGTCCTGCATGGACAGGTGCCAATCCAGGACACCGACCAGTGCCTTCAGATTGTAGGAGATGATGGCCGGGCCACCAGGTGAACCGACCAGTGCCCGCAGGCCACCCGTCTGGTCGAACACCATGATGGGGCTCATGGCGGAGCGGGGCCGTTTGCCCGGCTCCACCGCATTGGCCGCTTTCAGGCCATCGGCAGTAACGGGGGAGAAGGAAAAGTCCGTGAGCTGGTTGTTCAGGAAGAAGCCGCCGACCATGCGCCCCGTTCCGAACAGGCTTTCCACCGTCGTGGTCATGGACACGGCATCGCCACTTGCGTCGATCACGACAAAATGGGTGGTGCCACCGGGTTCATGGGACTTGTCCTGCAACCGGTCTGGCGCGCCCGGCGGCTTGCCGGGCTTGGGCGGCGCGGAGGCCGTGCCCGGTGTGACGGTCGCGGCACGGCTGGCGATATAATCGGCATCCAGCATGCCCGCAACGGGCACGTCCACAAAGGCCGGATCACCGACATACTGGTCACGATCCGCATAGACCAGGCGCAATGCCTCGATCAGCACGGCCCAGGACCGGGCATCGTCCCTGCCCCACTCATCGATGGGAAAATGCTCCAGAATGCGCAGGCCCTGCAGAACCGATGGACCGCCGGACGGCAGCGGCGGCACGCAGACGATATGGACCCGGTAGGGACCACAGACCGCATCGCCGACCATGGGCTGATAGGATTGCAGGTCGGACAGGGTCATGCCACTGGGCAGCGGCCCCTCCCCGACCTTGTCGACGATCGCTTGGGCCAGGGGGCCTTCACGGAACACAACCATGCCCTTGGCCGCAATGTCGCGCAGGGTCCGGGCATAGGTGGGATTCTTCAGGATATCGCCCGTCCGGACAAAGCCACCCTTGCCATTGCCGAAATAGGACCGGAGGTCGGGCGTGTTCTTCTGCGGGAACGGCCCCGCATGCAGCGCCCGGCCCAGGCGCGGGGGCACATGGAACCCTTTTTCCGCCATCTCGATACTGTCGGAAAACAGGGTTTTCCAGGGCAGACGCCCATGATCCCGGTGCGCCTTTTCCAGCATGAACATGGCGCCGGGAATACCCGTCGCGCGGCCGGAAGCCACGGCCGTGGCAAAGCTCAGGGGCTTTCCGTCATCGCCGGTCAGCAACCGGCCATCGGCCGATGCGGGGGCCTTCTCCCGCCCGTTATAGGCGGTCACCTTTCCCGATCCCGCATCATAATGAAGCAGGAACGCCCCCCCGCCGATGCCCGAACTCTGCGGTTCCAGCAGGCTGAGGGCTGCCTGCACGGCGACCGCTGCATCGACGGCGCTGCCGCCCCGCTTCAGGACATTCATGCCCGCGCGGGCCGCTTCCGGTTCGGCCGCGACAACCACGGGGCCGGCGGGCCGGGTCGCACCATCCTTCGCGGCCACCGCAAAGGGAATGGACACCAAACCGATCACGGCCACCGTCGCCAGGATCAGGCGGGGGCGCTTCACCGGCTGGCGGCGGCTGGCGGATTTTTGCGAAAACATGGGTGGCAACCCCCGAATTGTTGGATCGCATCGACGGCGAACCGTGACGGATCGCCGGTCAGAGCGTCGGCATGCTCCGGCCGTCACCATGAGCGGGTGACAGCCGGGCCGCGTTATGGATCATCACCTTCCCGCACGCGCAGCAATCCACCCGGAAGCCGGGCCGGATCGATCCGCCGATACCGCTGGGTGACGCGGCGTCCGTCGGTCAGATAGGTCACCTCAACCGTCACCGGTCCCTTGGATGCCAGACCGAAATGGACAGGCAGAACGCTTTGCGAATTGTATCCGCCGCCCGTCGATACCTGACGGGTCGCCAGTATCCGGCCATCCCGGCTGAACAGCCGGACCTCCGCCCCCATGCGGGTGGCGTGGCCGTTCCGGTCAAGGACAAGCACCGACAGATGACGCCGCCGGGCCTGCCTGCCCAGATCGTTGTGGAAGATGAAATGGCCACCTTCCTCCAGATGCGCCCGCGTCACCGACAGGTCGAGAGCCCCATCCCCATCGACATCCACCCATTGCACGCCATGGTCCGCAACATTCATCGCCGATCCCGGCGGCAGAACATTCCTGAACCCCCGGCCGCCCAGATTGCGATACAGCCGGTCATCGGGCCGAAGATTGCCCGTGACGCCTGTATAGGCCGCGACGAACAGGTCGATATAGCCGTCATTGTCGTAATCGCCCCATGCAGCACCCACCGCATGCAGGGTCTCGTTCAAGCCCAGTGCGGCGGCGACATCGACAAAGCCGCCGCGTCCATCGTTCCGGTAAAGGACGGCCGTGCCATAGCTGGCCACATAAAGGTCCAGGTCGCCGTCATTGTCATAGTCGGCCAGCGCACATCCCACGCTGCCCTCCTCCTTGCGCCGGCCCGGCCGATCCATGCCCAGTTCCGGTGCCACATCGACGAACACCATGCCGTCATTGCGCCAAAGCGCGTCGGTGGCCCCGGCCTGGTTGGCCAGGAACAGATCCAGATCGCCATCCTGGTCATAGTCGAACCAGCAGGCCCCGACGGTCGGGCGCGGATCGGAAACCGGCTGATCCGCCGCGATACGCCGGAACCCGTCCACATCCTGGCGGATCAGGTGGTTCGGCCCGTTCCGGTTGGCCGCAAAGAAATCCAGGTCGCCATCCTGGTCGATATCGACCCAGGTTGATTGCCGGGATGACCGGCCGGCCTCCGTCACCGGGGACGGCGTCTCCACCTCGACAAAGCCCTTGCCGCCCTGGTTGTGGAACAGCCGGCTTCGCGCCGCGACGCTGGTCGGTCCGCCAAACAGATCGACCCAGCCATCGGCATCATAATCGCCCCAGGACAGCCCCCGCAGTTCCGGACCCGACAGGGGCAGCCCCATGGCCTCGCCGACACTGACCAGCTTGCCGCCATCATTGCGGTAAAGACGGACCTCGCCGGTTCGGATCGAAACGGCAAGGTCCGGGTCACCGTCATTGTCGACATCGGCCCAGGCATTCGACAGGGACCCCGGCACCGCCAGGTCTTGCACCTGGATGGCGGTGAAGGGCGGTGCCAGGTCGCTGTCAGGATCGCTTGCCGAAGCAAGCGATCCGAACCCGAAAACCGAGATCGCGCAGACGATGCGCAGTGTCTGCGAAGCCCCCATGATCAGAAGCTCATGGACAGGCGGCTGTAATAATAACCACCGTAATGGCCGAACGGTCCCGCGCCATAGGGGGCCAGCCCGATGGTATTGGCAATCGTCGTGCGGTCGGGATAGACGTCGAACAGATTGTAGGCGCCGACCGCCAGCTTCAACGCATCGGTCAGTTCATAGGAAACCTCAAGGTCGGTCACCCATTTCGCACCGAAGCTCTGGTCATTGGCAGCACTATTGTCCAGAAGCTTGAAGCTGTCATACCGGGTCGTCTTCAGATTGACGCCAATCGCGTCATAGTCCCAGTTCAGACCAGCGATCAGCTTCGTCTTCGGGCCTTCGGTGAACCAGCCCTGCGTCCGGCGGTCGAACAGGGTCAGGCCCAGACCGCTCAATTCGGGCGGATTGGCCGCGATGTTGCGGATCTTGGTCGTGTTGTAATTGAACCCGAGCGAGGTCCGGAAACGGCCCAGATCATCGGTGCTGAACGCGTAGGTGCCGACAACATCCACACCCCGGGTGCGGGTATCCACGGCGTTGGTGAAGAAACGCAGCGACTGGTCACCGGAGAAACCGTTGCGGATCAGGATATTGCGAACACCGTTGCCGGACAGCAGTCCCGTCAGCGTGATCCGGTCGTCCAGATCGATCTGATAGGTATCCACGGACAAGGTCAGGCCCGAACCGGGCGTGATCGTGGTGCCGAAGCTGTAATTCATCGACTTCTCGGGCTTCAGCGGCTGTGCCCCCAGGGCCCGCGCGGTCGGCGACCCTGTCTTGACCACCTTGGTCAGAACCGGGACATAGACGCCGCCCACCAGATTGACCGAGGTGGAGGTCTGGGCAAAGGATTGCTGTGCCAGGGACGGGGCACGGAAACCATTGCTCAGGGCCCCACGCAGGGCGAACCAGTCCGTCACCTCATAACGGCCACTCAGCTTGCCGCTCCACACGCTGCCGGAACTGTCGTCATAGCGCTCGAACCGGCCGGCGGCCGTCAGCAGAAGCTTGGGCGAGACGTCCAGGGCGAGGTCGAGATAGGTTGCCCAGATGTTGCGGCTTTCATCCGCTGCATCTTCCGGCGTCACGACGATGGCGCCCTGCGCGCCAACCTGCGCCGGACGGCCGGCAAGCGGCCCGCTGGGATAGAAATAGCCCCCGCTCTTATAAGCCGCCTCATCCAGCGGCTTGGTCTCGTAGGATTCATAGCGATATTCACCGCCGAACGAGACATGAAGCGGGGTGGAGTTGCCCAGTTCGAAATCCCGGGTCAGGTCGAGATTGTTGGTCCACTGACCGAAGGTCGAGCTGAACGTATCAAACTCGGTCGGGCTTGACGGGCCGAGTGAGGCGTTCAGCGTGTTGAAGGCACCGTTCTTGGCATGATTGCGGCCATAGGTGCTGCTCAGATCGGCATTCCACTGCGAAACCTCACCCTTCACGCCGCCGGTGAACTGGGTGTCCGTTTCCTTCAGCGAATAGAAGGGCGTGAACCCGTCGGGGTAGATCTGCAGAACGTTCTGATTGCTGTTGGGCCGGCGGCCGGACTGACCAACCTCGGCTTCGCGATAGCCGAACGTGCCGTCGGAATAGAATTCCGCCTCGCCCAGCGGCAAGGACAGGGTCTGGGCAAGCTTGACGTCCTTAACCTTGGGCAGGCCGCCCTGATAGGTCCGGCGGTCCGCCGTCTGCTCGCGGGGGTCGGGCGACCCGTTCGCCAGCGGGAAATACAGCGCACCCGTGACGTCGCTGTTGCGCACGGTGGGCTGGCCGCTCTTGCCTTCCGCCGCCAGGGTCAGCGAACCGCCATCCCCCAGGAGAAAGCCCTTGGAGACGCTGGCCTGCACCGTTTCGCCATCGCTGCCGCTGCCGTCGCGGCCGTAACGCTGACCCGCCTCGATCGTGGCCCGGCCATCGGTGGTGTTCTTTTTTAAGATGACATTGATCACGCCCGCGATGGCATCCGACCCGTACTGGGCCGAGGCACCGTCACGCAGGACCTCGATCCGCTCAATCGCGCTCGACGGGATCAGGTCCAGATCGACGGGATTGCCGCCCTGCGAGGTGGCACCGGAATTGAAATCGATGATAGAGCTGTTGTGCCGGCGCTTGCCGTTGACCAGCACCAGCACATGCACGCCCGACAGACCGCGCAGGCCCGCCGGTCGCGTCAGGCTGTTGAAGGACGAGCTTCCCACCGTCGTCGACTGGAACGATGGCACAAGCTGAGTCAGCGCATCACGCAACTGCATGCCGCCGCCAAGCCGTTCGACATCCTCCCCGCCGATGACATCGATGGGTGTCGGACTGGTCGTGACGGTCCGGGCTTGTCCCCTCGAACCGGTCACAATGATTTCTGAGAGAAGAGTTTCATTCCCCTCTTGTCCGGCAGCCGGCATGCCAACCGCCAGGGCGGCCAGCATGCATGTACCTGACATCAAAGCAAAATTTCTCGTCATTGAAGACCCCCTGAATACATTTGTCATTTTTGATACGTGACGCCGGCCCTGACAGTCTAGGCGACTGCTTCCATTTGACCATTTTCGACACTTGCACCCGTCAGCCGGTCCAGACCGTGGCGAAGGTCACCGATCAGATCATCCACGGCTTCCAGCCCGACATGGATGCGCAGCAGCGGGCCGGCATTACGGACGCCATGGGTTCGTGCGGCCAGTTGGGGATCGCAGGGCAGGATCAGGCTTTCGAAGCCGCCCCAGGAATAGCCCAGACCGAACAGCGACAGAGCTTCCACCATGCGCTTCACAGCATCGTTGCCGACAGGCTTCAACACGATGCCGAACAGGCCGCACACACCGCTGAAATCGCGTTTCCAGATGGCATGGCCGGGGTCCTGTTCCAGGCCGGGGCACAGAACGGCATGCACCTCCGGCTGCGTGGACAGCCAGCGCGCCACCTTCAGCGCCGCCTTGCCATGCTGCGACAGGCGCGGAAGCAGGGTGCGCAACCCACGCAAGGCCAGATAGGCGTCATCGGGCGAAACGGCCCAGCCGGTTTCATAGCTGGATGCCGCCAGCAGCTTCACCGCCTTGCCCTTGGCCGCCGCCAGGCCCATGAAGACATCGGAATGCCCGCAGACATATTTCGTCAGCGACTGGATGCTGACATCGACGCCATGGTCCAGGGGCTTGAACAGCACGCCGGCCGACCATGTATTGTCGATGACGGTCATTACGCCCATTTCGCGGGCCATCCTGGCAATGGCCGGCACATCCTGCATCTCGAAGGTCAGCGACCCCGGCGATTCCAGGAAGATGACGCGGGTCGCCGGCGTGATCATCGCCCTGATGGCGGCCGCATCCGCCGACGGTTCGAAATATCGGGCGGTCACGCCGAAACGGGCCAATGTGCCCTGCAGGAAACGGCGCGTCGGATTATAGACCGAGTCACAGGCCAGCACCTCGTCGCCCGACGACAGCAGCGCCGACAGCGTGCCGGTGATCGCCGCCAGTCCGGACGGATAGAGGAACGCCTCATCCGCATGTTCAAGGTCACGGAGCGCGTCGCGCAAGGTGCGCTGGGTGGTCAGGCCGACACGGCCATATGTCACCATGGAGGTGTCATACACATCGTCGTACCTGTCCAGCAGAACGGTCGATCCGCGCTGTACCGGCGGGCCTGGTGTCCTTTGCAGCCTTTCGCACCCGGCGTCGCCGTGGATCAGACGCGTCGACTCATGGGTGTTCACGCACTCTTTCATCTTATTGTTCCATTCTTGAAGGGTACTATCGTCAATTGGCGAAACCCAGGCCGAGGCCCGTCGCCATGCGGTCGCGTGCCGGACGGTTCCGCGTTTTCTCCAGAACTCTCAGCGCCTTGGTCACATGCTTCTCAATGGCGCTTGTCGAAACCTCGTATTTGCTGGCCAGTGCCTTCAGGCTCTCGCCCCCGATCCGGACGGCGATGATGATCTCTCGGGTCCGCTCCGGCAGGCCGCTCAGCGCCCCCGCCAGCGTCCGGAACTCGTCACGCGCGATCAGGATGTGCAGGGGGTGAAGCTCATCGACCGGATGCATCTCCTCCATCAACTCGCAATGGAGAAAGGCCTTGCGGGCGCTCTGCCGCCGGTGGCGGTCGATCAG
The DNA here is from genome assembly GCF_017996735.1 of Niveispirillum sp. Lineage (GTDB taxonomy): Bacteria > Pseudomonadota > Alphaproteobacteria > Azospirillales > Azospirillaceae > Niveispirillum. Next base: position 10,250 of record NZ_JAGOGJ010000084.1, read on the forward strand.
CGTGGCCTGCGCCACCTGGAACAGATAACATTTGGGACGCTCGATCTCCGTTCGATCATCCCGGCGGATCACCCGCAGCATCACATCCTGCAAAACATCATCGACATCATCTTCCGGAACCCGGACCTGCAGATATCGTCGCAACAAAGGGATGTAGGGAACAATCAAATCCACCAATTCCCTTCTATCCATCCCACCACATTCAATTGAATTCTTACTTTCACCAATAAGACCGGATGAATTATTTCCCCAGAATCCAGTCGTCATCTTTTGTCGTTCGACAGAAGAACTGTCGAATTGAGAGCCCGTTGATGTCATTATCATTCTCCCCGCTTCATTTTTTTATAACATGGACCTATGGCAGGTTCATTGCCGTATTTTGGGAAGATTCAGCCGATTTTGTGATACGTATTTCCAAAATCCCGTTTCAACGGGATAAATTTCCACATCAGGATCGTTTGACCAAAAAATAGGCGCATCAGATGAAAAGACAGAAAGGAGCCTCACCCCTGCTGATCTGCCGGTGGGGAAGATCGTTCGGGCAGCGTCATCAGCATCGAGAGCTTTGCTGGCTCATTCCGTATTTGACGAGGCGATAAATGAAACGCACATGGCTCATTCTTTCAGCCCTGATCATCGGCCTGACGCTCGGCATCCTGTCGGTGCGTTTCAGCGATGACAGTGTCGGCTCCGCGCTGGATCTGGCCGACACGGTTGGCGGGCTCTGGCTTGATGCGCTGCGGATGACGATCATCCCGCTGGTGGTGTCGCTGCTGGTCACAGGCATCGCAAAAACCTTCGACTGCGCGCGGGGCGACAAGGTGGCGCTGCGGTCGGTGGTGCTGTTCATCGCGCTGCTGTGGTTGTCCACCGCGATGGCCGCCCTGCTGATCCCGTCGCTGCTGGCCGCCTGGCCCGTGCCGGAGGCGGCGGCAAAGGCGCTGGCCGCCAGTCTGGGGCATGATCAGACCGCACCGGCCGCCTCGCCGGGCATCGCCGACTTTTTCCGGTCCATCGTGCCGACCAATCCCGTTGCGGCGGCGGCGAACAATGCCCTTCTGCCGCTGATCCTGTTCACGGCCATCTTCGCGATGGCACTGGCCCGGTTGCCGGCCGGTCAGCGCGAACCGGTGGTGGGCTTTTTCGAAGCCATCGGCAATGCGATGCTGATCGTTGTCGACTGGGTGCTGAAAGCGGCACCGGTCGGTGTGCTGGCGCTGGCCTTCGCCGTGGGCGCCCGCGCAGGCGCGTCGGCCATCGGCGCCCTGGTGCATTATGTACTGATCGTGTCCAGCGCGGGGCTGGCCGCATGGCTTCTGGCCTATCCGCTGGCCGGGATCTTTGGAAAGGTCGGGCTGGTCCGTTTCGCCCGCGCCCTGTTGCCGGCGCAGGCCGTGGCCTTGAGCACGCAATCATCCCTGGCTTCGCTGCCCACCATGCTGTCGGCGACCGCCGAACTGGGAATCCGGGATTCCGTCGCGCGGGTTTCCCTGCCCATCGCCGTCGCCATCTTCCGCGTCACCAGTCCGGCGATGAATCTCGGGGTCGCGATCTATGTGGCGCATTGGATGGGCATCGACCTGTCGGCCTCCGCCCTGTTCGCCGGCGCCGCCGTTGCGGCGGTCACCACGGTCGGGTCCGTCAGCCTGCCCGGTCAGGTCAGTTTCCTGACCTCCATCACGCCGATCTGCGTCGCCATGGGTGTTCCCATTGAACCCCTCGCCCTGCTGGTCGCCGTGGAGATGATACCCGACCTTGTCCGCACCGTCGGCAATGTGACCATGGATGTCGCGGCCACCAGCGTGGTGGACAGGCTTGAGAACACCAATAATGCCATCGGCCAAAATTCTTGACCGATGGTACGGCGGCGACTGCCGCCGCGCGGCCCATGCCGCGTAGCCAAGGGCGCGGATGCGCCCGCCGGCGATTGAGGCGCACGAAATCTTGAGCATCGGTCATGATTTCGTGCCGCAGGTATAACGGCTGAACCGGAGAGCCAATCGGCAAATCTGTAAAAGGATTCTCTCAATGGCAAAAGTAACGCTCGACGACGCCGATATCCGTATCCTTTCCATTGTTCAGGAGGATGCCTGCCTGTCCATTGCGGGGATCGCGGAAAAGGCCAACATGTCACACAATGCTTGCTGGCGGCGGGTGAAGCGCCTGGAAGAGACGGGCGTCATCTCGCGCCGCGTCACGCTTCTGGATGCCGGCAAGCTGGGGCTCGACATGACGGTCTTCGTCAGTATCCGTGCCGCCGAACATTCCGACGAATGGCTTGGCAAACTGACCAGCGCCGTGCGGGACATACCGGAGGTGGTGGAATTCTACCGGATGACGGGTGACGTGGATTATCTGCTCAAGCTGCGTGTCGAAAGCATCAGCGCGTATGACTCGGTATATCGCCGGCTGATCAAGGCGGTGCGGCTGACCGATGTCAGTTCGGCCTTTTCGATGGAAGAAATCAAATGCACCACGGCCCTGCCACTGGTGAAGGCGACAACGGGCTGAGGCACTGGGCGGCCGTTCCAAATCGTCGTCATCTAAAGGCAAAACGGCGCCGGGAATACCATCCCCGACGCCGTCCGCATGGTGTGTTGCTTTCTGGATGTGTCGTCAGCGTTTCAGATAACGGTTGCCCAACTGGGTGGCACGGGACTGCATCGGCTGTTCCTTGCCTTCCACATAAATCGCGACCGGCTCGGTCAGGGGTTCCAGCGGGTCGCCATCCCAGATGACAATATCCGCCAGCTTGCCGGCCTCGATGGACCCGACCTGATCCGCGACGCCGAAGATGCGGGCGGGGGCCAGCGTGATGGCCTCCAGGCCCGCCGCCTGCGGCAGACCACGGGAAACCGCGATGCCGGCATTGTAGCGCATGTCGCGGACCCGGTGGCCGCCATCATTACCACTGATCGCGATCTCCACCCCGGCCTTGCGGAGGATCGCCGCATTGTGAAGCGTGGCGCCGATCTGGTCGAAGCTGGACGGAATGTTGGAGGTCGGGTTCAGCAGAACCGGCACCTTCATGGCGGCGATCTTGTCGGCCACCCGCCAGGCTTCCTCCGCACCGCTGAGAATGACCTTCAGCCGGTAATCCTGCGCCAGGCTGAGGACCTGTTCGATGTCGGCGGCGCGATGGACCATGACGATCAGGGGCGTCTTGCCGGCAAGGACAGGTTCCAGGGCCTTGCGGTCGGCCTCCGACAATCCCCAATCATCATCCCCCTCGCTCTTGCGGCGCTTGAGGGTGGAGAATATCTCCCGAAGCTGGACAAATTCTGACGCCCGCGACCCGCCCAGGCGCGCGGCACCGTCTTCCCCGACCTCCAGGACCATGCCGATCCCAGGCTTGAACAGGATGTTCGCCCCCTGCCCCAGCGAGATCAGCGCGGCCTTGCCGGCAAACGGCGCTTCCCGTTCCTTGTTGCCATCATCGTAATCCGGCATGACGACGGCGCGGGTGACACCGCCCAGGCGGGCAACTGGGATCAAGGTGGATGCGGCGTTCAGCCCATACTGCACGTCGAAGGCCGCGCTGATGCGCATGCTGCGGCTTTTATCGTCAACCGTGCCGGACACGGAATTGACTTCCACCAGCCCCAGCGCCGTGTTGACGGCGATCAGGCCCGGCGTGACATAGCCGCCCTTGGCGTCGATGATGCTGATGCCTTGCGGCAGGTTCACATCGGCGCCGGCGGAAACGATCTTGCCGTCGCGCACAAGGATGGTGCCCCGCGCGACCTCCCCCACCGGACCGGGAGAGAGGATATGGGCGTTGGTGATCGCGAAGCTCTGCGCCAGGGCGGCGGAAGGCATCAGCAGACCGGCCAGCCCGATGGCGGTGAGAGAAAGATGACGGAGCTTCATTTTATTCCTCTCCCACCGGTTGGCCGACTTCGAAGTCGCTTCGATAGATCTTCGACGGATCGGACGTGTCATGCACCAGGGCGCCATCGATGAAGACCTTCTCGGCGATGGCGTAGACACTGAACGGGTTACGGCTCCACAGAACCACATCCGCCATCTTGCCCGGCTCCAGGGACCCGGTCTTGTCCGCGACACCCATGATCCGCGCCGCGTTCAGCGTGATCCACTTGATCGCCTCTTCCTGGGGAATATCGATGCCGGCACGACGGCCGGCCGCCAGGGCTACGGCGGTTTCGACATTCAGACGCTGGATCAGCCGCTGTTCGTCGGAATGGATGGCGACGCAGACCCCATGCGATGCCAGGATCGCGGCGTTCTCCTCGATCGCGTCATAGGCTTCCATCTTGAAGCCCCAGCGCGTGGCCCAGGTCGCGACGCAGTTCTGCTCCGTCGCCAGCAGGTCGGCGATCTTGTACGCCTCGACGGCGTGATGGAATGCCTGGATCTTGAAATTGAATTCGTGTCCGACATCCAGCATCACCGCCATCTCGTCAGCGCGGTAACAATGGTTCTGGACCAGGATATCGCCCTTCAGCACGCCGGCCAGCGTCTCCAGGCCCAGGTCACGCTTCGGCGCTTCCGCCGCCTCGCCCTTGGCGCGCTTGCGCTCATAGGCATCCCATTTGCGGGCATATTCCGCGGCGTCGATCCAGGTCCGCCGGAAACCGGCGACATTGCCCATGCGGGTCGCGGGCGCGCGGCCACGGCTGCCATACCGGCCCTTGGGATTCTCGCCACAGGCGATCTTCAGGCTGTAGGGCGCGTCGGGGAACTTCATCTGCTGGACGGTGACGGCGGGGACATTCTTGACGGTCACGCCCCGGCCGCCGAACAGATTGGCCGAACCCGGCAGGATCAGCAGGCTGGTCACACCGCCGGCCCTGGCCTTGGTGAAGACGGGGTCCTGCGGCCAGATCGAATGTTCGGCCCAGACATGCGCCGTATAGGGGTCGATATTCTCGTTGCCATCGGCATGCCCGTCCACGCCGGGGGCGGCGAACACGCCCAGATGGGAATGGGCGTCGATGATGCCGGGGGTGACCCACTTGCCCGTGCCATCGATGACCCGTGCCCCGGCGGGGGCCTGGATATCCGTGCCCACGGCCACGATCCGGCCGTTCGACATCAGGATCGAGCCATTGTCGATGCGCACCCCGGTGGCGGTGAGGATCGAGGCGTTGACGATCACCGTATCCGGCGCGGGGCCCGGGCGATAGGTGCTGGGATATGGGGCCGCGACGGCAGGGGCCGGGGCCGGAACCGGGGGCGCAGCCTTGTCACCGGCAGGTGCCGCCGCCAGCGCGGCGGTGGAAGACAGCGCCGCAAAGGCCAGGACGGACCCGGCGGCGTACCGATATAGACGTTTCACGAGAGCGCCTTTCTGGATCGAGATTGTTCCCATCACGCTCCCCCCCTTCTAGCCGAAGGGGAGGAGCGCCGCTCGCTTAGAAATCAGCGCGGATGCTGGCGTACCAGTAACGCGGCGCCGGGGAGTCCAGCGACCCCATATAGCCGAAGGCGCTGGAATCGATCGGCGGGCGCTTATCGGTGATGTTGCGCACGCCAACGCGCAGCGTCGTCCTGTCACCCAGGAGTTCCTCGAACTCCCGCTGCACATAGAGGCTGGCCGTCGTGTAGCTCTTCACCTTGAAGTTCTGGCCATTGACCGAGATGTCATCGTCGATGACGCTGCTGCGGTAGTTGACGAAGGCCCCGGCGGTGAACTGGTCGAGCTTCCAGGTCAAGGAACCGGAAGCGCGCCAGCGGGGGAACCCGTCGACCCGGATCAGGTTGCCACCTTCGGGAATGATCGTGTCCTTGTTGATCTTCCCGTCGGCCCTGGCATCGATCAATGTCTGGATATCGTCCGAGGCGTCGCGGAAATATTTCAGCAGATAGGCGACATTGGCCGACAGGTTGAAGCTGCCGATATCCGTGTCCTTCAACGCGACATTCAGGCCGAAATCCAGACCGCGCACGGTCTGCGGCTCCAGATTGAGATATTTATCGTCGACATAGGTCACCCGGCCCACGGGTGCCAGGCCCGTTCCGGCGAACAGCGCGATATCGTCGGCGGTCGGGGCCGCACGAATGACGGTGGACTCGCTGCCCCCCTGAAGCCGCTTGAAGTAATCGCTGATCAGGGCATTGCCCTCGCCATAGACACCGACGATGCCCTTCTGCTTCACCTGCCAGTAATCGGCCGTGAAGGTGGTCCGCACCGACTGCGTTTCCAGGAAGGACGGTTGAAGCACCGTGCCGGCCGTCCAGGTTTCCGACTTCTCGGGGTTGAGATCGGGATTGCCGGCCCGGCGGGCGGTGGTCACGAAGGATTGCGAACAGGCGTCGAAGCTGGTGATGCGGCCGGCACGAAGGTCGGCTTCACACCGGACCCAGTCGGTGCGGGTATTGCCGCGCGTCACGACCGTCGCATTGGTCTGTTCCAGATTGGGGGCGCGGAAACCCTGGGCCCAGGAGGCGCGGATACGGATCTCGTCGATGATATCCCAGGCCGCGGCGACCTTCGGCTTCGCGATGCTGCCGAAATCGGAATAATGCTCATAACGGCCGGCAATCTGCAGATTGAGATTCTGCATCAGCGGCACGCCCATCTCGGGCGAGACCAGCGGAACGGCGAATTCCGTATAGGCGGCGAACACCGTGCGGGCACCCTTGGTGTCCGGGGTGGGGCTGACGCCGAACAGATCGCTGTCCTGCACCACGCCCGTCACCGTGTCGGTCCATTTGATTGTGCCGTCGACGCGGGAATCACGGTCGTCCAACTGGGTGTCGCGGCGCAGCTCGGCGCCCACGGCCATGCCGACATCGCCACCCGGCAGTTCGAACAGATCGGCGCGCGATGCCTTGAAGTCCCACTGCGCCAGCGTGGACTTGCCACGGCGCACCGTGGCGACCCGGATCGCGTCGATGGCAGTCTGGCTGCTGGGGGTCGTGTCGGGGCCGGTCGGATTGACCGAACTGCCGCCATTGAAGAGGTTGTAGGCATCCGGCGTGGACAGGGCCAGGTTCTTTTGCAGCGCCGTCGAACTGATGCCGTCCTGCTCGTCGCGGACCGTCGCCTTTGAATAAAGGCCGGCGGTCTCCCAATTAAAACCGAACGCCTCACCCTTCAGGCCCAGCACCGCGCGGTACTGCTTATTGGTCACATCGACAACGGTCGGGCCCATATCGACGAAACGATAACTCGTCATCACGATCGGCAGGCCGGCGGCCGGCGCATCGATGCCGACAAGGCGATTGGGATTGGCCGCCCCGTTTGCAAACGTGACCGGACCGAAGGGATTCCAGTAGTTCGAGGCGGGAACGGTCATCTGGATCGAGCCGATCGAGAAGACGCTGTCCTGGATGCTGCGCGTCTTCGCGGCGTAATAACCGAACTCGCCGAAGACCGTCACATCGTCATTCAGGTCGTAATGGCCGGATGAATAGATGTTCTGGCGTTCCAGCTTCGGCGAGATGGAGAGCGGGTAGTTTGCCTGGCTGTCCCAGCGGGTATTGCGGTCGGCCCCGGTGGTCGCGCGTGTGCCGTCATCGATGCAGTTGCCGCCCGAAAGCTCGTAGGAGCAGCCGCCATTGGCGGTGGGCTGGATCGAGAAGACGCCGCCGGCCGTCGTGACATTGGTCGTGCCGCGACGAACCCGGACCCCGTTCAGCGTGGTGAAATTGCCCCAGTGGGACAGCGTGCTGGTGTCATCCAGGCTGTTGGAGCCTTCGAAGATCGTACCGGTGAATCCAGGGAAGAACCGGTGGTCCGCTGTCGCCGTATAGGGAAGGTCCTGCGAGCTCAGCGCCGTGCGGTCCGTATAGTTGAACAGCAGCGAAAAATTGCCCCGCCCATCCTCGAAATCCTTGCCGACATAGCCGGAGGCGTTGAATTCGCGCTGGCTGGTGCCCTCGGCCCCGCCATATTGCAGCGAAATGCTGCTGCCATCGATATTGTCGCGCAGAACAGTGTTGACCACGCCCGCGACGGCATCGGTGCCGTACAGGGCCGCAGCACCGTCACGCAGCACCTCGACACGCTGCACGCCGTAAACAGGAATGGCGTTCGTGTTGTAGGTGAGCACCGGCGCGGAGGAGGAACTGGCCTGGCTGCTCGGATGCTGAACGACACGACGGCCGTTCAGCAGGACCAGCGTATTGCCCACCCCCAGGCCACGCAGATCGATGGACCCCACATCGCCACGGGCAAAATTGCTGCTGGTCTGGCCATTGCTGGTGTTGAACGACACATCGCTCATCTGCGGGATGGAGCGGATCAGATCATCACCCGATACCGCCGCCGTCGCGGCGATCTCTTCCGCGCTGACCACGGTCACGGGCAGGGCGTCGGTCGTCTTGGCCCCCACGATGCGGGTGCCCGTGACCACGATCTCTTCCAGTTGAAGCTCGCTTGCTGCCTGCTGTGCCAAGGCCTGCTGTGCGACCATCAGACCGATCAAGGACGTGGCGCAAAGCACCCGTCCACGCACCGAATTCAATTTCCTGTTCACCGAGAACCCCCTTTTTTGAGTAGGTCGTCCCTATAGAGCGATGCGTTCTGCGGCATCGCCCTGCTATGACGCGTGTGATGCGGGAAACCCGACCTTAAAATTCCGGTCGGGGTAAAATCCCTGGAATGACCGTCGGTTCGATCTGTAACCGGACCGCGTCAATAGAAGCCGAGATTGTCCACCTCGGCCCAGGCCGTGGCACCGGCCGTGCGGCGCACAAGCACACCAACCTCAACAAGGTCGTTGCCCCGCCATTCCTGTGTTTCCGACCGCCGGGTCGGGGTCGGCTTGAAGGCCGAGAAGGGCACGCGGACCTCCGTCCAGTCGGGCCGGCCCTCCAGTTCGGCGGTCCATTCACCCTTCAGCGTGTTGATCACGACCTGATAGGGTCCCTCCCCCCTGAATTCCAGCCGGACGCCGGCATAGGGGCGTGCATCGACGGGCCGCACCGACCCCCGGCTCAGCGGGATCAGCACGCCGCCTTCCGGACTTTCCTTCAACGACATCTGCACGGCGATGGACAGCGCCGAGCCCCCCGTTGCCCTGGGCACGCGGTTGGTGACGACGGTGGACCGTTCGACCCCACCATCCATGTCGGCAAGACGGAGCGTGTTCAGCGCGCTGCGATCGTCGGTCCGTTCGAAATCATCGATGAGTTGCACGGCCGGAACTGCGGCCAGCGCGGTTTCCGAATTGGCTTTTGGCAATTTCACGCGCGGGTCGATGACCAGTTCACCATCGATGACAACCTGATGGATGTTGCGCACATCGCCGATATTCTGCCAGGGCGCGCCCGTGACGACCACCAGATCGGCCCGTTTCCCCGCCTCGATCGTCCCACGGTCGGCGATCACCCCCAGCGCCTTGGCGCTGTTCGCCGTACCGGCGATCAGGGCGGCGGCCGGCGGCAGGCCGGCATCGACCATCAACTCCATCTCGCGCAGGGTCGACGTGCCGTGCTTGGCGCCGCCGATACCCGCGTCGGTGCCCACGGCGATGGGAACTCCGGCCTGGTAAAGCACACGCAGATTCTGCCGGGCATAGTCCCATTTCCGGTATCGCTGACGCGAAACGGGTTCAGTCAGATCCGGGACGATCCTGTCACCTCCGGGGGTGGGTTCATAGATGGCCAGGGTGGGCGCGTAGAAGGTGCCGGCCTTGCGCATCAGCGCCACGGTCTCGTCATCGACAGGCCGGTCCTGCAGACTGTGCGCGATGACATCGACGCCCGCCTGGGCGGCCAGCTTGCCGCGATCAACCGTCACGGTGTGCGACAGCACGCGCTGCCCCTGCTTGTGGGCCTCGTCGACCAGGGCGCCCAGCGTTTCAAGATTCATCGAGGTTTCTTCGGGCAGATTGCCATAGCGCCAACCGTCGGCAAACGCCTTGATATGGTCGGGCCGGTATGGCTGCAGCGCCTGGACTTCCCGTCTGGCACTCTGTGCCGTGGCGACCCATTTTGTCGTGTTGCGATCCGCCCAGTCCGCGCCATGCCCGCCCGGTGTGCTCATGCGGGCGACAAAGTTCACATGGGGGCCCTTGATCTGCTTCAGCCAGTCGCGGCGCGGTTCGAATGCTTCCGGCGCCTGGTGGAAATCATTGACCGTGGTCACGCCGCTCGTGATGTAGGCCGTGGCGATCTGCGGCAGGGTTCCCGGCTGCCCGCCCGGCGACCAATGCGTATGGACATCGAAGAAGCCCGGCAGCACCGCCCGCCCCTCGGCCCGGATGACCTTGGCACCGGCCGGGACGGGGATGTTCTGCCCCACATTCTCGATCCGCCCGTCACGGACGATCACGTTTCCCCGATAGGGTTCCTTGCCGGTGCCGTCGAAAATGACCGCGTCGGTGATGGCAATCAGCCGATCCGTCGATTGTGCGACGGCGCCGCCGCATCCCGCCCCCACCATCAACGCGACAAGCACGCCTGCGGAAAAACCCCCTTTACGACTGGTCACCCTATACCTCCGTGAAACGATCATTGGTCACGGTCCTCTATGACGCGAACCACACCCAATGCCCCACCACCATCACCGCATGGCGCCCGCCACCGAACCGTCAGGCTTGCATATATTTTCCTACTGGATCAATAGGAAATATATCGCGACGCACAATGAATATTCTGCTGCGGAACCACAGGGTGGATGCGTCATAAGCGTGGCTTGCCCGTTCAGGGGCAAGGCTGCTGTGGGTCAATCATGAAAAAAGCATTCGCCATCACCCTGATACTTGCCATGGTCCTGGGCATTGCCGTCGGCTGGTTCGTAAACGCCACGATGACCCCAGAGGACGCGGCCGGCGTAGCCGACAAACTGTCCATCCTGACGGATTTGTTCCTGCGCCTGATCAAGATGATCATCGCTCCCCTTGTCTTCGCGACACTGGTCGCCGGGATCGCACATATGGAGGATGCGGCCGCCATCGGGCGCGTCGGCGCAAAGACCATGGGGTGGTTCATTCTCGCCTCGATCATCTCGCTGACCATCGGCCTGATCATGGTCCAACTGCTGCAGCCTGGCGCCTCCCTGACACTGGAACTGCCCAGTGGCGAGGCAACAGCCGGCATCAGCGCAGCCGGCCAGTTCTCCCTGAAGCAGTTTGTGACCCATCTCATTCCGCAATCGATCGTGCAGGCGATGGCGACGAATGAGATTCTTCAGATCGTCGTCTTCTCGGTTCTGGTGGGCTCCGCCGTCGCCGCCCTGGACGACAAGGCACCCGCCGTGCTGGCCCTTGTGGAACAGATCGCGTCGATCATGCTCAAGGTTACCGGCTATGTGATGAAAACCGCTCCCGTGGCGATCTTCGCGGCGCTCGCATCGACCATCGCCACCCAGGGTCCGGGCGTGCTGATCACCTATGCCGGCTTTGTCGGCGGGTTCTACATGTCGCTGGGACTGCTCTGGCTCGTGCTGTTCCTGGCCGCCCTGGCCGTGCTGGGACGCGGCGCCATCGGGCTTTTCAAGGGCATCCGGACGCCGGTACTGCTCGCCTTCTCCACCGCCAGTTCCGAAGCCGCCTACCCAAGGACCATGGAGGAACTGGGGCGGCTGGGCGTCAATCGTCGCATCGTGTCCTTCGTGCTGCCCCTGGGCTATTCGTTCAATCTCGATGGCTCGATGATGTATTGCACCTTCGCGACGCTCTTCATCGCCCAGGCCTACGGGATCGATCTGACTATCGGCCAGCAGATCACCATGCTGCTGCTGCTGATGGTCACGTCGAAGGGAATGGCGGGGGTTCCGCGTGCCTCCCTTGTCGTGATTTCAGCCACCTTGTCCTATTTCAAGCTTCCCGAAGCCGGGTTGCTGCTCATCCTCGCGGTGGATCATCTGCTGGATATGGGGCGGTCGGCGACGAATGTCGTGGGCAACTCCGTCGCGGCCGCCGTTATCGGTCGGTGGGAACAGGGCCGAACCTGGCCTGCCCACCCCCGACTATCGCTGTGACGGGAGGAGAGTTTTCCAGTTTGGCACCGGGGGTGCGGGATGTTTGGGGCCGGGGTGGACATCCCCGGTCCCGAACGTTGCAAACCTGACGCAGGTATATCCCGTCCAGGAGAGGGGCGCACCGGAGACAAATTTTCCGCCGGATCGGCAGCGCTCCGACGCCAGTTGCCGTCATCAGAGCGGCCGCGAATGGAAGCGAATCATCCGATGATACGCGTTCACGGCAGAGCAGATACAGCACAACCTTAACGAAAGAATTGTTCAAAATCACTTGCATAACAGAGATTTAGAACTGTAAATAACTACACATTCGGCGGTGTAGAGGCGCATGGTGGCCATCTCGTTAAAACTGCGCACACGGCTTTTTGTGGGCGTTGCCGCACTTCCCCTGCTCCTTGATGCCTATGCCCCTGTGCCGGCTGACGCCGACAGTGTCACGGTGACCGATCAGACTGCGTTTGAGGCAGCCGTTAGCGGCGCGATCGATTCAGGGCAGCCTGACACCATCACCGCCCAAGGCGGAACGACGTTTGTTTCCAACCCGGATTGGACCTTGCCCGGCAACGCCACGTCGTTGCAGCTCACCTTCAACACGTCCCCGTTCGACATCGGCACCGCCGGCGGCGATGCCACGGTGACGCTTCAGTCCGGCACGACGCTGACGGTGAACACCACTAGCGGGAGCAGCGCCGGCCGTATCGAAATCGGCAATGCCGGGACTGGCACGCTCAACATTTCCGGCGGCACCCTCCAGGTCAATCTGGCGAACACCAGCACGGCCCCCGGAACGTCGATCGGTCGGATCTGGGTGGGCGGCGGGGCAACCAACACCACCGGTGGCACCGGCACCATCAATATGACCGGTGGCCAACTGCTCTATGTCGCCAATGCTGGCAGCCTGAATTATGGCGGCCTCGCCATCGGGCGCCTGAACAACGTCACCGGCAACTTCAATCAAAGCGGTGGCACTGTCCGTTTCAGCAGCGCCGGCGCGCTTGACCTCGGTGTTCTTGGTGGCACGGGGACCTATTCCCTTTCCGGGAATGCGGTCTTCGACTCCACGTCCGGGGGCATGACCGCCTATATCGGTTCACGCACCAGCGGTGCCGGCGGATCGGGCACCGGCGCCAGCGGTACGCTGACAATTTCGGACAGCGCCCATTTCTCCATCACGACCGGCAGTTTCGCCGGCGGCACGCTCTATGTCGGTGATAGCAAGGGCGTTGGCACCATCACGCAGGATGGTGCTGAGTCGCTTGTCACCTTGGGCTTGGCGAACCCGATCCGGTTCGGCAGTGACGTCAGCAATTACGGCACCGGCGGCACCGGTACCTACAACCTGTCGGCCGGCACGCTGTCCATCCAGAATGTCGGCGGCACGGCGCAGCTCATTTTCGGCGCGTCCGCGGGCGGTACGGGTAATTTCAATATCTCCGGGGGTTCCGCCACCGTCGCCACGACGCTGATCCTGGCCAGCGCCAACGGGGCGACGGGTACCGTCACGATGACCGGCGGATCGCTGACCCTGTCGGGCGCCAGTTATCTTAGCTTTGGGTCGGGGACCGGCACCTTCAACCTGAATGGCGGCACCTTCACCGTCGGTGGCATCGACGGCATCCGCGGGACCGGCACGTTCAATTTCGGCGATGGCACGCTGAAGGCCGGCTCCGCGCTGACAACGTCGAAGAGCATGACCTTGTCCACGGGCAAGACCGGGACGATCAACACCAACGGCTTTGATGCCACCTTCTCCGGCGTGCTTTCCGGCAGCGGCGCCCTGGTGAAGTCCGGGTCCGGTACGCTGACCCTGTCGGCAACGAATACGTTCACGGGCGGGCTGACGGTTTCGGATGGTTCCATATCCATCGCCAGCGACGCCAATCTGGGCGACGCGGCCACGGCCCTGACCCTTTCCGGCGGCACGCTGATAACAACCGCCGCCCTGACCACCAGTCGCGCCGTCACGCTGGGGACCGGCAGCACGGGAACGGTCGATACCAACGGTGTCGATGTCACCCTGGCGGGGGTCATTTCCGGCAGCGGTGCCTTCCAGAAGACGGGGTCGGGCACGCTGACCCTGTCGGGCACAAACACCTATACCGGCGGTACCACCATTTCTGGCGGCACCTTGCAGATCGGGGCCGGCGGCACCACGGGCAGCATTTCGGGTACCATCACCAACAATGCCGCCCTGGTGTTCAACCGGTCGGATGACATCACCTTTGCCGGCACCATCTCGGGCACCGGGTCGCTGACCAAGTCCGGCAGCAACAGCCTGACCCTGTCCGGCGCCAACAGCTATAGCGGCGGCACCACCATTTCCGCCGGCACACTCCTGATCACCGGGAGCCTGGCCGGCGACATCGCAAATAGCGGTGTGCTGACCTTCGACCCGGCCAGCGACAGCACCTATTCCGGCGCCATCTCGGGCACCGGCTCGGTCACCAAGTCCGGTAGCAGCACGCTGACATTGAGCGGCACCAACAGCTATGCGGGTGGTACCACCATTTCCGCCGGCACCTTGCAGATCGGTGACGGCGGCACCACGGGCAGCATTTCGGGAAACATCGCCAATAGCGGAACCCTGGCCTTCAACCGGTCAGACAATGTCACCTTCAGCGATGTCATCTCTGGTACGGGCGCCCTGACCAAGTCGGGGGCGGGCACCCTGATCCTGACCGGAGCCAACACCTATTCCGGCGTCACCACCATCGCCGCCGGCACGCTCAGCATCTCGTCCGCTAATAATATCGGCTCTGGCAACCTGACGATGTCGGGCGGCACGCTGCAGACCACAGGTACATTCACCTACAGCAAGACTGTGTCGTTGACGGCGAACAACACTTTCAGCACGGATACGGGAACCACCCTGACGATGTCGGGCGGCATCAGCGGCACCGGCGGCGGTCTCATCAAGACCGGGGCCGGTACCCTGATCCTGAGCGGCGTCAATAACTACTCCGGCGGCACCACCATCTCTGCCGGCACCGTGTCTATCAATGCTAATAGTCGACTGGGCAATTCCACCGGCGGTGTAACGCTGGCCGGCGGCACGCTGTTGGCGGCTGGCAACTCTACCTATACCATTAGCCGCGCCATGACCCTGTCCGCCGACAGTTCTATCAACGTGGATGACTCGTCAGCCACGGTTACATGGAGTGGGGTGATCTCTGGCAGTGCCAGCAGCGGTGGCTTAACCAAGACCGGTGCCGGCACCCTCAACCTCTCTGGCACCAATACCTTTACGGGGGCCATCACCGTATCTGCCGGTAAGCTGAATATCAATGCCGATACTGCTCTCGGTAACGCCGCCAACAAATTGACGCTGGCCGGCGGCACGCTGTCAACAAGCTCAAGTGTGACGACTGCTCGCGCGATCGAACTGACGGCCGATAGTGAAATTTCCGCCTCGAGCACCCTGACGGTCAACGGTGTCATCTCCGGTACCGGTTCCCTGACCAAGTCCGGTACCGCAACGCTGTCATTGACGGGCACCAATACCTATAGCGGTGGCACGACCATCTCCGCCGGCACATTGCAGTTGGGCTCTAATGGGACGACGGGCAGCATTGTCGGCGATGTGGTAAACAACGCCACCCTTACCTTCAACCGCTCTGATAATATTACATTTGGCGGCGTCATTTCCGGGACAGGCGCTCTCAACAAGAACAGTTCCGGCACGCTGACCTTGACGGCCGAAAATACGTATAGCGGCCAGACCAACATTACCGGCGGCACACTGCAGATCGCGGCCGCCAGCGCTCTTGGCAGCGGCAACCTTCGGTTAAACAGCGGCACGCTGGCGACCACGGCGACCTTGACCTTAAGCAAGGCAGTGACGCTGGCGGCAGCCAGCACCGTCAGGCCCGATAGCGGAACCACCCTGACGCTGACTGGTGTCATAAGCGGCAACGGCTTTCGCTTGACCAAGGCCGGGGCCGGCACCTTGGTGCTGTCCGGACCCAACACCTATAACGGCGGCACCACTATTTCCGCCGGGACCTTGCAGGTTGCGGCCGATGGCAATCTCGGTGATACGTCCGGGGGCCTGACCTTGTCCGGCGGCACGCTGGCGACAACCAGCGACTTCACCTCAAGCCGGGCCATCTCGCTGACCGCGGCCAGTTCCATCAGCACGGATACGGCCACGGTCCTGACGCTGAACGGCGTCGTTTCCGGCACAGGCGCCCTGACGAAATCCGGTGCCGGCACCTTGGTCCTCACCGGCACCAACAGCTATTCCGGCGGCACCACTATCGCTTCCGGCATTCTGCAGATTGATGCCGATGCCAGGCTTGGGGATGCGTCCGGCAGCCTGACCTTGTCCGGCGGTGCGCTGGCGACAATCGCCACCTTCAGCTCCACCCGCGCTGTTTCGTTAAGCGGGAGCAGCACCGTCAATCCGGATACCGCAACAACCTTGACGCTGGGGGGGGCCATCTCCGGCGACGGTTCGCTGACCAAGGTGGGCGACGGTACCCTGATCCTGACCGGGACGAACAGCTATACGGGCGGTACCGCCATCATCGCCGGCATGCTCCAGATCGGCGACGGCGGTACGGCCGGCACCCTTAGCGGCGACGTGACGAATGACGGGGTGCTGGTCTTCGACCGTTCTGATGAGTCCAGCTACAGCGGCGATATCAGCGGTTCGGGTTCCCTGACCAAGAACGGCAGCGGCAAGCTGATCCTGACCGGCACAAGCAGCCATACCGGCGGCACCACCATCGCCGCGGGCACGCTTCAGGTCGGCAATGGCGGAACGTCGGGAAGCCTGGCTGGTGACGTGACCAATGAAGGGGCGTTGATTTTCAACCGCTCTGACGACATCACCTATAGCGCGATTATTTCCGGCTCGGGTTCCCTCACCCAGGCCGGCAGCGGCACGCTCATCCTGACGGGGGTGAACACCTATACCGGCGGCACCACCATTTCCGCCGGCACGCTTCAGATCGGTGACAACAGCGCAGATGCCAGCATCACCGGCGATGTGGTGGACAACGGTACGCTGGCATTCAACATCAGCGGCGTGACTACTCAGCAGTTTTCCGGCATCATTTCCGGATCGGGTGCCGTCAGCATGATCGGCGACGGCACACTGACCCTCAGCGGCGCCAATACCTATAGCGGCGGCACCAATATCGCCGCCGGCACCATCGTGATTGACGCCGACGCCAAACTTGGCAGTGCCGCTGGCGGCCTGACCCTGTCGGGCGGGACGCTGCAGACGACCGCCAGCATCACCACCAGCCGCCTGGTCTCCCTCTCCGGCACCGGTACATTTGCGCCGGCCTCCGCTACGACCCTGACCCTTGAAGGTATCATCTCCGGTACTGGCGCCCTGCTCCAGGCTGGTGCCGGGACACTGGTCCTGACCGCCGCCAATAGCTATTCCGGTGGCACGTCTGTCCAAAGTGGCACCCTGCAGGTGTCCGCCGACAATAATCTGGGCGACAGCAGCAAGAGCCTGTCGTTAAGCGGCGGGACCCTGGCAACAACGGCCAGTTTCAGCTCAAGCCGGGCCGTGAATATTGGCCCTGGCGGCGGTACGTTTAAGCCGGACAGCGGCACGACCCTGACATTGTCCGGTGTCATCTCCGGCAATCTGGGCGCGCTTACCAAAACCGGCGCCGGCACCCTGGTCCTCAGCGGCAGCAATACCTATCAGAATGGCACCACCATTTCCGCTGGCACGCTGCAGATCGGCAGCGGCGGCACGACCGGCGGGATCCTCGGTGCTGTGACCAACAACGCCGCCCTCGCCTTCAACCGTTCCGACGCAGTCACCTTCAGCAGTGACATTTCCGGCACGGGTTCCGTGACCCAGGCCGGTTCCGGTACGCTGACACTGTCCGGCACCAACACCTACTCCGGTGGGACCACCATTTCCGCCGGCACCTTGGCGGTCTCAAACAACAACAATCTCGGTGACGCTTCGGGTGGCCTGGCCCTTTCGCAAGGCATTTTGCAGACGACCGCCGATATTACAACCAACCGCGCGGTGACGCTGAGTGTCAGTGGGGAATTCAGCACGAACAGCAGCACCACGCTGACGCTTGGTGGTGTGATCTCGGGAACCGGTGCCCTCAACAAGTCAGGCACCGGCAAGTTAACCCTGTCGGGGAGCAACACCTATTCCGGTGGCACGACCATCACCGACGGCACAGTGCAGGTGTCTGCCGACAATAATCTTGGCAATGCGGCGGGCTGGCTGGCGCTCTCCAACGGCGCGCTATCGACAGGCACCACCTTCACGTCGAACCGGGCGATCTCCCTCACCACCGCTGGCTCCTTCTTTGTGACCGGCAGCAGCACGACGCTGACCTTGGGGGGTGTCATCTCGGGCAGCGGCGCCCTGGTGAAGAGCAGCGCCGGCAAACTGGTCCTCACCGGCGCCAATAGCTATAGCGGCGGCACCACCATCAACGCCGGCACGCTGCAGATCGGCAGCGGCGGCACCACCGGCAGCATTGCCGGCGATGTGACGAACAACGCCACCCTCATTATCAACCGTTCCGACGCGGTCACGCTCACCGGCGCCATCTCCGGCACGGGCACAGTAACCAAGGCCGGCGCCGGTACGCTGACCCTGACCGGCAACAACAGCTATACGGGCACCACCACCATCTCCGCCGGTACCTTGCAGATCGGCGATGGCGGAACGTCGGGAACCCTGACCAGTGACGTCACGAATGACGGGGCACTGATATTCGACCGTTCCGATGATTACAGCTACAGCGCGATTATTTCCGGGACGGGTTCCCTCACCCAGGCTGGCAGCGGCACGCTCATCCTGGCGGGGGACAACACCTATACGGGCGGTACCACCATTGCCGCCGGCACCTTGCAGATCGGCGATGGCGGGACGACCGGCAGCATTGCCGGCGATGTGACGAACAACGCCGCGTTTGTCTTCAACCGCTCCGGCGCCGTCAGTTTTGGCGGCACCCTGTCGGGAACGGGCACCCTGACCCAGGCCGGTTCCGGTACGCTGACCTTGAGCGGCACCAACAGCTATTCCGGCGGCACCACCATCGCCGCCGGCATCTTGCAGGTGGCCACCGACAGCAATCTCGGCGATGGCTCCGGCGGCCTGACACTCTCGGGCGGCACCCTGGCCAGCACCGCATCCTTCACCTCCAACCGTGCCTTTACGCTCAGCGGCAATGGCGGCCTCTCTCCCGACAGCAGCACAACCCTGACATTGGGTGGTGTCATCTCCGGCACCGGCTCCCTCACGATGGCCGGCGCGGGCACTCTGGTCCTGACCGGCGCCAACACCTATTCAGGCGGCACCACCATCGCGGCGGGCACCCTGCAGGTGGACGATAACGGGAAACTCGGTGACATATCGGGCGGGCTGACCCTGGCCGGCGGCACCCTGGCGACAACGGGGAGTTTCACCTCAGACCGCGCGGTGTCACTGACCGGCAGCAGCAGCATCACGCCGGACACAGGCACCACCCTGACCCTGGCCGGTGTCATTTCCGGCACCGGCTCCCTCTCCAAGGCGGGCGCGGGCACGCTGGTCCTGACCGGCGCCAACACCTATTCGGGCAGCACCACCATTGCCGCCGGGACGTTGCAGATCGGTGATGGCGGGACCACCGGCAGCCTTGCCAGCGATATCGTGAACAATGCCGCCCTTGTCTTCAACCGCTCCGACACAGTCAGCTTGAGTGGAAGCCTGTCGGGCACGGGGTCTCTGACCCAGGCGGGGTCCGGCACGCTGGTCCTGACCGGCACCAACACCTATAGCGGCGGCACCACCATCAACGGCGGCACGCTGCAGATCGGCGATGGCGGGACGACCGGCAGCATTGCCGGCAACGTGGTCAACAACGCCGCGTTTGTCTTCAACCGCTCCGACGCCGTCAGCTTTGGCGACACCCTGTCGGGCACGGGCACCCTGACCCAGGCGGGGTCCGGCACCCTGACCCTGACCGGCACCAACACCTATTCCGGTGGCACCATTATCGCCGCCGGCACCCTGCAGGTGGCGGCTGACAGCAATCTTGGCGATGCGTCGGGTGGACTGACGCTCTCGGGCGGTACACTGGCAAGCAGTGCCACCTTCACATCGAACCGCACGGTGACGCTCTCCGGCAGCGGCACCATCACCCCCGATACCGGCACCAGCCTGACCCTGGCCGGTGTCATTGCCGGCACCGGTTCGCTGACCAAGGACGGCGCCGGCACCTTGGTCCTGAGCAGCACCAACACCTATTCCGGCGGCACCACTGTCTCCGCCGGCACGGTGCAAGTCAGTGCCGACGCCAATCTGGGTGATATAACGGCTGGCCTGACACTCTCCGGCGGGACCCTGGCAAGCACAGCGTCCTTC
>NZ_JAGOGJ010000085.1 GCF_017996735.1 Niveispirillum sp.
CGTCGGGGCTGGTGGTGACGATGTGCGACGCCAGTTCCGTATCGCCCTTGGCCAGTTCGGCCAGCACCTTGCCGAACCCTTCCTGCGTGCTCATCCGTTCCGTTATCGCAACATCCAGACGTTCCGGTACCGGTACGGTCGCGGCGGACAGGCGGCGGGTCGGCGTTGTGGTGAAGGGCACCTCTTGCGCCAGGAAACGCTTCAGATCGTCGATATCAACATCCAGGCCGGCGAATCTCTCCCATTCCTGGCCATCGGCGATCCCACATTGTGCCTTGAAGGCCGCGATCTGGTCGGCGTTCATCAGGCCGGCGTGATTATCCTTATGCCCCTGGAAGGGCAATCCCATGCCCTTCACCGTATAGGCCACGAAACAGGCCGGCCGTTCCGCATCCGGGCCATTGGCCGCATTATGAAACGTGTCCAGGATGGTAGGCAGGTCGTGTCCCGCCAGATTGGTCATCAAGCGCGCCAGCATGGCGTCATCATGGCTGTCCAGCAGGCCCCGGATGCCGCCGGTGGTGCCCAGATCACGGATCAGCGCCTCACGCCACGCCGCGCCGCCCTTGAAACAAAGGGCGGCGTAGAGCTGGTTGGGGCAGGTATCGATCCAGTGGCGCAGCGCGTCGCCGCCCGGTTCCCCGAACGCCGCCTCCAGCAGGCGGCCATATTTCATGATGACGACATTCCAGTCCAGCGACCGGAACATGCCGGTGATCGGCTCCCACAGCTTGTCGGAAACGACGCTGTCCAGACTCTGGCGGTTATAGTCGATGATCCACCAGGCATTGCGCAGATCGTGCTTCCAGCCCTCCAGCATGGCCTCGAAGACGTTGCCTTCATCCATCTCGGCATCGCCGACCAGGGCGACCATGCGGCCCTGCGGCTGATCCGACAGACCTTTCAGGCGCACATAATCCTGCACCATGCTGGCAAAGGCCGTGACCGCCACGCCCAGACCAACGGAGCCGGTCGAGAAATCCACATCATCCGTGTCCTTGGTTCGAGACGGATAGGATTGCGCGCCGCCCAGAGCCCGAAACCGTTCCAGCTTGTCCTGTGTCTGCCGCCCCATCAGATATTGGATGGCATGAAAGACGGGGCTGGCATGCGGCTTCACGGCCACCCGGTCCTGCGGGCGCAGCACGTCGAAGAACAGGGCCGTCATCAGGCTGACCATAGAGGCGCTGGACGCCTGATGCCCCCCCACCTTCAGCCCATCGCGCGAGTGGCGGAGATGGTTGGCGTTGTGGATCATCCATGTCGACAGCCACAGGGCTTTCTTCTCAAGCGCACGCAGATGCGCCAGCCGACGGTCGCTGACGGTGGCGGAGGTCGAAAGGGCGGAATGGTCAGGCATGGTCGAATCCGGACGGAGGGCAAAGGCCATGCACCGCCTTATACCAGTAAATCCGTCTCAGGTGAAACGATCAGCCTGCGCGGGGATTTCCGAACAGTCGGGTAAAACTGTCGACTGACAAGGTGCGCACCGCCCCTTTGTCACGGCGAAGACCATGCGGGTCCGGACCGTCCACCACATCGTTGCGCGCCACATAACGCACGTGGGGAAGCGGAAATCCATCCTGAGTGATGCACAGCACCCGGGCCGTTTCCACAGTGTTGAAGATGACGCGCTGATAGACGGCACCCGGAACAGGTGCCGCAACAGGTTTGGAACGCTTGAACAACGAAACGCTCATCGCAACGCCCCCCATTTCGGTTCCTGTCGGTTGCCACCCCTTATTGATGGACCGTTTCCCAAAAGTGGTACCGCTTTTCCGATGAAGGCAGGTTAATGCATTCACTATGGTCACGCAACGGCTTGAAATGGCTTTCTGCGATTATCTTCCCAGAAATTAGCCTGTATTTTAGGCAAATCGCCGGGATTACGCGGGATACCGACGCGACGATTAGGACATCATTCACGCAAGCCTGAACCAGCCCCCGAGCACTCCCCCGGTTGCCAACAACGAAACGCACCCAAGCCGGTTCAGACGGACCACCTATACAGCCGCAATCCCAACATATTGTTTTTTAAAGATAATACTCGTTCAGCACGGCGGGGATCGCTTCCGGCAGATCCTCCGCGATCAGCCCACGCCCGCATCGCAAGCCCGCGGCACCATGCAGCCAGGCACCGGCGCTGGCAGCATCGAACGGGTCCATCCCCTGGGTCAGCAGCGCCAGGATCAGACCGGCAAGCACATCGCCGCTGCCGGCTGTCGCCAGATCGGGCGGTGCATTATGGTTCACCCGCACCCTGCCGTCGGGATGAGCGATCACCGTATCGGGACCCTTCAAGAGAATGATGGCGCCCGACTCCGCTGCGGCATACCGCGCCCGGTCAAGGCGCGACCCCGGCAGATTGCCAAACAGCCGGACAAATTCCCCCTCATGCGGGGTCAGAACCCAGCGCCGATCCAGCCCGGCCTGACACAAGCCGGCAAGGTTCCCGGCAAAGACACTGAATATGTCGGCGTCCAGAACACCGGTGCGCCCCGCCGACAGGGCCGCCAGGGTCGCATCGCGCAACAGCGTCCCCACACCACCGCCAGGCCCCAGCAGCACGGCATTGCGGCGCGGATCGGCCAGCAACCCGGCGAATCCCGTCGCGTCCGCCACCGGATGCACGATCAGGCTGGGCATGGACAGGCTGTAGACCAGATGCGCCGACGGCTCGCAGGCCAGCGTCACCAGTCCCGCACCCAGGCGCAGCGCCGCCCGTGCCGCCAGCCGGGCCGCCCCCGTCATCGCCGTCCCACCCAGAATCAGGGCATGACCACGCCGATATTTATGGCCATCGGCGGCCGGGCGGGGAAACCGATCGCGCCAGATGCCGGGGCTGTTCGCCATGATCCCTGGCGCGATCATGTCCAGCACGGTTTCAGGAATGCCGATATCGGCAATGACAAGCCTGCCGCAGTGACCACGGGCCGGATAAAGGAAATGGGCAGGCTTCGCGCGAAAAAAGCTGACGGTGACATCCGCGACAGGCGCCGCCCCCAGAACCGCCCCGTCATCACCCGACACACCGCTTGGCACATCCACGGACAGGATGCGGCGGCCATCCCCGTTCATGGCCTGGACCAGCGCCAGGGCGGCACCTTGCAGCGGCCGGTTCAATCCGGCGCCGAACAGGGCATCCACCACCAGGGGCGCCCCAGACAGCAGATCGGGACTGGCCGGCCCCACCGGCCCGCGCCAGGTGCCCGCCGCCCAGGCCGCATCCCCGCGCAAACCGGCAGGATCGCCCAGCAGCCGGACCCGGACCGGCCACCCGGCAGCGGCCAGATGTCGCGCTGCGACGAAGCCGTCACCGCCATTATTGCCGGGACCGCACAGCACGGCCACGGGAAGCGGATGCCCCCCGGACAGGCGCATCACCTCCCGCGCCACCACCATACCGGCCCGCTCCATCAGCGATTGTCCGGAAATGCCACCAGCCATGGCCGCACGGTCGGCGGCATACATCTGGCTTACGGTCAGGATTTCGTCGGCCATCGTCACCCCGTCTGCCCAGTCGCGGGGTCCATTTTGCGCCCATGCGCCAGGAGCCAGAAACGAAAAAGGCCGCCCGGAGGCAGCCTGTTTTCAATTCCCCGGGCACAAGGACCCGAAGGGAAAATGGGGCGATGGACGGGACTCGAACCCGCGACCACTCGGACCACAACCGAGAGCTCTACCAACTGAGCTACCACCGCCGCCGTGGGGCGCCTTATGCTACACCCTTCCGTCAGACGTCAAGCATTCCTTTGATAAAAAATCGCAGCCCCGCGTTGCTTGCACGTCGCCATATTAAGAAGCAGGAAAATGCCGCCAACGCAGGCGCTTAGCTTGGTTAATGCGCAGTTTTTTTGCCACAAGCCCGTTATATGGGCAGTTCACTGCACATTATTTAATCGATGCACCCGTAAAACATGATCAAATGCACGCGATCCCGTGATCAGCGCGACTGGCATGGGGCATGCTTATAAGGTGGTCGCCCTCGGTCGGGTTGGCAACAGCCGGCCGGGCGCCGAAATGTGGAGCTGCGGGACGCGATGAAGAAGATTGAAGCGATCATCAAGCCCTTCAAGCTGGACGAGGTGAAGGAAGCCCTCCACGAAGTGGGGATCAAGGGCATCACCGTGACCGAAGCCAAGGGCTTCGGCCGCCAGAAAGGGCATACCGAACTTTACCGGGGGGCCGAATATGTCGTCGACTTCCTGCCCAAGGTGAAGATCGAGGTCGTCATGGACGATACCCTGGTGGAACGCGCCGTCGAGGCCATCCAGCAGGCGGCCCACACGGGCCGTATCGGCGACGGCAAGATCTTCGTGACCCCGGTGGAGGAGGTGATCCGCATCCGCACCGGCGAGCGTGGCCCCGACGCCATCTGACGCTTTTTCGGGCATTTCCGCAACATCCGGACCGCCCGCGAACAGCCTACAGAATTTTCTTTCAAATGGTTCAGGGATGGGGTAACGCCACCGTCGGCGGCCCCCACCCCGGGACCGGTACCTGCGACAAACCTCAAACCACGGAAGCAGAGGCTATGTCTGATCTGGCCAAATTCTTCGAGCTGATCAAGGAAAACGACGTCAAGTATGTCGATTTCCGCTTCACCGATATCAAGGGGAAGGTTCACCACGTCTCCCAGCACCTGTCCACGGTCGACGAGGACCTGCTGACCGACGGTGTGATGTTCGACGGCTCCTCGATCGACGGTTGGAAGGCCATCAACGAGTCCGACATGACCCTGTTGCCGGACCTGTCTACGGCTGTCATGGATCCGTTCTCGGCCCAGCCGCTGCTGACCGTCCTGTGCGACGTGCTGGAGCCGTCGACCCGCCAGCCCTACAGCCGCGACCCGCGTTCCATCGCCAAGGCCGCCGAAAAGTACATGGCCTCGGCCGGCATCGGCGACACCGCCTTCTTCGGTCCGGAAGCCGAGTTCTTCGTGTTCGACGACGTCAAGTTCGAAGTCTCGATGAACAAGGTGATGTACGAGTTCGACAGCGAGGAAGGCCCGTACAATTCCGGCCGTTCCTATGAGGGCGGCAATCTGGCGCACCGTCCGGGCGTCAAGGGCGGCTACTTCCCGGTGGCCCCGATCGACAGCGCCCAGGACCTGCGCGCCGAGATGCTGACCGTTCTGGGCGACATGGGCGTCGAGGTGGAGAAGCACCACCACGAAGTGGCCGCCTCGCAGCATGAACTGGGCGTGAAGTTCGGCACGCTGGTCAAGATGGCCGACGGCATGCAGCTCTTCAAGTACGTGGTCCACAATGTGGCCCATCAGTACGGCAAGACCGCGACCTTCATGCCCAAGCCGGTGTTCGGTGACAATGGCTCTGGCATGCATTGCCACCAGTCGATCTGGAAGGACGGCAAGCCGCTGTTTGCCGGCAACCAGTATGCCGACCTGTCGGAGATGGCGCTGTTCTATATCGGCGGCATCATCAAGCATGCCCGCGCCCTGAACGCCTTCACCAACCCGTTGACCAACAGCTACAAGCGTCTGGTCCCGGGCTATGAGGCGCCGGTACTGCTGGCCTATTCCAGCCGCAACCGTTCGGCTTCCTGCCGTATTCCGCACGTGTCGAGCCCCAAGGGCAAGCGCGTCGAGGTCCGCTTCCCCGATCCGGGTGCAAACCCTTATCTGGCGTTCGCCGCCATGCTGATGGCCGGTCTGGATGGTATCCAGAACAAGATCCATCCGGGCGAGGCGATGGACAAGAACCTGTACGATCTGCCGCCGGATGAACTGAAGGAAATCCCGACGGTTTGCCGCAGCCTGCGCGAAGCCTTGGAGAACCTGTCGGCCGACCGCGACTTCCTGAAGAAGGGCGACGTCTTCACCGACGACATGATCGACAGCTTCATCGAGCTGAAGATGCAGGAAGTGCTGGCGTTCGAAACCTCGCCGCACCCGATCGAATACAAGATGTATTACAGCGTCTGATGCATCAGGCCCGGAAACGGGCCGACGCCATCGGCAATGATCAGCAGACCCCCGCCGGGCAACCGGCGGGGGTTTCGCGTTTGACGGCAGTGCGTTAATCTCCGCCCGCAATGCAGACATCGACGCCCCGTTCAGATCATGGTCCCGCCGGCCCCGGCTTCCTCGGCGGGTCGCCCCGGCGCATCATGGCCATGGTCATGCGCCACTGGTTCCTGATCCGGCAAAGCTGGCCGCGTATCCTGGAGCTTTGCTACTGGCCCACGGTTCAGCTCATGATCTGGGGATTCATGTCCCAGTTCCTGCGTGGCCAGACCTCGCTGCTGGCGGGGGCGGCCGGTGTGCTGATCTCTGCCGTGCTGCTGTGGGAGGTGCTGGTGCGCACCCAGATCGGGATGAGCATCACCTTCCTGGAGGAACTCTGGTCCCGCAATCTGGGCAACCTGTTCGTCAGCCCGCTGCGCCCCTGGGAATGGGTCCTGTCGCTGGTCGTCATGGGTTTTATCCGGGTGCTGCTGGGTCTGGTGCCGCCCGTGCTGCTGTCCATGGTCTTTTTCGATGTCTCCATCTTTGAACTGGGTCTGCCGCTGGCCGGATTCTTCGCCAACCTGATGATGTTGGGTGTGACGGTCGGCCTGCTGACATCGGGCATGATCCTGCGCCATGGGCTGGGCGCGGAGTCGCTGTGCTGGATGGCGGTATTTGTGCTGGCCCCGTTTTCGGCCGTCTATTATCCGCTTTCCTCCCTGCCTCCCTTCGTTCAGTACATCTCCGTCGCCCTGCCCTCCACCCATGTGTTCGAGGGCATGCGTGACGTCCTGTTCCACGGGCAGCTTGTGTGGTCGCGCCTTGGTTGGGCCGTTGCACTGAACCTTTTCTATCTGACCCTTGCTTCCTTATATTTCCTGGGGGCGTTTCGCGGTGCCAGGCAGCGCGGCGCCCTGTTGCAGGCTGGTGAGTAAGGGGCGGCGTCTCGTGGCGGAACGGAAATACGCGGTACAGCGGCCAAAGGGGGCCAAGTGGGAAACCCTTTCCCTGGTCGACAACCTGAATGAAGGCAAGCAGGAATTTCGCAATGCCATCGGCCTGCATGGGGCCGGTCCCGTTCGTCTGATCCAGGTGGATTTTGTCAGCAACGAGGCCCTGGCTGATTTCGACTGGCGCCTGATCGAATTGCACGACCCGCGCAAAGGCGACAGGCCGAAACCGACCCTTGTCGCCGGCAGCGAACGCGCCAAGCCCAAAACCCCGCCCAAGGCAAAGACGGCGCCCGGACGGGCCCAGGACGAAAAAGTCCCGGTGCCCGTGAAGACCTATGTGATCGCATTTCTTTTTGGCGCCATCTCCCTGGGTGTGTGGGCGATATTCTACCGCGGATAAAGGCGGGGAACCTCGATCATGGGGCAGCGGTCCATGATGACGGTACTGCCCAGGGCTTCGGCCTTGGCCGCCGCCTCATCATTCCGGATGCCAAGTTGCATCCATATAAAGGGAATGCCGCGCGTCGCCGCATCCACCGCCACCTGGCCCGCCGCGTCCGGCCGGCGGAAGATATCGACCATGTCAGGGCGCTCCGGCAGGTCGGCAAGGCTGGCATAGGCAGTCTGCCCCAGCACTTCCTGCCCCGCCAGGGCCGGATTGACCGGGATCACGCGATGCCCACGGTCCGCCAGATATTTCATCACATAAAAGCTGGGCTTGGCCGGATCGGCCGTGGCGCCCACAACGGCAATCGTCTTGGCGCTGTCCAGCACATGGCGAATCAGGTCGTCACTGTAACGGTCATGGTTCACGACAGGCTCTCCCCGCTATCATTTCCAATAAATGTCCCGATCAGATGGGCCTGCCGCAAGCCTCTTCACACCCGGCCCAGAATCGGGGCTGCCATGAAGCGGGGCGCCGCATAGGATCAGCAGACAATAAGGTGGAGGTGTCATGCACGATCAGGAAAAGTCACCCGCGCTCGGCGTCGCGGACTTCATCCGCTTGCTGGACGACCATATGCCACAGGTGCGGGCCGGCGGCTTCACCGTGCTGGAGATGGGCTGGGGACGGTGCGTCATGCAGGTGAAGGCGACCGAGCTGACCAGCCGTGCCGGCGGGACCATTGCCGGCCCCACCA
This sequence comes from Niveispirillum sp., assembly GCF_017996735.1. Classification (GTDB taxonomy): domain Bacteria; phylum Pseudomonadota; class Alphaproteobacteria; order Azospirillales; family Azospirillaceae; genus Niveispirillum. Next base: position 8,064 of record NZ_JAGOGJ010000085.1, read on the forward strand.
TGTTTGCCCTGGCCGACCTGGCCCTTTATGGGGCGGTGCTGAGCCAGATCGGGGAAGTGCCGCTGGCCGTCACCAGCGACATGAACATCCATTTCCTGCGCAAGCCGCCTCTTCGCCCGCTGCGGGCTGAGGCGCGCATCTTGAAACCCGGCAAGCGGCTGGCCTATGGCGAGATTCTGATCCGGTCGATCGACGATCCGGTCCCCGTGGCCCATGCCACAGGGACTTACGCCATACCCTCCGGTTAAGGGCGACGCTTGGGCTTCTTCTTGTCCTTCTGGACCTCGTTCACCACAGCACCGGTGCCAGCGCCGGCCAGGGCACCGACAGCGGCACTGCCCACGCTGCCACCCAACACGGCACCGGTGCCGGCACCGATCAGGGCGCCACTGCCCACCCTTTGCTCCATGTTGCTGCCGCAGCCGGACAGCAGTGCGACGAGCGCCACAGCAGCGATGCCCGTCTTTGCGAAAGCGATTGACATGATCCTTCTCCATCGGAAGTGGCCGATAATGGTGAAACGACGGGATAGGCCCGCTTGTTCCCGCGCAACGGATCCATGTCACGGACACATGCCGCTGCCGAACCGTGTCCACCGTCGCAAACGACCCGCGGATTATTCAATAGAATCAATGGGTTTCTGACAATGGTATTATAATACCGTTTTGCAGACCATTGTTCGTGCTGCATTTTCTGCTTGCGATCATGCGGGATTGGCCGTACACCACCATCCGCTTCGGTGCCAGCCCGGTGGTTGGCGCCTTCATCCGTATAAGCCCGAGTGCTCTGATGAAGACCTTTAACCTGAAGCCGTCCGAGATCGAGAAGAACTGGATTCTGATCGATGCGGAAGGCGTTGTCCTGGGTCGTCTCGCCAGCCAGATCGCCCTGATCCTGCGCGGCAAGACCAAGCCCACCTATACCCCGTTCCTGGATTGCGGTGACAATGTCATCGTTATCAATGCCGAGAAGGTCGCCCTGACCGGCAACAAGCGCCAGGACGCCATGTTCTACTGGCACACCGGTTTTCCGGGCGGCATCAAGGGCCGTTCGGCCGGTCAGATCCTGGATGGCCGCTTCCCCGAGCGCGTCATCATCAAGGCCGTTGAGCGCATGATCAAGCGCAGCCCGCTGGGCCGCCGTCAGATGGGCAACCTGCGCGTTTACGCCGGTGCCGAGCATCCGCACGCCGCCCAGTCGCCGGTGGTGCTGGACCTCGCCGCCAAGAACGCCAAGAACAAGCGGAGCGCCTGATAAATGGCCACGATCAACAGCCTCGCTGACCTGAAGGCTGGCGCTGCCGCCGCCTCCGTCGCCGCTGCCCCGGCCGCTCCGGCCGAGCCCAAGCTCGACGCTTTCGGCCGCGCCTATGCCACCGGCAAGCGCAAGAACGCCGTCGCCCGCGTCTGGGTGAAGCCCGGCACCGGCAAGATCACCGTGAACGGTCGCGAGCTGGCGGTTTATTTCGCCCGCCCCGTGCTGCGCATGATGATCAACCAGCCGTTCCAGATCACCAGCCGTATCGAGCAGTTCGACATCGTCGCCACCGTGTCCGGTGGTGGTCTGTCGGGCCAGGCTGGTGCGCTGCGTCACGGCATCTCCAAGGCCCTGACCTACTTCGAGCCGGGCCTGCGTCCGCCGCTGAAGGCCGCTGGTCTGCTGACCCGCGATTCGCGCGTTGTCGAGCGTAAGAAGTACGGTAAGGCCAAGGCCCGCCGCAGCTTCCAGTTCTCCAAGCGCTAATCGCTCTTGGTTCCCGGTTCGCCGGGTCTTTTACGGAGAAAGGGCGTCCCCGTCATGGGGACGCCCTTTTTCTTTGGCCGATTCCGATTGGCGCGGACCAGCGCCTGTGCCAGTTTTCGCCCCCTATCCGCACCGTTGGACAAAGGCCGGTGGAAAAGATGGTCGATGAACCAGATTGGAACGCCGAACTGAACAGAACCACGGCGTTGCTGAAACAGAACCCGGCCGACGCGCAGGCATTGCTGGATCGTGCGGTGGCAGCGTCCAAACTGAATGACTGGCACAGCGCCATCGCCGATTGGGAACAGGTGCGACGGCACATCGGTGACCTGCCCGCCCTGCTGCGGAATATCGCGCGGGGATATATGCGGGTCCGCGACCTGCCGAAGGCGCTGGCCATCCTGGAGCAGTTGCTGCTTCGCGACGCCGGGGACGCGGAGACCTTGGCAGTGCAGGGCGTTAGCCTGATGCAGATGGGCCGGCTGGAGGAAGCGCTGGACTGCATGCGTCGATGCGCTGCACAGCGTGGACTGGGCCATATCGACAATACACTGAACATGGCCACCACACTGATGACCCTGGGTCGTTGGGAAGAGGGATTGCCGCTTTATGAACATCGCTGGCCCCATGTGGACGGCGATACACGAAGCGTCCACACCTACCTTTCCGCTGTTCCGCAGTGGAATCCGGCAACCGACGAGCAGGTCGATCTGGTCATCGGAATGGAGCAGGGCAGCGGCGATATCATCATGATGGCCCGCTATCTGCCCATCCTGGCCCGGCGGGTGCGCAGCGTCACGGCCATGGTGCAAAAGCCGCTGGTCTCGCTTCTTAGCACCAGTTTTGCACATGTGCCGAATTTGCGGATCATACCGGCGGCAAACGTGCCATTGACCAGCGATAGCCGTCACCTGATGTACATGTCCATCCTGCATCTGTTGGGGGAACGGCCGGACACGGTTCCTTCTCGGTTTGGTTATCTGTCGGCTGCACATTTTGCGGACCGTAGCCGGCGGCGCTCCTCTTCACGGCCGGCGGTGGGCATTTCATGGAGAGGGGCTGCCAAGCATCCCGACGATGATCTGCGCTCCTTGTCGCCGGATCTGGCCGTGCAGTTCATAGAACGCTCACCCCATATCGACTTCCATGCCCTTTCCCCGCCTTCGATGCTGCCGCTGGCAGACGTGCCGGCGCCACCGAACCTGTATTTCCCGGTCATCGAGGACGACGGGTTCGAGGTAACCGCAGCCTTGATGGAGGAGATGGATCTGGTGATCAGTGTCGACAGTGCGCCATGTCATCTGGCGGGGGCGTTGGGGGTGCCGGTATGGACGCTGCTTCGCCGCCATGCCGATTGGCGTTGGGGTACCGCCTTGGTGGAGGAGACACCCTGGTATGGTTCCATGGCATTGTTGCGTCAACCAGCGATCAATGATTGGCAGGGGCTTCTGGATCAGGTGACGGCGCGGCTGGCCCGGATCGGCAACCGCTGACCGGTCTGGTCAGGCCGTGCCGTCCGCCATGCCAGCCAGATGGGTCTCCACCCTACGCCAGGCATCCGGCGACACGGCGGCCAGGCGTGTCGACAGCGCTGCCGCTGCCGGCTGGTCGCCATCCATCAGGCTGATTTCGATCCGGGAGGCCAGATGTTGGACCTGCCGCAGCCCCAGATTGCCGGCCAGGGCGATCATGGAATGCGCCTCGCGCCGAAGCTGATCCCATGCCTCTTCCCGAAGCAGGGTGGCCATCCGGTCAGAACGCTCCCGACCGGTGGCAATGAAGCGCGTCATCAGTTCGGCGAATTCCGGGCCGTCGGTAAAGGTCCGGAGGCTGGCGATGACACTGCTGTCCAGAACGGGCAGTTCATTAATTTCCATATCGGGTTCCACAACTAAGCTTGCATCGGTGTTGCACGTGGCAGCGGCATCGGTGCGGGCGCCGGTCCAGCGCGCCGCCGCCTGCAGCAGGGCTTTCGGTTCATAGGGTTTGGACAGATAATCATCCATGCCGGCCTGCAGATAGGTTTCACGCATGCCGACCATGGCATTGGCCGTCATGGCGATGATCGCGGCCCGGTTCCTGGCGGTCTGGCTTTCCTGTATCCGGATCAGGCGCGTCGCCTCGATGCCATCCATGCCCGGCATCTGCACATCCATCAGGATCAGATCGTAGCGGACAGCCTCGGCGGCAGCGATGGCACTCATGCCGTCATCGACAAGATCGACCGAATAACCGTCGCGTTCCAGGATCAAGCGCGCGACATTCTGATTGACCCCGTTATCGTCAACCACCAGCACCCGGTGGCCCTTGCCCTGTCCCGTCGTCATCGGTTCGACAAAGGTGCAATCGTCGCCGCCGCCGGGCGCAAACATCCGGCCCAGAACGTCGCGCAGATCGGCTTGTCGTGCCGGCTTGCCGATTACGGCATCAAACAAGTCCGCCGCCGGATGCTGTGCATCCAGACCGCCGGTCGAGGAAACCAGCACCAGCTTGAGCCCCGCGAAGCTGGGATGACCGCGCAACCAGTTGGCCAGGATGTCGCCGGACATGCCCGGCATGGCATGATCGATCAATGCGACGGTCGGGCAACACCCCTCGCGCAGGCATCTCTCCAGTTCGGCAAGGGCGGCCGCGGCACCGTTGACGGCCGTCACCCGCAGCCCAAGCCTTTCCAATTGTCGCGTCAGGATACGCCGGTCGGTTTCGACGTCATCGACAAGCAGGACCGGCAGCCCGCTCAGCCGTTCCAGGATGTTCTGACGGCTGGGCGGCGGCGCGATGGCGACCGGCAAGGCGATGTCGAACCGGAAACAGCTCCCCTCCCCAACCCGGCTTTCCACCTGGATGGCCCCGCCCATCAGATCGACAAGTTGCCGGCAAATGGCAAGGCCCAGCCCCGTCCCGCCAAAACGGCGGGTAATTGAATTGTCGGCCTGGGTGAATTTCTGGAACAGCCGGCCAATCTGTTCCGGCGCCATGCCAATACCGGTGTCGGTCACGGTGAAGCAAAGGCGGACCATATCCGGCACCGTCGCCCTGCCGTCCTCCACGGTCCGTACACCGATGGAAATCCGTCCCTCCTCGGTGAATTTGACGGCATTGCCCACCAGATTCAGCAATATCTGGCGAAGGCGCGCCGGATCACCGCGATAGGCGCGCGCCGCCTCCGGCTGGATGTCGGCGATCAGCGCCACACTCTTTTGCCGGGCGCGGGGGGCCAGCAAGGCCACAACCCCATCCATGATCTCTTCCAGATCGAAATCGATCTGGTCCAGCTCCAGCTTGCCCGCCTCAAGCTTGGAGACATCAAGAATGTCGTTGATCACGAACAGCAAGGCGTCGGCGCTTTCCCGGATCGTTTCGGCAAACCCACGCTGTTCCTGGGAAAGCGGGGTATCCAGCAACAGACCCGTCATGCCGATGATGCCATTCATCGGCGTGCGCACCTCGTGGCTCATATTGGCCAGAAATTCGGATTTGGCCTGGTTGGCCCTTTCCGCTTCACCGCGCGCCGCTTCGGCTGCACTGGCGGCCGCCTCGGCGACGCGGCGGGCCCGATCCAGATCGGCGGCCAGGGCCTGCAGACTGTCGGCCTGTTCGCCCAACCGGTCACGCGCCGCGCGCAGTTCCTGTTCCTGGGCCACGCGGTCGCCCACGTCACGGGTGGCCGACACGATGCGCTGTCCGGCCAGCGCATCGGCCGCCAGCGCGAAGGCCGTTTCCACCCAGATCCAGCGACCATCGCCATGGCGCAGACGATAGGTAACCGGCGCGCAGGGCATCCCGGCCAGCAGCATTGGCAATATCCGGTCCATCACGGGCAGATCATCGGGATGAACCCTGTCCTGCGGCGCGCCGCCGACCAGTTGTTCCGGCGCCTGGCCCAGCATCCAGGCAGATGTCGGCGACACATAAAGAAAGGTGCCGTCAAGCGCATGCAACGCCACCACATCGCTTCCCTGTTCCGAAAGAAGCCGGTATTGCGCGTCGCGCGTGGCCAGTTCGGCGGCCTGACGTTGCAGGTTGGCCGCCATATCATTGATGGCATCGGCCAGAACGCCGATTTCCCCCCGCGCGGAGGCGGCCCGCAATCCCAACTCCCCCCGACCCAGGCGCCGAACGGTGGCGATCAGGTGGTTCAACGGGCCCAGCACGCTGCGTGCGATACAGAAATAGATGACCATCATGGCCAGGAACGACACCGCCAGCAGCATGCCGATATTGCGATGGAATTCGGTGGTGGCCGCCGCCAGGATGTCGGCGCGCGGATAGGAAACGATGATACGCACGTCACCATCGCCCAACGGCACAAAACCCATCAACCGTTCGACCTTGTCGAAGCCGGGCCCGACCCAGGAACCGGTATGCTGGTCCAGTGCGGTCCGAATGAAGGGTATATGCGCCATGTTCTGGCCGTTGACACCAGCCGCCGCCGGATACCGCGTAATGACGGTCCCATCGCCATGGACGGCAATCAGCGTGGCACCCGGCGCCACCTCCAGCAACCGCCCGGCAATACCATCCAGCCAGTCCAGCGACAGACCCGCCAGGGCTACGCCAACGACGGTCCGGTTCTCGGCAAAGATCGGCCGCGCATAGACCATGATCGGCCGACCCGTGGCGCGGGAATGGAGATAACCGCTGATCGCCGGTCGCCCCGTGGCCAGAACCTGCCGGAAATAGTCGCGATCGGCCAGATTGATCATCTCATCGTCAGGTGCGGTGGAACAGGCGATCTTTCCATCGGGCCGTGCGATGAAGATATTGGAAACCCAAGGCTGGGTCCCCTTCAGCATCCGCAAATCATCGCTGCAATCCGCCCCCGTACGGGGGTACACACGCGTCGCCGCGATAGCCACCAGCCTTTGCAGATTCGCCATCAGATCGGCTTGCTGGCTTGCCGCGACATGGGCAATATCCTGGGCGCGGGCCAAGGCCTGGGTCTCGGCTTCCATGCGACGTGAACGGTTTTCCATCACCAGTAGAACCGACACGGCAAGGATCACCAATGCCAGCAGCAGGCCCAACCTTCCCCGCAACGACAACGACGGCAACCGCATAACGCCCATAATCCCGCAGAGGGCAGCCCTCGGCCACCCCGGAACCTGAGAATACGCTGCGATGTGTGGGCACACAGATGTGCATTGGGATAGATGCGGGCCGGCAACATTGGCGTTAACCGGCCCGTCAGAACCCTCCACAACTAAAGGCGTATGACGTAATTCATCGTTGCTTTTAATCTTTCCGACGCCGAACGATTCCGATAATCCTTTCGTCTCAGGACCGCTCCAGGAATCGGAACGCGTATGGAAATTCTTGGATTGTGCTTCACCAGCTCAGATGGTGCTGCAACCGGTCATGATGCTTGGCTGGTCATACTCTCCTACCTGACCGCAGCCTTTGCGTCCTATGTCGCGCTCGACATGGCCGAGCGGCTTAGACATGCAGATGGCAATTTACGGTGGGCCTGGCACGGTGCCGCTTCCGTTGCCTTGGGCGGCGGTATCTGGGCCATGCATTTCCTGGGCATGCTGGCATTTCAGTTGGAAGCGCCTTTCGCCTTCCATGCCGGTCTGACGGCGCTGTCCCTGGCCGTTCCCATTCTGGTGGTTGCCGTGGGGCTGTGGCTGGTGGGGCGCGGTATCAGCCCGCTCCGGCTACTGGCGGCCGGGGTGATCGTGGGTATGGGCGTTGTGGTCATGCACTATACCGGGATGGCCGCCCTCATGCTTCCCGGCCGCATCGGTTACAAGCCCGGCCTTTTCAGCCTGTCGGTGTTGATCGCGCTGGTGGCGGCCACGGTTGCCCTGTGGTTGGCATTGACGCCCCAGCGTTTTGGTTTGCGCGTCCTGGCCGCGCTTGTGATGGGGATCGCCATCTGCGGCATGCACTATACCGGCATGGGCGCGCTGGTCGTAACCCTGGACCCCACCGTGGCGGGGGTGCATGAAGGCATCCCCCGCACCATTCTGGCCGCCGCCGTTGCCGCCGCAACCTATGGGCTGCTGGTCCTGGCGCTGGTTGCAGGCATCGCCGACCGTCGTATTTCGGCCGCCGCCGCGCGGGAGGCGGACCAGTTGCGACGTTCCTTCCAGGCATTGGGGGAGGAGATGCAGGCCCGCCGCCGCATGGAGGCGGAGCTTGAACAGTCCAAACTAGCGCTGGAACAGCGGGTGGCGGAGCGGACCGTCGACCTGGAGGAAGCCCGCGCCCGCGCGGAAGCGGCAAGCCAGGCGAAATCCGATTTCCTGGCCAGCATGAGCCATGAGCTGCGCACGCCACTGAATTCCATCATGGGCTTTGCACAATTACTGCTCTACAACCGCGCCAAGGAGCCCCTGACCACCAAGCAGGAGCGCGCCGCCACACAGATCGAAAAGGCCGGGACACATCTGCTGCGCCTGATCGACGAAGTGCTTGACCTGGCAAAGGTGGAAGCGGGGCGTCTCTCCCTGTCGCTGGAACCTGTGGACGCGGCATCCGTGATCCGCGATGTGGCCAGCCACATGCAGCCCGTGGCTGATGGCGCCAACATCATCCTGGTGCTGGACATCGCGGCGGGGGGAACCAGTGTTGTCGCCGACCGGACGCGGCTGGTGCAGGTGCTGAGCAATCTGGTCAGCAACGCCATCAAATACAATCGCTCGGGCGGCAGGGTCACCCTGTCGGCCAAGCCGGGGCCGGACGGGCGCGTTACGCTATCCGTATCCGACACTGGCCTTGGCATCCCCGCTGACCGGATCGACCAGTTGTTCCAGCCATTCAACCGCCTTGGACGCGAACATGGCGCGGTGGAAGGAACAGGCATCGGCCTGACCATTTGCCAGCGGCTTGTCCAGGCCATGGGCGGCTGCATCACGGTGGACAGCACCGAAGGAAGGGGCAGCCGGTTCCAGTTCGACCTTCAAGCCGCCGCTCCCGCCGTGTCACTCGACATGGTGCGTACCGCCACACCGCAAAGGGACGGGGCGCAATCCGCCGACCGCACCATGCTGTATGTGGAGGACAACCCGGCCAACATTCAGCTTATGCGCGATCTGATCGACAGCCTGGGGGGCTTCCGCCTGCTGGTGGCGGCCGATCCGGGCTCCGGGTTGCAACTGGCCCGCACCCACCTGCCAGACATCATCATTCTGGATATCAACCTGCCCGGCATGGATGGGTTCGAGGTTCTGGCCCGGCTGCGGGCCGATCCGGCGACGGCGCCCATTCCGGCCCTGGCCCTGTCGGCCAACGCCCTGCCGCGCGAAGTTGAACGCGGCAAGGCCGCTGGCTTCCACCGCTACCTGACCAAACCGTTGCGTGTACCGGAATTCCTGGCTGCCGTAGACGAGGCGCTGACCGGAAGGGCGGCGTGAGCATGACGAATTCCGCCATGACCATGGAAGAACAGCAGCGGCACGCCCATATTCTGGTGGTTGACGACCTGCCGGCCAATGTGGAACTGCTGCTGGGCATGCTGGAACTGGCAGGCTTTGAGAATGTCAGTTCCACCACCGACCCGTTCGAAGGGTTGGCAATGGCCGAAAGGCAGTTGCCCGATCTGGTGCTGCTGGATTACCGCATGCCGGGTCTGGACGGTCCGGGTTTCATCGGTCGGTTACGGAGCCTGCTGGACGCCGATATGCCGCCCGTGCTGGTCGTCACGGCCCAGAATGACGACGCCTCACGCCGACGCGCGCTGGAGGCGGGGGCCCGTGATTATGTCACCAAACCCTATGCCTTTTGGGAGTTGGAGGCACGCTCGCGCAACCTTCTGGAACTGCATCTCCTGAACAAGGCGCAGCGCCAGCAGACCGAGCTTCTTGAGCGACTGGTCAAGCAGCGCACGGCGGAGCTGGAGCGCACGCGGGCAGAAATCATCACGCGCCTTTGTTCGGCCGGAGAGTTCCGGGACGAGGATACAGGCCAGCATGTCACCCGCATCGGCCGCATGGCCGGTCTCCTGGCCAGCCTTGCCAAGTTGCCGCCCCCCCTGTCGGCAAAGATCGCCTCGGCCGCCCCCCTGCATGACATCGGCAAGATCGGCATCCCCGACCGTGTGCTGCTGAAACCGGGCAAGCTGGACGAAGATGAATGGGCCATCATGAAGGGGCATGCCCGCATCGGTCAGCAATTGCTGGCCGGCAGCGGCTTGCCCCTGCTGGACCTGGCATCGGAGATTGCCGGAACCCATCATGAGAGATGGGATGGAAGCGGCTATCCCAACGGGCTGGCCGGCACCGACATTCCGGTCAGCGGCCGCATCGTCGCCATATGCGATGTTTTCGACGCGCTTCTGTCGCCCCGGCCCTATAAGCGCGCCTGGGCCGTGGACGATGTCGTCACCTATATGCGGGAGATCGCGGGCGCCCATCTGGACCCGGATCTGACCCGGCTGTTCATCGACAATCTGGACCGGATGCTGGCCATCCGGGCGGAACTGGCCGATTGAGGCGAAGGGGGGGGGCGATCACGCCCCCAGATGCTGCACCAGGATCTTGGTTCCCAGCAGCACCAGCCCTGCCCCGCCAATGCCCACGGCCCAGCGACCCAGCAGCGGCCCCACGGCCCGGCCCAGCAGGACGCCGATGGTGGACAGGCCGAACGTGACAAGGCCGATGACCACGGCGGACGCCAGAATCGGCTCATCAAAGAAGGCTAGCGGCACCCCGATGGCCAGTGCGTCGACCGATGTCGCGAACCCGGCCATGAACAGGGCCGACAGGGTCAGGGTCACGCCGGAGACACCATCCGCATCCTCGCCCTCACCTTTCCATGCCTCCCACGCCATCCGGCCGCCGACAACCGACAGCAGGACAAAGGCGATCCAGTGATCGACGGCGGCCACGATGTCGGCAAAGGCCATGCCCAGCGCAAAGCCGATCAGCGGCATCACCATCTGGAAGGCGCCGAAAACCGCCCCGACGGTCAGGGCATGCCCCATATGGGGACGGCGCAGGGCGGCCCCCTTGCCCAGGGCGGCGGCAAATGCATCCATGGCCAGGCTGAAGGCCAGGGCGACGGTGGTGGTGGCGATCAAGATCAGTACTCCGGGGGCCGCGAGCAGCGATGAACGCAATCCACCCCCCGGTCCCAGACGGGGTGATTGCGCCATCGGTCTCGTCGAACGGGCCTTCCGGCCTGTCGCCCGTGCCACGGGGCTTGCGCCCCAAGTCTGTTGACACGGACACCACCGGCTGTGCCGGTGGCGGACTACTCCCCAATTGACGGGCGCGGTATAAGGCCCGGCACGTCCCCCCGTCAAGCGGTCAGAACCGCGCACCCCGACCAACCAGGGTCCGATATCGCGGTTGCGATGGCATCAATCATCGCCACCCGATGCCAGGGCCAGCTTGGCGGGATCGGTGACCGGCTGTTCCTGCCCCTTGTCGTCACGCGGCAGCAGCATGGCCGCGAACAGCACCAGCGCCGACAGGACCGCCAGCACTGCGAACACCATCTCCGGCCCCGCCGAATGGCCATAGGCCCAGGCCACCAGTTGCACCGCAAGCGGTGCCATGCCGAAACTCAGCACAAATTTCGAGCCATAGGCGATGCCGCGATATTTCGCCGGCGTGAAACGGGCCAGCAGCAGGTTTTCGGCCGGAATCTGCACATTCATCAGCGTGACCAGGAAAGCCGCCAGGAAGACCGACGACCACCCCATGAACTGCATGGCCACGATATAGAACGGCACCTGCAGCAACGCACAGCCCATATAGAGCCATTTCACCGGAAACCGGTCGGCCAGGACGCCACCCAGGAATTGCGGAATGGCGCCGGCCAGGAAGACCATGGTGACCAGACCGCCGACCCCCACCACACTGCCCGACATGTCGGCGCCCACGGCCTGTTCGAACCATTTCGGCGCCACGGTCAGCAGCGACTGAAAGATCATGCCGCCGCACATCATGGTGACCGACATGATGATGAAGGCACGCACGATCTCGCCCCGCGTCGGCGCCTGGCTTTTCACCATGTCGGCCTTGCGGTCTACGATCCGGCCACTGGCGATATGCAGGGCCAGCGCGGCGCCGAACAGCAGCGACACGATGCCCGGCACCAGGAAGGCGGCATGCCAGCCCCAAAGCGCGGTCAATCCGCCCGCCACAACGCCGCCGCCGGCAACACCGATACTCCCGAAAATGCCCAGGATACCCATGGACCGGCCCCGGTTCTCCGCATTCTTCATGGTCCAGGAAATGCCGACCGGGTGATAGATCGACCCACCCAGCCCGATGACGGCCAAGGCCCACATCATCTGGTCCGGCGTGTCGGACAAGGCGGCCCCCAGGGCGCCGATCCCCGACAGCAGAAACATCAGGACCATCATCCGCGAATCCGACCAGCGGTCGCCCAGCCAGCCCGCAAGGGGGGCGCCCAGGCCCACAAGCAGCGAACCGACCGTCCAGAGCGTGATCAGATCCTGGTAATCGGCCTGCCATTCGCGGGTAAGTTCCAGCACGACGGTGAGATACAGCACCGTCATGATGTGCATGGTGGCGTGGCCGATATTGGAATAGGCCAGGGACAGGCGGGCGGAAGTACGGACGTCGGTCATCACCGCGTCTCCTTATTTATACGGTGGGCCGGCCGGCGCTTTCCGCCGACAGCCAGGCCAGATAGCGCGGCAGGCCCGCCGTGACGGGCAAGGCCAGGATGCAGGGCACTTCGTAGGGATGCAGTGTACACACCCGGCTCGACAGCGCGTCGAACCCGCTGGAACGGCATTTCAGGATCAGTACGCATTCCTGCGCAGATTCCACTTTCCCCTGCCAGCGATAGAGTGATTCCATGCCCGGAATGATATTCGCGCAGGCGGCAAGCCCTTCCTCCACCACCGTGCGCGCAATGGCGTGGGCCACATCGCGATCGGGTGTGGTGACATAGACAAGACTGATTTCGGCGTCCATCCCCAGGGTTTCCTTGATGTTCAGGCCCGGATGCTATCCGACCCGACAGCCCCCGTCCCCCGCTGCGGCGCGGGCGCAGACCCGCGTTGCGGACAAGGCAGACAGAAAAACGCATTTTCCCCGACACAAACGTTGCATCCCCCAAATGTCGTGTCTATAGTCCGCGCCCGAACGACGGACGGCCCAAACCGGTCGGCGTTCATCGAGAGGTCGGAGCGTGGCGCAGCCTGGTAGCGCACTAGACTGGGGGTCTAGGGGTCGCAGGTTCGAATCCTGTCGCTCCGACCATCTCTCGACAACCCGATCAACGGGTTACGCGAAAAGCCGCCGTCAAGAATGACGGCGGCTTTCGTGCTTCCGGGCCTTAGCCGATCCCCAGCATCGCCATGAACTCCGCCTCATCCACCAGGGTTGGCCGGCCGTAGCGCCGCTGCCGTGCCTGGGCGGCCGTCAGTTTGGTCTTGCCCGGCGACAGACCGACCACCAGCCAATCCGTATCCTGCCGCACATAGGCCTGGAACGTCCCCCCTGCCCGCCCGATGGCACGCGCCGCGTCTGGGCGGGAACAGGCGACCAGCGTACCGGTAATGGCGAAATTCTGGCCATCCACACGACGCGTCGGGGGTGGCAGGGACGCGACGGCAGCAGACCGGCCCAATGGGGCGGAAACGGGGATTCCAGGGCGGCGAGCCCCGACACCCAGCCTTTCCGCCGCCTCCGCCACCGTGGCGACACCCTGCATTTCCGCCACGTGCCGGCCGATCGCGGCACAGGCGGCGGCATCGCTGCCGGCTTCGTGATGGTTCAGGGACAGGCCCAGATGATGCGCCACAATATTCAGCTTATGGCTGCGCAGATGTGGAAAGGCGGCACGCGCCAGATCCACAGTGCAGATAAAGCGCAGTGACGGAACGGGCAGCCCCGCCGCCAGAAGACAGGCGGTCAGGACACCGGCATCGAAACTGGCATTATGCGCCAGCAGTGTGGCCCCTTCCAAACGGACCGACAGGTCGGGCCAGATGCCGGCAAAATCGGGTTCGCCGGCCACATGTTCGGGGCGGATGCCATGGACGGCGACGCAGAAGGGCGAAAAGCGTGCCGGTTCCGGTCGGATCAGGCGGCGGAAGATGGGGGCGTCGGGCCTGAAGACTTCGGCCACGCCAACAGCACAGGCGCTGTCGCGCCGTTCATTGGCCGTTTCAAAATCAATGGCCAGTTCAATCACGCCCTTGCCCCCTCTGCGCCTCACCTGTCAATCCCGGCGCGCCTTGAATGCCGCCATCGCGGCCGCGATGCCGGCCGGCAGCGTCGTTGGTACAGCAGCGGCCGGTGCCGGGGCCAGCACCAGATTGATGGGCATGGCATAGCCGCCATAGAGCGACGGATTCGCCCCGTCCAGGGCCAGCGCCGTCCCCCGCCCGGTGAAGTTCAGTTCCAGGCTGCGGAACCGGTAATCAGTCAACGCCCGGGCCAGCAGGGCCAGATTGTCATTGCGCCGGGGATCAAGCCAGGCCAGCGGGGAATCGCCCCGCAAAGCCAGCCGGCCGGGCGCAACGGCGCGCAAGGTGGCATCGCCGGTCGTCGCACCCTCCGCCGTGATTCGTACCGGTATCGATCCGATGACCGTTCCCTCGGCCTCCAGGTCCGTTACACCCAGGGTGGACAGGATGTTGGGCAATGGGGTTGCCGGAAGCTCAAGACGCAAATCCAGATAATCATTGCCGATCCGGAATGATGAGGGCGATATGATCACGGATTGCCCCGCCCAGGTGAACGGGGTCGGAGCCAGGCGCAGCAAACCATCGCCCTGCAATGACAATCCGACGCTGCCACCTGTCAGCGCGATGCCGGGATCAAACAGACCGACCGCGATGGTCTGGGCCGGCATGGAAAGCGGCGACAACCGATCCAGGCGTACGACACCGTTGATGCCGGCCAGATGCAGGCCGGGTAAAACCACCCCGCCATCCTCCACCAGGATATCGGCGGCGCCTTGCGCACCGGCCTCCCCCCAACGGGTCGACAAGCGGGCGGCGATGGTCCCGGTCAGGCCGGATGGCAGAGGCGCGCCAGGAAAGACCCGATCGACATCGCCCGGACCAAGACGCAACGGGGCCAGCCGCACCAGGGCGTTACCACCCCCAGCCACCATGTCCACCGATCCCGAAAGCCGGGCATCCGTGTCCGTCACGGCCGCCTGCCATTCCAGGCGAAGGTCGTCGCCCGGCTGCCCGCGCAGTTTGGCCATCAGGGTGGACGGTGCCAGCCAGGGCAACCGCAGGCCGGCCGCCCGCAAATCCAGGTCCAGCGGCAGCGCCGCGCGACCCGTCAGCGACAGGCCATTGGCCCGCAAACCCAATGTCGGCATCAACAGGATGCCCGGCGGTTGATTCAAGGTCGGGGCCAGCCACCAGTCGCCATCGATGCGCCGCGCCATGGCCGATAGTGACAGGGCATTGTCGCGCGGCCCCCGGCCGATACCAATCCCCGTCGCCTCCAGACGCAGCAGCACCTCCGGCCAGAGCCGTGGATCCAGTGACGGGACAACACCCTGCGCCGACAGCGACAGGATCAGTGGTCCGCCGGCAAGGCCCGGTTCCGGCTGGTTCAGGCGCGCCGCGAAGGCGGACAGATCATCGACCCGCAACCTTGCATCCAGCCGTTGGCCGGCCGCTCCGTCGGCATCCAGAAGGACATCCAACCGGGCAACACCCTTCCATTCTAAAAGGCCGCGCCCCTGCCCCGGCTTCCAGTTCAGGGTGAAATCGGGCAGACCTTGCGGCAGGCCGGCGGCCGTCACATCCACCTGCCCCGTCCATTCCCCGGTCGCCAGACGGCGGAAATTGCCCTGCCCGCCCAGTCGCGGCCCGTCGGCAACTGGCGACAGGCCGAAGGCTGCAACCGACAATATCCCCTGACGCCATTGCGCATTCAGGGTGGCGGGAACCGATACCGGACCAACGGCAAGCGCCCCCTTGCCGTCCAGGCGCCAATCGCCGTCAACCGGCGTCAAATCCGCATCCAGGGTCAGGGGCAGCGCCCCCAGCCCGCCCGGCAGTTCCAGCCGCAAGCGGGTATTGGCGAGCCGGACCGGCCCGTCCAATGGCATGTCTGGAAGCCTACCGCCCCCCGACAGGGACAACGGCCGTGACAGGTGCAGCCCCTTGATGGTGAGGGACGAAAGCCGGCCGGCCCAAAGGCCGGCGGGGGTGAACGTCGCCTCGAATCCGTCCGCCCCCTCTTCTCCCCCCAGGAAAAAGGCACCGGTGGCGTTGCCCCAACCCAGATGATCGATCGCCAGTTCCGCCTGTGGATGGCCCATGGACCGCAGTTGCGCCGTCCAGCGGGCGGCGACAAGGCCGGGCAGCATCAGCCAAAGGACCACAAGCCCGGCCAACAGGGCGATACCGGCACCGGCCAACCATTCCTGACGTCGCAACCTGCGCAATCCCCACCCCTATCGGCAATATTCGCCGCCCGATGCGGAACACCACATCTTTCCATGCAAGGATGCGGCCGGTATCGTGGCACGCGCAACGCCGGAGAGATGATGCCGCCCATGCTTTCACGCCTTCTGATCCTGCTCTGTCTATTGCTGGCCGTTCCCGTGGCGGATGCCGCGCGGCCGCCGGTCAATCCCGATGACACGCTGGTCATGGAATTGAAGAGCGGCACCGTGCTGATCCAGATGCGCCCAGATCTGGCGCCCATCCATGTGGCGCGCATCAAACAACTGGTGCGACGCGGATATTATGATGGCGTGGCGTTCCATCGCGTCATCGCCGGCTTCATCGCGCAGACCGGCGACCGCAGCGGCACAGGGCGCGGGGGCACGGGCCGCTGGCTGGACCTGGAACCCAGCAAGGAACCGCATGTGCGCGGGGCCGTTTCCATGGCACGCGGCCTGAACCGCAACAGCGGCGACAGCCAGTTCTTCATCCTGACAGGGCAGGACGCCTCTCTGGACGGCAATTACACGCTCTGGGGCCATGTGATCAAAGGCCTGGACCTGATCGACAAGCTGAAGGCCGGCGACAAGAAAAAGGACGGTTATGTGAAGGAGCCGGATCGCGTCATCAGTATGCGCGTACAGTCCGATCCGCCGCGCCCGCCCAAGCCGGCACCCCCGGCAAAGCCGGCCGCCCCGCCGAAATAGCGGGTGGGCCATCCCCCTACCCCTGTTCCCATCCGCAAAACATCCCGTTATGGTGCCCGTCGATATGCAACCGAGAACCGGGGCAACCGGTGGCAAGGACGACTGACATGGATCTGGAAAACACCCTCTATCTCGACCTGGCCGGCGGCCGCGTCACCATCCAGTTGCGCCCCGATCTGGCGCCCAAGCATGTGGCCCGTATCAAGGAACTGGCCCGCGAAGGCTTCTATGACGGCCTGACCTTCCATCGCGTCATCGAAGGCTTCATGGCCCAGGGCGGCTGCCCCGATGGCAATGGCATGGGTGGTTCCGGCCAGAACCTGCCGCAGGAATTCTCGCGCGAGCCGCATGTGCGTGGCACCTGCTCCATGGCCCGCGCGGCGAACCCGAACAGCGCCGACAGCCAGTTCTTCATCTGCTTCGCCGATGCCCGTTTCCTGGACGGCCAGTACACCGTCTGGGGCAAGGTCACCGACGGCATGGAGCATGTGGACGCCATCAAGCGCGGCCAGGGCCGCAATGGCGAGGTCCGCGACCCCGACCAGATCATCAAGTTGGCCGTCGCCGCCGACGCGGACGCCGCCTGAGGCTGTCACAGGTTTGGGTGAAGTCCGGAACGCCGCCGCTGGGAAACCACGGCGGCGTTCTGCTATTCTGGCGAGGGAACCACCGACCCGGGGCGCCCCCATGCACAGCACCAACTATACCAGCACCCTGATCACCGTTTCCGCCGATTGTCCGGTTACCGGGGCCACGCCCCCGGCCAAGCCAGGTACCGTGGCCGAACGGCAATTCGCCCTGCTGGCGGCCCATCCGTATCGGATGACATCGGACGACCTGCTGCTGGCCGTGGAAAACGACCGGAAAGGTCCCGTCACGGCGGAAGCGTTTTTCGCCAAGCCGCAAGCCTGCCTGCGTGCCTCTCCGCTGGTGAAGAAACACGGATATGGCCTGCATCACGATACCAACGGGTGCGTGGCGCTGGTTCCCATGGAATCGGATGATTATGCCCGGTTGCTGGCCGATATGTCGGTCACAAAACGGCCGGGGATGCGGAGTTCACGGGCGTGACGTCAACTCGCAGAATTAGCGAAAGGCTTCATTCGACCTGGAATATTTGTTAACTATAAGTTCCCTTCGGCATTACCCCGGACGTGACGCATGAACCCGCCTGCCCCCGCCCTGGAAATCCGCGGATTGCGCAAATCCTATGGTGAGAAGGAGGCGGTGAAGGGCATTGATCTGACGATTCAGCCCGGTGAATTCTATGGCCTGCTGGGGCCCAACGGCGCGGGCAAGACCACGACGCTGAAGATGGTTGTCGGACTTCTGGCCCCATCGGCCGGCCATGTCAGCGTGTTCGGCGTCGACAATGCCGCCGATCCGGTGGCCGCCAAGCGGCAGATCGCCTGGCTGCCGGACGAACCTATGCTCTATGACAAGCTGACACCCGTCGAATATCTGGAATTCGTGGCCGGTCTGTGGGGCATTGATGCACGCACAGCCGCCGGGCGGGCGGAGGAGTTGCTGACCCGGCTGGAGCTTTACGACCATCGTAACGAACGCTGCGAGGGTTTCTCGCGCGGCATGAAGCAGAAGGCGGCACTGGCCGGCGCGTTGATCCATGATCCGCGCCTGCTGATCCTGGATGAACCGCTGACCGGTCTGGACGCCGCCATCGCGCGGCAGGTGAAGGATCTGCTGGCCGAACGCGCGCGGGCCGGATGCACCATCATCCTGACCACCCATATCATGGAGGTGGCGGAACGGCTGGTGGACCGGATCGGCATCATCCAGCATGGCCTGCTGCTGGCCGAGGGCACCCTGGCCGAACTGCGCCAGCGACATGGGCGCGACGGCGCGTCGCTGGAGGAACTGTTCCTCGACCTCGTCTCCGGCAAGGCGGTGGCGGCATGATCGCGCTGAAGCCGGGCGGCCTGCCCTGGCTGCTGCGCCATGAGTTGCGGCTGGCGCTGCGGACCAAGAAGACGGGTCCCTGGGCCTGGGCCATCCTGATCGTGGGCATCCTGTTCCTGCATGGTGTCGGGGCGCTGTCCATTTTCGGCTTTTCGAAAATGCAGCTTGCACCAGAAAAGGTGCAGATGATCTTCGGCGGCATGGGCATGTTCTCCGTCGCCATCATGCTGGCCGCATCGCTGCAAATGACGGTGAACGCCATCTACACGCGGGGCGATCTGGACCTGCTGCTCTCCTCTCCACTGCGGCCGGGGACGATTCTGCCCGTGCGCCTGCTGGCGGTGGGGCTGGCCGTGATGATCAGCAGTCTGGCCATGGCGGCCTGTTTCATGAACCCCGGCGCCGTGATGGTGTCGGCGCGCTGGCTGGTCGGCTATATCACCCTGCCGGCGCTGTGCATGCTGTCGGTGACCCTGTCCTTCCTGCTGGTCCTGGCGTTGGTGAAGCTGGTGGGGGCGCGGCGGGCACGCACGGCGGCGCAGGTCCTGGGCGGGGTGATCGGGATCGGCGCGGCCCTGGCCGCCCAGATCCCCAACATGAACAGCAGCGCAGACCACGCGACCCAGGCCAGGAATTTTCAGGCCATGGCCGCCCTTGGCGACCATCCGGCCATGCTGCCGCTGCGCTGGCTGGGGGCCGCCATCACGGGTGAACCGGGACCTTTCCTGGTGCTGCTGCTGGTTTCGCTGGGCGGCTTCGTGCTGGTCACCACTCTGCTGGGCCCCGCCTTCGTGCGCAGCGTGAATGCCGCCGCCGGGGCCGATGCCACCCCACGCCGCAAGCTGGCGGACAAGGGTCCGTTCACCATGCGCATCCGGGGCACCACCGGCACAATCCTGTGGAAGGAATGGCGCCTGATCCTGCGCGATCCCAGCCTGCTGACCCAGGTCTGTTCCATTCTGTTGGTGGCCGCACCGGTCGTGCTGCCCAGCATCGGCAAGCATATCGACACGGCGTCGGGCGAACAGATGGCTTTCGGCTGGATGGGCGTGGTGCCCGTTGCCGGGCTGCTGGCCGGCGCCCTGGTCTGGCTCGCCTTCGCGGGTGAGGATGCGCCCGACCTGCTGGGCACCGCGCCGGTGCAGGCCCGCCGCATGCTGCGCGACCGGTTGCTGGCCGCCGCCCTGCCCGCCCTCGTGCCGGCCACGCTGGTCTGTCTGTATGTCGCCCTGTCCACCCCGTGGTCGGCGCTGCTGCTCTGGCTGGTGACCCTGCTGTCGGTCACGACGTATCTGGCCATGGACATGCGGCAGGGGCCGGCGCTGGGCGGGCGCAAGGCGTTCCAGAAACGCTATCAGAGCAATGTCATCGCCCTGTTCGGGGAGATGCTGCTGGGCTTCGTGCTGTTCGGCCTGGGCTGGCTGATGCTGAAATTCCTGGCCCCGGCCTGGGCCGTCTCGCTGCTGCTGGTCCTGAATGCCGGCGTACTGACGGGGCTGCTCTGGCCGAAACGGGCGTCGGCCTGACCGTCCATGTCCGAAAACCGCGAGCCGTGAGCGACCGCCCGTGGCAGGATCATGGGCATGGACACGCTCGACCCCACCGCCTGCTACCGCGCTGTTGAAACCAGGGATGCCCGCTTCGACGGGCGTTTCTTCACGGCGGTGCTGACCACCGGCATCTATTGCCGCCCCATCTGCCCGGCCCGCACGCCCAAGGCGGAAAATTGCCGCTTCTATCCGACCGCGGCGGCGGCACAGGAGGCGGGGTTCCGCCCCTGCCTGCGCTGTCGGCCGGAAGCGGCTCCCGACCTGGCCGTCTGGCGCGGGACCTCCAACACCGTTTCACGCGGGCTGGCCCTGATCGCGGAGGGGGCGCTGGACGGGGATGATGCCAGCGTCGATGCCCTGGCCAGCCGTCTGGGCGTGGGCGAACGGCAATTGCGCCGCCTGTTCAAACAGCATCTGGGCGCCAGCCCCATTGCCGTGGCCCAGACCCGCCGCGTGCTGTTCGCCAAGCAACTCCTGCATGAAACTGCCCTGCCCATGGCGGAGGTGGCCCTGGCATCAGGTTTCGGCAGCATCCGCCGCTTCAACGAAACCTTCCAGTCACTTTATGGCCGAGCCCCGCGCGACCTGCGCCGACAGGCCCTGGCATCGGACCGGGCAGAGGGCAGCGTGGCGCGGGATGGGGTGGTGCTGCGCCTGCGCTATCGCCCGCCACTGGACTGGCCCGACCTTCTGTCGGCCATCGCGGCGCAGGGTGATCCCGCCGAGCAGGTAAGCAGCTTTACATGGCGGCGGACCTTGCCCGATGGCGATGTCACCGTGACCGCCATTCACGATGCCAATGCCTTGCAGGCCGTGATCCGCATCGCCGACATCCGGTCCCTGTCCGGCATCGCCGCGCGGCTGAGGCGTCGGTTCGACCTGTCGGCGGACATGGCGACCATCAATGCGCATCTGGCGCAGGACCCCGCCCTGGCCCCGCTGGTCGCGGACCGGCCCGGACGGCGCGTAGCGGCCCCGTGGGACGGGCCGGTCCCGATTGATGAGGGGGAGCGACGATGGCACCCCTGGGGTGCCTATGCGCGCCGTCACCTGAACCTTCCCGACTTCCCGCTTTCCCTGGATAAGGCATCATGAGCATCACGCAGTTCGAGACTTTCCACGCCCTGCACCGGGGCGACAGCCCGCTGATCCTGTGCAATGTCTGGGACGGGGGCAGTGCGCGCATGATGCGCAGTCTGGGCGCCAAGGCGATCGCCACCACCAGCGCCGGTCTGGCCTGGGCCCTGGGCGTGGCCGACGGCAACAAGCTGCCGGTGGACCTGCTGCTGCACGCCGCCGCCACCATCGTGCGGGCCGTGCCCGACCTGCCGGTCAGCATCGATATGGAAGCCGGTTACAGCGATGATCCCGCCGCCGTGGCGGATCTGGCCCGGCAGATATTGGCGACCGGTGTCGTGGGCGTGAATATCGAGGATGGGGCGGGATCGCCTGACCTGCTGGCCGCCAAGATCGCCGCCATACGGGCCGCCCTGGGACCCGGTCTGTTCATCAATGCCCGTACCGACGTCTATCTGCGCGGCTTGGCCCCAGCCGGGGAACGGGCGGCGGAGGTGGTACGGCGCGGCGCCCTTTATGCGGCGGCGGGTGCTTCCGGCCTGTTCCCCGCCGGCGTGACCGATCCACAGGAAATCAAACATATAGCGGATAATATTAATGTACCGCTTAATGTCATGGCCCGCCCCGGGCTGCTGCCCGCCGCAGATCTGGCGACCTTGGGCGTCAGGCGTCTGTCAGCGGGATCTGCCCTGCCGGAACAATTGTGGGGGCGCGTGGCGGCCCTGGGGGGCGCCTTCCTGCGCGACGGCATCTCCGACCCGATCTGCGCCGACCCCATGCCCTATGGACAGATCAACGCGCTGATGGCGGGGGCGCCGGCCTGAATTCAGCCGCCAGGGTCAGCATCCGGTCCCGCGCCTCCGCCACGGCGGGGCGCGGCGTGCCGGTACGGGTGACCAGATGATAAAGATAGGGATTGGGCACCCAGAGCGGGCTGACCGGCACCAGCCTGCCATCAGCCACCCAGGGATCGCCCAGGGGCGACCGCAGCATGCCGATGCCCAGCCCCGCCTGCAGCGCCGCC
>NZ_JAGOGJ010000208.1 GCF_017996735.1 Niveispirillum sp.
GCCCCCGCCGGTGGTAGAGGCGCCACCCCCGCCGCCGCCGAAGCCGACCACCATCGTGATGGAGGACAGCGACCTGGCGGGTTTCCAGGGGGCGCTGCGGGAATTGGGTGGCAAGCCCATTGACGCGCCCGTGGGCTGGGCGAACCCCACCACCGGAAAGCGCGGGGCCGTCAAGGTGCTGCGCGACGGTTATGACGGGCAGAACCGCCCCTGCCGGGAGTTCCACTCCGTCGTCATCCTGGAGCAGATGTACCAGCATGCGACCGGTTTCCTCTGCCGTCAGCCGGACGGCACGTGGGAAGTGGTGCAAGCCAGGGACTATCCCCTCTACCGCCACGGTTCCTGACGGGCCGCGGCTGTCCAATCAGGGAAAAATGCCATGCGCCGCCAGTTTCTGATCACCGCCGCCCTGCTGACGGGAACCGCCCTCGGGGCGGCCTTGTGGCTGGGCGGTGGAAAGGACGACCGGCGCGACCCTGCCGGCATTCTTATGCCGGAAAAGCCGGACCGCTCCATCATGGTGGAACGGCCGCTGGTTTCCGGCCCCGGCACGGTTCTGCCCGTTGCCGATCCGGACCAGGGCGTGTTGTCGGATCAGGGACTGAAGGACATCCGCGCCTTTTTCACGGCCAGCAACAGCCGGGCGTTGTTGATCTGGCATGCCGGTGCGTTGCAGCTTGAACTCTACGCACCGGATACGCAGGCGGGCGACCTGCTGGATGCCTCCGGACTGGTTCCGGCCGTCATGGTTCTGCTGACCGGGCAGGCGCTGCGTGACGGCACGCTGCCCGGCCTGGATACCGGGATCGCGGCGTGGGTGCCGGAATGGGCCGGGGACGATCGCGGCCGCATCACGGTGCGGCAGTTGCTGGAGGGCAGTTCGGGGATCGCCCGTCCGGAACAGGCGCCGGCCGGCGACGCCCTTGCCTGGACCCTGTCGGCCAAGCTGGACAGTGAACCCGGCACCCGCTTCGCCCCGAACGGATTCGAGGCCCAGGTGCTGGGACTGGTCCTGTCACGCGCGGCGGGGGTGCCCGTGGCCGAGCTTCTGTCCGACCGGCTGTGGCGTCCCATGGGGGCCCGGCCGGGCCAGATGATGACCGGCGGCACCGACGGAGCCGCCTATCTCCATTGCTGCGTGAAGGCGACGGCCCGCGACTGGCTTCGTCCGGGTCTGCTGCTGCTTGAAGGCGGTCTCGCGGGGTCGGCGCAACTGGTGCCCACACCCTGGCTGGACCAGATGGAACGCCCCACGATGTATGCCCGGCACGATGGCTGGCGCGTGCGGCTGGGCTGGCCGTTCGAGGCCAAGAACGGCAATGGCGCGAAAAAGCCCTTCGTGGACGGGGACACGATCTTCCTGTCGGGGGAAGACGGAAGCAGGCTCTACATATCGAAGGGACGCGATCTGGTGGTGCTGCGCCTGGGCGCGCCCGTGGCCGACTGGGATGAGTCGGCGCTGCCCAACCTTGTCTCACGCGCCATCACCACGCCGCCGGCGGAATTCCGCTCGCAGAACGGCATGAAGGTCGGCAAGGCCCGCGACCTGAACGGTCAGGTGGAAATGCCGCCCATTACCAAGCCGCCACCGGTGCCGAAGGTCACGGTGGAACCGCTGGGCCCGCTTCCCGGTGAACAGACATCGCCCGCGCGACGGTGAGTAAGGTCGGACAAAGGGAGCGGCCGGTGACCGTTCACGGTCACCGGGTCCCGGACGGCCTATGACCGGTCGTTACTTCGACTTGAAAGCTCTCAACTGTTTGTTGAATTCCGCCGCCAGTTTCTCCATCCGCGTCGAGGCGTCGTTGTATCTCTTGGTCCAGTCGCCACCGGCGCGGCCCTTGCCCTCGAATTCAAGGCAGGCCAGATATTCCTGGGTTTCGGCCACATAGGCCTTCACGGATTGCTGCGCCGCGACCATGTCCGCTTCGACGGCCGTGGCCCCATCGGGCAGGTTCGGCGCATCCTTCAGCGTGCATTCGGCATGGGCAGCACCAGCGAAACCAAGCGCCGCCACGGCAAACACTGCCGCCACAATTTTTTTCATCGTCAAAGCCCCTTGTTCATCGCCACTTATCGTTTGACGCACTTCCGACTTCATTTGGCTTATGATCGGCGGACGATGATGTCCGGCCGGCGCCCCTCCCTGGGCTTACGCGAACCGATTTTATCGGCAATTTATTAATCAGGTCTTGCGGCCGGGCCGCTTGCTCGGATTCCACCGCCCCTGCGGCAGATACGCCTACATTTTCGTTACAAGCTCGGTTATACCTATGCGAAAGTATGGCGGGTCGGCAAGGGGCATTCCCATCGATCCGCTGGTGGGGTGAGTTTTAATAAAAATGTCTGTAACTAACTACTCATTCCATCGCGTGTAGTGCTTACCGGGTCTCTTCGCGGGGACCGGGCCGTTGTCGTCAGAAATGACCGCACGGTCGTTCGGAAAGTTATTGTTGCGCTTGAGCGGGATTTGCGGTGGCTGTGCAGTGATGAACGTCACGCAAGCGGTTAAGGACAGGAGAGGTTCAGCGAGATGAGCACTATCAATCGGACCATGCGACCGGCCGCAACGGCTGCGTCTGCCGCCGGCGGTTCCAGTGGCGGGGTCGCCGGTCTTTTCGGTAACTGGTCCATCAGCCGCAAAATCACCTTTTCGATTGCTGTGCCGGTGATCATCGGCCTTGGCGCTGTCATCGGGCTCAGCGCATCGTCGATGAGCGATGCGATGCTGGACCTGTCGAAGCGTTCGGAAAGCCAGGTGACGGAGATGATGGCGGCGCAGATGGCCGCCGCCGTTCGGTTCAAGAATTCGGACGCCGTTGCCGACAGCTATGCCGACCTTGCCAGCGCCAAGGGCACCAGCCTGGCCGCCGTGAAGGTCGTGGACGCCGATGGCGAGGTGCTGAACGAATATCCGACCAAGGAAAAGCCACTGCCGGCCGGCATGGCGGGCTTCGATTTCGCCAAGGCGAAGATCGACAAGACCGTGGCGGATGTGAAGGTCCAGGATCTGGGTGACTTCCTGGTGGCCCAGGCACCTGTGCGCGCCGGTGCCAACCGCGATCAGGTCGGTACCCTGACCGTGGCGTGGAGCCGGGCCAATGTGCAGTCCTCAATCTCTGCCGCCGTGTGGGGCAATCTTCTGATCGCCGCCATCGTGCTGGCGGTGCTGATCGGTCTGCTGGTTTTCCTGCTGCACAAGATCGTGGGCGCGCCCTTGAAGGACATGCAGTCCGCCATGTCCAGGCTGGCGGGTGGCGACCTCAGCGTTGCCGTGTCCGGCCTGGGCCGCGGGGACGAGATCGGCGCCATGGCGCAGTCGGTCCAGGTCTTCAAGGATAATGCGCTTGAGGTGGAAAACCTGCGCCGCCGTCAGGAAGAGGCGGAGCGTCAGGCTGCCATCGAAAAGAAGGCGTCCATGGAGAAGCTGGCGTCGGACTTCGAAAGCTCCGTCAAGGGCGTCGTGGCCGAACTGTCCGGTGCCTCCAGTCAGGTGCAGTCCACCGCCGAAGGCCTTTCCGCCTCGGCCGAGGAAAGCCGGGCGCAGACCAGCGCCGTTGCCGCCGCCACGCAGCAGGCGTCCGCCAATGTGCAGTCGGTGGCCAGCGCCACCGAGGAACTGGCCGGCTCGCTGGCTGAGATTTCCAATCAGGTCAACACCTCGGCCCGCATCGCCCGCGATGCCGCCAAGACCGCCGAGAAGACCAACGGTACGGTTCAGTCGCTGGCCCAGCGCGCCCAGTCGATCGGCGACGTGGTGAAGCTGATCAGCGATATTGCCAGCCAGACCAACCTTCTGGCACTGAACGCTACGATCGAGGCGGCGCGCGCCGGTGAGGCCGGCAAGGGCTTTGCTGTCGTGGCATCGGAAGTGAAGTCCCTGGCCAATCAGACGGCCAAGGCCACCGAAGAGATCGCCAGCCAGATCACCACGATGCAGGACGCCACCAAGGAGGCGGTCGACGCCATCGTCATCATCGGCCGTACCATCGCGGAGATCAACGACATCTCCGAAATGGTGGCCGGTGCTGTCGAGGAGCAGGACGCCGCCACCAAGGAGATCGCCCGCAACGTGCAGCAGGCTTCGATGGGCACGATGGAAGTGACCCGCAATATCGAAAGCCTGGAACAGGTGGCGCATCAGACCGGTTCGTCGGCGACCGACATGCTGGGTGCCGCGCGCAACATGGCCCGCCAGTCGGGCGAGTTGGGGCAGACTGTCGATCGTTTCCTGGCCCAGGTGCGCAGCGCCTGAGGACGGGACGCGCTCGGGGGCCGGAAGCCTCCGACCTTCTCCGTTACCGCTTGCATACACAGACCCCCGTCCTTCCGGACGGGGGTTTTGTGTTTCGAAAAGCCGGTTTATCCGACGATTTTCCGGTCCGTGGGTCTGGAGATGCCGGGCAGGACTTGGTAGGGTTGGTTAACGGAAGCCGATGCCGACAGGGATGCCGGGAACGACCATGCTGCGAGCGGCATTGATCTCAATAGTGCTGATTGCACTGGCGGTGGCGCCGTGTCCGGTGTCGGCAATGCCCTGGCATGAGGGGGGGGAGCCCGTCTCCGTAGCCGTCGGCCGGGTGGAGGACAGCCCGCAGATCGCCACCATGATGCGCAGCCTGGCAGCGGAATTGCTGGCGGACCCGGTCATGCTGTCGGCCTTGCGTCAGGCCAGCCGCGACAATGACAATGTCACCATCGATATCATCATCCAGCGGGACATCGCCTGGCGGTTACAGGCAAAGCGGGGTCGTGGGCCGCTGGTGGAGTCGGTGATGGGGGCCCCGCTGTCGCAGCATCTGGCCCTGCTGCGCTTCCCGCGTCAGGCAGTGTTGGCCGACCTGATGTTGACGGACGACCGGGGCCTGCTGGTGGGGGCCACCCGCATGCCCAGCGATTACGATCAGTCGGACGAGGCCAAATACATCATCCCGACCACGACGGAGCCGGGCATGGTGCATGTCGAGAATGCAGCCTATGACGAGTCGGCCGATGATTATGTGGTAATGGCCAGCATTCTGCTGGTCGATCCGGCCGATACCCGTGCCCTGGGCGTGCTGTGCGCCAATTTTACCTTATCGGCCCTCCAGCGGCGGTAAAAAGGGGCGCCATCGGCACCCCCTTTCACATGCGCCGGTTCAGGTGCGCCGGGATCAGGCCGTGGCCTCGTTACCGCCATTGCTGGCCGACCAGGCCTCTGGTGCGTGCAGGAACTTCTCCACCTCGCCCAGCGTGTGGCTGTCGAAATAATTGCCGTCCCGCGCGACGCGCAGCACATCCCACCAGGTGGCCAGCGCGTGCAGCTTCACGCCCATTTCGGCCATGGTCGCTTCCGATTGCGGGAAGATACCGTAATGGAAGACCACCCAGATATGTTCGACAATGGCGCCCGCGTTACGCAGCGCATTCACAAAATTGATCTTCGACCCGCCCTCGCTGGCCAGATCTTCCACCAGCAGCACGCGCTGGCCTTCCAGCAACTGGCCTTCGATCTGGGCATTCCGGCCGAAACCCTTGGGCTTCTTGCGGACATACAGCATGGGCAGGTCCAGGGCGTCCGACACGAAGGCCGCATAGGGGATGCCCGCCGTCTCACCACCCGCCACGGCATCGAACGCCTCGAACCCGGCCTGGCGGCAGAGCTGGTCCTTGGCTGCCTGGATCAGGAAGCGCCGGGCGCGCGGAAAGCTGATCAGCTTGCGGCAGTCGATATAGACGGGGCTGGCCCGACCCGAGGTGAAGATGAACGGCTTTTCCGCATTGAACAGGACCGACTTGGTCTCGATCAGGATGCGGGCCGTCTGGGTAGCGGCGGTGGCGGCGTCGATCATGGCGTGTTCCTGCGGTTAAATGGGTGGTGCGAATTAAACCAACCGCCAGTCCAGGCGCTCGCCCGACCGGAAGGGAAGGACAGCGGCCTTGCCGTCGATATCCAGGATATCGGGCACGGTCAGGCCGCTTCTTTCCAGCGTGACGGAGTCGTCATTGGGGGGCAGGCCGTACCAGGCGGGGCCGTTCAGGCTGGTGAAGGCTTCCAGCCGGTCCAGCATGCCCTCCTCGTCGAACACCTGGGCATAGAGTTCGACGGCGGTGGCGGCGGTGTAGATACCGGCGCAGCCGCACGCTGTTTCCTTGGCGCCGATCGGGTGCGGGGCGCTGTCGGTGCCCAGGAAGAACCACGGCTCCCCCGATGTCGCCGCCTCGCGCAGGGCCAGCCGGTGCGTCTCGCGCTTGGCGATGGGCAGACAGTAGAGATGCGGGCGGATGCCGCCGGCAAAGATGCTGGACCGGTTGATCATCAGGTGATGCGCGGTGATGGTGGCGGCCAGCTTGCCGGTCGGCCCGAATTTGCGCACCACGGCCACGCCCTCGGCCGTCGTGATGTGTTCCAGCACGATCTTCAGGTCGGGATGGCGGCCGCGAATCTTCGGCAGGACGGTGTCGATGAACACCGCCTCCCGGTCGAAGATATCAACCTTCTGGTCCGTCACTTCCCCATGCACCAGCAGGGGCAGGCCGACCTTGGCCATGCGGTCCAGCGCCGGTGCCACCTTGTCCAGATCGGTGACGCCATGGGCGGAATTGGTGGTGGCGTGGGCCGGATACATTTTCACGGCCGTGAAGATGCCGGCTTTCTTGCCATGTTCCAGATCGTCCGGATCGGTACCATCGGTCAGATAGGCCGTCATCAGCGGCTGGAACCGGCTGCCGCCCGGCAGGGCGCCCAGGATTTCCGTGCGGTAGGTTTCCGCCTGTGCCGCCGTGATCACGGGGGGAACCAGATTGGGCATCACGATGGCCCGGCCCAGTTGGGCCGCCGAATGCGGCAGTACGGCGCGCAGCATGGCGCCGGTGCGCAGATGCAGATGCCAGTCGTCCGGGCGGCGGATGGTGAGGCGTTGCGGATTCTGGGTCATCGCGGTCGGGTCCCCTGGGGCCAAGTGCCCGATGTCTAGGGCCAAAGCCCGTCGCACTCAAGCGCCGCGGCGGAAGCCCGGGCTTGCGCCCGTGTCGGGGGCAGCCTTGTCCTGGATGGCGTTGACCACATCGGTTGAAGAAGCATAGGCTTGCCTC
>NZ_JAGOGJ010000086.1 GCF_017996735.1 Niveispirillum sp.
TGATGACGCAAGCGTATGGCAACACTCCATACAGTGCAATATGGTATTGTTTAGTCATTTGGAGATGGAGATATGCGAAAGCTATATCGTCACGAAAACAGGATATCGGCCACGAGAATAGCCGTTTCAGGCGCGTCAATTGGGAATTTTACGGTATGCGCTACGCAAACCACCTCGAGACCGAATGCCAACCATACAGTACATCTTTGTATATAATAAGAGCGTGTTCGTGCCCGCGGACCGCCCCTTTGGGCCGGGAATGGTGCTACGCAATTCCTCGCCGGGCAATTTCAGGAGACCCCAAAAACTTCAGTCCACTCATCCTTGACATTCGTTCGCTACCTTGCGATATTCGTATGGTAGCAAACGAAATGCCGAGGCTTCCCCATGCAGGATCAGGCCGACACCGAATACCTCTCCGTGGGAGCATGGACGAAACGGTGTTACTTCGCGGGTCGCGCCCTGATGGACGCAACCTTGCGGCCCTATGACCTGGGATCCACGCAATGGTATGTGTTATGGCACCTCGCCAACAGTGGCCCTTGCGTTCAGCGCGACCTCGGGCGGGCGCTCGCACTCGAACGGGCGACTTTAAGTGGCATCATCTCCACCCTTGTTCGTAAAGGCTTGGTCGAACAGGCCGCGAGTGGGGAGGATCAGCGTCAGCGTCTGCTGACATTGACGGCCGCGGGGGAGGCGCTGTGGCGCAAGCTTCCCGATCTTTGCTTCATTCAAGACGTTGCCTTCGCCGGAGTTGATGAGGCCGAACTGGCCGCGACCATCCGCGTTCTGCGATCGGCGACCGAGCGACTGCAAGCCCTGTTGCAGAAAGGATTGAGCAAATGACTGTCCTGGTGACCGGATCCACGGGGCTGGTGGGCGAACGACTTCTCCCACGCCTGATGGAAGCTGATTTGCCCTGCCGCGTTTTGGTCCGGCCTGGGAAAGCCTATCCGGAGGGCATTGAGGCCGCGACGGGCGACATTCTCGACCCTTCAACCCTGCCAGCCGCCGTCCGCGGGGTTTCCGCCATTGTTCACCTGGCCGCAGTATTTCGCACCCAGGACACCGACCTCATTTGGAAAAGCAACCTTGATGGGACCCGCAACCTGATTGCCGCCGCGAAAGCCCATGCTCCCGGCGCACGGTTCATCATGGCGAGCACCAGCAATGTCTACAACCCTGACAATCCGCATCCCGGACGGGAAGACGACCCGGTCAATCCTCAGCACGCCTATCCGGCCAGCAAGGTGGCCGCAGAGAAAGAACTGCGCGAAAGCGGTTTGAACTGGTCAATCATCCGGTTCCCATTCGTGTATGGCGACGGCGACGGGCATCTTGAGTCTCTTCCCAAATACGTCAGCAACTGGCATCCGGCGCAACGAATGAGCACGATTCACCATCGTGACGTCGCCAAGGCGATCAAGTTTGCGCTCGACGGGAGATTTGATCGGCGTGTCGTGAACATCGCGGATGGGGCACCGGCTTCGATTTATGAACTCACCGGCTTGCTCGGTGTAAAAATGGCGTCGAGCGCCGAACCGCTTTCAAACCCCTGGTACTTGCATGTGGATAGCTCCCTTTCCCGCAGCCTGGGTTTTCATTGCAGTGTCCACTCGGTCTACCAAGCCCAACAAGAAGGGGTGATTTAAGGGGCTGGTTATGGACGCGGCGAATGCGCAGGACGGCATCAACCCGCCCGCGCAGCCCGATCCTTCCCACTGTTCGATGAAAGGGGCGGATACCGGTCGACGGGCCGTGCGTCGCATGCGTGCGTCCAGGGATTGCTCAGGCCTACCGCCATTGTGAGCCGGCACCTCAAGCCCGCTGGCATGACCGAGTGACAGACCACCATCACCTTCACAAGGGAACTCCATCGTGATCCAGCAACGCGTCCTCGTCACCGGCGGCTCCGGTTTCATTGCGGGGCACTGCATTCTCCAGCTTCTGGAGCAAGGTCACTTCGTCCGCTCGACGATCCGCTCCTTGGCCAAGGAAGCGGTGGTACGGAGCGTTCTCAAGGACGCGGGCATGGTTCATTCCGACAGGCTGAGCTTCGTCGCGGCCGATCTGTTGCGGGATGACGGCTGGGCAGAGGCCGTCGCCGGCATGGATGTCGTCCTGCATGTCGCCTCGCCGGTCCAGCCCGGGAGGGTCGCGAACGAGGACGAGGTGATCCTTCCCGCACGGGATGGCACGTTGCGCGTGCTGCGCGCGGCACGAGACGCGGGGGTAGGTCGCGTCGTTCTTACCTCCGCATTCCACGCAGTGAGCTGGGGGCATTCGCACAGCGACCATGTATTCACCGAGGCCGACTGGACGATTCTCGATGGGCCCGGCGTCGATGCTTACGGCAAGAGCAAGACCCTTGCCGAACGCGCGGCCTGGGATTTCATCGCAGCCGAAGGTCACGGGCTGGCGCTGACCACGATGCTGCCGGTCGCCGTTATGGGACCGGTGATGGGCAAGAACGTATCCGGCTCCAACCAAGTCGTCCGGCGCATGCTTGACGGCGCGATGCCGGTGGTCCCGAACCTTTTCATACCCGTGGTCGATGTCCGCGACGTCGCCAGCGCGCATGTCATGGCAATGATGAACCCGGCAGCAGCCGGTGAGCGGTTCCTGCTCTCGAACGGCCGGGCACTCAGCCTGAAGGAGATCGGTGCCATTATCAGGGCCGCGCTTGGGGATACGGCCACGCGGGTCCCGACACGCACCCTCCCCGACTTTGTGGTCCGCATCGCCGCGCGCTTCAATGCTGAGATGCGTCCTTTCGTACCCGACCTTGGCTACGCCAAGAAAACCTCGAACGAGAAGGCGAGGCGCGTGCTCGGCTGGACCCCACGCGAGCCCCGCGAGGCGATCGTTGCGGCGGCGACTTCCATGGTCGGGTGAATTCGCCAAGCCCGGCATGCATAAACGCCGTCGCCCGTTACCAGCAGGATGTGACGTCCCTTCGCCGCAAAGGACGCGCCAATGGTGTGCGCCAAGCACAGGCCAATGGAACCGCCGTTACAAGGCGCTATGACGGAGTTCAGACCCGACGTTCCGATCAGCGTCCAGGGATTGGGCGGGCTCCAGAATAACCTGAATGACGCGCTTGCCCTTCAGGAACGAGCCATGCGAGGACGTGCGGAAAGTCAGGCCGGCGGCGGACGTGCTGACTATGCCACCGCGATGATGCCGATGGCGTTGTCGATATCGGCGCGGCCGGTGGCCAGCAACACCGCTTTCAGATCAGGAAATCGGTAACCAGCCGCGTGAAGCCGGCCGCATGTTCAATCTGGGTCCAATGGCCGCACTGCCCGAAAACATGCAACTGCGACCGGTCAATCCATTGATGCAGCGTCAGGGAGCTCGCCAGCGGAATGATCCGGTCGTCACGGCCATGGATGATCAGCGTTTCATGCGGCAGTGCCCGGATGGCGTCCGGATCACTGGCAAGCGCATCGACCCAGCGTTGGCGCGGAGCCGGGAACAAAGCGGCGAATGCCTCCTGCACGCCGGGGCGGGCGCTGGCCTTGTAGCGCAGTTCCGCCAGTTCGTCCGTCACCAGGGTCCGGTCATGGGCGAACAGGTCCATCATCTCCCGCATCGCCTGAAAACTCGGTTCATAACCCCAGACCCGGTCCAGCC
Organism: Niveispirillum sp.; assembly: GCF_017996735.1. Lineage (GTDB taxonomy): Bacteria > Pseudomonadota > Alphaproteobacteria > Azospirillales > Azospirillaceae > Niveispirillum. The sequence goes on from NZ_JAGOGJ010000086.1 coordinate 3,637, forward strand.
CGTCGGTGATGGGGAAGGAGGTGCCCGCGGCCCCCATCAACACCAGCTTGCCCACCCTCTCCGGGTGGGCAATGGCCATGGCCAGCGCGATGGCGCCGCCAAAACTGTTGCCGATGATGTGGGCACGGCCGATATCCAGCACATCCATCAGGGCCGCCAGTTGCGCCACCCAGACGGATTTGTCGCAAACCAGGGGGGCCGCCCCCGGCCGTTCCGTATAGCCAAAACCCAGCATATCGGGTGCCAGGGTGCGGAAGCGGCTGGATAGTTCCGGAATGGTCAGCCGCCAGTTGGCCCAGGCGGTGACGCCGGGGCCGGAGCCATGGATCAGGATGACGGGATCGCCCTTACCGTAATCATGGTAGTTCACCGACACACCACCGGCCAGGACGGAGCGGCCGATCTCAGGAGAGGACGACATGGGTTTTCCTTTCACTTCACCGTGAAGCCGGTGGCCCCCAGATGCTGTACATCCAGGCTGACCGACAGGCCGGGTGACAGGGCATCGGCCGCCGTGGCCCCACCGGCCAGCACGATCCAACCCGCCTCCAGCCGCAGTCCCGATGCCGCGACAAGACGCGATGCCGCCGCGAGGCTACGCCCCGGATGGCCCAGGATGGCGGCGCTTGACCCCACCTGCACCGGTCGACCGTTAAAACGCATGACCATGCCCAGGTTGGACAGGTCGATGTCCGGCCGGTTCCAGGCCCCCAGCACGAAGGAGGAGGAGGAGGAATTGTCGGCAACGACATCGGGCAGGCTAAACTTGAAGTTCCTGTATCGGCTGTCGATGATCTCCAGCGCCGGGGCCACCGCCTCTACGGCGTTCAACGCCTCGGCCATGGTCACCAGCCCCTCCAGCGGGCGTTTCAGCAGGAAGGCGATTTCCGGTTCCACGCGCGGATGCACATAGCGGTCGAAACGGATGGCCTCCCCATCCTCCACCCGCATGGCGTCGGTCAGGCGGCCCCAGATGACGTCATGCACGCCCATCTGGTTCATCTTGGCCCGGCTGGTCAGGCCCATCTTCATGCCGATGATACGCTCGCCCCGTTCCTGCCGGCGACGGATGGACAGGGCCTGGATGGCATAGGCCTCCTCCAGGCCCAGATCGTGGCTGTCGGCCAGTTGCGGGATCTCGGTCGCGGTACGCGCCGCCTCGTCCACGGTGCGGGCCAGTTCTGCCAAAAGTCTCATGATCCAGCCCTCGCTCAACCGAAATGCGCCCGGACGGAGCCCAGGCCGTTGATCCGCAACTCGATACTGTCGCCCTTGGTCACCGGGGCCAGGGGGCCCAGCGCGCCCGACAGGACGATGTCGCCCTTTTTCAGGGGCCGGCCCACCGCCACCATCTTGCGCGCCAGCCATAGGGTGGCGGTCAGCGGGTTGCCCAGACAGGCAATGCCGGCCCCCGTGGAAACGGGTTCCCCCCGCCGCTCGATCACCATGCCGCACAGGACGGGGTCGAAGTCCGCCAGCGCTACGGGCCGCGTGCCCAGCACGAACAGGTCGGCACTGGCATTATCGGCGATAGTGTCCAGGATCTTGATGTTCCAGTCCTTGATGCGGCTGCCCACCACCTCGATGGCCGGCAGGGCATAGTCGATGGCGTGGATCACGTCGGCGATGGTCAGCCCCTCGCCATCCAGATCGTCTTTCAGGGCAAAGGCGACCTCGCCTTCCACCTTGGGCTGGTGCAGCCGGTCGAAGGGGATTTCCTCCCCATCGGTAAAGGCCATGTCGGCGAACAGCATGCCGTAATCAGGCTGGTCCAGGCCCAGCATGGTCTGCACGGCCCTGGACGTGGCGCCGATCTTCCGCCCCACCAGCCGGCGGCCGTTTGACAGCCAGTGACGGGTGTTCGCCTCCTGGATGGCATAGGCGGTGGTGGGGTCGTTGGTGCCCAGCGTGTCCCGCAAGGGGGCGATGGGGGTGCCACCAGCGGTGACGGCACGCAGGGATGCGGCGGCTTCTTCAATCCGGTCAGGGGAGATGTCGGGCATCATGCCTCACAGCTTCACGCAGATGTTGGTCAGTTCGGTGTAGAATTCCAGGCCGTGGACACCGCCCTCGCGCCCGATGCCGGACGATTTGGACCCGCCGAAGGCCGTGCGCAGGTCGCGCAGGAACCAGGAATTGACCCAGACGATGCCCGCCTCCATGCGGGCCGCCACGCGGTGGGCGCGGCTGGCATTTTCCGTCCAGATCGCGGCGGCAAGGCCGTATTCGGTGTCGTTGGCCCGCTCGATCACCTCCTCCTCGGTATCGAAGGGGCTGATGTGGCAGCAAGGGCCGAAAATCTCCTCCCGCATGATCGGGCTGTCGTCGGACAGGCCGGTCCAGATGGTGGGCTCGATCCAGCATCCGTCGGCCAGGGCACCGGGCATCGCGGGGATGCCGCCACCCGTCACCACCGTCGCCCCCAGGTCGCGGGCCTTCTGGTAATAGGAATGGACCTTGGCCTGATGTTCCTTGCTGATCAGCGGGCCGAAATTGGCTTGGGCGTCGGACGGCACACCGATGCGCAGGGCTTCGGCTCCATCTTTCAGCCGCGCAACGAATTCATCAAAGATGGGCCGTTCCACGAAGACCCGCTCGGTCCCTAAGCAGACCTGGCCGCAATTGGCAAAGACCGACCGCAACGTGCCTTCGATGGCCTTGTCCATGTCGGCATCGGCGAAGATGATGCCGGGATTCTTGCCGCCCAGTTCGAAGCTGACAGGGCGCGTACCCTCGGCGGCAGCCTTCATGATGGCGGTGCCGGTGCGCGTTTCGCCCGTAAAGGTGATGCCGTTCACGCCCTTGTGCGTGGTCAGGAACTCGCCGGCACTGCCGGGACCGAAGCCGTTGACGACATTATAGACGCCGGGCGGCACACCGGCGGCGTTCATCACCTCGCCCAGCAATGCTGCCGTGGCCGGCGTCTCTTCCGACGGTTTCACCACAACCGTGTTGCCACAGGCCAGCGCCGGCCCGACCTTCCAGGTCATCAGCAGCAGCGGCAGGTTCCAGGGGCAGATGACGCCGATCACCCCGCGCGGCCGGCGCACGCCGTAATTGACGGCGCCTGTGCCGTCCGGCGTGGGCATGGAGAAGGATTCCGTCGGCACATTCTTCACCAGATCGGCGAAGATCTTGAAATTCGCGGCCCCGCGCGGGATGTCGATATGGCTGGCCAGGCTACGCGGCTTGCCCGTGTCCCGGCATTCGGCGGCCAGGAATTCCTCGAACCGGGCGTTGATGCCATCGGCCACGCGGTGCAGGATGTCGGCCCGTTCCGCCATGCTCATCCGGCCCCAGGGACCGTTCAGCGCGGCGCGCGCCGCCGTCACGGCGGCATCGACATCGGCCGCGTCCGCCTCCGCCACCCGCGCGATCAGGGAATTGTCGCAAGGGTCGCGGTCATCGAACCAGCGGTCGGACGCGCCGGGCACAAAAGCGCCATTGATAAAATTCAGGATGCGCCGGTCGGTCATGGCGGAGTTCCTTCATAGAGGTGGGAAATGAAAGGAAACCCGTCTCCCGGCGCTGTCGCACCACCGGGAGACGGGGCCGCGGTTCACGTCACCACGGTCATGAAGCGGTCGTTCAGCGCGCGCTCGTAATAGAAGATGGCCTTCCCGGCCTCGTCCGCCGTCCAGGTACGCACCGGATGGTCGGGATAGAACTGGTAGCCGCCACAGAACACCTCGTTCCGGTTACCGGACGGGTCGAAGAAATAGATGGTCTGGCCGCGCGTGATGCCATGGCGGGTCGGGCCGATATCGACGGAGATGTTGTAACGGGTCATCAGGTCGGCGGCGTGGCCGATATCGGTCCAGCTTTCCAGCAGGAAACTGACATGATGCAGCTTGCCCTTGCCCGGATAGCGGACCAGGGCCAGATCATGCGCCTTGGTGGAGCAGGTCAGGAAGATGGCGATGGTTTCCTCTCCGTCCGGCGTCACCACCTGTTCGGTCAGGCTGAAGCCCAGCACATCACGAAAGACGGCGGCGGTGGCGTCGATATCGTCGCCATAGAGCAGGCAATGATCGAAGCGGATGACACGCATGCCGCGCGGTTCGGTGCGCCACAGGTCGGGATTGTCGATCATCGGGCCGTTTTCCGCCCGTTCCATGCTGGCGAACAGGTCGATGGCGTGGCCCGTCGGCGTCACGAAACGCACGCGGCGGCCCAGGCCCGGCTGCTCGCCCGCCGGGATGGTAGACACCATCAGGCCGGCGGCGCGCAGCTTGCCGGCATAAAATTCGAGCACCTCCTCGGACGCCACCTTAAAGCCCATCACGTCCAGGCCCGGCTCGTCGGCCTCGCGCAGCACGATGGAATGGCGGTCGAACTCGTCATAGGCGCGAAGATAGGCGCGGCCGTCGCCCGCCACCTCCACCAGTTCCAGGCCCATACGGTCGCGGTAATGAACCAGGGCCTCATCCAGATCCAGCACACGGACCTGGGCGAAACCGGGACGCAGCACACCTGTCATCGACATGATCGTTTCCTTCCCTGTTATGAACCGGCGGTTTCTTCCACCGGGTAAAGGCAATGCGGACTGACATCGAGCGCCAGGACCAGGTCGCCGCGCGGATAGAGGCGGCAAGCCAGCGCCAGGCCCTGGGCCTTCTCCGCCGGGCCGACATGACGCTTGCTCATCGGGCCTGTTTCGAACGCGCCCTCCAGCACCCGCACGCGGCAGACGCCGCAGCCGCCACCCCGGCAGCCGACCGGAATATCGGCCTTGCCGCCCTTCTCCATGGCGATCAGCACCCGGTCATCGGCCCCGCAGGTGAAACTGCCGCCATTGTCGCGGATGGTGACGCGGTGGCGATGATCGGGGGCCATGCGTCATATCCTCTTATAGAGGGGGCTTTTTGTGACGGTGGCGCTGTCGGCCTTGGTCACGAAGCTCTCCATATGGATGTCCTTTTCGAACAGCCGCCCCTTCATCAGGCTTCTGACGCAGGCATCGATCATCACGGGCGGGCCGCAGAGATAGGCCTTCATGCCCTTGAAATTGCCGTTAAAATGGCGTTCCGCCACCTCATGCACGAAGCCGCGATCGCCTTCCCAGCCATCGCCTTCATTCCCCTGGCAGGTGGCGGGGATATAGGTGAAGTTGGAATGCCGGCGGGCCAGTTCGCGCAACAAATCCCCGTCATAGACATCGTGGGTCATGCGCACGCCATGGATCAGGGTGATGGGGCCGGTCCAGCCGCCGGACAGCAGGTCCAGCACCATGCTTTTCGGGCTGGAAAGCCCCGAACCGCCGGCCAGGAACAGCATCGGCGCCGTCTGCGATTTATGGACATGGAACCGGCCCAGGGGACCGGACAGGTCCAGCCGATCGCCGACAGCCAGTCGCTCATGGATATAGGCCGTGCCCACACCCCCCGGCACCCTGCGGACCTGCAATTCCAGCAAGGTCGGATCGGAAGGGGCCGACGCGATGGAAAAGGCCCGCGGCTCCTCCAGTCCCGGCAGATGCAGGTTGACATATTGTCCGGCCTGGAAAGGCAGGCCATCGCCGGGCACGCGCAGCCACACGGCCTTGATGTCCGGCGTCAGGTCGTCCATGGCCTCCACGGTCGCGGTGACATCCTGAACGGGATGATGCTCGGCGTCGGGATCTTCCTCCACATCCGCCTCGATGATCACGTCGGACAGGGGCCGGGCGCAGCAGGCCAGCGTGCGGCCCTCTTCCCGCTCAAAATCCATCAGGGCGAAGGGGCTGGACGCGGCATGGTCGACGTCGCCATCCAGCACAGCCACCTTGCAGGTGCCGCAAAGCCCGTGATTGCATTGATAAGGCAGGTAGATGCCGTTGCGCAGGCAGGCATCCAGAAGCGTCTGGCCTTCCGCCACCTCGATGGTTTCGCCCAGCGGCTCGATGGTCAGTTGATAGCCCATGGCGGCCTCAGGCGTGGGAGCCGTTGATGCCGGTCAGGCCCGGCGTGCGCAGGACCAGTACCGACTTGTGCCCGATGCCCTGCTCCTTCAGCCCCTTGGCCGGGTCCGGCGTGAAGGGGGCACCATCCAGCTTCCATTCGGCCTGGGTCCAGTCGATGGAAACGAAATCCGGATGCTGGGCATAGGCCGCCGGCACGATCTGGTCATGGAACGCGGCAAAGGGCATGGCGGGCGGCAGCGGAAAGGCCACCGGCGCACAGAACATCAGGTGATCTTCCCAATGCAGATAGACGACCTGGTTCCCGTGGAAATTCTCCAGCCGATCCTTGGGCTGGAACTCATATGGGCCGATCGCGGCGACCGCCATGGCACACCTCCCCTGTCGGCCGCCGCTTTGGGGCGGCCCGTGATGATTTGTTGGGTGGTCGGGCTTCCATCAGCACCCACCGTCATCCCGGCGAAAACCGGGGTGACGGTTTGAGTGGGTGGGAAAGACAGTGCCCGGGGGGTATTGCGAAGCGGCCTCAGCCGCCAGCCTTGCCCCGATCCTTCATCCAGGCGTCCCACAATTGCTGGTCGGGCGAGCCCTGATAGTCCAGGTTGTCGACGCCATTGTTCAGGTGGTACCAGGCCAGCACGTCGGGGATCGTCGCCCCGCCGCAATTGCCCTGGAATATCTGATGCACGGGCAGCCAGGACTGGATGTATTTCTCCGGCTCGTCCTTGAAGATGTCGCAGCATCCGTCCGAGCAGAAATGGTAGGTCTCGCCCTTATGCTCCGCCCGGCGGAAGCAGATTTTCGTGGGATCATCGGGTTCGGTGAACAGCATCGGCACCTGACAGACGGTGCAAAGCTGGGGCAGGCTGTTATTGTAGAAACGCTTGCCCGCCTCCTGCTGTTTTTGCCAGTATTCGAAGCGCGGGCGGTACAGCTTGTCGAACGTGTCGGGATATTTCTCCGACAGCCAGGCCAATTCCTCTTCCTTGGGCACCCAGGTGTGGAAGGCGGCGGCGTGGGTGTAGTTGTAGAAGGTACACCAGGCCTCGTGGCTGAGGCGGCCCTTCTCCTTGCGGGCCACGTCGGCATATTTCGGCTCGCGGATGCCATAGCGGGCCAGATCCTTGAACAGGGCGCCGCCGGCTTCCTCGAAATACATCTCCCAGGCCTCGGCCCAGGACATGACGCGCTTGGGCAGCATGTAATCCATCATCATGGCGACGATGGTCAGCAGCCGGTAACCGCGCCAGAACCATTTATCGATCCATTTCTGGACGATAGGCACATTGCCCTCGTCCTGTTCCAGCATGAACTTGATGATCTCCAGCCCCAGCGTCATGTGCCGGCTCTCGTCGCTCTGCGCCGAAAAGCCGAAGGTGACGGTGGCCATGTCGCCATTGAAGGCTGCGCCCGACATGAAGGGCACGAACAGCAGGTTGGTCAGCACATATTCGAAGGAGAAGCTGATCGCCGTCAGGAATTCGAACGGCCCGGCGCTGGCCGCGTCGTCGAAGAAGCTTTTCGGCACCGACAGGTACCAGACACGGTCATGCATGTGCCGGCTGTCATGCAGCCCGTCGAAGAACTTGTTGTAATGGCTGATCGTATGGATCTGCGTCTGGGCATGGCGCAATTCATCGATGGCCTGCATCTGACAGGCGACGCGGGGTCCGGCGCCCACGAAATGCCGCCCGACCTGGGCATAGCCGCGATGGGCCATGTATTCCAGGGGCGACACGCCCGTCAGGAAAATCTTGATGGCATTGATATAGCGCGCGTCCGTGATGTTCATCTGCCCGTTATTCTGGGCAAAACTGTCGATCACGGCATAAAGCTTGCGCTCCTTCTCCGCCTGATATTTCCAGTAGGCGTCCATGGTCAGGCGGAACGGGTCTTCCCAGGCGTCCCAGTCATGGATCTTGATGCCTTCATAATCGGCGAAGGGAAACACCTTGCTCATCGGCTGATAGGTGGTTTCCCAGCCCAGGCCGCGCGTCAGGTGCGCATAGCGCTCCTTCAGGCCCAGCTTCTTCGCCTTGGGTTCCTTCAACAGCGTGGTCATGGATCAACCCCTCAGTTCTTCCAGGCGATGACGATGCGCTCGTCATCCTCGTCGACATTGCCGGCCAGGCTGATCAGGCTCAGCTGCAGCTCCTGCAGGTCGTAATCGCGGCCCAACTGCGTCTCCACGCTATCGCGGCGAATTTCCAGCCGGCCGGGGCAGTCGATCTTGGTCAGTGACGGCATACTGGCGACCGTGGCCGCCGGGTTGTCCGACAGGATGGCCGCCGCGATGGCCCGCCCCTCGTCGGTGTTCTGAAGCGTGATGGAAACATTCTGCGCCATGGTTGGCTTCCTCTCTTCAGACCAGAAGGCCGATCTTGCGGGCCCGCGCGTCCAGTGCCTGACGGATCTCGGCCAGCGCCGTCACCCCGTCGCAGCCCAGGACATGGTCGGCCAGGGGCCGCAGGGCTTCCTGCGCACGGGTGGCCCAGGCGGCATACCAGCCGGACAGAAGCTGCCGGTTGGCGTCATTCTCGGCGGCCACGCGCTTGATGACGGCATCGACCCATTTGGCATTGTCGTCCTGCCAGTCGACCATGAACTCGGTCAGCATCGACAGGCCCTGCGCCCCATGCGCCTGACCGCCCGCATCGAAGCGGCCATAGACCAGGGGGTAGAGCATTCCGTCCATGGACAGGTTCTGCGCCACCAGCAGTTCGAACCAGTCGGTCAGGACCAGGCTGTCCTCCACCATCCGGCGCACGCCCTGCCAGACGGGATCGTCCATCCAGGCCCGCTTGGCGGCGGCCAGACTGTCGCCGGCATTGCCGTCCATGACCAGTCCGACACGGCTGATGATCTGGGCGATGCCCAGCCGGTCCATGGTGATGAACTGCGTCGCCTGGGTGATCGCGGCACCATATCCGATGGCCGTGATCTGGGAATTGTTCATGTTGGCCCCCCATTCGTAATGCCGAAGGGGCAACAGGTAGAGACGGACGATCTCCGCCCAGGCGGGCGCGATGGCGGCCAGCAACTGGCGCTTCTCGACGAAGGCGAAATTCTTCTCCGTCGCCTCCATCATCCGCGAGCGGGCGATGGTGTAGGCACCGTAATAAAGCTGGCGCGGGTCGCGGGGCGCGTACCAGTCTTCCATGGTGATGGCGGTGCGCGACTTGTCGAACAGCTCATATTCCGGGGCCCAGGTGGGGCGGTAATGGAAATTCACCTCCGGCTGAAGGTCGTACATCGACTCTTCATAACGCGAGGCCGGGCGGTCGGCGCCCAAACGACGGGCGACATTGGCAAAGGTCTGCCGCCGTTGCTGGATGGCGGTGGTCTTGATCTCCAGGCTCATGCCGGGCTCCTGACGGGTTCGGATGATGCGGGGAAACGGGCGGCGAGAAGGTCGAAGCCGGCGGCCGCCACCTCCTCCACCGCCATGTCGGCCGCGTTGGCGGCCAGGAATTCGCGGAAGGCCGGCATGGGAAGCACCAGTTCCACCGTCAGATCCGGGTCGGCGATGGTGAAATCGAACAGGACGAAGGCCCCGCGCGTGCCGGTGACCCGGACATGGCGCTGCGTGATGTCAAGCGGATAGGGCTCAGGCGGTTCGGCACTGGCCATGGTTTTCCCTCCCTGAAAGGGGACCGCCCCGGTTTCGTGTCCTCTTCTCCCGGTCGGGAGGGGGCGGGGTCGGCGTCTGCCCTTCTGTTTCGCAAGGGCCGTGCCAGGAGCGGCATTTGGCGACCGGCCACCGAAATTTTTATTAAGTCACTGATTTATTTCGGTATTTTCAACTTGCCCGACGGCCGGTCAGGGGTGGTTGCCGACACGCCCCCCACATTGCGGCCGGGCTTGATCTTTCGGTGAAGGCAACCTCTCGAACCGATTGATCATTTCATCAAGGCTGGTCACAGCTTGGCCAGCCGCAATTCGCGCAGATGGTCGTCCAGGAAATCCACCCGGTCATTGCCCCAGAAAATCTGGTCGCCGACGACGAAGCTGGGCACACCGATCACGCCTTGTTCGAAGGCCAGCTCACTGTTGCGGGCCAGGATGGCGGCCGAACGCGGATCGTCCAGGGTGGCGGCCAGTGCCGCGCGGTCCAGGCCGATGGATGCCCCCACATCCAGAACCACGTCCCGCTGGCCGATATCCACGCCCTCGGCCCATTCCTTGCGCATCATCTCCACGATATAAGGCCGCAACAGACCCCGTTCCTCGGCCAGAAGCGAACCCAGTCCGGCCAGGGTCGGGTCGGTGCTGGCCGGTGGCGGGTTGACGGGGATGCCCAGGCGGCGGGCCCAGCGCGCCAGATCCTGGCGGACCAGCGGGATCTTCACCTTGGCCCGGTCGGGCGGCGACCGTCCGTCCCAGCCGGCCAGGGGCCGCCAGACCAGATTGACATGATACGTGTCCAGCACGGGCCAGATGGTCTTGGACGCCAGATAGCAATAAGGGCTGCGGAAGTTGAAATAGAAGATCAGATCGGTCGCGGTCATCGAAATCTCCAGGGTGAGGGGCAGAAAAAGAAAAGCCGGACCGGCGGGTTCCCGTCGGTCCGGCAGTTTTCCGGGAGCTGTTGGTGGGCTGCCGGAGCTGGGAGGATCAACGGCCTTCGGCGCGCATGTTCTGCACGTTGAACATGTTGGCCGGGGACAGTTTGGGGTCGACCTGACCCTTGAACTGCCCCGTCGTGCAATGGCCGGACAGAAGGTCGATCATGCTGAAACTGTCATCGATGGCGACACCGGTGCCCTTGTTGACGGGCAGGTGGTGGTCGGGATGCGACTTGCCGATGGTCCAGGATTTCCACAAATCGCCCTTGCGGTCATAGATCAGCGTGCGCTGGATCGTCATGGCCTGGGCATCGATATGGAAGACACGTTTGGAGATCGGGTGCGCCGGATCGACCGGCTCGGCCTCCAGCACATAGGTCTTGCGCAACTGCCAGGTGACGTTGGGGAAGCAGCCGCCCTTGCCGCCGAAATCGACATATTGATACCCGTCCGGGTCCTTGATGTCGGTGGCCAGCTTCTGGTCGTTATGGTTGTAGAAGGGCAGAAGCATCGTCTTCGTGCCCTTGTAGGTCCATTTCATGTCGGCGATGCGGCCGTTATAGCCTTCAAAATCCTCGATCATCAGATCGGAACCCAGGAAGGCGTCGGTCACCTGCCCCGTGGCCAGACGGCGCACCCGGCGCTGGAAACCCAGATACAGCCAGGCATCGTCACGCTTGCCGTCATCCTCGTACCGCAGGATCAGAAGCTGGGTGTTCTTCAGATCGCCCGGTTCCAGCACCTGCACATAGATGCCGCGGAAGATATTCGACGGATTGGCCGGCAGGTCGGGCAACGGCTGCTGGTCCACCCTGTGCTTGAAGTTCAGGAAATGGAAGTTGAACTTGATCTCGCGTTCCACGGCGCCGGAATTCAGGTTCCGGAAACGCCAGTAGAACGGATAGATGGCCGCGCTGTCGCCCCAGTTATAGCCATGCTTGTAGTTCCAGGCCAGTTTCTGGCCCGCCAGCGGGTCCTTCGGGTCGGGATCGGCCGGGAACGGGCGGCCCGCGACATAACCCGACAGGTTGCCGTCGGCCCCGATGCTGACCTTGCCGACATTCTGTTCGGATGCCTTCACGTAGGAGGCGGGAAGCGGGAAGTCGGTGGTGGCACCCACCGTCACCTCCACCCAGCCATCCTTGACGAACTGGTACATGGCGGGGTCGAGATAATCCTTCGCCGCTTCCACATTGCCCTTGTTGATGACCAGGCCGGGGGTGATGCCCGGCACCTGCGGCATGCCCTGCTTGTAGGGATAGAAACTGTCCTGAAACGCCTGGGCTGTCTGTGCGTCGGCCGACCCGCCCAACGCGATGGCGCAGAGCGCCAGACCGGCGGCGGCCAGACGCAGGGTGCTGCCGAGTTTCTTGGCTTTCATCTTCTTTGTCCTCCCAGGATCATCAGAACCGGTAACGCACGGTCAGTTGGATTTCGTCTTCGCGCTGGGCCATGCCGATGGGGCCGGAGCGGAAGCGGCCCAGCGGTTCGAACCCGCCCAAGCCCACGGAGCCGGGAGCGCCGCCCGCATGCAGCGGCGTGGCCGTGAAGGGCGGGAACGGGTTGCAGGTGCGGCAATCGTCGAAGCGGCGGATGCCCTTTCCGACCTTGAAATTGCCGCCCAGGACGACCTGCCAGCTATCATTGATCAGCCAGTCGACGGACGGCGCGATGGTGGCGGCTTCGGCCTTGAAGTCATAGGCGGTGATGACCTGCGGCGACAGACGGTCGTTCAGGTAGAAGCCCTTGATCAGCAGGGTGCCGATCCAACTGTTCTTCCAGTCGGGCATGCCCACGGGCCCCAGCGGCCCCTGTTCCAGTTCATGATCCAGGATGTGCTGGCCGAAGATCTGACCGGAGATCAGGAAAGACCGGGTCGGATTCAGGAACGGGATGAAGGTCTGCCGGTCGATGCCGACCACATAGCGGATGACGTCGCTGCTGCTGAACAGGCGGGGGCGCAGGGTGTTGGCGAATTCCTCGCCCGTCGTATAGGCGAATTCCATGCGCACGGCCGATTTCAGGCTGTCGACATAGAAATCCAGCGAGGTGCCGTAGAGGTCGACCTTGGGGAAATCGATGTCGAAGGCGATCAGATAGGGCCAGGCCTGTGCCTCGACACCCGGCGTGAAGGCATTGTCGGCCGGGATGCCGCCGCGCAGGGTGGGAAGCTGCTGTCGCGTATGCAGGTAGTTAAAACTGAACCCAACGCTCTTGAACACGCCTTCCAGCTTGCCGCCGAACTGCGTGTCATCCAGGCTCCAGTCCGGAACATTGGCCTGACGGATACCGATGACATGGGCGGGGAAGTCGGTTGCCAGGTTGCCATTGGCGAAATTGGACACCGTACAGCCATTGTCCCAGCAATTCTTCATGCCCCGGAAGAAGCTGCCCGCATCCAATATCTGATAGGGCGTACCCGCCTGGCCCAGGTTCGACGGGCGGAACCGGTCGAAATTCCAGACGAATTGCAGGTTCAGATCGTCGAACGCACCCGTGCCGCCCATGCGGTATTCGGCAGTCGCGATCCATTGCGGGATACGAATATCCTCCAGCTCGTCATAGATGTTGTGGCGGCTGTAATCGACGGGATTGATGACGTCCAGCACGCGGAACAGGTCGGTGCGGCCCCAGACCACCTGCTGGCGCCCGACGCGCACACCGAATTCACGCGTGTCGCCCACCTCCCAAGCGGCATCGACATAGGCTTCGCGCAGGAAGTCCCAGCGGCTGTTGAACTCCGGATAGCGCAGGTCGTTCAGCGTGGCATTCATGTAGCCGGGAATGCAGCCGCGGCTGTCCACGTTGCAGGGCTGCACGGGCACGCCGAAGCTGACGCCGCCATCGGGGCCGTGCAGCGGCTGGCCCAGCACGATCATCCCCTGGTTGGGATTGCGGGTCAGGTCGATGGGGCCCGCCGGCAGCGGGATTCCCCCGCCATGGGGTACCGGCGCCCCCATGGCCGTGCTTTCGATCAGGATGGGGCTGCCGGCATTCTTGCCGAAACGGGCGTCGCGCAGGTCGTAGACGGCATCATAGCTGGCGCGCAGGATGGCGTTGAAGGACAGGCGGCTGAAGCTCCCCGTCTCTCCGAAATCCTTGTGGATCTCCACCTGCGCCGTCGTGCGGGCCTTGACCAGGCCATCATCCTTGCGCGCATGGGTGACGTTTTCAACGAAGCCGCCGATATCGGCGGGCTCGTCTGCCATGGCGGGCATGGCCAGCGCGCTGGCCGACAACAGCAATCCGGCCAGATGGCCGTAACCCCTGATCTTGGGCATTTCTCCCTGTCCCCCTTGTTGCGGGCGCAAAGGCCCGGTGTCGCGCCGCCCGTTCGGGTGGTCGCCGGATATTTCGTGCTTGAAGGAGGGTCCCGGTGACCGGCCGCGGCCCGCCACACGGGTCCCCGTGCGCTACCGGATAAGCGGGATGCGTGGCTGCTGGATCATGTTTCCCCCTGGGTCGGGCGGCGGGAGGGGTTCGATCCCCTGGTCGCCTTTATCACGGCCCTTCGCGCGGGCCGGTTGTCCCCCGCATCGCAATCGCCGTGCCAGCACGGTGAGGCGGGCGCCGTGGCCCGGTGATTGCACCCTGTTCCACAGGCGTGAAACCCAGGACGGGCCAATGCTTGCAGCCATCAGCGGCGATGCTGCGGCGGGCGGGGTGACGGTGGTGCGACAGGGGCCGGCGGATCATCAATTGATCAAAACCGGCCCCGGCGGCTTTGACGCGATGGATGATTTCATCACGATGCGCCGCAGCATGAAATGTACCCCCGGCCCCCGGCCGAAAGTCTTGGGCTTCCGCGCTGTTCGGCGGTTGCCAGCGGCCCGGCCGCGGCATACGCTTTTGTGTGAGAGAGGCGCCAGAGAAGCGCCCTTGGGAGGAACATAGATGACCGACAAGCAGGCGGGTATCCTGCGCAGCGGCGGGCCCAAGCGGACCGGCGATGCGATTGGCCAATGCGGGACACAGATATTCGACCGGTTCGACCTCCCGGATATCGAGGATCTGGCCTCCCGGCTGCGCTTCTCCCCCCGGACGGGGCGCATCTGGCTGGACAATAACCGGATGATCCTGATGCATACCCGCGCGCTGGGCGCGCTGCGGCGGGAGTTGGTGGAGACGCTGGGCATCTCGGCGGCCCGCGCCCTGCTGATCCGCATGGGGTACGCATCGGGCGCGCAGGATGCGGAACTGGCGGTGAAGGTGCGCGGCACCGCCAGCTTCACGGATTTTTTCCTGGTCGGCCCGCAGTTGCACGCCCTGGAAGGCATCGTGAACGTGCAGCCGGTCCGGCTGGAATCCGACACCGCTACCGGCCATTTCTATGGCGAGTTCCTGTGGCACGACAGCGCCGAGGACGAGGTGCATATCGAACAGTTCGGCTTCGGATCGGAAAGTGCATGCTGGATGCAGCAGGGCTACGCATCGGGTTACACCTCCGTCTTCGTGGGCCGGCCCGTGCTGTTCCGGGAGGTGGAATGCCGGGCCACGGGGGCACAGGCCTGCCGCATCATCGGCAAGCCCCTGTCGGAATGGGACGCCACGGATGAGGAATTGCGCTATCTGCAACCACAGAGCTTCGCCAACCGCGACCGGCTGATCGTGTCGAACCGGACGGCGCAGGCGGCCCCCGCCACCGTTCCCGCCGCAGCCCCCTCGCCGGAGGTGCCGGCCACCCCGGAGAAGCTGCTGGTGGGCGCGTCGGCGGGTTTCAACATGGTCTGCCACATGCTGGAGAAGGTGGCGGGGACCAACGCCACCGTCCTGCTGCTGGGCGAAAGCGGGGTGGGCAAGGAACTGTTCGCGCAGACCCTTCACCGCATCTCCAAGCGCGCCAGCGGGCCGTTCGTCGCCATCAATTGCGCCGCCATCCCCGAACATCTGATCGAAAGCGAGCTGTTCGGGGTGGAGAAAGGAGCCTTCACCGGCGCCACCGAAAGCCGGGCGGGCCGGTTTGAACGCGCCCATGGCGGCACCCTGTTCCTGGACGAGATCGGAACCCTGACGCTGCAGGCCCAGGGGAAGCTGCTGCGCGCCCTGCAGGAGGGGGAGGTGGAGCGCGTCGGCGACCGGAAAAGCCGCAAGGTGGATGTCCGCGTGGTTGCCGCCACCAATGTCAACCTGCGCGACTGCACCCGCAAGGGAACCTTCCGCGAGGATCTGTTCTTCCGCCTGAACGTCTTTCCCATCCAGATCCCGCCGCTGCGCGACCGCCGCGCCGACATCCCCCTGCTGATGGAGCATTTCCTGAAGCAGTTCCGCAGCCGCCACGGCAAGCAGGTCACCGGCTTCACCCAGCGCGCCATCAATGGCCTGTTCGCCTATGACTGGCCCGGCAATATCCGGGAGCTGGAAAACATGATCGAACGCGGCGTCATCCTGGCCGCCGACGGAGAGGCGGTCGACCTCTGCCACCTGTTCACCTCGGGCGAGATATTGTCGGCCAATGTCCTGGCCATGTCGGGCGACGGGCTGCTGAACCCCTGCGGCCAGCGGGAGGCAGCGCGGGCGAAGGAAACGGTGGCGGGCGCGGGCGGCGGCGATGCCGGCAGCCTGATCGACACGCTGCTGGGCAACGGCACCTCGCTGGACGATCTGGAGGAACAGCTCCTGCAGGCCGCCGTGGAACGGGCCCAGGGCAACATCTCCGAAGCCGCCCGCATGCTGGGCATCACCAGGCCGCAGTTGGCCTACCGGCTGAAACGGAAGATCGTGTAAGGCAAGACTTGACACGTCGCTGTAAAGGATCACATTACACGCATGATCCGGTCGTTCCGCAGCAAGCCACTGCGCCAATATTGGGAAGATGGAGACCATCGGCGTTTGCCGGTCGAAAACCATGCCCGTGTGCGGCGTCAGTTGCTGGTACTTGATGCCGCGAAACAGCCGGAAGACATCAATCGCCGGGGTATCGTTTCCACGGGCTGCACACCGACCCGAAGCGCTGGTCGATCTGGGGAACCGGCAACTACCGGCTTACCTTTGGCTGGGATGGTGTGGATGCGGTTGATCTCGACCTGGAGGATTATCACTGATGCCTGATACCGCCCTTCCCCCCATGCATCCCGGCGAGCTTCTGCGTGAGGACGTGATCCCCGCACTGGACCGGTCAGTTACGGAGATCGCGGAACTGCTGGGCGTGTCGCGCCAGACACTGCATGCGATCCTGGCCGAACGGGCCGCCGTCACGCCGGCCATGGCCCTGCGTCTGGGCCGGCTGTGCGGGAACGGGGCGGAGCTTTGGCTTAGTCTGCAGACGAAGTATGACTTGGCCGTGGTGTCGGCGGCCATGGCGGCGGAACTGGACAGCATTCCCACCCTGTCCGCCCGCTGACCTTCACCAATTCATCACCCCTGCCCCCGCCCCTGCCGGACGCTTCGATCAAATCGTGAAGCAAGGCGGGACGGTACCGCCCGGAAGCCTTGCTTTCCCGTGCTGGCACAGGGGTTGCTAACCTTTTCCCCACCGAAGAAGCGCCCCGCGACAACAGGGGCGGACATGATCCGGGAACGGTCCGGCGCAAGCGCGCCCCGGCCGATACCCGTCCGAGGGGGAAATGAAGAATGTGCGACGCGCCTTCCGCGCGGCGGTCCCGGCTGCTGCCGGGCCGCCCCCACCCTGCCCGCCATTTGATACCAGCACCTCAATCGCCGGCACCGCCATCCGGCGGATTGGCTACGCCGCATGAGCGGCGCCGCGCCAGTCGGCGCGGATGCCAACAGTCAATTTTGATGACTGTTGGCATGACAGCCCTGGCGCTGGTCCTGGCAATCATCGCCGGCCCCGCCATCGCCGAGGGGTTCGGGCGCACTGACCTTTTGCAGGCGGTGACCCGGGATGGAAAGACCGGCACCATCGTGGCCGTGGGCCTGCGCGGCGTCATCGGGGTCAGCAGGGACGATGGCGGCACCTGGCAGCGCCATGATCTGACCGACCGCACCGGCGGCCTGCGTCCCGCCCTGCTGGACGTCACCACCTGCCCCGATGGCGGTTTTGCGGCCCTGGACGGGCGCGGCCATGTCTTCACCAGCAGCGACGCCGGGACCAGTTGGGCCATGCACGCGCTGGAAAGCCCGGAACCGCCGCAGGCCGTCACCTGTGATGCCGCCGGGCGCCTGTGGGTCGTGGGCGGCTTCTCCACCATCCTGGTCAGCGACGATGGCGGCAAAAGCTGGCAGGACCGGTCGATCGGGGAGGACCTGATCCTGACCGCCATTCAGTTTCCGGAAGCGGACCGCGGTTATGCGCTGGGCGAGTTCGGCAGCGTCTATGCCACGACGGATGGCGGGGAAAGCTGGACGGCGCAACCGCCCATTCCGGGCGAATTCTATCCACAAGCAGCCCTGTTCACCGATGCCGCCCATGGCTGGGTGGTCGGGCTGGATGGGGCGGTCATGCACACGGCCGATGGCGGGCAAAGCTGGACCAAGCAGCCCAGCGGCACGCAGGTGGGGCTGTTCGGTCTGGCGGCCATGCCGGGCGGCAGGGTCGTGGCGGTCGGTGACCGCGCCACCGTCCTGTCCATCGACGGCAAGGACTGGACCCCGGCGCAGGCACCGCAGGCCGGCGCGCCCTTCCTGACCGGCGCCGTCGCCACCGGCCCCGACACCATCCTGGCGGCCGGTGCGGCCGGCACGCTCACCCAGATCAGGTTGACGCCATGACCCAGACCCACTCCGCGAGCTCCGGCGCCATGGCCCGGTTCGAACAGATGATCTTCACCCGGCCGGGCCTGTTCCTTTCCATCCTGATGGGCATCACGGCCCTGTTCGCCTTTCAGCTCCCCAACCTGCGCGTCTACACGGACTTTGCCGACCTGTTGCCGCAGGAGAACGAGTTCATCCGCCTGCATAACGACATCCGCGACACGTTCGGCGGCGCCAACATCGTCACGGTATCGGTGAAGGCCCCCGATGGCGGCATCTTCACGAATGAGGCGCTGGCCGCCATCCACCACGCGACCCAGGTGGTGGACGAGTTGCCGGGCATCAACCACAACCTCGTGAACTCCATCACCCACCGCACGGCCCGGCGTGTCACCGTGTCGGAAACGGGGGCCGTGGTGGCCACGCCCTATTACAACCCGTCCGCCGCACAGCCGCTGTCGGCGGCGGAACTGGAACAGCTTCGCATCGACGTGATGGCCGATCCGCGCACCTACGGGCTGATCGTCTCCCCCGCCCTGGACGCGGCGCTGATCAAGGGGCAGTTGGCCGAAGGCGACCTGGATTACCACGCCATCTTCGACAAGCTGGCGGCCCTGAAGACGGAACTCCGCGCCCAGGGGTTCGAGGTACATGTCATCGGCCAGCCCGTGATCGTCGGCTGGATGTACACCTACATGGTGGAGATATTGCAGATCTTCGCAGCAACGCTGGCCGTGATGGTCGGGCTGCTGCTGGTCTATTTCCGCCGGGCCTATGGCGTGCTGATGCCGGTGGCGGCCATCACGGTTTCCACCATCTGGGGACTGGGCTGGGTCGTGCTGCTGGACATCAACCTGGACCCGCTGACCCTGGTCATCCCGTTCCTGATCTCGGCCCGCGCCCTGTCGCACGGGGTGCAGAAGGTTGAGCGCTATTTCGTGGAACTGGCGCGCAGCGGCGATACCAAGGTCGCGGCGCGGGCCGCCTTCCACGCCCTGTTCCGGCCGGGATGCCTGGGCATCGTGGCGGACGCGGCCGGCATCTTCCTGCTGATCCTGGGGTCGATCCCGCTGGACCATAAGCTGGCGCTCTATGCCTCGCTCTGGGCCATGTCCATCGTACCAGCGGTGCTGCTGCTGGTGCCGCTGATGCTGGCCGTGGTGCCGGGGCCTGAGCCGCTGATCCGCAGGCAGGGCAGCCTGACCGACCGTATCCTGGCCGCGACGGGGCGTTTCGTGTCGGGCATGGGCGCCGCCAGGGGTACCGTGCTGGCCGCAGCCCTGCTGGTGGCCGGGTCGGCCGCCCTGCTGCCCGCCATCCAGATCGGGGAGAGCGAGCCGGGATCGCCGCTTTTTTATCCCAACCACGACTATAACCGCGCGTCCGCCACCATCAATGCCGACTTCCCCGGATCGGAGGAACTGTACATCGTGGCCCGCGTCGCCGAAAAGGGCGACCTGAAACGGCCCGACGTGCTGCAATCGATCCAGGATCTGCAGGTCCATATGATGGGCGACCCGGCGGTGGGCGGCACCAAGGGCATTCCCGACCTGATCGCCCAGGTGAACCGGCTGCTGCATGGCAACGACCCGCGCTGGGCCGTCATTCCCGGCGATGCGTCCTATGTCGGCGGGCTGATGTTCGCCTATATGGCATCCAGCCCCATCCCCGGCGCCCTGAACGAGTTCGTGACGCCGGACGAGCGCACAGCCAATCTGGTCTTTTTCTTCAAAGACCATAAGGGCGACACGATCCGCACCGCGATTGGCAGGGCACGCGAATGGATCGCGCAGAATGGCAGTGCCGTGCCGGGGCTCAGCTTCCATCTGGCGGGCGGGGTGATCGGGGTGAATGCCGGCATCAACGATGCCATCCTGCATTCCAACCTGCTGGTGGTACCCGTCGTGCTGCTGGTCATCACCCTGCTGACGGCGGCCGCCTACCGGTCGGTGGCGGCGGGCGCCATGATGCTGTCATCGATGGTTTTCGCCACCTTGCTGACCTATGCCTGGTTCGGCATCACGGGCGCCGGCCTGAACATCAACACCGTGCCCGTGGTGGCGGTCGGCATCGGGATCGGCATCGATTATTCGATCTACATCATGGACCGTATCCGGCACCAGTACGGCCTGTCCGGCGACCTGCCCCGCGCCATCCGGGAAACGATCATGACCACGGGCCGCGCCATCAGCTTCACGGCCTTCACGCTCATGTTCGGCGTGGTCATGTGGGTGTTCCTGTCCAGCCTGCGGTTCCAGGCGGACGCGGCCCTGCTGCTGTGCCTGATGCTGGCGCTGAACATGGCGGCCGCCATCTTCCTCGTGCCGGCCTGGACCCTGCTGTGCCGGCCGGGCTTCATCCTGTCCGCCGACCGGGTGGCGGAACAGGCGGATGAGGCCGCCGACCATGGGGGCTCCACACCTAAGGTGGAGGCGGCTTGACCAGAGCTTTGACGGGGAGGACATCCTGACGGAATATGCGTTGGGGTGATCCGCCTTTTCGCCGCACGCACAGAGCCCCAAAAGCAAAGGGGCGGCCCCGAGGGACCGCCCGCATTTGGTGCGCACGGGGAACGTCCCGGCGCGTGTTAACGGATGGACCGCAAATCCCTATCGGCTAAAACAGTGATCAAGGCCATCACGGTTGAATGGTGGAATACCCATCTTCAATTGTCAATGATTGATGCATATGCGTAAATTGATACCACTTATAAGGGAATATCACCAAGAAAGATAAGATTATGCCCAACCGCCGCTACACGCTCGCCCTTGATGTCGGTGCCACCTCCATCGGCTGGTGTGCGACCGAGTTGAATGCACGGGGGGAGCCATGCGGGTTGATCCGGTTGGGCGTGCGGGTGTTTCCGGAAGGGCGGGACCCGCAGAAGGGCACCAGTCTGGCCGTAGACCGGCGGGTGGCGCGGCAGGCGCGGCGGCGGCGGGACCGGTTCCTGCAACGGCAGAAGCGGCTGATCACGGCCCTGGTGGCGGCTGGCCTGTTTCCAGCCGACCGGGAACAGCGCAAGGCGCTGGAACATCTGGACCCCTATGCCCTGCGCGCGCTGGCCGCCACGGCGCAGGCTTTGCCCCCGTATGAGCTGGGGCGTGCCCTGTTCCACCTGAACCAGCGGCGCGGCTTCCGGTCCACCCGCCGGCCGGGCGGAGAGGGGGACGCCGCCGAGGAAGGCAAGATCAAGACCGGCATCAGTGCCCTGGCCGCCCAGATCGAGGCGTCAGGCCTGCCCAGCCTGGGGGCCTGGCTGGCGGCCCGACATGCCGCCAAGCAGCCGGTGCGCGCCCGCCTGTCGGGCACAGGGGCCAAGGCGAATTATGATTTCTACCCCTCCCGCGAACTGGCGCAGGCGGAGTTCGACACGATCCGGGAATGCCAGGGGCCCCACCATCCGTCGGTCACGCCGGCGCAGTGGGACCATATTCGCGGCGTGATTTTCCACCAACGCAGGCTGCGCCCCGTCGATCCCGGCAAATGCACCTTGCAGCCGGGGGAACCCCGTGCCCCCTGGGCCCTGCCGCTGGCCCAGCGCTTCCGGATTTTGCAGGAGGTGAACAATCTGCGCATCCTGCGGGAGGATTTCAGCAAGGATCCGCTGCCCGCCACCGGGCGGGAGGCGATGCTGGCCGCCCTGATGAACCACAAGGACAGGAAATTCGACCAGTTGCTGAAGGCGGCCAAGCTGCCGCCCGACACAAAGCTCAATCTGGCGGATGAGAAGCGCGACCGGTTGGACGGCGATGCCACGGCAGCATCCATGGCCGACAAGAAACGTTTCGGCCCCCTGTGGCGCGCCCTGCCGCCGGACACGCAGGCAGAGGTGGTGACCCGTCTGCTGGACGAGAATGCCGAAACCGATGAGCTGGTTGGCTGGCTGGGTGAGAGGTTCGGCCTGTCGGCAGAGGCGGCGGGAGCCGTGGCGGCAGCCAGCCTGCCCGACGGCCATTGCCGCCTGTCCGCCGCTGCCCTGGCCCGCATCGTGCCGGAGATGGAAAAGGGCCTGCGCTATGACGAGGCGGTGGTGGCCGCCGGCTATGACCATCATTCCGACCTGCGCGCCGATGGTGCGGGGCTGGACCGGCTGCCCTTCTATTGCGAGGTGCCGGCGCTGGAACATTTCCTGTCCTTCGGCAGTGGCAAGGAAACGGACAAGGACCCGTTCCGCCGCATCGGCCGCATCGCCAACCCCACGGTGCATATCGGGCTGAACCAGATCCGCACCGTCGTCAACGACATCATCCATGAGTATGGCAAGCCCGACAGCATCATTGTGGAACTGGCCCGCAACCTGTCGCGATCGGCGGAAGACCGACGCAAGGTGCAGCGCGAGCAGGCGGAGAACCAGAAGAACAATGACCGCCGGCGTCAACAATTGCGGGCATTGGGCGTGGACCCCACGCCCGACATGGTCATGCGTCTGCGCCTGTGGGAGGAACTGCCCATCGACGGTGTGATGCGCAAATGCGTCTATACGGGTGAGAATATCGGCGTGGAGCGGCTGCTGCATGGCGATGTCGATATCGACCATATCCTTCCCTACAGCCGCACCCTGGATGATGGGGTGGGCAACCGCATCGTCTGTGTGCGCCGGGCCAACCGGGATAAGCGCAACCTGTCACCGGTGGAGGCGTTCAGCCATTCACCCACGGGCTATGATTGGGCGGAAATCCAGGCGCGGGCCGCCCTTCTGCCCGCCAATCGCCGCTGGCGGTTCGCGGCGGACGCCATGGGACGGTTTGATGACCAGGAACGGTTCCTGGACCGGCACCTGAACGACACCCGCTATCTGTCGCGCGTGGCCAAGCTCTATCTGTCCTGCCTGTTCGATGAGAAACGGCAGGGCACCCTGAAGGTGCGGGCCGTGCCCGGCACGCTGGTCGGGCTGCTGCGCCGCAAATGGGGCCTGAACGAGTTGCTGTCGGTGAATGGGCACAAGAACCGCGACGATCACCGCCACCACGCGCTGGATGCCGCCATCATCTCCATCATTGATCAGGGCACGGTGCAGATGGTGCAAATGGCGGCGAAGAAGGCGGCCGACCAGCATCTGGACCGGCTGCTGGACGACCTGTCCCCCCGCCACAACTGGTTCCGGCCGCATCTGGAGGATCGGCTGGCGCGCATCGTCGTGTCGGTGAAGCCCGACCATGGCATCGCCGGCCGGCTGCATGAAGAGACGGCCTATGGCATCATCAACCGGCCCGAACATTGGCGCGGCCATACGCTGGTCTACCGCAAGCCGCTGGGTTCCCTGACGGCCGGGGAGGTTGAGCGCATCCGCGACACCGCCCTGCGGGAAACCCTGAAATCCCACATCGCCGCCGAGGTTCTGGCCGGCAATGATATCAAGGCGGCCGTCGAGAGCTTCCGCAACCGGGACGACCACGCCTGGCACCAATTGCGCCATGTCCGCCTGACCAAGCCCGAGGCCAATTTCGAACGTATCGGCAACCGCCGCACCGGCATCCCATACAAGGCCGTGGTGCCGGGTGAAAACCTGTGTGTGGATATCGTGCCGGATGCCAAGGGCCGCTGGACCGGCCGCGCCACCACCCTGTTCGATGCCAGCCGGCAGGCAAGCCACCATGGCGGCACCCTGCCCCCGCCCGCCCCGGATGTGGTAATGCGCCTGTACAAGGGCGACATGCTGCGCCTGGATGTGGAGCGGCCGGATGGAACAGTGACACCTGAGGTCATGCGTGTGCATATCCTGGATCTGGCCAATAATCGCGTCAGGCTGGCCCCCCATAACGAAGGAGGCAAACTGCAGGAACGCCACGACCGCACGGCCAAGGGCGGCGATCATTTCCGCTGGACCATCATCTCCTTCGATGTGCTGCGCAAGCGGCGGGCACGCAAGGTCGTGGTGACCCCGTCGGGTCGCCTGCGCGACCCCGGCCCACACCCGGAGGGCTGAGCCATGCCAGGGCGGGTGGTGGAGATTTCGACCGATGGTCTTCACCTTGCCGTCCTGCGTGGCTTCCTGGTCGTGAAGGACGGGGATGGTGAACGGGGGCGGGTGCCACTGGATGATATCGACGCGGTCATCGCCAGCGCCCATGGCCTGACCTTCTCGGCCAACCTGCTGAACGCCCTGGCCGACCGCAATGTGCCCTTCGTTGTGTGCGGTCCCAACCACATGCCGATATCCGCGATGCTGCCAGTGGCCGGCCACCACGCCCAGACCGGCCGCATCCGCGCCCAGATCACGGCACCACAGCCCCTGACCAAGCGGCTGTGGCAAGGGCTGGTCCAGGCCAAAATACGCAACCAGGGTGCGGTACTGGCCCATCAGGGCGTTCCCGCCGGTGCCTTCACCACCCTGGCGCGGCAGGTCCGGTCGGGCGATCCGACCAATGTGGAGGCCCAGGCGGCACGGCGCTACTGGCCCCTGCTGATGGGACCGGATTTCCGGCGCGACACGGAAGCGGGCGGTGCCAACGCCCTGTTGAACTATGGCTATGCCATCCTGCGCAGCGGGGCGGCACGCGCTGTTGTGGCGGCGGGACTGCACCCCTCCATCGGGATCCACCATTCCAATAAGGGAAACCCGATGGCGCTGGTGGATGACGTGATGGAGCCCTTCCGGCCGCTGGTCGATCTGGCGACCCTGCGCCTGGTGCAGGCCGGTGCCCGTCAGGTGACCGCCGATGCCAAGCGGGAACTGGCCGCCATCCTGATCCAGGACCTGACGACGACACGCGGCACGACGCCACTATCGACCTGCCACTCTCTCCCCTGCCCCTCGACCTCACCGCCGGTGCCGTCCGGCTGAAGGAGGATGACGATGGCTTTGAACGGGTATCGGATCATGTGGATGATGGTCCTGTTTGACCTGCCGGTCAAAACCAAGGCTCAACGGCGCAACGCCACCCGGTTTCGGCAATTCCTGCTGGACCAAGGCTTTGAAATGGCCCAGTTTTCTGTATATTTGCGATGGTGTTCCGGGAAGGAGCAGGTGGATGCGACAACCAAACGGATCGCCGGACAGGTCCCCACCAAAGGCAATGTCCAGATCTTGACCATCACCGACCGGCAGTACCAGAACGTGACCAGCTTCGACAACAGAACAAAAAAGCAACCACGCGGAAATCCCGCCCAACTGGCCTTGTTTTAGAGGGGGAAAGTGTCGTGGCGAAGCCAAGGAAAATCCGTGAACTCCCCATTATTTCAACAGGTTATTCACGGATCAAGTTTAGCCGATAGGGATTTGCGGTCCAGCCGCAACACACCTGTCTGCATCGGTGCTGTCGGAGGTAGTTTAGCCGATAGGGATTTGCGGTCCAGCCGCAACCGTTCCATCCAGTACGCCAACCCGGTGCGCAGTTTAGCCGATAGGGATTTGCGGTCCAGCCGCAACGCAGGTCAACAATGCCACCACCGGCCTGCCAGTTTAGCCGATAGGGATTTGCGGTCCAGCCGCAACGCTGTTGCTGGCGACGTTGTCGGCGTAGATAGTTTAGCCGATAGGGATTTGCGGTCCAGCCGCAACTAACGCCATTAGACCCTTTCAGCGACTGTTAGTTTAGCCGATAGGGATTTGCGGTCCAGCCGCAACACCTTGATGGCGGCGGCACGTTGCGCCTGTAGTTTAGCCGATAGGGATTTGCGGTCCAGCCGCAACCCCACGCCCATCACATGCCGAATCGCTTCAAGTTTAGCCGATAGGGATTTGCGGTCCAGCCGCAACGCAGGAAGCGCAGGCCCGCGGCGACGCACTAGTTTAGCCGATAGGGATTTGCGGTCCAGCCGCAACATGCGCATGACCCAGCGGCAGCCGGCACCGAGTTTAGCCGATAGGGATTTGCGGTCCAGCCGCAACCGTGACAGGCATGACGTTGTGACTGGGGCTAGGGTCGAGACTCAATCAGGTCCAGTACGCCACGATGGTTGCGATTGCGAGGGTGGATAGGAAGTTTCTGGCGAGCTTGTCGTATCGGTTTGCGACGCGTCGGAAGTCCTTGAGGCGGCAGAAGACGGCCTCGACCATCCATCGGAACTTGTACCTGACCTTGTCGAAGCGGATGGGCTTCTTGCGTGACTTTCTGCCGGGAATGACAGGCTTCGCGCCCTTCTCCTTGATTTTGGCCCTCAATTTATCACTGTCATAGCCCTTGTCGGCCAGGACGTAGCGGCAATCATCGACCTCAGCCAGCAGGGTCTCAGCCATGGTGATGTCGGAAACGTTACCCGCCGTCACATGCAGGGCCACCGGGCGACCAAGCGTATCGGTCAGGGCGTGGACTTTTGTGGTTTGGCCGCCTCTGGAAATGCCAATGGCTTGCTCCTTGGCCCCCCTTTTCCGCCGTGGGCACACCGATGTGCCTTCACGTAGCTGCCATCCATGGCCACGCTGGTCGTAATC
>NZ_JAGOGJ010000087.1 GCF_017996735.1 Niveispirillum sp.
AAAAAACTTCACGAAATCCAAAAACTCTAACGCCGGCCCATAAGGCCGGCGTTCCCAATTGGGGAAAATATCCCCTCTGACGCGGGGTGGAGCAGCCCGGTAGCTCGTCAGGCTCATAACCTGAAGGTCACAGGTTCAAATCCTGTCCCCGCATCCATGGCTAAGCCGTTGATCCCCAAAAGGGATCAACGGCTTTTGTCGTTTCTGGGCCACCCTATCACATACCCCGCAGGTAACATATAGGTAACGGAAGAAAGTGAATTTGAGCGTAGGTAACGGCGATTCACCCGGATTCATCACGTGAATTTTTTGCCTGGGGAAATCGGTCGCAATTGGTCTCTGGCGCCGGGTTGGGGGTACGATTTTTCGGCCCAGGGCTTGGTGCAGAACCGGGATGAAATCCGGCGTCGACATAATCCTGCCAAAAGCAACCAAAGGACGAAAATCTTTTTGAGGGTGGACGCGCCTCATCATTCCGATCAGGCCCCTTGATCAGACGGCCGTTTTTCGCTTGCTGGAAGGAGCGGAGGTCACGGGGAGGCCAGGGCGCGCCAGGCGGTGAAGAAGATGTGCTGGACAGGGCAGGCGTCGGGCATGGAAATCCGGATCCGCTAGGCGAACCCGGCCAGGATCAGCCGGGTCTGGTTGGTTTTGAAGGCATGGGCCGCCGCCCGGTATCCGAAAAGATCAAGTTGGCAGTCCTTGATCCGGTTCTCCATATCGCCGCGCGGGCAGTACAGCGCCGCGTAGATTGTCCGGGCCAGCCGGTCGCGCGGCGGCTTATCCCCTTGGCTTTCCGCCCTGTCGCGGGCCTGGGCCATGGCCTTGATGACAGAAGGCGCGTTCCAGTCCAGAGAGGTGACCAGAAACCGGCAGCTTTGTTCCGTCTCCGACCGGTGCAGCACCTTGGCGATCACGTGGCGGGGCCGGGTCCAACTGCCCGAGCGGGTCTGGTGATGGAAGTTCCCGAAGAGTTCCGCCGTTTCGCCCGTGGGCAGGAATGCCATCGCCGCGCGTGAGCGGATCTTGCGGGCCTTATGCAGGAGATAGTCGTTGCGCGGCAGGCCGAAAATATAATCGACGCCGTTGGCTTCGCACCAGTTCATCAGGGTCGCGCGCGCGAACCCGGAATCCCCGCGTACCAGGATGCCGATCTTGGGCCAGTGGCGGCGGATGTTGCCCACCACCCGCTTGATGGCCGCCTTGGCTCCCTCGGCACCGTCCACATTGCCGGGGCGCAGCTTGGAGAGCAGCAAATGCGGGCCACAGTAAATATAAAGCGGCAGAAAGCAGCGATGCTCATAATAACCGTGGAAGAAGCTGCCCCGCTGATGGCCATGCGTTTCAATATCCGTCGCGTCGATGTCCAGGATGATCCGCTCCGGCGCTGTCGCGTAGCTGCCTGTGAACAGCTCGACATACAGATCCTGCAGGCGCGACGGCTGAGCGGTGAATTTGTGATAACGCCGGTCGGCCTCCTCGAAACTCCGCTCCAGCCGACCCAGCGTCGAACTCCCGGCCAGCGCCGGCAGCGGCGCGCCACCCGGCACAAGCGGCCTGGCCGCCGCCGTCACCTTCAACAGCGGATCGTGGCGCACCAGGTCGTGATCGTTGAGGTCTTCGTATCCCAGCGCCATGGCGATGACCCGCTGAGCCAGCAGATCGGCCAGCGGATGCGTCACCTGCTTACGGTTGCGCCGGTCGTCGAAGCACGCGGCCATCCGCCCGAACAAATTCAGCCGACCGGCTACCTCACGCAGCAGCAAACCGCCCGCATCCGAGGTGATTTCTCCCCCGTCAAACGCCACCATGACCACCCGCCGACCATGATCCGTAAACCGTATCCCGAAAAACACCCTGTAAATTCTCGATCGCTCCAAAATAAGGGTAATTAATTGTTATCAATCATAAATCCGGAAAATGCCGACCGCCGGTGACAAATCCGGGTCCGGCAGCCGCGCAGGCGGAACGGGTCGCCACCATGGCGGCCGCCTGGCAGCAATGGGGCGGTGCCCACCCTGTCGAAGAGATGGAGGGCGGGGAATGAGGATGTGTCGCCGCGACCTGCTGCGCAGAGCGGCGCTGGGCGGGCTGGCTGTCGAGGTGTGGGCGGGCGCCTTAAAAACTATCCAGATCGTTGGCGAAAACGAAGGGCCCCTTGTAGTTCTGGGAAATGGCCTTGCCTGCATCCCCAATCGCCTCATCCGGGAGGGCGTTATGGGTCAGGACCAGCTTCTTCGCACCAGCCCGCGTGGCCATCAGGCCGGCTTCGGTCGGGGATACATGCTCGCGGCGGAAATGCGCACCGATCATTTCCGTCACCTGCTTCGGGACGCCGGGTCGGTTGGCGCCAACCCTCTTCAGCGCGATCTCAGGGTCCATGATCTCGCAGATGAGCAGATCGACGCCTTTGGCCAGTTTCTCGACCGCTTCGCTGGGACCGGTATCGCCAGTATAGACGATGGAACGGGCCGGCATATCGAAGCGAAAGGCCAGCGAGACCGCCTGCGGGTCGTCGCCGCCAAGCGTGGCGACATAGTGACTGTTCCGGGCGGCAGTCAACCTCACATCGCCGATTGTGAACTGTGCGCCATCGGCGATCTCTGTTACGTTGATGTTATCAGCTGGACCGCCTTGTAAGAAGCCGCGCATGTTGTTGCCGCCTCGGGTGGCGGCCGCTATGCCGGTGGTGATGCTATCCACCAGCGCCTTGGTGCCTGGAGGTCCATAGATTGTCACCGGGCTGGCCTCGATCATCTGATAGCGCTGGCTGATGAAGGCGAACAGACCGCCTGTATGATCGAAATGCAGGTGGCTGAGCAAGACGTTATTGATCTCGCGCAGGGAGACGCCCGCCTTGCTCAACTGCCAGGCTGCGGCATCGCCGACATCGATCAGGATGTTCTGCCCGCCGGCCCGCAGCAGGTTTGCGGGTTCCGACCTCTTGGAATTGGGGATGGGGCCGGAATTGGTACCCAGCGTGATGAAAGCCGTTTCCGCCGTCTCAGCCAGGACGGGGCCGCAAAGGCCGACAATCGTCAGAGACGCCAACAGGGTGAACTTCCTTACATTCATCATGTTTGTTTTCTCCTGATAGACCGCGTGGTTCGGCGCAGCGAAGGTCATACCGGCCCCTGCCCGCGAAGGCGGCGCGAAGCAGATCAGCAGTTCGCCTGCGCTTGGGGAAACCTCCTGGCCGGTCCGCCTTGTCGCGAACTCTTATCATCTGCGATAGCACTAAAAAGAATATATTTTGCCATGTCAAATTTTTTACGAACGTCAATGGGAGTGCAAAAAAATAGTTTTTTATCTAGAAAATCGATTATCATATGCTTCGAACGGGATAAGGCCACCGACCCTGCTCTGTGGCGGCTATGGAGGAAGCGTTGAAGTTGCTGCGATATTCAGTGGGCAGTGCACCTGCTGTGCTGGGCGCCCTGGTGGAGGGCGACGTGGTGCCATTGTCGGCCCTGCCGGTTCCGCCGGGCGATATGGGGGCCCTGATCGCCGGGTGGGGCAGATTGGCCGATGATGCCCGCGAGATTGCGTGGCGGGCCACCGGTCGGATCAAACTGGACGAGGTGCACGTGCTGGCCCCCCTGGCGCGGCCCGGGAAGATTTTCGCCATCGGCCTGAACTATGCCGACCATATCGCAGAATCAAAGCTGGGCACACCGGAGCAGCAGGTCTGGTTCACCAAGGCGGTGACTGCCATCCACGGTCCCTATGACCCGGTGGAGATCCCGCACGAGCCGTCCTGCGTCGATTACGAGGTGGAGATGGTGGCGATCATCGGCCGCGGCGGGCGCGACATCGGCCGCGGCGATGCCCCTGGCGCGATCTTTGGCTATTGCGTGGGAAATGATGTGACGGAACGGCGGTGGCAGCACAGTTCCTCGCAATGGTCGCTTGGCAAATCCTTCGATACCCATGCGCCGATCGGTCCGTGGATCACTACGGCGGACGAGGTGACAGACCCACACGCGCTGGACATCAAATGCTGGGTCAACGAGGAACTGCGGCAGAACTCCAACACCAGCCATTTGGTGTTCAACCTGTGGGATCAAATCGAGCACCTGTCGCATGCGATGACGCTGGAGCCGGGCGACCTGATCTTCACCGGCACGCCGGGCGGCATCGGGGCCGCCATGGATCCCCGCCGGTTCCTCCAGCCATCGGATCTGGTCCGCTGTGAGATCGCGGGCCTCGGTCATATCGAGAACAGCTTGCGTCTGCGGGGGTGACCGATGGTGATGGTAGAGACGGAATTCGCCGGGCAGGATGTCCGCACCCTGTTGGCACGGCACGCGCAGGAGCGCGGCAACCATCCATTTCTGGTATGGGAACCGTTCGACGGAGTGCAGGTCGATGGGATGCGGTCCCACTGGACCTATGCGGCTTTCCTGGCACAGGTGAAGGTGGTGGCGGCCGGTCTGGTGGCCCGTGGTGTGGCACCGGGCGACCATGTACTGATCCATCTGGAGAATTGCCCGGAGTTCCTCATGGCCTGGCTGGCTTGTGGCTGGGTCGGTGCGGTTGCCGTCACCACGAACACCCGTAGTACGGTGAGCGACATTGCCTACTTCGCCCGGCATTGCCAGGCCGTTGGCGCGATCACCGAGCCGGCATACCAGGCTGCGGTGAGAGCGGGTCTGGCGGATGGTGCCTGGTTGCATGTTGTGCGGGCGGGTCAGGGGATGGGCGATCTGGCAGGAGATCCCACCGCCCTGCCAGCGCTGGAGGCGCGCCCCGACCGGCCCTTCGCCATCCAGTACACGTCCGGCACCACCGCCCGGCCCAAGGCGGTGCTGTGGTCGCATGGCAATTGCCTATGGGGCGCGCAGGTCTCCGCGATGCATGAGGGTTTGCGGCCCGACGACGTTCATCTGGTATTCCTGCCCCTGATCCACACCAATGCCCAGGTCTATTCGGTGCTGGCCTCGCTGTGGGTAGGAGCTACCGTCGTCCTGCAGCCGCGTTTTTCCGCCTCGCGCTTCTGGGAGGTGGCACTGCGCAATGGCTGCACCTGGACGTCGGTCGTACCTTTCTGCACCAGTGCGCTGCTTGAGCATCCGGTGCCGGCGCGGCATAGTTTCCGCTTCTTCGGTGCCGCCATCCGCATCCCGGCGCTGGAAGCGCATTTCCGGGTGCCGATGGTCACTTGGTGGGGCATGACGGAAACGATCTCCCACGGCATTGTCAGTTCACCGACACGGCCGGCCGCTCCGATGGGTATGGGCTTCTCTTCGCCCTACTATGAAATCCTGGTGCTGGACGACGGCATGCAGCCCGTTTCGCCGGGCGAGACCGGCGATCTCTATGTGCGCGGCCAGCGGGGTCTCTCGCTGTTTATGGAATATGCTGGGGATGCCGATGCCACGGCGAAATCCTTCACGCCGGACGGGCTGTTCATCACCGGTGATCGGGTGCGGCTGGGTGAGGATGGCACGCTGTTCTTCGTGGAGCGCGCCAAGGATATGCTGAAGGTGGGGGGTGAGAATGTCGCCGCCTCCGAGATCGAACGTGTCATCATGATGGTACCGGGCGTGCGGGAGGTTGCCGTGGCCGGCAGGCTGCATCCGATGCTGGACGAGGTGCCCGTGGCCTTCGTCATCCCGCACAACGGCACGGATGTCGCAGGCTTGACCGCCGACATCGTGGCAACGTGTGAGGAGCAGTTGGCTGATTATAAGCGCCCGCACGAGGTCAGGCTGGTCGACGACCTCCCGCGATCGACGTTGAACAAGGTGTCGAAGGCCGATCTGCGGTGCATGTTGCAGGGATGAACGCAAGGACATGGGCTGCAATGTCAGCCCATGTCCTTCAAGCCTCCAGCAGACCCTGCTTGGCGGCGGCTTTGACGATCAGGTCCGTGGTGCGGCGGATATGACTGACAGCCACGTCCACCAGTTTGTCGGCATTGCGTTTCAGCGCCACATCGACAATCTCCTGATGCTCGCCCGTCACATTGCGCTTGGGTTCCACATAGACCGACAGCATGCGGTATCTTTCGGACTGTTCGTAAAGCTGGGCATGCAGGGCGATCAGGCGCTGGCTGCCGCAGCCACCGATCAGTGCGGCATGAAAGGCAGCATGGCTGTCACGCCATTCCTCAATGCTGGCTCGGTCACCGTTGCCTCCTGCCTTTACCCCGGAGCGCAGCCGGTGGGCGGCCGCCACCAGATTGGCCTCCCACCGCAGGTCACCCTTGACCACGGATTGGCGTAGGGCGATTGCCTCGATCTCGCAACGCAGGGCCGTCAGGTCCTCAAGGTCGGTGATCGACAGGGGCGCCACAATGAAACCGCGCTGCTCTCGCGAGATCACAAGCTGTTCGGGAACCAGGCGTGACAGGGCCTCGCGCACGGCACCGGGGCTGACCTTTAGCTCTGCCGCCAAGTCCTGGATCTTCATTTTTTTGTTGGGCGGATGGCGGCCGGCAATGATGTCGCCACGGATCACTGAATAGGCCCAGCCGGTCTGGCTGCGCTGCCCTTCCTGACCCGTTTCCGTCTGGACCGCCGTAAACATATATAATCTCGTAATTTAACTTTTTATCTATCTGCCACAGCACTCATCGGTAAGCAAGGTTGGTCACTGGCCGGTGACCAAAGGGAACACATCTTGCCAGGCGTCACCGCGCCAGGCGACGAACTGATCTGGACGGATCAAGGCAAGCCTGGCGCCATAGAGTGCCCGCAGGTCGATCCCGTCCGGCTGCACGATGCGCAGCGGCACGCCCAGCCGCGCGGCATCGGCCTGCGCAGCCGCCAACCCGGCCGCTTCGGGTGCCGCCAGAAGGGTGAAGCCTGGGCCAAAAAGGTCGTAGAGCGAGCGCCCGTCGGGCAGCCAGGCATGCGGGGCCAGACAGCCGGGAACGGCGCTGGGGCGATAATTCTGTGCATCATGCGCGGGTGGGGATTCGGGATCGACTGCAACGATGGGGGAGCCGGCATAGGAGAGGCCCAGCACAGTACCCAGAGTATGGAATTCCCGCCCCTTCGTCGCTGCGATCCGCGCCCCCACGCCGGTACGCACTGCTTCTCCGCGCGGTGATGCCTCCTCAATGACGGACAGCATGTCCAGGGGCAGGGAGGCGGGGTGGTTGGCCACCGCCTCGTCAATCACTGTGCGATGAACGGGACGGCGCTCCGCCTCGTAGCTACCCAGAAGCCCGTCGCCGGCCCAGCCTTGCAAGGTAGCGGCCAGCTTCCAGCCCAGATCCAGCGCATCACCGATGCCCATATTCATGCCATAGCCGCCGAAGGGCGGATGCTGGTGGCAGGCATCGCCGGCCAGGAAGGCACGGCCCTTGCTGTAGCGGTCGGCCAGCAACTCGCTGGAGACCCAGAAATCCTTGGCCACGATTTCGAACGGAAGGTCGATGCCCGTCGCGGTCCGGATGCGGGCTGCTGCATCTTCATCTGTCAGGGTCGTGGCTTCACCCTCGGCGGCACAGCCGAAGAACCAGAGATCATCCTTGTCCATGGGGCCCACGGCGCTGAACCCGGATGGACCGACCTGCCAATAGGCGACGGCCTTGCCATGCTTGTGCGCCTGGGCCAGACCGGTGCCGCGGAAGATGATGTTGAAATGGCGGGAGAAGCCATGACGACCTTCCATCCGCGCCCCGATCGCCTCCCGCACGGCGCTACGCGCGCCATCGGCTCCGACAAGATAGCGGGCTTCCACCTGCATCTCGCCCTTGCCGTCCGCCAGGGTAGCATGGATCCCATGTTCATCCTGATGGAAGGACAGGAAGCGCACCCCCATGTGCAGACTGACAGTGGGCAGGGATTGCACCTTCTCCCGCAGGATGCGTTCCAGCGTATATTGCGGCACCCATTGCCCATGTTCGGGATGCGTGTCCGCCCGCACAGGCGCGGTGGAGAAGGCGTTTTCGAACGTGGCCAGCGGATAACCGGCGAGACTGGTCACAAAACGCATGTCGCTGGGATAATCCAGACCCAGCGGCGCTTCCTGCGCCAGCCGGTCTGCCAGTTCCCAACGACGCAGGATGGTCCGGGTGCGGACATTGGTGGTCTTGGCTCGAGGGGCGGCGCCTGCGCGTTCCCGCTGCTCCACTAGCAGCACATTCATGCCGCGCAGGCCTAGTTCGATGGCAAGCCCCATACCGACAGGGCCGGCACCGACGACAAGCACATCCCATTCACCAGGTCCCGTGGACGGGCCCGTTGCTGTAACAGTCGGTTGCATGTGTGGCTCCGGTTCAATGCCAGGGGCGAGGCGGGGTGGCGACGGCGCGCATCAGATCCTTCACGCGCGTGAATGTCATTTCCTCGCTGGCGCGGATGTTGCGAATGGCCTTCCACAGCAGGGAAGGCGTCATGCGCGGCTTCTCGAAATCGGCCGGAACGGGGGGGCCCCATTGGTACAGCCCGCCGGTGCTCAGCGGCGAGACGTCGGCCGGCTTGTCGGCGGTGAACTTGTCGCTATCGACGAAATGTTCCAGCTTGTCGCCCACAGGGTCGCGCCAATAGTCGAAAATCTGACTGCCCAGCAGGTGGCGTCCCACGCCCCAGGCATGCTTCCAACCCCGCGACATCAACCACTCCTGGCCCATGGCGATGTCATCCAGGTCGATACATTCGAAGGCGGCGTGGCTGAACAGGTTCAGGACATTCTGCGCTATCACCACGGTGTGATGATCGACCGGCATGTCCCCCCGGTTGCAGCGCATGAAGACCAAGGCCGGATCGCCTTCGCCGATGGTCTGGATGTCCGATGGCACCAGGCCGAAATGATCCATGTACCAGCGCACGCAGCGGAAGAAATCCACCACCCCAAGCACGCCATGGCCCAGACGCAGCACTGTGGCCGCCTGTTCGGGCGGACGCTGCATGTCATTCAGCCGCTGCAGGACATTGTCCAGATTTTGGTTCAGCGGCGGGCGCGGCGACGCGGCCTCGACGAAGGGACCATGGACGGCATACACACTGTTGCCGGCCGGATCGGTCAGACGGACCTGCTCCCCACCCGGCCAGCACAGCGCCGGCTCAATGCCCGAAGCGTTGCGCTGGGCTGCCAGCTTTTCCAGATCGGCGCGTGAGGAAACGGCAAGGCCCAGCCCCATGAACGCATCCTCGCCCTGCTGAAGCAGGTAGCAGGGGCCATAGCCGCCGGTACCGCCGAACGCCTGCCAACCATCGCTACCCGGGACCTCTCGCAGGCCGAAATCGGCCAGGAAACGACCCTGCTTCATAACGTCCTGGCGGGAAAACCGCACATGGGCGATATCGACGGCGCGTGCCACCGGATTCGGGGTCGCCCGCAGCCGCACATCGGTGCGTACAGCTTGCGTCACCTTCGTCCAATCAATGTTTTCCTTGGCCATTCACACCTCTTCAACCGGCGACCGGTTCCATCCTTGTGGGCGCGATATTCTTTTGTGCGCTGGATTTCGCGCTGCCGCTTGTTGAAATAAATATTTTTTTATACAGTGTGTCCACAAAATTCTCAGGGAGGAAGGGCGCATGCCCGCTGATATGAAGCACGCCGCCACGCCCGGCCGTCCGGGTCTGGTGCTGGCTCTTTGCATCCTGGCGCTGATGATCGACGGTGCGGATATCCAGTTGATGGCTTTTGCCGCACCACAGGTGATTGATGGCTGGGGCATTTCCAAGGCGGCCCTGGCCCCGGCCCTGGCCGCGGCACTGGCCGGCATGACCGTCGGGGCGGCCATCGGCGGCATGCTGGGCGACCGGATGGGCCGTCGGCCGGCCATTCTGGTCAGCCTTCTGGTCTCCGGCGTGCTGACTCTGGCCACTGGGTTCGCAGCAGATGTACCGCAACTGGTGCTGCTGCGCCTGGTGGCAGGTATCGGTTATGGCGCGCTCTATCCCAACGCCTTCGCCTTGATCGCAGAGACCGTGGCGGAGCGGCGGCGGGCACAAACCATCATCCTGGCCACGATAGGAACGCCTTTGGGCGGGGTGTTGGGTGCGGCGGTCTGTTCGGTGGTATTGCCCGCCTATGGCTGGCAATCTACTTTCATGGGTGCCGGCGGCCTGACGCTGCTGGCTTGTGCCGCCATGTATTTCCTGCTGCATGAATCGCCGGATTTCCTGCGCGCTGTTCGTCAGGCGGTGAAGCCAAAGGGTGCTGGTCTGCTGGCCCCTGGCTATGTGCGGCGGACCACGGGACTCTGGGTGCTGGCGCTTGCCTCGGGCTATGCCGGGTTTGCCTTCCTGCATTGGGTGCCGACGCTGCTGGCCAGCCATGGGTTCTCTGTATCGTTGGCTGTGGCCGGATCCTTCGCGTTGAATGCCGCCTTGATTGTGGGGACTCTTGGCATGGCGGCCGCCATTCGCCGCATCGGGTCCAAGCGTGGGTTGGTCTTGGCCATCGTCCTGGTTATGTCGGGGACAGTGTTGCTGGCGACAGCCCTGTCCGCCATGTCGGGATTGCCGGTCGCTGTCTTCGTGGCCCTGGTGCTGATCGGAGCGGGGGTTGGCGCGGTCGCGTCGGTGCAGTTTGTGCTGTGCGTGGAACTTTATCCCGTAGAAAGCCGGGCTCGGGGCGGAGGGACGGCAAATGCCATGTCGCGCCTGGGGGCCGTCGCCGTAGCCTTCGGGGCCGCTGCGGCCTTGGGTGGGGACGGCGGCAATGCCGTTGCCTTTGGCTTCATGGTGGTCACAGCCCTTGCCCTGGCCATGGTAGGCGCCTTGATCATCGACCGGCATGTGGTTCCCGCCGCCGTACGAGAAGGAACCGACAGCCCCATTTAATCTTGACGGAACGTCAAAAAACATATTTTTCTACAGAATATATAAAACATACACCAAGCAACCAGCTTGGGAGTCAGGGAGGAAATCATGATCGTCCGTCATGCACAGTTTGCATCCATATCTGCCGTTACGTTGCTGGGGCTTCTGGCGGCTTTGCCGGCAAAGGCGCAGCAAGCCGCCGTCGCCGCGAATGAGGTGACGCTGGAGGAGATCGTCGTGACCGCGCGCAAGCGCAGTGAGGTGAGCCAGAAGGTGCCCGCCACCATCACCCAACTGGACATGGAGACCATCACGGCCAAGGCGGTGAATAGCTTCACCGAGATTTCAAAGGTCATGCCCTCGGTCAATATCTCCAAAGCCCCCAGCCCCGGTGCCTATTCGATCACTATCCGCGGATTGGGATCGGAGCCGGGCAATCCATCATTCGACAGTTCGGTGTCGATGTTCGTGGATGGTGTGTTCACAGCGCGGGCGCGGGAATTCGCCAATTCAATGTTCGATGCCGCCAGTCTGGAAATGATTAAGGGCACGCAGGCGGCACTGCTGGGCAAGAATACCAGCCTGGGCGCCGTGAACCTGACGACGCGCAAGCCCGGCGACGATTTCGCCGCCAATGCACTCTATACCCATGATTTCGAACAGGGTTCCGACCGTGTCGAGGGCGGTGTCGATCTGCCGCTGGGCGAGGCGTTCAAGGTTCGTGTCGCCGGCTTCTACGACGATTATGCCGGCGCCCTTTACAACACCATCACCGCCAAGCGCACCCAGCGCCAGAAGTCGCAGGGCGGGCGTGTGGTGGCCGTCTGGAATCCGTCAGACGATGTGGATGTGACAGCCGCCATGCAAACCTTCAGTTCCGACAGCTATGGCACCAATGCCGAATTCGTGGCGGCTACGGCGGTGCCAGGTGCGTTGGCTGCGTTGGCTGGCTATCCCGGTGTGTTCGAGGGCAATCTGGACGGGCGCACTGCGGTCTATTCCAGCGTTATCGGCGATGATCGCGGCGAACAGGGCGCCACGCGCGGCTCCCTGACTATCAATTGGGCGTTGGGTGGCTACACGCTGACGGCACAGTCCGGCTTCACCCGGTCTGACGTCAATACGGCCGGCAATACCTCCTACCTTCCAGGCAATTACGGCTGGCAGAAGGTCAATGATGATAGCAAGCAGTTCACGCAGGAAGTGCGCGTCACCTCTCCCCAGGACCTGAGGGTCGAGTTCATTGCCGGCGCGCTGTACCTCAATGGCAGCTACGACAATGACACCGTCACCAATTCCAACTCCCCCGCCCGTGCCCCGTCGCCCGCCATCCTGGGCACCACCGCCACCGCCTTCTATCAGGACAATGAAGCATGGTCGGCCTTCGGGCAGGCCGATGCCAAATTTCAGGAAGACCTAAAGCTGTCGCTGGGCCTGCGCTATACACATGAAACGAAGTCGGTCGATCTGGGCCGCCGCGTCATCACACCCGGCATTTATAGCACGGTCATTCTGCCGCCTTTCGCGCCCTTCTCCATGGAAAGGTCGGAAGGCAATGTCGATGCATCGCTCGGCCTCTCCTACCAGATGACGCCTGACATGCTGCTTTATGGTTCCGTGGGGCAGGGCACCAAGGCCGGCGGCTTCGCCCAGTCGGCCTCGCGCCTGGACCGGTCGGAATACAACTCCGAACGGGCCCGCACGGCGGAGGGTGGCTTCAAGAGCCAGTTCGCCGACCGTTCGGTCACGCTCAACGCCGCCGCCTTCTATACCAAAATCCGCGACTTCCAGTTGGTGGGATTCAATGGCACCAGCTTCGAGGTGGGTAATACTGACTTACGCACCTACGGCGTCGAATCGGAACTAGCCTGGGCGCCCAGCCGCGAATTGCGTTTCTACTGGAACAATACCTATGCTCGGGCCAAGGACTTGGTCCTGGACGACAAAACGACCCACGCCCCGCGCTGGTCCGGTGTCGTCGGTGCCTCCTACAGCCCCCGGATTGCAGATGATCTGATGCTGTCCGCCTATGGCGATATTGTCTATCGCTCAAGTGAGATCGGCCAGCGCAACCAGGGCAACGTCATTCCTATCGCCAGCACGACGAAGCTGAATGCCGGTATCGGGGTGGAAAGCATGGCGAATGGCTGGAGCCTGCGGCTGCTGGGCAAGAACCTGACGAATGAGCGCACCTTCGGCTTCGTCTTCCCGGCCCCGCTGCAGCCTGTTGGCAATGTCATCGCCATTCCGGAGGAAACGCGCACCATCAGCCTGCAGGTGGGAATCAAATACTGATGATGAAAAGCAACGGCGGAGCGGCAGGAAAAAATGATCCGGCGCTGATCTGCCGCGTGCCTAGCAATCCCGTTCCCGATATGCCGGATTTATCGGGAACGGGTTCAGTGGCAACCGCTGCTGCGCACAGGTGGAGCGTAGCCGGGCTACCAGATCCTGACAGGTCGGTTTTTTATGGACTTATTTTATCAAATTTGATCATATATGTTCAATTATCATGAGTGCTTCACCGTGCTTCGAAGCGAAAAGCTGGCCGTAGGGGCAGACCAAAAATGAACTTTTCCGATCTGCGGGCTCTGCGCTGCAATCCGCGGCACAGCCCGGATACTTCCTCCTGAAAAACGATCACGCTGACGAAATTGTTCGGCTGGTCACCACCGCTCCCCCAAATATTTGGGAAACCATCATGGCACTGACCATTGTCCGGTATCGCTTGGGCGACGAGATTTCCTGGGGCTTGGTGCGCAACGGCGCCGTCATTCCCATAGTCGGAAGTTTCAAGACCACGGGCGACTTCCTGCGTGCCGTTCCCCGTGCGGCGTTGCGGCAGCTTGAAGGGGAATCGCTGCCGCTGGCGTCGATAAAATTGCTATCGCCGGTTACGAACAATCAGCAGTTCGTTTGCCAGGGCGCCAATTATCGCCAGCATATGATCGATTCCGGCATGGACCCGGATGTGAAGAAATACAATATGATCTTCACAAAGGCGCCGAGTTGCATCGTGGCGGCGGATGCGGACGTGGTGCGTCCCGACCGGGTCCGGCTGCTGGATTACGAGGTGGAACTGGGACTGATCCTGGGACGCGACATCACCGGTCCTGTGACGGTCACCGACCAGAACCTGTTGGACTTCATTGCGGGTGCCGTCGTCGTCAATGATTACTCGGCTCGCGACATCCAGATCCCCGAAATGCAGTTCTACAAGGGCAAGAGCTTCCGCACGTTCGGGCCGGTGGGGCCGTATCTCTGTTTGTTCGAGCCTGAAGACGGTCCGGCCCTCTATGAGCTGGAACTCAGCCTTACCGTCAACGGGCAAATGAGGCAGAAGGACAGCACCCGCAACATGGTGTTCCGGCCGCCGGAAACCCTGCGAGAGCTGTCAGCCGTTCAGGATTTCGCGGTCGGTGATCTGCTGGCCACTGGCACGCCGGCGGGATGCGCGCTTTCCATTCCGGGACCGCTGGTGCAGCGCATCGCGGGTTTGATGCCCGAGCGTTTGAAATGGGCGCTCTTTGCCAAGGGGCAGGCCCGTCGGTCACAATATCTTCAGCCGGGGGACGTGGTGGAAGCCCGCATCCGCAGTGCCGATGGCCGCATCGACTTAGGCGTGCAGCGGAACCGCATAGTTGCGGAGACGGCAGTATGAGCGGCGTGGCGTGTCTGCACGATGTCCTGTCGATCGAGGCGGAGGGACCGCCCCGGACCTGGCCGGAAAATACCTATGACCTGCTGAGGCAGGGCAAACGGATCGATCCCGACGCCCCTGCCTTGAGCTTCTTTCTGCGTGTGCAGGACCATGCACTTCCGGAGACCTGGAGCTACCGCCGTCTTTTCGCAGATGTCACCCGCGCCGCGAACCTATTCCACGGTCTTGGCGCGCGGAAGGACACGGTCATCGCCTTCATCCTGCCCAACCTACCGGAGACGCATTTCGTCATCTGGGGTGGAGAGGCCGCGGGCATTGTGGCACCGATCAATCCGTTGCTGGAACCGGACGCCTTTGTGGATCTGCTGAACGCGACCGGTGCCTCCATCCTGGTCACCTTGGCACCGTTTCCGGGTGTCGACCTGTGGGGAAAGGTCCGGGACGTCCTGCCGCGGGTTCCTGCGATCCGTCATCTGGTCCTGGTCAATCTTGCCGACCGTGTGCGCGGCTGGCGGCATATCGCGGCCCGATGGGTCCAAAGGCGGGCGGTGCGGACACAAGCCGGTCCGGCGGGTCTGGCCGGTGCCGTTCCGTCATCGGTCCAGGTGCATGATTTCGGTACGTTGATGCAGCGCCAGCCTGGCGACCGGCTGGTCAGCGGTCGGCGGATCAGGCCGGAGGATGCATCCTCCTTTTTCTGTACCGGCGGAACCACCGGTGTGCCGAAGATCGCCATGCGCCGCCATGGTGCGGAGGTTGCCAACGCCTGGGCGGTCGCACGCTTCATGGGCAACGGGTTCGGCACGGGCAAGACTATCTTCTGTGGCTTGCCGCTTTTCCATGTCAACGCCGTCATGGTCACCGGCCTGTCACCTTTCTCGCAAGGGGCGCATGTTGTCCTCGGCACGCCGCAGGGCTATCGCGGCGACGGGCTCATTGGCCGGTTCTGGGAGATCGTTGAGCGTCACCGGATCAATTTCTTCAGCGGTGTACCCACACTCTATGCGGCGCTGTTGCAGGTGCCAATCGACGGCCGGCGGATCGATAGCCTGGAATACGGCCTTTGCGGGGCCGCCCCTATGCCGGTGCAGTTGTTTCGGGATTTCCAGGCAAGGACGGGGCTGAAGATACTGGAGGGCTATGGCCTGACCGAGGCCACCTGCGTGTCCAGCGTCAATCCGCCGTCCGGCGACCGTCGTGTCGGCTCCATCGGGCTGCGATTGCCTGGACAGTTGATGAAGGCGGTTCATCTGGACGAGAACGGCCGTTATCTCCGCGATTGTGGGGTGGATGAGGTGGGGTTGCTGGTTGTCAGCGGTCCCAACGTCTTCGACGGCTACCGCCGGGCGGAACAGAATGTCGGCCTGTGGATCGATCTGGATGACGGCCGCCGATGGCTGAACACCGGTGACTTGGCCCGCCAGGATGCGGATGGCTATTTCTGGCTCACCGGCCGGAAGAAGGATCTGATCATTCGTGGCGGCCATAATATCGACCCCGCTGTGATCGAGGATGCGCTCCACAGCCATCCCGCCGTGCAACTCGCCGCTGCTATTGGCCGGCCCGATATTCACGCTGGCGAATTGCCGGTCGTCTATGTCCAGCCAAGGGCCGGGATCACGGTCATGCCGGGCGAGCTTCTGGCCTTCGCCCAGTCGGCGATTTCTGAACGGGCGGCGGTGCCCAAGGAAGTCTGCATCATCGACCAGATGCCGCTGACGCCGGTCGGCAAGGTATTCAAGCCGGCCCTGAAACGCCGCGAGATACTGCATGTCGCAGAACGTCTGCTCGCCGGTGCCGGACTGAAACCCTCCATGCTGGAAGTGGTGGATGATCCGGGGCGCGGGATGGTGATCAAGGTCGTGGCCGCCGACACGGCAAGTCGCGACGGTATCCGCGACTCCCTGGGGCAACTGGCTTTTCCTTGTGACGTCAGCGTGCAG
This sequence comes from Niveispirillum sp., assembly GCF_017996735.1. Classification (GTDB taxonomy): domain Bacteria; phylum Pseudomonadota; class Alphaproteobacteria; order Azospirillales; family Azospirillaceae; genus Niveispirillum. The sequence goes on from NZ_JAGOGJ010000087.1 coordinate 16,332, forward strand.
CGGTGACTGGCTCGAAGCGCGCGGGCGCCCCCGTGGCCATTGTCAGCGGCGGTTCCTCCGGTATCGGCCGGGCCTTTGTCGAGGCGCTGCTGGACCAGGACTATGTAGTCTATGCCTGCGGGCGGGACCCTTCGCGCCTTGACCGTCTTGCCGATGCCTGTCCCGACGTTCGCGCGATCACCTGCGACGTGACGGATCGCAGTGCCGTCCGGCGTTTCGCAGCTTCCGTTGCCCGGGAGCGGGACGGCATCGATCTGCTGATCAGTAATGCCGGCGGATCGCGCGAGGTCGATTTGCGGGTGATGGACCGTTGCCCCGACCTGACATCAGAAATGCGGGTGAATTTCGAGGGTGCCGTCAACCTCATTGCGGAGTTCCTGCCGCTGCTGAAACGCGCCGCCCCCTCCGCCCTTGTAGTTGTCGGTTCGGGTTACGGCCTTGTTCCGTCGCCGCGTGTGCCGCTCTATTCCGCGTCCAAGGCTGCTCTGCACAGCTTGGCCACAACATTGCGGCATGATCTGAAGCCTTTGGGCATCACGGTGACGGAGGTCTGTCCGCCTGTCGTAGATACCCCGTCGGTGCGGCACCGGCAGGTCGCCAAAATGCCACCCGAACGGGTGGTGGCTCAAACCCTGAAGGCGGCCAGCAAAGGCGTGGCGACCATTTATCCCGGAAAGGCGCGGTTCCTTCCCCTGCTGAACCGGCTGGCGCCCAGTCTTGCCCAACGCATTGTCGCACGCACGTGAGAGACACATGAACAGCATGGAAGAGATGCGCACCGCGGTGCTGATCGTCGGATATGGACCGGTCGGCGCGGCCTTGGCTTGCCTGCTGGGCCGCTACAATGTTCCCACGATCATCATCGACAAGGCGGAAACCCCGTTTGTCCAGCCGCGCGCCATTGCGCTGGATAATGAGGCGCTTCGCATCCTGCAGATGGCCGGACTGGGGGACGATGCCTTTCCACGGATGGCCATCCCCTATGTGAAGATGCATTCGCCGTTTCTGGGGGAATTCGGTCATGTGAACACGGCTGGCAGCATCGATGGTCACCCAAAACTGGTGACCTTTGCCCAACCGGAACTGGAGGCCGCCTTGCGCCGTCAGGTTGAGACCCTTCCCTGCATCAAGGTTCTGCTGGGCCATGAGGCTGTTACGATTGAGGATGCGGGAGAGGCGGTGAACGCCATTTTACGTGACCGTGGGGGGAACCAGACGCGTATTCACAGCGCCTATCTTATTGGCGCGGACGGTGCGGCGTCTTTTGTGCGCGGTGTGATCGGCCAGGAATTTGTTGGGCGGACCTATGCGGAGGATTGGTTGATCATCGACGCACTGAACGTGCCGAAGCCCATCGACCATATCGAATTCATCTGCGATCCCAAAAGGCCGACCCCGCACATGCCCGCCCCCGGGGGGCGTGAGCGTTGGGAATTCATGCTGGCACGCGGTGAAACCCGGGAAACGATGGAGAACGACGCCAATGTCGCGCGGCTTTTGCGCCCGTGGCTGACCGTCGATCAACTTAAGATCGAGCGGCGGGCCGTCTACCGTTTCCATGCCCGCTGCTGCGACAGTTTCGGCAAGGGTCGTATCTGTCTGGCCGGAGATGCCGCCCACATCACCCCGCCATTCGTGGGCCAGGGGCTGGTGGCGGGCCTGCGTGATGCAGCAAATCTGGCCTGGAAGCTTGCCGCCATCCTGCAGGACCGGGCCGCTCCCGGCATCCTGGCCAGCTACGATGCCGAGCGCCGTCCGCACGCAAAGGCCATGATCGCCCTGGCCAAGCTGATGGGTAATCTGGTGATGCCGCGCAATGCTGCCCGCGCCATAGCCGTTCATGGCGCGATCCGCATGATACGCGTGATCCCGAGATTGCGACGGTTCTTCGACGATCTGGGCGTCAAGCCCCAGAACCGGTACCGGACCGGACTGTTTACGCCGGGCCGTGCTGCACGTGGGTTGGTGCGGGGCGGACAGGTTCCGCAGGCTTGGGTACGTGCTGCGGACGGCACCATCATCCGCAGTGATGGGGCCTTGGGAAGCAGTTTCGCCCTTGTCGGCTTCGGGGTCGATCCGGCCCGGACCCTGCCGGCGGAGCTGCTCCGGCATTGGATCGAAAGCGGATACGGGATCGTTCAGTTCTGCCACGCGGGCCAGAGGCCCCGGACCACCATTCCGGTGTTCGATGATCTTGAAGGCGTGCTGGTGCCCAAGGCGGCACCGGTGGGATGGGTGGCAGTCATCCGTCCGGACAGGGTGGTGATGACTGACGGCCCCGTCTCGGACGCGCAAGAGCTGGTAGCGGAGACGCTGCGGCTGCTGGCTGGTGCACCGGGAACCGACATGATCAAACCGCGCCCCCGGATCGGCGCCGCGGCCTAGGTAAATGTCCAGATCAGGCCAAGAGGTGACCGAAAGGTTGCGGAAGGCCGCCAGCCGGCAATTTCGGGTGCTGACAGACCGTGGCCTGACGGTGCTGTCAGCCTTGGGGCGAAGCCGCGGCTGGCTTCCCTTTGCCCTTCCGCGTGGCGGGCCACTCGCACAGCAGCGGCAGTTCCAGACCAGCGAGGCCACGCGCAACCTCGCCAGGCATGCCGAGCGCGCGCAACGCAAGTTCCACAGCATCCTGGCCCGCATCCCGCCAGGTACGGTGACCATCCAGAACAAGCATTATGGCGCTCAACACGCTGCCGCCAATGAAACTAACGGCGGACGGTGTCTGATCAATACGGAAATCGAAAACACCAGTCTCCTGCCCTTCAAGCAGGTCGCGCATGGGAGGGCCGAGCCAGATCGCCTGCAACGCCTGCTCGCTGATGGCAAACCGCAGCAGGAACCGCCCCCAGTCGGGTTCCTCATGCGCGCGACGCACATAGAAGCGGATGGCAAAGGCCAGACGCTGGGCGGGATCGCAAATGCCTTCCGAACTGATCGTGATGCGATCGTTCATCTCCTCCGCCAGTTCGCTGGCGATTTCCCGGAAGAAGGCATCGGGCGATTCCAGGTTGTTATGCGCCGTGCCGCGCGCCACACCGGCGGCCTGCGCCAGTTCGCTCATTGAGATCTGGGATGATCCCTTTTCGGCGAACAGACGGATTGCCGCTTCACGCATGCGGCGGCGGGCGGCGGTCATGGATCGTTTGGGGCTGCTATTCATAACGGCGCATAATTACGCTGGCATCAAAGTAAACGCCATTGATTTTTTTGATCATGTTTGTCTAAATAATGACAAAACAGTTCAATCACGAAATCGGAGGAAACATGGCTTATCAAGCAAGGCGTTTCAGGTCTGAACGTCCCAGCCCCCTTGTCGAGCGGGCGTCCTGTTACGGGCATTCATGGGGCCGGTCATGAAATTTTCCCGTCGCAAGGTTCTTGCCGGTGCCGGCGTTCTGACGACGGCCGGTGCCGTTGGCGTCTGGGCGGCAACCCGCCCCAAAACCCAGCCCGATCTCCACCTGCCGCCGGCGCCGGGGAGCAAACCTTACAATATCCTGCTGGTGACCAGCGATCAGGAACAGGCATGGTCGCTGCTGCCGCCGGACTTCATTGAGCGCCATTGTCCGGGCCGCGCGCGGCTGCAACGGCAGAGCCTTTCCTTCAGTCGTGCCTTCACACCGTCGCCGGTTTGCGCGACGGCGCGTGCCATGCTCTACACGGGCCAACATTCGCAGTTGAACGGCGTGTGGGAGAATATGCCGTTGCCCTATGCGCCGCCCCTGAAAGGGGACGTGCCCACGCTGGGCACCCTGATGGGTGCTGCAGGCTATCACACCGCCTATTTCGGCAAGTGGCATCTAAGCAAGCTGCATGGCCGTGGCAAGCAACCGCTGCCGGAAAGCGAAGTGCAGGCGGAAATCCGACGCTACGGTTTTCACGAGGTCGGCACCAGCCATGAGATCGACGGGCCGCTGGGCGGGCATGACGACGATGGCGGCACAACCGACAGGGCCGTTGCCTTCCTGGAGCGCCGCAAGCCCGGCGGTGGACCATGGTTTGCGGCGGTCAATATCCTCAACCCGCACGACATCATGTATTATACGTCCGGCCCTGAAATGACCGCCACCCGGCGAATTCTATATCCGGACAGCCTGGCCCGCCCGCCAGACACGCCGCTTTACCAGGAGCAACTGGGCTATCCGCTGCCGGCGAATTTCGGGAAATCCCCCAAGGATGGCCGGCTTCCCGCCGCGGCGGAATATTCCCTGACCGACCATTACGCGCTCGGCGAACTGAATTTTGAGGATGAGGGCGCGGCGCTGGAGTTCGTCAATTACTATTACAACTGCATTCGAGAGAGCGACGCGCACATCGTGCGTCTGCTGGACGCTCTGGATGTTAATGGTCATGCAGACAACACTATCGTGATCTTCACGGCGGACCATGGCGAGATGCTGGGCGTGCACGGGCTACGGGGCAAGGGTGTCCTGCCTTACCGTGAAGCCGTCCAGGTGCCGCTTCTGGTGCGCCATCCGCAGCGGGCCGGCGCTGGAGACACGCCAGCGCTGGCCAGCCATATCGACATGGCCCCAACGCTGCTGGGGCTGGCCGGGGTGCCGTCCTCCGTCGTTGCGACACAGGCCCCCGGACTTGTCGGGCAGGATCTCAGTCGTGTGATTCTGGAACCCGGCGCCCCATCGCCGCGTGACGGCGGCGGCGGTCTGCTGATGCATTGGACCAGCCTCATCTACCAGGACCATGTGGCGGCCCTGGCCTTCGAGGAAGACAGGCAGAAAGGGAATTCCTTCAGCATTCTGTCCCTTGCCACACCGAGGTTCCGCTCATCCTTATCGAAACGGGGACAGATGCGGGCCGTCTTCGACGGACGGTACAAATTCGCCCGCTATTTCGCTCCCACCGACCATAATACGCCTGAAAGCTGGGAGGCGTTGATCGCCCGCAACGATCTGGAACTTTACGACACCGTTTCGGACCCTGGGGAGACTAGCAATCTGGCAACGCGGCCGGAAGAGGTTCGCGATCTGATCCTGCTGATGAATGCCAAGCTCAACCGGCTGATCGCGCGGGAGATCGGCGTCGATGACGGGCGTCATATGCCGGGCCCCACCCTCATCTGGCGGGCCTAGAGCGTATTTCCGATGACCGGAAACACGCGTCAGGCTTTTCGTACACCTCAATCGTCGGCGCTGCATCCGCAGCTTGGCTACGCCGCCGCCGGAGCTGTTTCCGCGTTTCCTGCGGGAAGAGGCCAATGCCTACCCCATCGTGCCGGCGCGTATCGGGCCTCTTTCCGGCTTCATTTTAAACAGATGAGAGTTGCATGAGCGAGTTGGCTTCCCTGTCCGGCCGGATCGATGTCCATCATCACGTGTTGCCTCCCGCTCTGCTGGCGGCCCTGGATCGCCATGGCATCATCGACATGGCCGGCGGACCCGTACCCAAATGGAATCCCCGGATGTCCCTGGGCATCCTAGAAGAGCATGATATCCAGACGGCGATCACCTCCGTCTCCGCGCCCGGCGTCCGCTTCGCAGGGGGGGCGGAGGCGGCGTCTCTGGCGCGGGCCTGCAACGAATTCGCGGCCGACATGGCCGTGCGCCACCCCGGCCGCTTCGGTTCCTTCGCCATCCTCCCCATGCCCTTCACTGCGGCGGCCTGCGCCGAGGCCGTCCATGCGCTGGATGTGCTGAAGGCGGCCGGTGTAGTGCTGTTGGGCAGCGTCGACGGCATCTTCCTGGGCGATCCACGGTTCGAGGAGTTGATGGCCGAGTTGGACCGGCGGTCCGCCATCGTCTTCATCCACCCCAACCTGCATCCCAGCAGCGAACAACTGGGGTTGGACATGCCGGGATTCCTGATGGAGTTCCTATGTGACACCACCCGCGCCTCACTCAACCTGATCCTGACGGGAACGCTGGAGCGGTATCCGCGTATCCGCTGGATCCTTGCCCATGCTGGCGGTTTCCTGCCCTACGCCGCTTGGCGCCTGTCGCTGGCCAACATGATGCCGAAATTCGCCAAACAGGCCCCGCAGGGGGTGTTGACCTATATGCGACGGTTCTATTTCGACACGGCCCTGTCGCCATCGCCTTACGCCATGGCGGCGCTGGGCCAACTGGTCGATCACAGCCATATCCTGTTCGGCAGCGATTTCCCCTTTGCCCCGGCACCGGTCACGGCCATGCAGGTCAATGGCGTGGAGACCTTGTCCTTCTGGAACGCACAGCAGAAGACAGCGGTCTTCCGCAGCAACGCTCTTGCGCTATTTCCACAATTCGCGAAAGCGCACGAGGCCCCGGCTGCGCTCGCAACCCATCACCGGCAGACCCTGAAGCAGCGCCTGCGCGGTGCCGTACGCCTGTCGGTGCTGAACACCGTGGATCGTATTCGTAATCGATAACCAGAACGATTCCGGGGCGGCAATTCCCACCACCGGAACACATGATCAAAGGGAGGATAATCATGCGCATTCGCATTCGTATTCGGCTGTTGGCCTCGGCTGCCCTCATGCTTGTTGGCGGTGTCGGGCAGGCCCAGCCGGCGGCCCAGACCGGCACTGCAGTAACGCTGGAAGAGATCATCGTGACGGCAGAGCGCCGGACCACCAGCCTGCAGGATACGCCGGTTGCCGTCACGGCGATCAAGGCGGACCAGTTGCAGTCTCGTGGTGTGCAGACCGTCCGTGGGCTGGAGAATCTGGTGCCCGGCCTATCGGTCGGATCGCAGACCAACGGCCCCGGCGCCAACAGCGCCACCTTCTGGATCCGTGGCCTAGGACAATTGCGCGCCGGCAATGGCAGCGAACCGTCCGTGCCGCTCTATATCGACGATTTCTACTATCCCGGTATCGCGGGCAACGTCCTGCGTGCCATGGATATCGAACAGGTGGAGGTGCTGCGCGGGCCGCAAGGCACCCTGTTCGGCCGCAACTCCACCGGTGGTGCCGTCCGCTACCAGACCCGGCAGCCTGGCCCCGACCTGGGCGGCTTTCTGGAGGGGACCTATGGCAGCTATGACCGGACCGACCTTGTCGGCGCGCTGAACATTCCCCTGGATGACAATCTGGCGGTTCGCCTGTCGGGCGCATCCATGAAAACCGATGGCTATGTCAAGCATGTGGCCGATGACGAAAAGGGCGGCTCCTCGAAGAACAAGCTGTTCCGGATACAGGTCCGGTACCAGCCGGTCGATGCCTTGACCCTCAATCTCTCCTACGAGGAAGCCGACAGTTTCAGCCAGGGATCGACGGCCTATATCCCGGTCATCTCGCCAACGGGCACACTCGCCGCGCGGTGGAACGCCCGCCCGGGCAACCTGCCGCGCTTTGACCAGTCGCTCGTATCGCGCTGCACTTATTGCAACAATGGCGGCCTGATCATCGAGGATTTTGATGATGCCGAGGCCAGCCACCTCCACTTCACCGGAGAATGGGAGGTCAATGATCATCTGGTGTTGAAGTTGTTGAGCGGTCGCTCTGTCATTGATGATGAGTGGAGCAACGACATCGATGGCACACCTGCCGGCGGGAGGCAATATAGCAGTAGCCGTGTCGAGGCCTATTCCCATGAGTTGCAGGCGCAGGGTGATATTGGAGATCGGCTTAATTACGTCGCCGGCATCTATTATTATGACGAGAATTTCAACGCCACCAGCGGCCAGCTCGCCCCCAACGCGGCCGGACTGATCACGGAAAGCCGTTCCTCTTATGATAACAGCCGTGAATCGATCTCTGCCTACACCAACATCACCTTCAGTATTAACGACAGGCTGAAGGCGACAGGGGGGCTGCGGGTTGGGGAAGAAAAAATCCGGATCAACACCCGCAACATCCTGCCGGCGACGGGCGCGTCGGATGCCGGCTCGCTGAAGGAAACGATGACGCTGCCGCTCGCGCGCCTTCAGTATGACTGGGGTGACAATGTCATGACCTACCTTTCGGTCAGCCGTGGTGCCAGGGCCGGCGGGTTCAACATTGTCCCTGCCAATGCCGACGCGATCGGCTTCAATTCCGAGGACGTGACCTCCTATGAGGGGGGCGCTCGAATGGCTTTCCTCAATCGGCGCATGACGGTGAATCCGACTGTTTTCTATACGGACTACAATAGTATGCAGATCAACCGGCAATATACGCCGCCGCCGCCAGCACCGCCCTCGCCGACCTCTATTCTTGAGAATGCCGGCAAAGCCCACATCTACGGTGTCGAACTGGAGTCCAGCACTGCTGTCACAAATAATCTGCGTCTCATGCTGTCGGGGGCGTTCATGAAAGGGGCCTTCGACGAGCTTAATCCGCAGGCTGGTGTAAAGCTGGACAGCCCGTTGCCGCGTTTACCGAGATGGTTCTATTCCATGGGGGCGATGTACGATATCGACCATGCCTCCGGCGGCGTCACTACCATCAATCTCGATTATGCATGGCGAAGCGCGCAGTACGGCTCGGCCAGCGATGTCGATGCCGTGCGCATCGCTCCCTACGGCCTGCTCAACGGCCAGATCGAACATGCGTTTCCCAATGGTCAATGGAAGCTTGCCGTTTTCGCGACCAATCTGGCCGACAGGAAATATCTGACCGGCGGTCTCAACCTGCTCAGCCTTGTCGGTGTCCAGCGCTTCGACATGGGTCGCCCGCGTGAGATCGGCATCCGCCTGCGCTCCGCATATTAATACCATGGCCCGGTGATCATGACCGGTCACCGGGCCTCCATCGCCGCCAAACCCGGTCCCGGTGTGATGCCCGCATCAGATCACACTTGGGCGCGGGTTCTGGCTGACGCCCACCCGGTCCAGAAACGGGGAGTTTCCCATCGGCGGAAACACCCCGTGGTTCTGCCATATGCCCGGCGGACCTGCTGGTGCCTATGAGGCGAAGTTTCCCGGTGGCGCGGGGCCCCATTGACAGCCCATCATGGTCTTCATGTCGGTCACGTTGGTGGGCGCGTTGGCATCGAACAGGTCGCCATCGGTCCAATGTTCCAGCCGATGGCCCCAGGGATCCCGCCAGTAATCGAAGACCTGACTGCCCAGAATATGGCGCCCCACGCCCCATTCATGCACATGGCCGCGTTCGGCCAGGAACCGGTTGCCAGCCATCAGATCATCCAGATCTGACACCTCGAACGCCGCATGATGGAATCGCGCGGGGCTTCCCGGGAAGCGGGCAAAGTTCAGCGTATGGTGATCGACAGCCGTCGTACCCCGGTCGCAGCGGATGAACAGGGACGCGACATCACCGTCCGGCGTCCGCACTTCGTCGGAGACAAGCAGGCCGAAACGCTGCTGCCACCAAGCCCAGGTCGCCGTGATGTCGGACACACCCAGGACGACATGTCCCAGGCGCACGATGTGGGCGGGTTCGGTGGAGATCCGCTTGGTCTGCCCGGTCCGGTCCTGGCGGGCAGCACTGTTCCAGGGGCAGCCGGATGGAGTCGGCAGCGGGGAGGCTTGGACGTCGCCGCAGACCGCTTCCACCCGATAGCCATCGGGGTCGCGCATCCGCACGACATGACCGCCACCCGGACCGGATAAGGGTTCCACCCGCGTGCCGTCCGCATCGGCCAGCGTCTGCATCTCCGCCAGGGTGGAGACACGCAGGGACAGCGCGACAAAGCCGGCGTCGCCCTGCACGGTTTCATGTATAAAAGGGGCGGGGCCCAGCCCCCGCATGCGCAGTACGCCATCGCCGGCATCTTCGGCAACGCGCAGGCCGAAATCGTGGAGGAAGGCACGCATTGCCTGAAGATCGGGGGCGGAAAACCGTACCGATGCAATATCGATGGCTTTTGAAAGGCTCATGGTGATGCCCCTGTTTCCGATTTGCTTGTCTTTACCGGGCCTTAGGTTCACTATCAGTTAATGGACAAATAGTCAATTAACAATGCTTGAAATGGATGGTGATGGAATGGCGGATGGCAAGGCCAAGAACAAGATCGGCGTCTCTGCTGCCCCGACCGATATCCTGGTTCCGTCGGAGGAACAGATACGTCCTGATCCGCGCCGGGTGCGTACCCGCTACGCGATCATTCTGGCTGGGCGGAAGCTGTTCGGTGAACATCATCCTGACGGTGTCGGCATTGATGAGCTGATCGCCGCCGCTCGGATTTCCAGGCAATCCTTCTACAACCACTTCCCTGACAAGGAGGCGCTGGCGCGGGAGATTCTACACGATATCCGGATCACTTTGCAGCAATTGATCAGGCAGGCCAATGCGGAACAGCCTGACCCGGCGCGACGGGTGGCGACCGCTATGTGCATCTATGCGCACCGGGCGACCACGGACCTGACGGAAGGGCGGCTGATCGCGCGGCTGCCGCTGGGAGACATCGCGACGGAGTCCGCGGTCAATAGCGGTGTCTTGGCCGATGTGCGGGACGGGCTTGCCAAGGGACGCCTTGCCGTGCTCACGCCGGCAGTAGGTGTGGCCTTCATCATCGGCACGACCCAGTCGTTGATCAGTCAGATCCTGATGGACGGCAATTCCAGCATGGCAGTGGTCACCACGCAGCAGTTCGTGACCCTTGTCCTGCGGGCCTTCGGTCTGCCGCCGATCGAGGCAGAGATCATTGCCAGCGAGGCGGTGGATCGCGTCTTCCGCAGGTGATGCCAGGGCGCGGGAAGTGTTTTTTGATGGGCTGTAAAGAATCATAGTCAGCGGTGCCATCAGGCATCGCCGGTCCACCGCCGGCCGATGGCTCGTGCCAGTGCACCTGACCATTCCGTTCCGCGCCACGCCACATGCTGGTCGGGGCGGATCAGCACCAAAGGGGCGCCATACAGCGCGGCAAGGTCGGGATGCTGCGGGCGGATCGCGCTTAACGGCACAGACAGCGCCTGCGCTTCACGCTGGGCTGCGGTGACAGCGCCATCATCCGCATCGCCGATGACCAGCAGCGTGAAGCCCGAGCTGAACTGGTCGTACAGGGACAACTGCTCATCCAACCAGACATGGGGTGCCAGACAGCCCGGCCGGGCCGATGGCTGATAGACCTGACTGTCATGGGCCAGTTCCGGCCCCCGTTCTGGCTCCATGCTGATCAACGGAGACGCGTAGCGCAAGCCGAGCACCGCACCCAGGGTCGAGAATTCCCGCGCCTTGCTGGCCTGGATGCCCGCCCCCGTCTTTGCCCGGGCGACGTCCCCGTCCGGCGTCTCATCCTCGATCTCCGGCGGCGGCGGTGTGACATAGATGGCGTAATTGGCCATGGCCTCACGGATGACGGCCTTGTGAATCGGGCGGCGTTCCGTCTCATAGCTGGCGACCAGGGCGTCGCTGCCCCAGCCTTGCAAGGTCGCCGCGATCTTCCAGCCAAGATCTACCCCGTCACCGATCCCCATGTTCATGCCATAGCCGCCGGCGGGTGGATGCAGGTGACAGGCATCGCCGGCCAGCAGGATACGCCGGTCCGCATATCGGTCGGCCAGCAACTCGCTGGCGGTCCAACTGTCGGCGCTCAGCACCTCGAAGGGGAGGTTGATGCCCGTGCGTTCGCGGATCAGGGTGGCCGCCTCCTCCTTCGGGAGTGATTGCCCGGGCTTGGCGCCGCCGGGCATGAAGAACCAGAGGTCGCCGGCATCCATGGGGCCGACGGCGGAAAACCCGTCCTTGCCGATCTGCCAGTAAATGGCCGCCGGCCCATGGGCATGGGCTTGCGCCATGCCCGGGGCACGGAAGATGATGTTATAATGGTGGGATAGGCCATGGCGTCCCTCCATGCGGGCGCCGATCAGGTCGCGCACGCCGCTGCGCGCGCCGTCGGCCCCCACCAGATAGCGGCAGCGCACGGTGGTGATCCCGCCGTCGGTGTCCCTTATATCTGCCGTGACATGATCGGCGTCCTGTGTGGCGGTGAGGAAAGTATGGCCGAAGCGGATATCGACTCCGTGCAGGTTTCGGGCCTTTTCCAACATCACCTTTTCCAGGGTGTATTGAGGAATCCACTGGCCGTGTTCGGGGTATCGGGGGTCACGTTCGGGTGATGCGTTGAAGGCATTGGCGAAGCGTGCCAGTTCATGTCCCGACAGGCGGGTGACGAATACCATGTTGTTCGGATAGTGGATGCCGAAGGGCGCCTTAGCTGCCAATTGGTCGGCGATACCCCAGCGCCGCAGGTGTGTGCGGGTACGCACATTGGTGGTTTTGGCCCGTGGGGCCATTCCGCCGCGTTCGTTGCGTTCAACTACCAAAGCGCGTATTCCGCGTATCCCCAATTCGATTGCCGTGGCCAGGCCGGCGGGACCTGCCCCCACGATCAGCACATCCGATTCCATTTCCATCGCTTTCCTGGGCTTATTTTAGTGTGTATCAGGCGCTTCCAAAACGCCCGATACACACTGAGTATTTGGTTCACACTCTGACCGACCGGTCCGCGTTAGCCGGGGCGGGGAGCCGCTACCGTTGGAGAGCTGGGGGTCACGATGACCGTGGCGGCGCGCCACATCAGCGGAGATGGCCCTGGCCTTCGGCAATCCTAGCCTTGATCTGGTCCAGGTCCTGGCGAGAATGATAGTGTCCAGCCCTGACCACAGCGGTGATTCGGCCCAGATTGGCGACGTCCGTCAGTGGATTGCCGTCCAGCAGGATCAAGTCCGCATTCTTGCCGACTGCAACCGTCCCCATCGTATCCGTCCGGTGGAGGAAGCGCGCGGGATCGATCGTCGCCATCTGCAAGATCTTCAGCGGGGGCAGACCGGCCTTGGCCAGTTCGCCAAATTCCTGCTGAAGGCTTTGTCCGGGGGCTTGACCGCTTCCGTCTGTGCCCGCCAGCATAGGGACACCTGCCTGCGCCATCAGGCGCGTCAGCGCCAATTGCCTTTCATAGGCAAGGCGGAATGTCGCCCGGGAGGCCTCGGGCAATTTGGCGAAGATATCAGCGACTTCCAGCCATTCCCGATATGATTGGGGAATGAGATAGGGGATCATCGGGTCATTGCGATATTCGGGTAAATCCGCCAGTTGCTGCGTTCGCAGTCGTACCAATGTCGGTACCATCCAGGTTTCATTGGCGGCAAAGAGCTGTGCCAAGCTCAGGCATTTATCTGGATTGTAAGTATCGAAGGCCCGCTGCAACCGCTGTACATCCACTTCCTCTTCGAAGGCGGCCGGGTTGATGAGGTATTTTCGCGCCCAACCCTCCACCAGGGGGCTCAACAGCCGAAGGATGAAACCAGGGATGGGTGGTACCTTTACGGCGGGGTGTTGCTCTGCCTCTGCCAGCAGGTTTTCCATGTCGCTGGAACATCCGATCCAGACCGTGTCGCCCGGCCCCAGATGTTCGATTGATCGGAAGCCCAGGGTTGAGGCCCGTGCCGGATCGACCCCTTCCGGCAGGTGGCCAAGGACAGGGATCTGCTGGCGCCGGGCTTCCTCCAATGTTGCATAGAATATAGGTGGGCTTGTCGAGATCATCTTGATGAAGTCAGCACCCTGCGCCTTCTGGCGGTGAATCTGATCAACCGCATGGGCGATGGTGTCGGCGTTGAACGGCAGCAGCAGGTCACCGGGCATGGCCAGCAAGGAGGGCGTATGCTCATTCAGCGGCAGCGTGCCGTCCTGACGGTTGGCCAGCAGTCGCTGCGAGCCGGCCATCTGGCGGAAACCGGTGACGCCTTCAGTGAGCATCATCGCGAGCACAGCCGGCGCATTGTCGGCTTGCAGAGCATGGGAATGCATATTGTTATAGCCGGGCACGATATACTGGCCCGAACCGTCGATGTGCTGGATCGGGCCATTTGCGGTTAACTCCGTGGCCGGCGCGATACTGATAATACGGCCTTGGTC
>NZ_JAGOGJ010000209.1 GCF_017996735.1 Niveispirillum sp.
GGTTCTCGCAGCCCACCGGGCCGTCGATGATCACCTGCAGCCCCTTGATCGCCGTGAAGGCGTAGACGCTGCCCCAGTAGCCGCCGGCTCTATCATGGTCGAGGATCAGCATCCGACGCTATCTCCATTCTCGACCGCGTTACGCGATTGGTTGGTCTTGGCCGCGTATTTCCGGCGGAAGGCGCTGCGATCCTGCGGCACATCTTCCCAGATGCCGGCGGCGTCACCCGTGCCAACCCCTTCGAAAAAGGCGTTCATGGCGTCAAAGCGCGGCTTGTTGGCGATGGCCGTGTTGATAACCGACGGCAGCGACCCCGGCCCCGCCGGCCCCATCAGGGGGCGGGCGGAAATCAGATTGGTGAAGTAGAGTGCGGGCGTTCCCGCCTCCTTTGCCTTCTGCACCACGGGCGTGGTGCCGATGGCCAGATCGGGCTTGAACTCCGCAAATGCCGCCAGATCCTGTTCCAGCGAGGCGCGGAAGCGGACGATCACGCCCTTGGCCGCCAGCCATTCCGCATCCTCGGTATTGTACGGCGTCTTCGGGCACGCCGTGCCGACATAGCGCAGGTCCGCGCCCAGTTCGACCAGCAGCCGACCGACCAGCAGTTCGGAACCTTCATAGCCCGACAGCGTGATGCGGCCCTTGATGCGGTTGGCGGCCAACCCGGCACTGATCGCGCCGCGCATGGCGTTGCGGGTCTGGTCGATCCGGGCCTGCGGTACGCCACAGCGATGCCCGATGGCCGACAGCCAGGCGTCGGTGCCATCCAGCCCGATGGGGGCGGACCCGACAATGGGCCGGCCGGCGGCGGTAAATTCGCGGAAGGTTGCCGTGTAGAAGGGGTGGATGGCCGCCACGGCGGCGCAATCCAGCGCACCGTAGAGATCGCGCCATTCCCGCACCGGAATGCTGGGCCCCACGGCCAGCCCCATCGGGTCCAGCATATTGCCGATGACGACAGGGTCGGCGGGGAACATCTCCCCCACAAGCGTGACGGTCGGCTTATCCTTCAACCCGGCGCGCGGCCTCTGCACCGGCCCGGCCTCTGCCTCCTGCCGGGCATAGGACAGCATAGCGCCCGACAGCACATCCTTCGCTTCGGCATGGGTGGGCACGCCAAAGCCCGGCACGTCGATGCCGATGATGCGGACCCCATCAATCTCCTTCGGCAGCATTTTCAGCGGCACGCCGGAGGCGGTGGGAACGCAGAGATTGGTGACGATCAGCGCATCGAAACGGCCCGGATCGGCCATCAGATGCACCGCCTCGACGATATCCTCATACAGCTTGCCGGTGACCAGCGTCTCGGAGCTGAAGGGCACATAGCCAACGGAGCGTTTGGCACCGTAGAAATGGGAGGTGAAGGTCAGTCCATAGACACAGCAGGCCGATCCCGACAGGATGGTGCCGACCCGGCGCATGCGAAGGCCCACACGCAGCGACCCGAAGGCAGGGCACATGGATTGCGGCTGGTCATGCGGTCCCTTGGGATAATCCCGTTCCAGCCGGTCCATCACCTCATCATTGCCGGCAGCGCGGGCGGCAGCACGCGACAGTTCGACGCCGCCATGGCACCCGGCCGCGGCGGGCTGTACACCGTCCGCCGTGAAGCCCGCACCCGCGTCCCCCGAAAGGGCCGTCTCGCCGGCAGCTTCGCGTATGAAGTCCAAAGGCTGGTCGTCCATGGTTGTGTGCCCCTCAGACCCGGTCGTAAATGACTTCGAGCGAGGCGCGTTTCAGCGCGCCCGCAGGGCACATATCTTCCGGCGTCGCCGGCTCTAGCCGGAAATTGCCGCCGGTCTGGCTGGCATCGAACAGGCCGAGCAGCCCATCCTGATCCAGCGGGCGCGGCAGAACCGGCGGGGCCTCGGCCAGATTGACCGACAGCGCCTCAAACAGCGGACCCCACCGGTTATCGGGGGTGCCGATGATCTGGTAATTGGCGCTCTTGCGGCGGATATCCTCATCCTGCGGGATGGAGGCCAGGACCGGGATACCGACCGCGTCGGCGAAGGCCTGCGCCTCTCCGGTGCCGTCATCCTTGTTGATGACCAGCCCCGCCACGCCGACATTGCCGCCCAGATTGCGGAAATACTTCACCGCCGAGCAGACATTGTTGGCGACATAGAGGGACTGGAGATCGTTGGATCCGACCACCACGACCTTCTGGCACATGTCGCGCGCAATCGGCAGGCCGAAGCCGCCGCACACCACGTCGCCCAGGAAGTCCAGCAGGACATAGTCGAAGTCCCATTCATGGAAGCCCAGCTTTTCCAGCGTCTCAAACCCATGGATGATGCCGCGACCGCCGCAGCCGCGCCCCACTTCCGGACCGCCCAACTCCATGGCGAAGACGCCATCGCGCTTGAAGCAGACGTCGGAGATGGAAACTTCCTGTCCTGCTTCCTTGCGGCGGGACGCCGTCTGGATGATGGTCGGGCAGGCGCGCCCGCCGAACAGCAGCGAGGTCGTGTCGCTTTTCGGATCACAGCCGATCAGCAGCACCTTTTTGCCCAGTTGCGCCAGCATGTAGGACAGGTTGGCCAGCGTGAAGCTCTTGCCGATACCGCCCTTGCCATAAATGGCGATGATCTGGGTTTCCTTGGTGACCTTGCCGACATGCGGCGCATCGGGTTCGATGGCCGCCTCCTCACGCAGGCGCCTGCTCATGGTTTTCGGGCTGCTGCGGACGTCCAGATCAAGGCTCATGCGGCTTTCCTCCAGTCGATCACCATTTTCAGGCAGCCGAGGTCGTTGAACGCGGTTGCGTAGGCGGATGACGCCTGGGCCGGTGTGGCCCGGTGTGTCAGCAGCCCGTCGAGGGACAGGCGCCCGGTTTCCACCAGGCCTATGACGGCGGAAACATCCTCCGGGCGGAATTCCGCCGCGATGGACAGGGTCAGTTCCCGCATGAAGGCCGGGGCGAAGGCGTAACCGACCCGCTCCCCATAAAACCCGGCCAGGATCAGTTCCGCCGGCTTGCGCAGGCGGGTGATGATGCTGTCGATGGCGGTGGCATCACCGCTGGCATCAATGGCCGTGCCATAGCGCATGTCACCATCCTCTCCCGGATACATCACAGGATAGGCTTGGCCCCCCGTACGACGGGCGGCGGCGGTTTCCCAGACAATCGGGGCGGCAAAACCCAGGGCCAGCACCATGCGGGCGATCAAACGCCCCAGCACGCCGTGGCCCACGACCAGACCAACAGGCCCCTGGGCCCGTCGCACCGCATGGTGCGCCGTTGCCGCCAGTGCCAGCAGCACCCCGTTATCCTGCAGGGCGGGGGCGATTTCGAACACCCGCGCACCGGGAACGACCAGGGTGGAGGCATTGGCCCCGAACAGACCCGCCGCCTCCGCATAACAATTGGCGCCGGGGACAAAGACCAGTGCCCCAACCCGGTGGCCGGATTCCGGACCCGCCTGGATCACGGTGCCCACCGTTTCATAACCGGGGACCAGCGGATAGGACATGCCGGGGAACCGGGGCATGGTGCCCTGGTACAGCATCTTTTCCGTCCCCGTGGAAACACCGCTGGCAACCGTTTCGACCACGACATCGCCGGGGCCTGGAACACGCAGAGCCAGTCGCCGAACAGCGACGTCTCCCGGTCTCTCGAATACCACAGCCGTCGCGTACATTCCGGCACCTCCCCCAGGTGAGCAATCCGATTACGCATATGTCATATTAAGTTGACACTCCAAACTGTCAATTAATATTTACACTTTTTTAGGTGATGACGCTGGGCCCTATCGGCGAGCGGTCACGATGGACGCAATCAGCGGGTTCGGCGTCGCGAGGATGCGGATGGATTGGAATCCGGTTGCTGCCAGGAAACCCGCGATTTCCCGCGCGCTGCGGCAGCGTCCCGATCCCATGGCCAGGAAATAAATGCCGAAATAGGCCGCGGACAGCCGGGCGCCGTCGCTTGACCCATCCATGGCTTCGGCAATGACCAGGGTGGTGCCGGGGCGCAGCGAGCGGTGAAGATTGGCAAGGATGGTTTCTACCCGCGAATCGTCATGGTCGCAGAGTACCCGGATCAGGGTGACGCACTCGGCATCGCCGGGCACCGGATCGCGGCTGAAATCGCCGCCATGGACATGGGTCCGCGCCCCCAGGCCCAGGGCATCAAGATGCCTGGCCGCACGCTGGGCCACGGCGGGAAGGTCGAACAGATGCAGTTCAAGGCCGGGATGCACATCTGCGGCGGCGGCCAGAAATGCACCATCGCCACCGCCGACATCCAGCAGCACGCGGTACCGGGCGAAATCATGGCTGGCCAGGAGGCAATCGGCCATCATGGCCTGGCTGTCCCGCATCAGGGCGGAATAACCTTCCACCTCAGCCGGCTTCGGGCCATCGGCCCCCATCTCCCGCACATAGGCCCAGTATTGCCGCAGCTCCGTCTGCGCCGCACCGGTCCGCAGCAACTGGTCGGGATCGATCAGGTCGCGGTAGAGCATGGCATGGTGGCGCACCATGGCATCCAGGCCCCGGTCAGCCGCCAGGATCACGCCGCCATCGTCCAGGACCCAAAGGTCGGGCCTGATTTCGATCACAAGGCCCAGCGCGGCGTTGGCGCGCAGCAACAGGCGTATCCGTTCTTCCGGTAATGCCAGACGGTCGCTGAGGCAGGCCGTCGTCAACGCCTCCTTCTCCAGCGCCCGATACAGGCCGAGCCGCACCCCCGCCAGCAGCACCTGCGAGAAGATGAACCCCCCGGTCAGGCGGAACAGCGTGTTGGCCTTGGCATTGCCGATGGCACGCAGCAGCGGCAGCCGTGCGATCCATCGCCGGAAACCCGGCTTTGCAATCATCCGGTTGCGCCACAGCCGCAGGCGCAGAGCCAAAGGCCTGGTTCCGGCGTCGGGGGGCTGCGTTCCCATGCCCCTGTCAGGCGGCGCTGACGGACAGCGTCTTGGGCATCAGGCGCGTCGCCTCGTTAAGGATCATGGCGCGGAACGGCCCGCGTCCGGCGCAGTCCGGAACGCTGTCGGCCGCCGTTTCCACCAGGGTGCGCAAATGCTGCAGGGCTTTGGGTATGCCCAATGCGGCCGCGATGTTGGGTTTGCCGTTGCGCCCGTCCTGACCGGCGGGTTTGCCCATGCTGCCGGTCGTGCCCATCGCATCATAGAGATCATCGGCCACCTGATAGGCGGAACCCAGAGCATCGGCCAGAGTCAGCCAATCCTGCGGGTTCCCGCCCGAGGCCAGCGCGCCGGTCGATACGGCGCCCGCGAACAGGGATGCCGTCTTGGCCCGGTGATATTGGCAGATGTCGATATCCGCCTCCGCCTCCCAAGCCTGACCCGCGACCAGCCCATAGGGGGAGCCAACGGCTTTGGCGATGGTGGCGATCAGCGGTGCGGTCAGCCTAGGGGCGTGCATCGTCTCCCGCGCCACCGTTTCGAATGCCGCCACGATCAGCCCGTCACCCACCAGAAGGGCGATCTCCTCGCCGAATTCCGTATGCACGGATGCCTGCCCCCGGCGCGTCGCCGCATTGTCGAAACAAGGCATGTCGTCATGGACCAGCGAAGCACAGTGCAGCAACTCGATGGCAACGGCGGCGGCATTGGCCGCCTGGGGGTCCCGGTCGCCACATGCCGTCGCGACGGCCAGACACAGGCGGGGCCTTATGCGGGCACCACCGGGAAACACCGCATGGCGCAGGCCACCGGCCAGCAGCGGCGGGCAGCCATTGGCGGTCGCAAGTCGCAGGGCGAGCTGCAATCCGGCTTCAATGCGCTCAGGCAATTCCATGGCCGACCTCCGTGCCCATAAATGTCAATTTGACTGGACGGAAAAATGTGTAAACATAAATTGACACATCAATGGAAAATGTCAATCCACGAGGAACAGGCCGCACGAAATGGGCTTCAGCGCCAGAACAGACGATTCTGTGGTGATCGTGGGGGCCGGAATGGGCGGTCTGGCAGCGGCCCTGGTTCTGGCCCATGCCGGTTATCGTGTCACAATGGTCGATGCGGCGGCGGGGCCGGGGGGTAAGCTGCGGCAGGTGGCGGCGGGCGGGCGTCTGTTTGATGCGGGACCTACGGTCCTGACCATGAAATGGGTCTTTGATGAATTGCTGGCCCGCTACGGTACCACCCTGGAAACGCAGCTTAGGCTGACCCGGTGTGATGTGCTGGCCCGGCATTATTGGCAGGGTGCGCAAAGGCTGGATCTCTACACGGATCCCGCGCGGACCCGGGAGGCGATCGGTGATTTCGCCGGTGCTGCGGCGGCGGCAGGTTTCAGCCGCTTTGCGGCGGACAGCGCACGGATCTACCGGCTGCTGGAACGCAGCTTCATCGATGCGCCACGGCCCAACCCTTTGTCCTTGTCGGCCCGTATCGGTTTGCACCGGCCCTCCGCCCTGCTGGCATTGCGGCCCTATACGAAGCTCTGGTCGGCGCTGTCGGGTTATTTCACCGATCCCAGGCTGCGGCAGCTTTTCGGCCGTTATGCCACCTATTGCGGATCATCGCCGTTCCTGGCACCGGCCACCTTGATGCTGGTGGCGCATGTGGAACAGGCGGGCGTATGGATCGTGGATGGCGGCATGGCCGCGCTGGCCTGTCGTCTGGCGGCCGTCGCGCGGGAGGCGGGCGTGGAATTCCGCTTTGGTGAGCGCGTCGTTTCCATCGACCGTGACCGGTCGGGGCGATCCGTGATCGGCGTGACCACCGATCAGCAACAGCACCTGCGCGCCGATGCCGTCATCTATAATGGTGATGTCGCTGCGCTGACCCGGATGATCACGCCAGAGCCTCCACCGCCGTGCCGGCCGGTTGAACGCTCGCTGTCGGCTCTGGTCGCCTGTGGTCTGGCAAAGCCCGATGGGGTAGCCCTTGCCCATCACACAGTGTTTTTCAGCGATGATTACGCGGCTGAATTCGACGCGATCCGGCGTCACCGCCGCCCGCCCGCCGACCCCACCGTCTATCTTTGTGCCCAGGACCGCTCCGATGGGGGGGATCTGGCCAACCCGTCGGCGGATGGGGCGGGGGAGCGGCTGTAC
>NZ_JAGOGJ010000210.1 GCF_017996735.1 Niveispirillum sp.
CATACGATGTTCCTCTACGTCTCTGGGGCTCGGAGATGTGTATAAGATACGGATGATGTGCCCAGTGCGGCGCGCAATCCCTATCAGGATGCCTATTTCGGCACAGACCCGGCCCGTTTCGCAGCGCAATCCAGCATCGACGGGCTGGCCACCACCAGCGTGCCCTGCCTGTTCACCGTCTCGGAAAATGATCCGGCCGATTTCCAGCGTCAGGCGGCGCTGCTGGTTACCCGCCGGGTGGCCGCCAAGGGGAAATGGCCGGATTTCCACTGGCTGGAGGGGCATAACCATATCAGCCCCGTCCACCAGATCCATTCCTCCGTCGACGAGTTAGGCCCCGTTCTGGCCCGCTTCGTGGCGCGGATGACGGGGTAGGGACGCCTTTTCGGCCACCCAGAGCGCCAGTTCGCCATGGGCGGTTCTGGCCGCGTCCCGCATGTATTTGTCCGACACGGTCTGTGCCGTCAGTTCGACGCGCAGACCGTTGGGATCGAAGAAATAAAGGGATTGGATGATGTGATGATCGGTGATGCCGACAACCTCCACCCCCGCCGCCCGCAGGCGGGCCATGGCCTGTTCCACCTCCGCCACCGAACCGACGCGCAGGGCGATATGGTTGACCCAGGCCGGTGTGTTGGGGGAGGGGGCGGCCGCCACATCATCCCCCAGATCGAAGAAAGCGATGTAGGAGCCGTCGCGCATCTGGAAGAAGATATGGACATAGGGGCAATATTCGCCCGTGCTGGGCACATGGTCGCTGCGCACGATATGCACCAGCGGCAGGCCCAGCAGGTCCTCATAGAAATGCCTGGTTTCCTCCGCGTCGCGGCAGCGCCAGGCGAAATGGTGAAGGCCGTGGATGGGAACGGGGGGCAGCATGCGGCGTCTCCTGTGTCAAAGCCGGTTGCACCAGCCGGCGATATGGTCGGCCACCGCATCCACCAGATGCGGCTGACCGCTGAGATAATGGTTGCCGCCCTTGATGGCGTGACGCTCTACCCGGCCTTTCGCGGCCTCGGCCCAGGTGGCGTTGTCGGAGGGGAAGACCGAGGGGTCGGCCGTATATTCCAGCAGCAGCACCGGCACACGGGTACGCGCCAGATTGGCGGGGCCGTCGCCCCGACTGCTGGGCGACCATTGGCTGAGATAGCCCGTCAGCGAGGTATAGCGCCCCATGCTGTTGGCCGCGTAATTCTGCGCATGCGGCGGCCCCCAGACGGTGGTGCCCGGGATACGGTCATTGGGATCGATGGACGGGTCCAGGCAGCGCGGATCGGCCAGGGTGCGGTGGATGACAAAGGCCTCATCCCGCATGCCGTCGGCGCGTGCGCGCAACTGGCTCAGCCGGTCACGGGCCCAGGCTTCGATCCCGGCATTGCGGGCACGCTGGGCCGTGCGGTACCGCTCCAGGAAGGCGGCGCTGTAGGGCGGGCCATTGTCGGGGTTGAACATGTCCAGTTGCGCGCAGGACGGCATCGGGTCGTGTTCATCCACCACGGCGGGATCGATCCAGGTATCCATCAGCCGCGAGCGGCCCAGATGGGCGGCGGCCAGCACGATGCCATCGGCCGGCGGCAGATCGTCGGGCCGCAGATCGACCGGGTCGCCCGCCGGTGTGTCGGTGATGGTCAGGTTCTCCGCCTGCGCCTGATAAAAGGCGGACAGGGCCGCCCCGCCGGAATTGCCGATCAATGCCACCCGGTCAAACCCCTGCCGGCGCAGCCAGGCGACCCCGGCGCCCATATCCTGGATCACCCGTTCCAGCAGCAGCACCGCGTCATTGCCCATATAGCGCGAATTCAGCGCCAGGGTGGCAATGCCGCGCGCCGCCAGTGGGGTCAGCAGGTAATGGCCCATGAAATTGCTGGTGGGATGCATGATCAGGGCGGCCGTGCGCGCGCCCGCCGGCCGGGCGAAGGCGCCATAGATGCGGGGACGCAGCATCTGCAGCCCCGACTGGCTTTCCATGGCGGCACCGGGCCGCACATCGATCACGACCAGTTCCAGTGTCATCATCTCCCCCTCTGGCTTTATCAGTTTATGGTTCTGCCGCACCGGGAGGCCCGGTCATGACGGCGCCCGGCACCCCGGACGATCTGACGGTCAGGCTCTGCGCCCTGTCCGACGCGGTGGCCGCCATCGGCCGGCCCCGCTTCGACGATGCGCTGCTGGCCGCCGTGGCCCGCCTGATCCCCGTCGATCACTGCACCATCCTCTGCTACTCGCAGGCGGCGGGGCTGAAACAGGTGGGCGGGTCCAGCCTGCAGGACCGGGCAACGGTTTTGTCGCTGGGCCGCGACTATGTCGCCGGCCTGCATGCGTTCGACCCGAATTTCGAAGAATTGTCGCGCATATCCAGCAGCCGGAAGGTGATCTTCCGTCGGCACGACCCGGCCCGTGTGGCCATGCAGGACTATCTGCGCCGCTTCTATACGACCGTCGGCATCGTCGATAAGGTGTCCTATATCTGGCGCACGTCGGACATGGCCTTCTACCTGAACTTCTACCGCTCGCTGCGCGCCGGGACGTTCACGGACGGGGAGGTCGAGCTGCTGTCCGCCATCACGCCGCTGCTGACCAGCATCGTGCGGCAACACTGCGCCCATTATATCGTGCAGTCGGACATCAATGCCGGCCGGACCCTTCCCTTTGTCGAAAGACTGGTCGAACTGGCCGAGGAGACGTTGAGCACGCGTGAACTGGCCGTGTGCTGCCGGATCGTGCTGGGCTATCAGACGGACGGCATCGCCGCCGACCTGGGCGTGCGCCCGTCGACGGTGATCACCCTGCGCAAGCGCGCCTATCAGAAGCTGGGCATCGCCTCCCAGGCGGAATTGTTCGCCCTGTGCCTGCGCAACCTGCCGCGCCTGATGCGCCCTGTCTGACCCCGCCATCACCTCAGCCCCGCAAGAGGGCCCAGAGCGCTTGGTCACGCTCGGCCGTCCAGGGAGTGGGGTGTTCGCCGCCTTGCAACTGTTCCAGCATGCGCGCCACATCGAAGGGCAGCACATGGGCAAAAACCGGCCAGTCGCCATAAAGCGGGGTCATGGCCTGTTCCGCCGCCTGGAAGCAGGCCTTCAGGTCGGCGCCTTGCGCGTGGGCGCCCGCAACCACATCGCGCAATGTGGTCAGGAAACCCTGGGTGGCCGTGATTGCGCCCGCCACCGCCTCACGTGACCGCAGGGCGGCCCCGCGACCCGGCACCATGGTGGTGGCGGGCAGGTCGCGCAGCCGGGCCAGCGTGTCGATCCAGTCGGCGACATAACCGTCGCCGGCATAGACGCCACAGCGGTTTTCCACCAGATCGCCGGAGAACAGCACCCCGCAATCCGGTATCCAGCAGATGGAATCCCCCGCCGTGTGTCCCCGACCCAGATGCCGGAAATGCAGGTCGCGGTCACCCAGACGCAGGGTCAGGCCCTGATCGAAAACCAGATCGGGCCAGGTCAGGCCGGGGATTTCCTCCACCCCCCGGAACAGGCGGGGGAAGCGCCGCACTTCGGACTCGAAATCATCCGGCCCGCGTTCGGTGATCAGGTCCAGGGTCGCCTGACTGGCGATCAGGGCCGCCCCGTCGAAGGCCGACGCCCCCATCACCCGCACCGCGTGGTAATGGGACAGGAAGACGTACCGCACCGGCTTGTCGGTCACGCTGCGGATGGCGGCCAGCATCTCCCGCGCCAGGGCGGGCGTGGCGCGGGTGTCGATGGCGACGACATAGTCCGGACCGACAACAATGCCGCAATTCGGGTCGAAATCGCTGATAAAGCCATAAACGCCGTGCGCCAGTTCGACCAGTTGCGGGGTCTGCTGGGCATTGTCGGCGGCGGACGCGAAGGATTGGGTCACGGATCGTTCCTCCGTTGGGTGGCGGTATCCCGCGCGGTTTCAAGACAGGACAGCAGGACGCCCTGGTCACCGATCTGATTGGCCAGCAGCAGGACAAGGCGGGCGTTCAGCGCGTGGCTTTCCGCCGCCTGCAACCCGGCATGTGCGTCCAGCAACGCCTCATAGAAGGCGTCGGGATCGGGAATGTTGGGAATGGTGCGCATGTGTTGTGTTCCTTCCCTGGGCTCAGGTCCGGCCGGTGGCACGCGCCAGGGCGCGGCGGACCTGTTCCGCATCGGCATCGGGCAAGCGGGCGGCGAGGTGCAGGTCGGGGCGGATCAGCAGAACCTCCCCCGGTGCCATGCCCAGCGTCAGCCCCTCATCGGCACCGACAGTCTGGACATGCAGGGGCCAGCCCTCACGGGTCAGGTGCAACAGGGTGCTGCCCAGCCCGTCCTCCCCGTCGCGCGGACAGCAGAGGGCCAGGAAACCGGCCCCATCGCCGCGCAACATGCCACCCAGGGAACGGCTGCCCAGGGTCAGATTGGGCAGGGCCTGTCCCGCATCGCCCGTGGTCAGGGGCGATTGGGCATAATGGTACGGAACGCACATGCGCCCGGTATTCAGCAGCAGGCGGGCGAAAGGATGATCGACGGCCAGATCCATCACGGCCGTGCGGAACATCCGCTCAATCTCCGTGCGCGGGGCCAGGAACCGGCCGGAACGGCGGGTGACGGCGATATTCTGCACCGCCGCCGGGCGGCGTTCGGCGTTGTAGCTGTCCAATAGCGTTTCGGGCGCCTGACCATTCAGGACCAGGGTCAGCTTCCAGGCCAGGTTTTCCGCATCCTGAATGCCGCTATTGCCGCCACGCGCGCCGAACGGGCTTTTCACATGGGCCGCATCGCCAATGAAGAACACCTTTCCATGTCGGAAATCGTCCATCAGTTGCGTGCGGTAGGCATAGGCGCCGACCCAGACCAGATCGAACTCCACGTCCGGCCCCAACTGATCACGCAGGCGTGCCGCCGCCACTTCCGGCCGGCTGGCCTCAGTCGGGTCGGTGTTGGGCAGCATCTGGTAATCCATGCGCCAGACGCCATCGGCCATCAGGTGTTGCCAGACCGCCCGGTTTTCATTGAACGGCGCCTCCACCCAGGTCCAGCGCTCCACCGGCAGATCTTTATGAAAGCGCACGTCGGAGATGCACCAGCGATCCTCCCCCAGTTCCCCCCGTGTCGGCAGGCCCAGGGACTGCCGTACCCGGCTGGCATGGCCGGAGGCGTCGATCACCCAGTCGGCTTCCAGGCTGTAGGCACCGTCAGGCGTTTCCACGGTTAGGACGGCGCCATCGCCGTCCTGCCGGATGTCGGTCACCCGGTTCTTCCAGCGCAGGTCCGTGCGGCCCAGTTCCCGGATACGGTCCACCAGGAACCATTCGACATAGAATTGCTGGATATTGATGAAGGGCGGCTGGGCGGACCGGCTGCCCTCGGCCAGATCGAACCGGTAGAGCGCGTCCTGGCCGCGCAGCACCTTGCCGACGGACCAGGTCACGCCCTTGTCGCGGATGCGATGGTAAATGCCCAGCCGGTCGAAAATCTCCAGGCTTTTCTGGGCGTAGCAGATGCCCCGGCTGGAGGCACCGCGCACGCCCACCGTGTCATCCTCGTCCAGGACGATGGCGGCAATGCCCCGGCTGGCCAGATCGCAGGCCAGCGTCAGGCCGGCCAGCCCGGCGCCGACGATGACTACCGGATACCTGTCTCGGCCCGACCCCGACAATTCCGGTGGCCGCATATATTCATAGACGGGCAGGTCATAGCCCGTGGGTGACAATCCGGTCACGTCCCCCTCCCGATTTTGGCGCCGGGTGTTCCCCGGTTCGATGGGCCAACTATGCGGGCGGGAAAGGGAAACATCTGTCCCCCTTATAGGGGACAACAGGGGCGGGGGGCGGATCGGGCCGCGAACCTATAGCGGGGTCGGGGGCAGCAATGCCGCCGCCTGACGGACCAGCCGGGCCGTGACCGGTACCGATGCCAGATGTGTCCAGCAGAAGCTGGAGGCAAGCCAGGCGATATCGACGGGGGTTTCCGCGGTTGGCGTCATCACGGCGCCCCGCAGCAACAGGGCCGCCCCCAGGGCCCGCCCCACCATGCCCAGGAAAGGCGTGGCACCGGCCAGTCGATCGATTTCCGTTCGATCGCTTTGCAACAGCCAGTCGACCGTGTCGGCGATGGCGTCCAGCGCATCGCTCAGCAGCGGTGCGCAATCGCGCAATCGTGATGTTGGCGCAGAAGCGGCCGCCCGTGCATCCAGCCGCAATTCCGTCAGCAGGGCGCGGATGGCCGATCCGCCGGGCTGCACGATCTTGCGCTGGACAAGGTCGATAGCCTGAACGCCGTTCGTCCCCTCATAGATCGCGGTGATGCGGACATCGCGAAGGTGCCGGGCCACGCCCGTCTCTTCCACATAGCCGGCGCCGCCATGCACCTGGATGCAGGTGGAGGCGATATCGATGGCGGTGTCGCTGCAATAGGCCTTCACAATGGGGGTCAGAAGCGATGCGCGGTCAAGGGCGGCCTGACGCTGGTACGCATCGTCGGCCTGATGCGCGCGGTCGATCGCCACGGCGGCGGTATAGGCGATCAGGCGGATGGCCATGGTCCGGGCGCGCATATCGGTCAGCATGCGGCGCACATCCGGGTGAGCCAGAATCGGGACCGGTGGCGCACCCCGGTGCAGGCTGCCCTGAACCCGTTGCCGTGCATAGGTTTCGGCGGCCTGCGTGGCACGTTCCGCCACCGCGACGCCCTGCAGGCCGGTGGCAAGGCGGGCACGGTTCATCATGGTGAACATGCAGGCGAGCCCCTGATGCTCGCGACCGATAAGCCAGCCAACGGCACCTTCCCGCTCACCAAAGCCCATGGTGCAGGTGGGCGATGCGTGCAGGCCCATTTTATGCTCGATGCCAAGGCAGTGGACGTCATTGCGCCGCTGGTTACCGCCGATCCCATCCGGCAACCATTTCGGGACCAGGAACAGGAGAGACCCCGGCTGCCCGGCGGCCCATCGGGCAGGCGTGCCAGCACCAGATGCAGGATGTTATCGGTCAGGTC
>NZ_JAGOGJ010000005.1 GCF_017996735.1 Niveispirillum sp.
TGATCGACGCGGCCCTGGCCCTGCTGTCCAAGATGGGGCGTGACCGGCTGGACCTGCGAGAGGTGCGAAGCATCGCCATCCAGACCTATGGCGATGCCTTGCGCTTCTGTGACCGGCCGGACCCGCGCAGCGTGATCGAGGCCAAATTCTCCTTGCAGCACGCGGTGGCCGTCACCCTGCTGGACGGCCCCCCGCCCTTGTCCGCCTTCGACCCGCCGATGATCGCCGATCCGGTGGTGGCCGCATTGCGGGCGCGGGTGAAGGTCACGGTGGGTGAGCCCTATGCCGGCGCTTATCCCAACCATTTCGGGGCGCGGCTGGTCCTGAACCTGACCAGCGGTGACCTGCTGGTGCATGAGCAGACAGACGCCCTGGGCGACCCGGAAAACCCGCTGCCCCTGGACCGCGCCATCGACAAGGCCCGCAGCCTGATGCAGGCGGCGGGCATGCAGGCGGGGGCCATCGGCACCCTGGTGACGCAATGTCTGGAACTGGCGGAAGGCCGCCCCCTGCCCACCCCGTGGCCGGGCCGGTTGACGGGAGAAGCGGCATGATGGCGGCGGATATCCTGGCGCGCCACGCGCTGTCGGTGGAATGGGTGGGTCTGCCGGAACCGGCGCGCGACGCGGTGCGCATCTTCCTGCTGGACACATTGGGGGTCGGCATCGCCGGGTCGAAGGCGCCGTTCGCCCCGGAGATCGCGGCGGCGGGCCAGAACTGGGCCAGCGGCGGCGGACCGGCCCCGGTCCTGGGCCGTGGCTATGCCCTGACCGCGCCGCAGGCCGCCTTCATCAACGCCTTCCAGATCCACGCCCAGGAATTCGACTGCGTGCATGAGGCGGCGGTGGTGCATCCGCTGGCCACCATCCTGGCCGCCTTGATGGCCGATACGTCACGTCAGACCCTGCCGGTGACGGGCGTGGAATTCGGGGCCGCCCTGGCGGCCGGCGTCGATATCGCCGCCACGCTGGGACTGGCCGCCAAGACACCCCTGAAATTCTTCCGGCCGGCCACGGCGGGGATTTTCGGCTGTGTGGCGGCCATGGCCCGGCTGCGCCGCCTGGACGTGGACACGACACGCAGCGCCTTCGGCCATGCGCTGGCCTTTGCATCGGGCACCATGCAGGCGCATGTGGAAGGCAAGCCGGGCCTGCCCATCCAGGTGGCGCATGCCGCCCAGGCGAGCCTGATAGCCCTTGATCTGGCCCTGGCCGGCATCCCCGGCACGGCGGGCAGCATCGATGGGCCCTTCGGCTATCTCGCCTTGTTCGAAACGGGGACCGACCTGCCGCCGCTGCTGACCCGGCTGGGCCAGGATTGGCGCATCGCGCAGGTCAGTCATAAACCTTTTCCCACGGGCCGCGCCGCGCATGGGGGCATCGTGGCTTTGCAGACGCTGATGCGCGACCATGGGGTGAATGCGGCCAATCTGGAAAGCCTGACCTACACGGCCCCGCCCCTGATCCAGCGGCTGGTGGGCCGCCCCCTTCCCGCCTATCCGGCGGCGCTGACGGCCAATTACGCGCGGCTGTGTTTTGCCTGGCTGGGCGCGGTCGTGCTAACGCGCGGTACCGTGGGCCTGTCGGATTTTGCCGACAGCCGCCTGTCCGACCCGGCACTGCATGCGCTGGGCAGCCGGATCAAGGTGGTGGCGGACGATAATCCGGACCCCGCCGCCTTCACCCCCGGCGTAGCGGAGGCGATGCTGACCGACGGGCGCATCGTGCGCGCCCGCATTGACAGCCAGTTAGGCAGCCCCATGACCCCGCTGAGCCGGGAACAACATCTGCGGAAATTCCGCGCCTGCCTGGACTTTGCGGGCGCTGCCGATCTGGCCGACCCGCTGATCCGGGCCATCGACGATCTTCAGGACCAGGCCGACATGGCTCGTCTGCTGCGCCGCGCCGCCGGCCTGCCGGACTGATACAGACGGTCGAAATGTTTGACCGTCTGTACGGCGGCGACTGCCGCCGCGCGGCACGTGCCGCGTAGACAAGCCCACGGATGTGGGCGCCGGCGATTGAGGGGCCTGAATGATTGGCCGAAGGTCAATCATTCAGGCCGATAGTATAACATCAGGGGAGTATTTTAGCCATGGACGGGCACAAGACCTATTTCAACGCCGTGGACTGGGATGCCTTGCAGAAGGACCACCCCATCGGTGACGATTTCGTGCGCTTCGCCACCCAGACCAGCCGGGACGCGCTGACGGCGCACCAGAACCGCCTGTTCATGCGGAGTGTGGCCCGCGCCTGGGCCACGCCCTTCTATCAGCGCCTGTGGGGCAAGGCCGGGATCGAGAGGGGCGACATCCGCTCCATCGAGGATCTGCCGCGCCTGCCCATGTTCGACAAATCGGACATCATGGCCAGCCTGGAGATCGCGCCGCCCTTCGGCGATTTTTCCGGTTTCTCCAGCTATCCGGCCGGCGAGCGCCCGCCCGTCGTGTTCCACACCACCAGCGGCACCACGGGCAAGCCCCAGGTCCTGCTGTTCGGAGCCAAGGGGCGGGAGGCGCAGAACCTGCTGCTGGGCCGCCTGTACCGGTTCCAGGGCATGCGGCCCGACGATGTGGTCCATTCAGTCTATGGCCATGGCATGATCAATGGCGGCCATTATGTGCGCGAAAGCGTGCTGCACTGGACGTCCTCCATCTTCATGTCGGCCGGTACGGGCGTGGAGACGCGGTCCGCGCAGCAGGTGCAGTTGATGAAGGAATTCGGGGCCACGGTCATCGTCGGTTTCTCCGACTACATCAAGAAGCTGGCCGAGGTGGCGCGGGAGAACGGCATCGATCCGGTGCGCGACCTGAATATCCGCATGATCTCCGGCCATCTGGGCAAGGAGGACAAGGCGGGCCTGTCGGCGGCCTGGGGCGGGGCGGAATGCTTCGACTGGTACGGCGTGGGCGATACAGGCTGCATCGCCGGCGAAGGCCCGGACCGTGACGGTCTTTATGTCATGGAAGACGCCCAGTATCTGGAAGTCTGCGACATCGATACGGGCGCGCCCGTGCCCGATGGGGCCTTGGGCGACATGGTCGTCACCTGCATCTACAAGGACGATATCCACCCCATCATCCGCTTCAATACCCATGACGTAACGCAGGTTCGTACCGGCGCGTCCAGCATCGGCGTCGGGTTCAAGCGGATCGAGGGTTTCCTGGGCCGGTCGGACAATATGGTGAAGATCCGTGGCATCAACATCTTCCCGCAGGCCATCGGCCCCATGCTGAACGGCGTGGCGGGCATCACGGGCGAGTATATCTGCAAGGCCGTGCGCGACAGTGCCGGCCGGGACGAGTTCATCGTGATCGCCGAGACGAACGCATCCGGCAATGACCGCCAGGACGTGGCGGAACGCAGCCGCGCCGTCCTGAAGCAGAAGATCGGGATCGAGGTGGGGGTCGAACTGGTCGACCACCGCGCCACAGCCGGCCTGACCCAGATCGACGTGCGGCAGAAACCCATCCGCCTGATTGATGAGCGGTTCAAATGATCGACGCCATCCTTGCCGCCGGCATTGCCGGCCTGCCCGACCTGTACCGGCAGGGGCAGGTTGATGCTCTGGCTGTAACGCGCTGCTATCTGGACCGGATCGCGGCCCTGGACGGGCATATAAGCGCCTATAATCAGGTGCTGGCCGACAGCGCCCTGACAGCAGCGGCGGCGTCCGCCCGGCGCTGGCGGGAGGGTAAACCGCTGTCGGAGATCGACGGCGCCCCTGTCGCGGTGAAGGCGAATATCGCGGTTCAGGGCGCCTTCTGGCATGCGGGCATCGGTGCCTATCGCGACCGTGTGGCGGAAAAAGATGCCGATTGCGTGGAGCGGCTGCGGGCGGCCGGGGCGGTCATCCTGGGCACCGTCAACATGCATGAGGGCGCCCTGGGCGCCACCACCGACAATGTCTGGTTCGGACGCACGCAGAACCCGCTGCGCGACGGTCATACGGCCGGCGGGTCCAGCGGCGGGTCGGCGGCGTCGGTGGCCGGGGGGCTGGCGGCGGGCGCGCTTGGGTCCGACACGATGGGATCGGTGCGTATCCCCAGCGCCTATTGCGGCATCGTGGGGTACAAGCCGGCCCGCCACGCCATCAGCCTGGACGGCGTGATCCCGCTATCCACCACGCTGGACCATGTCGGCGTGCATGGTCGCTCGCTGCCCGACTGCGCCCTGCTGGCCGCCCATGCCGGCGACCGGGGGGCTGTCACACCGGTGGATGTCGCCGGCCTGCGGCTGGCCATCCCCGACTGGCGGACCCGCGTGGAAGCACCGGACTTTATCTGGTCGGCGCGGGAGGAGGCGGCAACCCTGCTGCTGCTGAACGGCATGCGGCGGGTGGTGTCGGACCTGCCGGATTATCAGCCAGGACAGGCACGGCGTCTGGGCCTGCTGGTGTCGGAGGTAGAGGGGCTGAACGCCCATGCCGACCGGCTGGCGCAGGGCGACGATGGTTTTTCACCGGAATTCCTGGGTCTGCTGCGCTGGGGCGAACGGCAGCCGGCAACGAAGCTGGCCGCCGCCTATCAGGGGCTGGATGCGATCCGCACCGCCGGCACGGCCTGGCTGGAACAGGTGGATGCCGTGCTGCTGCCCACGGCCCCGCAAACCGCCTTCCCCTTCGACACCCCGGTACCAGCCAATCAGGCCGATTTCACGGCCCTGGCCGATTTTATCGGCTGTCCCGCCGTGGCCGTGCCGTTCAAGACGGCCCCTGACGGGCTGCCCTTGTCGATGCAGGTGATGGGCCGGGACGCGGCGACGGTCCTGGCGGTTGCCGCCTGCCTTGTCTGACACCAATCAGCCTTGATCGGTCAAGAGCAAGGCTGATTGGTATGAACCGTCGTTCTGACCGCGTGGTGGACAGGTCCGGTATCGGGCTTGAGCGGTTTCCAGCCCAAACACATCATCCGCCAAACAACCAACGCTCAAAGCTCCATCCCGTCCCTGAAAGAAACCCGTGGAACCCCGGTTCTGCACGGACGGGCGGAGCTTTGCGTGCAAGGCGGGCCGACAAGTGCCCGGCATGCTTTCTGGGACAATGTTTCGACTGGGAGACAAGAATGAAGGAAGTGAAGTTCAAGCCCCCATCCGGCGCATCGCGCCTGGCCATCACCATGGCCATCGGGGCATCCATGCTGGCCTCCACCGCTTACGCGCAGGATGCGGCCAAGAGCAGCGGTGAAGAAAAGCTGCAACTGGAGGAAATCATTGTCACCGCCCGCAAGCGGTCCGAAAACATCCTGAAGACGCCTGTGTCCGTCACCGCCGTAACGGCGGAAGAGGTGGAGCAGCGGGGCATCACGTCGGTTCAGAACCTGTCGGAGCAGACCCCCGGCTTCAACATCAACAATAACAGCAGCGGGCGCGGCGACCGGTCGTTCCAGCAGTTGATCCTGCGCGGCTTCACGCCGGCCACGACCGACAGCACGCCCGTCGCCACCTTCATCGACGGCGTTCCCGTCTCCTCCCCCACGGCGGTGATGAGCGTGTCCAGCCCGGAACGCATCGAACTGCTGCGCGGACCGCAATCGGCCTATTTCGGCCGCAACACCTTCGCCGGCGCCCTGAACGTGGTGAACAAGGAACCGGGCAACGATTTCGGCGGCAGCGTGACCGCCATGGCCGGCACCCACAAGGCGCGGCGCGTGCAGGCCGAACTGGAAGGCCCGATTGTGGAGGACAAGCTGTCCTTCCGCATCGCCGGCGATTACAACGCCAAGGACGGCACCTACAAGAACGCCGCCAACCGGTCGCAGACCCTGGGTGACCAGTCGTCACGCAATGCCAACCTGCTGCTGGTGGCCACGCCGACCGAAAACCTGACCATCAAGGCGTTCGGCATCATCTCGCATGACAAGGACGGCCCCGCCGCCCTGG
Source organism: Niveispirillum sp. (assembly GCF_017996735.1). Lineage (GTDB taxonomy): Bacteria > Pseudomonadota > Alphaproteobacteria > Azospirillales > Azospirillaceae > Niveispirillum. The sequence goes on from NZ_JAGOGJ010000005.1 coordinate 5,880, forward strand.
GTCTGATCAGCGCGCGCGCCGTCACCGACAGCACGGGCCGCGTCGTTGTGCCGGCCCAGCAGAACTGCACCCTGGGCGGTTTCAACCCGTTCATGTGCGGCACGGTCCCGTCCCTGCCCGCGACCACGCCGTCGGGCAACTACAATGTCGACAGCTTCGTGCGCAATGCGCTGGCCGTGACCACGAACCGTCTGATCGATCCGGATGACAGCGTTAACAATTACGGTCTGGTGCGCGATTACCGCCACGCCCATCTGGTCGTGGATTATGAAATCCCCGATACCAACTTCACCATCAGTTCCCTGACCGGCATCAATCACGAGGAATGGGGCTCGCTGTCCGATATCGGCAATTACGACAGTTCCGGTATCGCCAACCCGGCCTATACGGCCACCAACGGCCTGCGCTCCTATTTCAGCTCGGCCTATCTGGTGGAGAATATTTCCAAGGATATCTCCCAGGAACTGCGCACCAGCTACGATGATGGAGAGGCGCTGCGCTTCGTGGCCGGCCTGTCCTATCTGGGCGCCAATGGCAAGCGCACCGTCGATACCTTGGACAACATGATCCTGAACAAGCAGGTTACCCCGTCCGGCAAGACGGAGTCCAAGACCTATGGCGGCTTCTTCGGCGTCACCTATGACATCACCGACAAGCTGACCGCCAGCGTCGAGGGCCGGTACCAGATCGACAAGCTCTACGCCTATATCTCGCCGCTGGCCGATGCGGTGGTGACCGACAGCACCTTTGTGCCGGCCGGTACCTACAAGGCCGGGTCGAAGCTGGCGGAACAGACCTACAAGAACTTCCTGCCCCGCGTGATCGCCCAGTATCAGTGGACCGACGAGGTCATGACCTATGCGTCGGTGGCCAGGGGCGTGAACCCCGCCTCACTGAATTCCGGCGTTACCACCTATACCGGTCAGGCCGCGACCATCGCCAAGACCCTGGGCATCGACCTGTTCGTCAAGCCGGAGAAGGTCACGACCTATGAAATCGGTCTGAAGGGTACCGCCGTCGACAACCGCCTGCGCTATGCCTTCGCCGCCTATTATTCGCAATGGCGGGACCAGTTGAACCAGGTCATCCAGACCTTCGTGACGCCCACCGGTGGTTTCGGCAGCGTGTTCGGCACCATCAATAGCGGCAATTCCGACATGAAGGGCCTGGAATTCGATGGGTCGTTCCGCCTGACCAACATGATCACGCTAACGGCGTCCGGCGCGCTGAATGACAGCAAGATCAAGGATTACAACGCCCCTCTGGTCACCTTCCTGGTCGGCACCACGGATTTCTCCGGCAATGAACTGCCGTCGACGTCGAAATATTCCGCCGCCGCCGGCGTGATGTTCAATGGCGAGTTCGATCAGTGGGAAGATGCAAGCTGGTTCGCGCGTGTCGATTACAATTACAAGTCCGGCGTCTGGTCGGATGTCGCCAATGTCGTGAAGACGGCAGAAAGCCACATCGTCAACACCCGCGCCGGTGTCACCGTCGGTGCCGTGTCGGTGGATGTCTATGCCAACAACCTGTTCGACAGCCGCCGTTACACCACGGTGAACAACAATATCCTGTTCACGCCGGCCCCGTCCTTCACCTATTCCACGCTGAATGTCGGCCTGCGTGAGGGGCGCACCCTGGGTGTCCAGGCGAAGTACAAGTTCTGAGCTTAAAATCGCGCCCTCGGGGACAACCTTGTCCCTGGGGGCATTTTTTGTTTCAGGCCCACGCCACCGCCCCTTAAGGAGCGCGACCATGCGCAAGCTTATCCTGTCCGCCATCACCGGCCTGCCGCTATTCCTGGCGGCTTTCCCCGCCCAGGCGGCGCAACCCGCCTGCGAGACGCGGACATTCTTTCAGCCACCGCTGGAATACCAGTCGGTCGAACATCTGCCCGACGGCCGCGTCACCTTCCGCCTGTGCGCGAAGGAGGCCAAGGAAGTCGTGGCCCTGCCGCAGGAAATGAACAGCGTGTCCATGGGCATGGATGGCAAGCCGCCGGGCCTGCCCATGACCAAGGATACCGACGGCTACTGGTCGGCGACCACGACAGGCGCCGTCGATCCCGGCGTCTATACCTATATTTTCAGGGTCGACGGCCTGCGCATCGCCGATCCGCGCGGCACCCGCTTTGCCGAGGCGCTGGGCGGCGTGCAGTCCATCGTTCAGTTGCCGGGCGACGGCACGTCCAACCAGTTCTACAAGGCGGAGGTACCGCACGGCGTCGTCTCCGTGGTGGACTATCCGTCCTCCACCCTGGGCATCCTGCGCCGCGCCCATGTCTATACCCCGCCGGGGTACGAGGCGGGTGGCAAGGACCGCTACCCGGTCCTGTATCTGGTCCATGGCTACAGCGACAGCGACGATGCCTGGACCATGAAGGGCAATGCCAACTACATCCTGGACAACCTGATCGGGGCCGGCAAGGCCAAGCCGATGATCATCGTCATGCCCTATGGCCACACGCCCACGCGCGAAGGCGTGCAGGGCATGGAGAATACCGATTTCGGCAATGACCTGCACAAGGACCTGATCCCCTTCATCGACAAGCATTTCCGTACCCAGGCGGCGGCGAAGACCCGTGCCATGGTCGGCCTGTCGATGGGCGGGGCGCATACGATCCAGTTCGGCCTGCCGCGCGCGGACGTGTTCGGGTCCATCGGCGTCTTCTCCATCGGCATGCTGTCGGAGGAACAGACCAAGCGTTATCGCGAGGTCAATGACGCCGCCCTGAAGGCCCGCGCCAAGGCCGGCGGCCTGGTCTTCTATGCCGTCGGCAAGGAGGATTTTGTCATCCAGATGGCGCCGCCCTTCCGCCAGATCCTGGCCGATTACGGCATCAAATACACCTATGTCGAAAGCGGCGGCGGCCACACCTGGATCAACTGGCGCGCCTATCTGGAACAGATCGCACCGCTTCTGTTCAACTGACGGTCAGATAGACCGAACAGGCACGTCACGGCCTTCCCCATCGCGTATCGGGAAGGCCGTTTTCTTTCGCGAAAGGATCACACCCATGGCCACTGATCTGAATGCCGACTATGCCCAGGCCGGGTTCGGCAACCGTCTGGGCTGGGGCAAGCGCCCGGCCCTGCTGATCATTGATTTCGTGAATGCCTATCTGGACCCGGCCTGTCCGCTTTATGCCGGGGTGGAAAAGGCACTGGCGGGGGCCGTCACCCTGCTGTCGGCCGCACGCGCCGCCGGCATCCCGGTCTTTCACACCAATGTCGCCTATACACCGGGCGGCGTGGATGGTGGCGTGTTCTTCCGCAAGGTGAAGGCCCTGTCCTGTTTTGAACGCGGTCTGCACCCGCACTGGGCCGCATTCGCGGAGGGGCTGGAGCCGGTCGCGGGCGAACCGGTGATCACCAAGCAATATGCCAGCGCCTTTTTCGGCACCTCGCTGGCCTCCACCCTGACCTCCAGCAGCATCGACACGCTGCTGATCGCGGGCCTGTCCACGTCTGGCTGCGTCCGCGCCTCGGCGCTGGATGCCTGTCAGCACGGGTTTGTGCCGCTGGTGGTGCGCCAGGCTGTGGGCGACCGCGACACGCGGGTGCATGAGGCGAACCTGTTCGACCTGAACGCCAAATATGCCGACGTGATCGGGATCGAAGAAGCGGTCGCGCATCTGTCAACCCGCTGAAATGGAAAGGGCCGGCGGGTTGCCGCCGGCCCTTTTTGATGTTTACGGCTTCAGGGACCGTTTGCTGACCTTGGCGGTGCCGGTCAGCGCGGCCGTCGAAGCCGATGGCCCCACCGTCACCTCATAGGTGCCGCCCGTGATCCGCCATTGACGCCCGGCCTCGTCAAAGCTGGCCAGAAGGCGCGGGTCGGCCTTCAAGGTCACGGTGCGCGTCTCACCCGGTTTCAGGTCAACCTTGTCGAAACCGATCAGGCGTTGCAGCTTCACCCCACCGGCCCCCGTCAGATAGACCTGCGGTGCATCCTTGCCGGCGACAGCGCCCGTATTGGTGACCCGGAAACTGACGGTCAGCGTCTCCCCGCCCTTCACCGACAGCTTGTCATAGGCAAAGCTGGTGTAGGACAGGCCGTGGCCAAACGGGAACAGCGGCTTCATGCCCAGGGCGGCGAAACGGCGATACCCGACATCGGCCCCTTCATCATAGATCACGTCGAACTGCTGCTTCTTGGGCAGGCCCCAGCCCGGCAGGTCGCGGCGCGGATACTGGTCCAGGCTGGTGGGGAAGGTCACCGGCAGCCGGCCCGACGGATTGACCCGACCGGTCAGCACATCGGCGATGGACTCGCCGCCCTTCTGCCCGCTGTACCAGGCGGCGACAACGGCCCCGACCTTGTCCAGCCAGGGCATCAGGACCGGACCACCGGTCTGCAGCACCACGATGCTGTTGGGATTGGCGGCAGCCACCGCCTGGATCATCTCGTCCTGGCCCTGTGGCAGCGACAGGTCGTAGGCGTCCAGCGCTTCGGCCATCCACTGGTTGGCAAAGACGATGGCGATATCGGCCGCCTTGGCGGCGGCGGCGGCTTCCGCGGGATAGCGACCATCGGCAAAGGTAATGGTGGCGTCCGGCAGAGCCGCGCGCAGCGCCTTCAGCGGGGAGGAGGGATGGAACACCAGCCGGCCCCACATGGCCATCGGCCCGTCACCCCCCACCGGCACCACGCGGGCATTGCCGCCCGTGGCCGTCACCTGCGACGAACCGGCGCCCGACAGCACACCGGCATCCGCCTGCCCGCCGATCACCACGATCTTCTTTCCGGCACCGCCCTTGAGCGGCAGAATGCCCTTGTTGGCCAGCAGCACGATGCCTTCATCCGCCACTTTCTTGGCCACTGCCGCATGGGCGGCGGCATCGATCTGCGGCTTCACCGGCTTGCCATCAAACAGGCCGACGGCAAACATCGAGCGCAGGATGCGGCGCGACATGTCGGACAGCCGCGCCTCCGGCACCGTGCCGGCCAGGGCCGCCTGCTTCAGCGGTTCACCGAACCACATCTGTTGGTCCAACTGCTCGCCCGACTGCTGGTCCAGGCCCTTCACGGCATAGTCGGTGGCGTGGACCGCCCCCCAGTCCGACATGACCCAGCCCTTGTAGCCCCAATCCCCCTTCAGCACGCCATTCAGCAGATGGTCGTTCCCGCAGGAATAATCCCCGTTCACAAGGTTGTAGGCACACATCACGGAGCCGGGCTGCCCCTTCTCGATGGCGATCTGGAAGGCCAGCAGGTCGCTTTCGCGGTGGGCGGCCTCCTTGATGATGGAATTGGCGTAGAAACGGCCTGTCTCCTGTCCGTTCAGGCTGAAATGCTTGATGGTGGAGATGATGTTCTGGTCCTGAATCGCCTTGATGCTTTCCCCGGCCAGGGTGCCGGCCAGCCACGGATCTTCGCCCAGATATTCGAAATTGCGGCCATTACGCGGATCGCGGGCCAGATTGACGCCGCCGGCCAGCAGCACGTTGAAGCCCTTGGCCGCCGCCTCCCGCGCGATCATGGCCCCGCCTTCATAGGCGAGTTCGGGGTTGAAGCTGGCGGCAAGCGCCAGGCTGGCCGGCAGGGCCGTGGCCGTGTCGCCGGGCCGCACGTCGCCCGGATTGGTGATGCCCAGGCTGGCATCGGTTTCCTTCAGCGCCGGGATGCCCAGGCGCGGCACACCGGGGATGAAACCGGCCCCGCCGACCGACCCCGCCGGGATGGGCGGGCCACCGGGAAAACTCAGCGCCATCGGTCCATGCAGCAGACCGATCCGTTCATCCAGCGTCAGTTCGGCATCCAGCAACCGGGCCCGTTCATCGGGCGACAACGAGGGATTGCGCCAGCCCTCCCCCGCCGCCAAGGCGACAGCGGAACAGGACAGGCTCGCCAAACAGAGGCCAGCGACCAGAGACGGCATCATTACCCGGTTTTTCGACATGGACTTCCCTCTTGCAGGAATATCGGCAAAGCCAATCATTCGGCGGTTGAAGTTTCCACGAAGCCTGCCATGGAAAGAATCCGTCGTCAGAATGACCGCACCGGTTATCCACCACGTGGTCAGATGACTAATGGACAATTGATGATCAAATTTGTCGCAGGCTTCGGACAGAACAGATCAAAATTACATTTATCGCCACACAGCGGATAAAGGCGTGATTGCCCCTGCCACACTCTGTTTCCTTGCCCACAATTACCTCCCAGAACAACAACGCCCGCCAAGGCAGCTCTGACGGAACCTGGGAGATACGGGATATGCAGATCGAGAACATTGTGCCGGCACAGGAAGCTGTCCGCGCATGGCTGAAAAGGCCCCGCCATCAACTGCTGATCGGCGGGCAATGGGTGGACCCGGCCGCCGGCCGCACACTGCCCACGATAAACCCCGCAACCGGACAGGTGCTGGCCGAGATCGCCGCCGCCGATGCCGGGGATGTGGACCGCGCCGTCGCGGCGGCGCGCAAGGCGTTCGACGATGGCGCATGGCGGTCGATGACGCCGGCCCTGCGCGCCCGCCTGCTGTGGCGTATCGCCGACCTGATCGATGCCCATATCGATGAATTGTCGGAACTGGAAACGCTGGACCAGGGCAAGGCCCTGTATGTCGGACGCTGGGCCGAAATCCCCATGGCGGCCGAGCAATTCCGCTTCTTCGCCGGCCTGTGTACCAAGGTGACGGGTGACACGATCCCGTCCAGCATCAATTACCAGCCGGCGGGCAAGCGGGTCGCGGCCTATACCACCAAGGAACCGGTGGGCGTGGTCGCCGCCATCACCCCCTGGAACTCCCCGCTGATCATGCATGCCATGAAGCTGGCCCCGGCACTGGCCGCCGGCTGCACAATCGTGCTGAAACCGGCGGAGGAAACCTCGCTGACGGCCCTGCGTCTGGCCGAACTGCTGGTGGAAGCGGGTGTGCCGGCGGGCGTGGTGAATGTCGTGACCGGTCTGGGTTCCGTCGTGGGGGCGGCCCTTGCGGCCCACAAGGACGTGGACAAGGTGGCTTTCACCGGTTCCACCCAGACGGGCCGCGCCATCCTGGACGGGGCCAGGGGCAATCTGAAGAAGGTGACCCTGGAACTGGGGGGCAAGTCGCCCGTGGTCATCATGGCAGATGCCGATCTGGACGCCGCCATCGCCGGGGCCGCCAATGCCATCTTCTTCAATGGCGGACAGGTCTGCGTGGCCGGGTCGCGGCTTTATGCCCACCGATCGATCTTCGACAAGGTGGTGGCCGGCGTGGCGGAGATCGCGCGCAATATCCGCCTGGGCCATGGCCTGTCGCCCGACACCCAGATGGGGCCGCTGGTCAGCAAGCGGCAGGCCGACCGGGTGAAAGCCTATATCGATCAGGCCGTCGCCGATGGCGCCACCCTGGTGACCGGCGGCGGGCAGAAGGGGCCGGCGGGCACCTTCATCGAGCCGACCGTGATCACCAACGCCGATCCCAAATCCGCCATCGTCTGTGAGGAAGTGTTCGGCCCCGTGGTCGTCGCCGCCCCGTTTGACGATGTGGCGGAGGTTGTGGCCGCCGCCAATGACACGGAATTCGGGCTGGCCGCCAGTGTCTGGACCCAGGATCTGTCGGCGGCGCACCGCCTGTCCTCCGATATCCGCGCCGGCACGGTCTGGGTGAACTGCCATTCCTTCTGGGATGTGGCGCTGCCCATCGGCGGGTTCAAACAGTCGGGCTGGGGCCGCGAAAGCGGCGCCGGGGCCATCGAAAATTACTTGGAAATCAAAACCGTGTGCATGGTTCTGTGACCTGCCGGTATTGTGACCTTTCGACCAAGGATAGACATCTGATGTTCCGCACCCACAAGACCGGCCGTTCCCTGCTGCTGGCCACCACCATCGCCGCCACCACTGCCTCCCTTGGCCTGCCCGCGCTGGCGCAGAGCGACAATCTGGTGCTGGACGAGATCATCGTCACGGCGCAGCGCCGCGAAACCTCGCTACAGACCACGCCCGTTGCCGTCACCGCCCTGACCGCCGATGCCCTGTCCGAACAGAATGTCAGCAGTGCGGAGGACCTGTCCGCCGTTGTGCCCAGCCTGATCATGCTGCCCGTCACGGCCAGCCGGTCCACCCTGCAGGTCGGCCTGCGCGGCGGTACTGAACAGTCGGGCGGGCTTGTCACCTCCGAATCCGCCGTCGCCTTCTATGTCGATGATGTCTATCGCGGGCGTCTGGCCGGGTCGAACATGGAACTGGCCGACATCCAGCAGGTCGAAGTGCTGCGCGGGCCGCAGGGCACGCTTTATGGCCGCAATTCCTTCTCCGGCGCCATCAAGATCGTCACCCGCACACCGGGCGAGGATGAATGGGCCGAGGTGCAAGGCGGCATCGGGTCACAGGACATGGTCTATGGCTCCGCCTCCTGGGGCGGTGACCTGATCGACGATGCGCTGGGCGCGTCCCTGTCCGTGCTGTACCGCGATCAGGATGGCTATGTGTACAATCAGGCCCTGGACAAGGATGTGTTCGGGCAGGAAAATCTGGCCCTGCGCGGCAAGCTGCATTTCTATGGGCGGGAGGGGCTGAAGGCCACCCTGTCGGTCACCCATACCAAGGACCGCAATGACGGCCCGGCCAACCTGATCCCCGTCAGCTTTGCCGGCACCTACCCCACGCTGGCCGCCAACGCCGTTTCCACGACCGACGCCATTCCGCGCGGCGGCTCGCGTTTCGTCAGCCTGTCGACCACCGATCCGGACGGCTATACCGACCAGACGGCGGTATCGCTGGATGTCAGCGCCGAATGGGGTGATGTCACGGTACGGTCCATTTCCGCCTTTGTCGGCACCCAGGACGGTTTTGTCTTCGACCTGTCGGGCGGCATCCGCAATCCCGACGGAACCTACCGCCCCAACGGTCTGGTGCGTGACGGGCGCGGCCGCACCGACCAGTACAGCCAGGAACTTCAGTTCCAGGGCGACGGGCTGGATGGCAAGCTGAACTGGATCACGGGCCTGTACTATTTCCGGGAGGAAAGCCATCAGGTGCTGAAGGACCAGCTCGTGCTGGGTCAGTTCTTCACCATGCCTGTGCTGCCGCAGACCATCGACACCACCACCGACAGCTACGCCGCCTTTGTCCAGGGCACCTATCAGGTGGATGACCGCCTGTCCGTGACCGGTGGCCTGCGCTATACCAAGGACAAGAAGAAGCTGGATGGCACCATCCAGAACTATCTACCCTTTGCGCCGGGCCCGGCCATCGCCCTGGTGCCGGTGAAGCGCGACCCCAGTTTCAGCTCCTGGTCGCCCAAGGTGGGCGCCGATTACAAGATCACCGACGATGTCTTCGCCTATGCCACGGTATCGCGCGGATTCAAGGCCGGCGGTTTCAACGGGCTGGCCGTTGCCAACCCGGTGGTGTTCGGCACCGTCTATGACCCGCAGACCGTCTGGGCCTATGAGGGCGGGTTGAAGGTGACGGGCCTGGACGGGCGCCTGCGCGCCAACCTGTCCGTCTACCGCAACGACCTGTACGATCTGCAGCAGACCGAACAGGTGGCCGCCGGCTCCTATGCTATCAAGAATATCGGCAATGCCCGCGTGGACGGTGTGGAACTGGAACTGACCCTGAAAGCCGCGGAAGGGCTGGACCTGTTCGCCAATCTGGGCCTGATGGACGACAAGTACAAGTCGAAGAACCCGCTGTCCGACAGCGCGACCTCGGGCGCCAAGCACCTGCCCCTGGTGTCGCCCTGGAGCATCCAGACCGGTTTCACCTATGAAACCCCCGCCTTCTGGCAGGATCAGGCGCGGGTGCGGCTGTCGGCCAGCTACCAGTATCAGGATGATTACTATTCCACCGTCGCCAACCTGATCCGGACGGAGACGGTGGGTCTGGTCAATGGCGCCGTCGCCCTGGTGTCGGACAATGATAGCTGGAGCCTGACCTTGGCCGGCAAGAACCTGACCAACGAGAGCTACTTCACCACCGCCCCCAGCAACGCCGCCATCGCGGTGGCGGAGCCGCGCACCTGGACCCTGACGGCCGGGTACAAGTTCTAAAGGTTTGTCAAATGAGGTTCCCGTCCCCCGACGCCGGTCGGGAACGGGAACCTCTCCACTCACGCCCGCGTGTCACGCGCCTGCTGCCGGAACTCTCGCGGGGTGGTGCCAAAGGCGGCGCGGAAGGACCGGCTGAATTGCGAGGCGTCGGCGAAGCCGTTCTTCATGGCGATCTGCGTCAGGGACAGCCCGTCACAGCCCACGGCGGCCAGATCGGCGCGACAGCGCTGTAACCGCCGCTGCTTGATCCATTCCGAGACGGTCATTTCCGTCGCCTCGAACAGGCGGTGGAGATAGCGGGGGGAGAAGCGGAAGGCGGCGGCAATGCTTTGCGGTCCCAGGTCGGGATCGCCCACATGCAGGTTGATATAATCCTGCACCCGGGTCAGCAGCGCCCGCTGAAAGGCCGAGCCGTTCAGCCGCTCCAGTTCCGGGCGGAAGGCGATGGCCGCCAGTTCCACGGTGGCGCGCAGCATGGCGGGCCGGTCGGCGGGATCGATACTGTCGATCGACCGGTGCAACTGCCGCAGATGGGCCAGCAGCACGGCCCCCACCCCGCTGTCTCCACGCACCTGCAACCCGCACATATCCTCGATGCTGGGCAGGGCGGACAAGGCGGCCTGACGCGGGATCAGCAGGGAATATTGATGCTGCACCTCGCGCGCCGCAAAATAGGCGGGACGCGTACTGTCCCAGAGCGAGATGCTGCCGGCCACCAGTTCGGTCTGATTGCGCCCTTGTTCCAGCAGGGTATGGCCCTGTTCCAGGAACAGCAGGCAGAAATAATCGGCGTGGGATTTGCGGATATCATCGGCGCGGCGCCATCCGGCCAGCGGATCGGCCACGACATGCGTAAAGACAAAATCATCGACCGGCCGGCGCAGCACCTCGGCACTGTAATTGTCGCCCCGGTCGACATGCAGGTCCCAATGGAAATGGGTGCGGTCCAGCACATCCTGGAACCCGCGGAACCGCCGGGCAACAGGCATGGATTGTGACGACCAGCTTTCGGTCTCGGCCAACGACATATCACCTCCCCCGGATTGATCTTGTTTTTGGCCCGATCCGTTCGGGTACCGCATAGTAAACCGCATTCCGCGCCCTGACGAGCAGCCGCATACGAAGCGATGCGCGCAAGAACAAAAGAATGGTCGCTGCCGCACAAATCGCCCCGGCAGCCGCGCTCTGGCGCATGAGTTCTGACGCTCAGCGCAAAGTCACGCCGCAGCCGGCGCGATAGTTTCCGACCATCACAGAAGAACGCCCGATCAAAGGGACAAGGGAGGAAATATGACGTTCAGGAAGGGCGCGCGGGCAGCACTGGCCCTATCGCTCCTGGCGGCGACGGCGTTGACATCGCCGGCGGGCGCGCAGGAAGCGATCGAGGAGATCGTGGTCATGGCCCAGCGCCGGGCCCAGAACCTGCAGGAGGTGCCAGTCTCCGTCACGGCGCTGGGCGGTGAACAGCTTCAGGAAAGCGGCCTGTCCAACAGCCTGGCCATCGGCGACATAGTGCCGAACCTGGAAATCAAGACCTTCGGCGGCGTGCCGAACATCTTCATCCGCGGCGTCGGCAACAATGATTTCAACTCCTCCTCCGTCGGCCCGGTCAGCATCTATCGCGACGATGTGGCCGTGGCCTCCACGGGCAGCCAGATCTTCTCGCTGTTCGATCTGGACCGGGTGGAGGTGCTGCGCGGGCCACAGGGCACCCTGTTCGGCAAGAACACGACGGGCGGAGCCATCGTCTATATCTCCAAGCTGCCCGACGGCGCGCAGGAGGGCTATTTCCGCCTGGGCTATGGCCGCTTCAACCTGTTCGAAGCGGAAGGTGCCGCCTCCATGCCGCTGGCCGACGGGCTGTCGGCACGGGTGTCGGGCATCCTGCGCCGGCGTGACGGGGAACGGGTGAACCTGGCGACGGACGACCGCGCCATCGATGTCGATGAAGGGGCGGTGCGCGCCATCCTGCGCTATCACCCGGATGGCGACCATGATGTCGATATCAGGCTGGCCGCCGGCACGGGCCGCGACCGCAGCGATTACCTTCAGCCCAAGCCTGACGGGCAGATCAACGGCGCCGACCTGTTCGGCTATCGCGATCCCGCGCCGGGCGACGTCAAGATCCTGAATTTCAACGGCGACAGCCGCAACCATTCCGACAATGACTGGGTATCGCTGACGGCCTCCTTCAGCCTGTCCGACACCATGTCGCTGAAATCCATCACGGGCTATGACAAGGGTGATGTCGATAACCGGGTCGATGTCGATGGCGGGCCCAAACGCATCGACCAGATCAAGTTCGTGACGGGGACGGAACAGAAATCCCAGGAGTTGCAGGTCGCCTATAATGGCGGCGGCATCCAGGCGCTGATCGGCGCCTTCTATTTCGACGAGGATTTCACCTCCCATTCCGAGGCCGATCTGGTGGGCGAACTGACCTTCGCCCAGGGGGCCGTGCCCCTGGTCACCGATGCCACCCGCCGCAACAAGAGCTACGCCATCTTCGGGCAGACGACGGTCAATCTGGCCGATGATCTGCGCCTGACGGGGGGTGCGCGCTATACCTGGGACAAGGTGGACGCCACGCATCAGGGGCACCTGATCCCCGGCTTCTTCGACGCAAACATCCCGGATGGTGCGCCCATCGCCCTGGTGCCCTATGCCGCCATGGGCGACACGTTCAAGGCATCCTCCTGGCGTTTGGCCGCCGATTACGACGTGACCAAGGACGTCATGGCCTATGGCAGCGTCACACGCGGCTTCAAGTCGGGCAATTTCAATATCGGCATCATCACCAGCGTGGCGGAGCGGACCAAGGTCGATCCGGAATTCCTGACCGCCTATGAGGTCGGGTTGAAGACCACCCTGCTGGACCGCCGCCTGCGCGCCAATATCGCGGCCTTCCTCTATGATTACAGCGACCTGCAGGTCCTGTCGGTGAACCAGCAGGGCAGCGGTGTTCCGACGCTGGGCCTGGACAATGCCGCCGATGCCCGCATCAAGGGCATCGAGCTGGAATTGACGGCCATCCCCGTTGACGGCCTGGATCTGGGCCTGAATCTGGGCCTGCTGGATGCGCAGTACCGGAATTACACGTCCGGCGCCATCGACCCGGCCACGGGGCGCCCGCGCGACTTCTCCGGCAACAAGCTGCCGGGGGCGCCGAAATTCACCCTGTCCAGTTTCGCACAATACAGCACGCCGCTGACCGCCACCTATCACGCCGCTTTCCGGGCCGAATACAATTATACGGCCAAGAAATACTACAACAACGCCCAGGACGATCTGGTCAGCAGCCGGGGCGGCCATGGTCTGCTGAACCTGCGCGTGGCCCTGTCGGCACCGGAATCCGACTGGGAACTGGCGCTGTGGGGCCGCAACGTCACCGACAAGGCCTATATCGTCGACGCTACCGACCTGCGCGATTTCGGGCTGATCCCGCTTTATTACGGCGAGCGGGCGACCTGGGGCGTCGAATTCACCCAACGTTTCTGACCGATGAAAGGACGGGACACATGTCCACCGATGAAAGCCTGATCCCGGCGGAGGAAAAGCCCTGGGTGCCGCTGGCCGACGGGATCGATTTCCGCCTGCTGTTCACCAGCCAGGAGACGGGCCGCTGGACCGTGCTGCTGCGCTGTCAGCCCGGCAGTTCCTTCGGCCGGCACAAACATTACGGGGCCGGGGAATATTTTGTGGTCAAGGGCCGCATGGAATACCGCATGGGCTCGGCCCTGGCCGGCACCTGGGGCTATGAACCGCTGGGCACCATCCATGAGTGCACCAGCTTCCCGGAATATACCGAACTGCTGTTCACCAACCACGGCCCCGTGATGTTCATCGAGGAGGATGGAACCATCCTGTCCATCCTGGACGGTGAATTGCTGCGCAGCCTCTGCCCGCAGTGAAAAAGGGTGGCCGGCGGGGGTTTCCGCCGGCCACCCTTTCCTATCCGGCCCGTCCAGCCAGTTCGAGCGCCTGGCGCAGCACGGCGCGGTCGCCGACATGGTTGGCCAGGATCAGGATCAGCCGGGCGTTCAGCGCCTGGCTGCCGGCATCGTCCCGTCCCTGATGCACCGCCAGCAGTTCGGCATAAAATCCATCCGGGTCCTGGATATTGGGGATGAGGATCAGGTCTTTCATGTCGGGAACCCCGTGGCCTTGCGGTGGGCGGCGGCGATGGCGGCCGGATCGGGGCGGCGCCAGCGCCCCGCCACATACTGGTCGGGCCGGAACAGACAGGCCGATCCCGGCACCATGCCGTACCGCCGGCCGGCGGCACTGTCGGCATCGACAGGCAGAAGCCGGACCCCGTCGGGCAGCGGCCCCTCCCAGCCAGCGGCCATCAGCACGAAACCGCCGCCCAGCCTGTCCAGCAGCCAGCCATCGTCCAGGGCCGCATCCAAGGTCGGCGATCCCGGCGGCACGCCACCATCCCAGCCATCGCGATCGGCGCTGTTCAGCGGCCCGTCCGGGTAGCTGACGGGCATGGACAGCCTGCCGGAATTCACCATGGGCCGTGCAAAGGCACAATGCCCCGCCAGATCCAGCACGGCATCGCGGAACAGCGTGCTGACCGCCGATTTCGGGGTCAGGAAATCGGTGGAGCGGCTGGAATTCAGGATATTCTCGTCCGCCGTGATGATGGCTTCATGGTTGTAGCTGTCCAGCAGTCCCGGCCCCGCCAGCCCGCGCAGAACGAGATCCAGCTTCCAGCCCAGATTGTCGATATCGGCCAGCCCACCATTGCAGCCCCGCGCCCCGAAGGGGGAGACCAGATGCGCGCTGTCACCGGCAAAGACCACACGCCCATGCAGGAAGCGCCGCATCCGCCGGCATTGAAAGGTGTAAAGGCTGGTCCAGACAAGCTCGTAATCCACGCCGTCGCCCAGCATGGCCGACACCAGACGGCGGACATTGGCGGGGTCCAGCGCCTTTTCCCGGTCGATGTTCCAGCCAAGCTGGAAATCCAGCCGCCAGACATCATCGGGCTGCCGGTGCAGCAGCGCCGACTGGCCGGGATTGAAGGGCGGGTCGAACCAGAACCAGCGTTCCGCCGGCCGGTCGCCCGCCATGCGGATATCGGCAATCAGGAAGTGATCCTCGAACACCCTTCCGTCAAAATCCAGGCCCAGCAGCGACCGCACCGACGACCGGTTGCCGTCGCAGGCGATCAGCCAGCCGGCGCGCAGCCCATAGGTCCCCTGCCCCGCCGCCACGGTCAGGCTGACACCATCATCATCGGGCAGGACGCCGGTGACATCATGGCCCCAGCGGATATCGACATTGGGCAGGGCCGCCACGGCCCGCCACAGATATTCCTCCACATGATATTGCTGGATATTGACGAAGCCCGGCCGTTTCTGCCCCTTCACGGGCAGCATGTCGAACTGGTAAAGCGGGTCGGCGGCGTCGCGGCGGAACACCTTGCCGACATTCCAGACCACGCCCTTGTCCGTGATGGCGTCCCCCACCCCCAGCCGGTCAAAAATATCCAGGGATCGCTTGGAAAAGCAGATGGCCTTGGACCCGGCCGGGATAAAATCCAGCCGGTTCAGCACCACGACCCGGTGCCCGCGCCGGCCCAGGTCCAGCGCCATGGCCAGACCCACGGGACCCGCGCCCACAATGACGATGGGAACCGGCCCGGCATCACCGGGGCCGGGTGGCGGGCTGGCCGGCATGGGCCGCCAGACGGGGATATTGCCTTGCGTCGCCATGGCTCACCCCTGCAACTGGGCCCAGACGGCGCGGTCGCGTTCCATGGTCCAGACGCGCGGCCAGTCGATGCCGTCCATCTCATCCCACAGGCGCTGCACATTGAAGGGCAGGCAATGTTCGAAGATGGGCCAGTGGCCGAATTGCGGGGCCAGTGCCTTGTGCGTTGCCTCGAACGCCTGCTTCAGGGTGCCGCCCGCCGCATGCACGGGGCCGACATTGTCGATCATGCCCCGCAGGAAGCCGCGCGTCTGCTCGATGGCGGCATTCACAGCCTCCGGCCCACGCGCCACGGCACCGCGACCGCCGACCAGCATGTCGGCATTGAATGCCTTCACCCGGTCCAGCGGGGCGCCCGCCCAGTCCATATGGAAGGCATCGCCGGTATAAAGGGCCGCTTCCGCCTCCACCAGATCACCGGCGAACAGGCTTTTCGACTTGCCGTGCCAGGCCACGATATCGCCCGCCGTATGGCCGCGCCCGCAGAAGCGCAGTTCCAGCGTGCCGCGCGATCCGCCCAGATCGATCTCCACGCCATTGTCGAAGGACAGGTCGGGGAAGGTCAGGCCGGGGATTTCGTCAGCCCCCTTGAACAGGCGCGGCATGCGGCCCTGCTCGCTGTCCCAATCCTCCTTGCCGCGTTCCAGGATCAGGGTGCGGGTGGGCGCGCTGGCCAGCACGATCTGCGCCCCGAAACCCGCCGCCCCCAGGGCGCGCACGGCATGGTAATGGGTCAGCACCAGATAGCGGACCGGCTTGTCCGTATGCTCGCGCAGCCTGGCCAGCCAGTCGCGCGCCGCCGACGGGGTGGCACGGGCATCGATGCAGACCAGGAAATCCTCGCCTTCCACCGCGCCGACATTCGGGTCACCTTCCGCCGTCAGGGCATAGACCCCGTCCGACAGCACTTCCAGCGTCTCCTGCTTCTCCGCCAGATCGGCGGAGGATGCGAAGGCCTTGGACATTGTTTCCTCCTGGTTGATTTCATGGGGACGCCTGTCCCTTGCCCCAACAATAGGGCTGGCGAACGATGTGTCCTGTCACCGAATTGGGTGACAGAGCGTCCGGTCGGTGATAGCCATGAAGATGGACCGGCCGCCCGGAGAGCACGCCGCCATGTACGATCTTCCCCCCGACCGCATTGCCGGCCTGATCGACGCCATCGGCGGCGACAGTCTGGCGCCGCGCCTGCTGGATGCGGCGAGCGCCCTGATGCCGGCGGTGGAGATTTTCGCCTATGCGGGTCGTGACGGCACGCCACCACGGCCCCTGCTGTCGCACGGGCTGGACGGGCAGGCCCAGGGCCGGGTGCGCTCCTTCGCCAGCCATTTCCACATCGCCGACCCCCTGCGCGACACCCGGGCCCGCACGCCGCGCGGCGGCAGTTTCGCCACCCGCATCGCCACCAGCCAGATCGGGCGCGGCGATTATCGCTGGCAATGTTTCGAACGGCCCGGCTTCGCCGAGAAGCTGTGTTTCGGCTGGCGCGACGGGGCGGAAGATTATGTGCTGAATTTCTATCTGACGGCGCCGGCACCGGCGGACATGGCCGCCCTCAACGGTTTCGGCAGCCTGTGCATGGGCATGCTGCTGCGCCATGCCGCCACGGAGCAGGGCCGTGCGCGGCCCCTGGCCGACCGGCTGGCGGACCGGATGGCAATGTCCCATCCCACCCTGACGGACCGTGAACGCGCCGTCGCCGCCCGGCTTCTGGCCGGCCGGACGGCCGAACAGGCGGCGGCGGAACTGGGCATCAGCATCAACAGCCTGGCCACCTACCGCCGCCGTGCCTGCGCCCGGCTTGGCATCGCCAGCCTGTCGGAACTGCTGGACGACCTGCTGTAGGGACCGGCGGCGGAAGTCAATGGCGGATGGTTGGGGGCGGTTTAGCCCTCACCCTCCCATCGCCTGACAGCGATGGGCCCCTCCCTCTCCCACTGGCGTGGGCGAGGGGCGGAACTTCACGTTGCACCTGATTTCGTCCCTCGCCCGCTTGCGGGAGAGGGAGGGGCCCGCCCGCGCAGCGGGTGGGAGGGTGAGGGAACCACGCCGACCAAGTTTCCCCGAACAACAACCTCAGAATATCTCAAACAATCCCGCCGCCCCCATGCCGCCACCGACACACATGGTGACCACACCCCATTTCACGCCGCGCCGTTTGCCCTCGATCAGCAGATGGCCCGCCATGCGTGACCCGCTCATTCCATAGGGATGGCCGACGGAGATGGCGCCCCCATCGACATTCAGCCGGGCCGGGTCGATGCCCAGCCGGTCGCGGCAATAAAGGACCTGAACCGCAAACGCCTCGTTCAGTTCCCAGATGCCGATATCGTCGGTCTTCAGCCCGTGACGGGCCAGAAGGCGGGGCACGGCGAAGACGGGGCCGATGCCCATTTCGTCCGGTTCACACCCCGCCACCGCCAGCCCGCGCAGGGCGCCCAGCGGCGTCAGCCCGCGCTGTTCGGCCAACTTCGCCTCCATCACCACACAGGCGCTGGCCCCATCCGAAAGCTGGCTGGCATTGCCGGCCGTGATCACGGCGCCGGGGCCGCGCACGGGCTTCAGTGACGCCAGATCGTCCAGGCTGGTGCCGGGCCGGTTGCCCTCATCCTTCGATAGAAGGATATCGCGGTGGCTGACCTCGCCCGTTTCCTTGTCGGTCACGGCCATACGCGCGTCCATGGGCACGATTTCCGCATCGAAGCGGCCGGCCGCCTGTGCCGCAGCCGTGCGGCGCTGGCTTTCCAAGGCATAGGCGTCCTGTGCCGCGCGGTCGATGCCGTAACGCGCCGCCACCACCTCCGCCGTGTCCAGCATCGACATATAGATGGCGGGCGCCACCGCGCGCACCGCCGGGTCCTCGGCCCGGTACAGGTTCAGCCTGTCATTCTGGACCAGACTGATGCTTTCCACCCCGCCGCCGATGGCGACGGGCACGCGGTCGAACAGAACGCGCTGGGTGGCGGTGGCCAGGGCCTGCAGACCCGAACTGCATTCCCGCACCGTGACCAGCCCGGCGGCATTCACCGGCAATCCCGCCAGCAGCGCCGATTGCCGCGCGATATTGCCACCCGTGGACCCCTGCGGCAGGGCGCAGCCCAGAATGACATCCTCCACCTCCCCCGGCTCCACACCGGCCCGCGCCACGGCATGGCGGATGGCATGGGCGGCCAGCGCCTGACCCTGGGTGTCGTTGAAGGCCCCGCGATAGGCCCGGCCGATGGGCGTGCGGGCGGTGGAAACGATGACGGCGTCACGCATGCTATTCCTCATGATTTCGGCAGGGCCGCCACGGCGCGGCGCAGATGGAAGCCGGGATCGGCCAGTTGGTCCGCCGCGATGGCGGCACGGGCAGTCACCAGCCGCCGCAACGCCGCCATGTCGCCCGGCGCATTGATGCTTGTGGCGCCATTGATGTGCCCATCGACCAGATGGATGGTGGCAAAGGCGCCCTGCGGATCGCCGCGCACAACCATTTCCCCTGTTGTGGCGTCGCCACAGGCCTGCAGGGTCAGGTCATACTGGTCCGACCAGAACCAGGGGGCATCGGCATGGGGCTGGTCGCGGCCCAGAAGGCTGGCGGCAGTGGCCAGGGCCTGGTTCTGGGCATTGGCCCAGGTCTCCACCCGCGACCAGCGCCCATGCCAGCGGCTCCATTGGCTGGCGACATCGCCGATGGCGAAGATGCCGGGCTGCGCCGTGCGACCCTGTGCATCGACACGGATGCCATCGGCATCGGCGATGCCCAGCGGCAGGGCCAGATCGATGCACGGTTCCACCCCGATCCCGATCAGGACCAGATCGGCGGGCAGCACCCGGCCATCATCCAGAATGACGCCCCCGTCCGCCATCCCCACCGCCTGCCGCCCGACATGCAAGCCCACCCCCGCCAGCGCGTGGCGGGCCGACAGGCGCCCGGCCACCAGGGGCGGCACGGCGCGGGACAGCAGGCGGGGGGCCGCCTCCACCAGATCGACCGAACAGCCTTGTTTCATCGCGGCGGCGGCCACTTCCAGCCCGATGACCCCACCGCCCAGCACGGCCAGACGCAGGCCCGGCCGCAGGCGGCGACGCAGGTCCAGCGCATCCTCCACCGTGCGCAGATAAAGGACGGGCACCGGCCCCGCTTCCAGCAGCGGCAAGCGGCGGGGTCTGGTCCCCGTGGCGAAGACCAGCCGGTCCCAGCGCAGCACTTGTCCATCGGCCAGGGTGACCGACCGCGACGCGGCATCCACCCCCGTCGCCGCCATTCCCGTCAGCAGGCGGATGCCCGCCATCCCCCACCCGGCCACGGGTTTGATGGGTGTCAGCGACGCGCCGGGGTCCAGCAGCATCTCCTTGGACAATTGCGGGCGTTCATAAGGCGGATGGGCCTCCGCCCCCACCAGCGTGACGGGGCCGGTATGGCCGCCGTCGCGCAGGGCTTCCGCCAGACGGGCGCCGGCCTGACCGGCGCCCAGGATCACGATACGGTCATCCATCACGGCCGGCATCAGAAACGGATGGTCGCTTCCACACCATAGGTGCGGGGCGCGCCGGGGGTGAAGAAGTCGAAGGCGAAGCTCTCGATATTCAGCCCGTAGCTGTAATAATACTTGTTGAACAGGTTCTTGCCCCAGAGGGCGATGGTGAAGTTATCGGCGTCATAGCGCAGCCGGGCGTCAACCAGCGTGTAGCCCTTCTGCCCGTCGCGGATCGGACCCATGGCCTGACGGTCGTTGAACGGGTCGAAATACTGGCGCGAGGCATACTGGATGTCGGCATTGAGGATCAGGTTGCCGTCCCCGATCTGGGCCAGCACCATTTCCGGGGACAGCGAGGCCGTCCATTCCGGGGCGAACGGGAAGGCGTTGCCGCCCAGCGCGATGCCGCGCGGATCGGTGGCCGCCGCATCGCCCGGCGCCAGGAACTGGCCGTTCTTGTAGCGGGTGTTCAGATAGCCCAGGGCGGCCTGCACCCGCACATCGTCGGACAGGAAGGCCGTGGCTTCCAGTTCGAACCCATACATGCGGCCATCCAGAGAGCGCAGGAACGCCACGCCGTTCTGGATCTCCTGCACCTGCTGGCCCTTATAGTCATTATAGAACAGGGCGGCGTTCACCTGCAGGGCGTTGTCCAGGAAGCGTCCCTTGTAGCCCGCCTCGAACGCGTCAACTTCTTCCGGCTTCACGAAATTGGGCACGGGCACGATGGACTGGCCGTTGAACGAACCGGAACGGTAGCCACGGGAATAGCTGCCATAAACCATGCCCTGATCGCCGACATCCTGGCTCAGCACGATGCGGCCGGTGGGCTTGGTCACGCTTTCCTTGATCTCCGCCGGGGCCGGGGACAGAACCGGCAGGCCCGACAGGATGCGCGCGCCGGCCGAGGCATAGGTGTAGAGGAACGGGCGGCCGGTGCTGTCGCGCAGGAAGGAGCTGTAATCCGTCAGCCTCACCTGCTCATGCGTCAGGCGCCCGCCCAGCGTCAGCCGGGTCGTGTCGGTCAGGTCGATCACCGCCTCGGCATAAACGGCATAGGTTTCCTGGGCCTGGCTCAGTTCCTGATGCGCGTCGATGGCGGTGGGCGGCACCTGCGTGGGCGGGAAGAAATTGCCACCCGGATTGAACTGCCCCGGCCCGGCCAGCGCCGACAGGAAGCCGACATACTGGTAATTGTTGGAGACCTTGACCTTCTGCGAGCCGACATAGGCGCCACCGATCAGGCTGAACCCGTCCGCGTCATAGGTGGCGTGCAGGTCCTGGCCAACCGACCAGAAATTGGCGGCGTTGGGACGCCATTCGCCGATGGCGCTGGGCGAGCCGTCGAAATCGAACGGCTGATGCAGGTCGCCGGTGTCATAGCCGGTGACCGACGAAATGGCGACGTCCCCGACATTCACGTCGGCCTTCAGGTTCAGGCCACGGGCGTTGGACACGAACCGGCCCTGGTTGGTGGCCGCCGCCTCCCGCTTGCCGATGCCGGTCAGCACCCGGCCCGTGATATCGGCGCCGGTCGGGTTCAACTGCTTGATGACGCCGGTGGAGCCGACCGGTTC
The DNA here is from genome assembly GCF_017996735.1 of Niveispirillum sp. Taxonomy (GTDB): domain Bacteria; phylum Pseudomonadota; class Alphaproteobacteria; order Azospirillales; family Azospirillaceae; genus Niveispirillum. The sequence goes on from NZ_JAGOGJ010000005.1 coordinate 27,624, forward strand.
ATTATGGGACAGGTAACCGCGCAGGGTCAGGTCGATCGTGTCGTTCGGCTTGGCGCGGATGGACAGGCGACCGGCCATGCTGTCGTCGCTGTCGAAATCCTTGGTTCCCACCAGACGGTTGGTGGCGCCGTACCGTTCCGTCACATTCTTGATATAGCCGTCGCGGTACAGGCGGGTGAAGGCGATGCGGGCACCCAGTTCATCCTCGACCAGCGTGGCCTCGGCCGCACCGGTCAGGGTGAAGCGGCCGTAATTGCCGATGCCGGCCGTCAGATAGCCCTTGTCCTCACCCAGTTCCGGCCGGCGGGTGATCAGGTTGATGGCGCCGCCCGTGGTGTTGCGGCCATAAAGCGTGCCCTGCGGGCCCTTCAGAACCTCGATGCGCTCCAGATCGTACAAAGCCGCGCCGTGGCTGGCGCGGAAGCCCTGATAGGCTTCGTCGAAATAGACGCCGATGGGCGACTGGGCATTGGGATTGAACTCGTTCGCCACGCCGACGCCCCGGATGGTGAAGTTCGGCTGGGTCTCGGAGAAGGGCGAGTTCACCCGCACGTTGGGCATCATGCCGGACAGGGCGGCCGCACTGGAGACACCCTTGGTTTCCAGGGCATCGGCGCTGAGTGCCGCGATGGAGACCGGAACGCTTTGCAGGTTCTCCGCCCGGCGGTTGGCCGTGACGATGATCTCTTCCAACTGCAACGGCGCCGGATCGGCGGCCAGCGCCATCGGGACGGCCAGCATGGACGCCGACAGGGCCAGCGCGCTGGTGACGGTACCGGTGATATTCCTTCTCATGGCGTTCCTTCCTTCGACCTTGTTCTGGTTATGGTTGGTCATCCGGCAACCCCCCGGCTGCCGGTTTGCTTCCTGTTTGCGCGTGGGCATGTTTGACCCTCACCCTCCCAAGCCCTGCCGGGCCTGGGCCCCTCCCTCTCCCACTTTCGTGGGCGAGGGGCGTAATGTTCGCCCCTCGCAGGAATTCGCCCCACCCCGCAAGAGTTCGCCCCTCTCCCGCATGCGGGAGAGGGAGGGGCCCACCCGCTGTGAAGCGGGTGGGAGGGTGAGGGTCGGCTCCATCGGTCAGTGCCCCCCTCCCGCCGCCGCCGTCAGTGCCTTACGCACGATCTTCCCCGTGGCGTTGCGAGGGAAATCGTCCAGCAGCAGATAGCGGGACGGGCATTTGAAACGCGCCAGCCGTGCGGTGGCATGGGCACGCGCCGCCGCCTCGTCGAAATGGTGGCCGGGGCGGGTGACGATCGCCGCCCCCACCACCTCTCCCCATTTCGCATCGGGGATGCCGAACACGGCGCATTCGCGCACCGATGGCAGTTCGGCCAGCACACGCTCCACCTCCTGCGGGAAGACATTCTCCCCGCCGGAAATGATCATCTCTTTGATGCGGTCGACGATGTAGAGATAGCCATCCGCGTCCAGGCGGCCGGCGTCGCCCGTGCGGAACCAGCCATCCGGCGTCCAGGCTCCGCGCGTCTTTTCCGGATTGCGCCAATAGCCCAGGAACAGGTTGGGGCCGGAGATCTGCACCTCGCCCACCTCGTCCGCCGCCGCGATGGACCCGTCGGGCCGGGCGATGCGCACCGACACGCCCATGATGGGCCGCCCCGCCGACCGCAGCAGTTCGCCGCGTCCCGCCAGGGCCGAAAGATGGTCGGACGGGTTCAGGGTCGTGGCGATGCCGGCCGTTTCCGTCAGGCCGTATCCCTGCACAAATTCGCACCCGAACAGCGCCAGCGCCTCGCGCAGCATGCCTTCCGGAATGGGCGACGCGCCATAGCAGATGCGCCGCACGCCCTCGACCCGCGTCACACCGCGCGCCGTGGCCTCCAGCAGCAATTGGCCGATCATGGCGGGCACCAGCATGGTCCCGGCCACGCGCCCCTCGACCAGCAGGTCGAACACCTCCGCCACATTGAAGCGCGGCGGCAGTTCCACACGCGCCCCGGCCAGCAGCGCCGCCATCGAGGTGATGGTGGCCGCGATATGGAACAGCGGCGTGACGATCAGCACCCCGTCACCCGGCCGGTAGGGCTGGGTATGGAAGAACTGTTCCAGCTGCGCGTCCCACGCCCCGTGGGAAATCAGGATGCCGCTGGGGCGGCCCGTCGTGCCGCTGGTATACATCTGGAACAGCGGATGGCCGGGGTCCCAGCCCAGGTCGGGCGCCGGCACCCCTGCCGACGCCGCCAGCCAGTCTTCCAGGCCGACCCAGCCGTCACGCGGCCCGTCCAGGCAGATGCGCGGGCACGACACCGCGCCGGGCACGGCGTCGAAGATATCGGCGCCGGCAGCATCGGCCAGCACCAGGGCCGGTTCGGCGTCGGCCGCGATCTCCGCGATCTCCCGCGCGGCCAGCCGCGTGTTCAGCGGCGTCCACACCACGCCCGACGCGGCGGCGGCCAGGAAACCTAGCAGCCCCTCCCGGCGGTTGGCCGACAGAACCACCACGCGGTCCCCCGGCTTCAGCCCTGCCGCCACGAACGCCCCCGCCAGCCGGCCGACCAGTTGGCCGGCGGCCCGGAAATCCAGCGCGCCCCCCGCATCGGTCAGGGCCACCGCGTCCGGATGGCAGCGGGCGAACCAGTCAAGGCGGCGATGGATGGGGATCATGCCGCGGCCCCCAGATCGACGAACAGCTCCCCGTTCTCCACCCGCACCGGGAAGGTGCGGATGTCGACGCGGGCCGGCGCCGTCAGCGCCTTGCCCGTGCGCACACAGAATTTCGCCATGTGCCACGGGCACTCGATCGTGTGGCCTTCCAACCAGCCCTCGGCCAGCGACGCCTTGTCATGGCTGCACCAGTCGTCGGTGGCATAGAAGGCGCCATCGACATTGTAGATGGTGACCGGCGGTTCGGAGCAGACACGCCGCAGCTCGCCCGGCGGCAGCGTATCGGCGGAACCACCGGAAACCAGACGGGACGGTTCAGCCATGAAGGAACTCCGTCACCAGGGCATTGAACTCGTCGGCCTTTTCCCACTGCGCCCAGTGGCCGCATTTGGGGAAGACGTGCAGACGCGCCTCCGGGATCTGCTTCAAAAGGATGAAGGCGCTGTCCAGCGGCATCACCCGGTCGTCGCGGCCCCAGACGATCAGCGTCTGGTGCGGCAGCAGGTCCAGGCGTTCGCGCCAGACCTCGTCAGGCTGCGGCGGGCGACCGTTGCGCACGGCGATGGGCGGACAGGCCACAACTTCCGGCCGGGTCGCGGCCCGCAGCCGGTCGGCCACCAGCGCCTCGATATCGATGGTCTGGTCATAGATCATTTCGCGGATGAAGGCCGTCATCCGTTCCGGCGACGGGCCGGGCGGCAGATAGAAACCGGCCAGCATCTTCAGGCCCGTGGTCGGCATGATGGTGGTGACGGGATAACCGCCGCCCGACCCCATCAGCACCATCTTGCCCACCTTCTCCGGCCGGCGCAGGGCCAGCATCATGGAGGTGCCGCCACCCAGCGAGTTGCCGACCATGTGCGCCTTTTCGATGCCCAGCGCATCCAGGAACTTGCCGACATGCAGGCCGTAGAATTCGAAGAACTTGTCGGGAATATGCTGCTTGTCGGACTGGCCGAAGCCCGGCAGGTCGATGGTCAGCACCCGGAAATGCCGGGCCAGCACCTGGATATTGCGCGACCAGTTGGACAGGCCCGAGGCGCCGGGGCCGGCACCGTGGATCAGGACGATGGGAAAGCCTTCGCCCGCTTCGTGATAGAAGGTGCGGATGCCGTCGACAGTGACGAAACGGCCCGTGCCGATGGGGGAGTCGGTCATTTCTTTTGAACCTTTCTGACGGTCAGATGCGGGCGCGGTGATGGCCCCAGACGCTGATCGCGGCATGGGTGCCGACGGACCAGTCCGGGCCGCCCACGGCAATGCCCTCGCACCCGTATTCGACCTCGAAGCCGGACGGCGTGCGAACGTAGAAGGACAGCATGCGGTCGTTGGAATGGCGGCCCAGGGTCGCCGTGATCTCCGTCCCCGCCTTCATGAACCGGTCGATGGCCAGGCCCACATCGTCGATACCGGGCACTTCCAGCATGACATGGTGGATACGCTTGCCGCCGGGCATCGCGGGCGCGATGGCGATGGAATGGTGACGGTCGTTGCAATGCAGGAAGGTCAGCGGAATGACGATGCCGGGCGCCGCCTCGAACAGGATGCGGTCGGACAGGCGCATGCCCAGGACGCTGGTATAGAAGGCCGTGCTGGCCGCCACGTCGGACGTGTTGACGATGATGTGGCCCAGCCCCTGGTCACCCGTGACAAAGCCCGTCAGGGGCTGCGGCGACCGGAAAGGCACCTCCGGCACCAGCCGGGGGCCGTAATAAAGCTCGATGGCCAGCCCGTCGGGATCGACGCAGCGGGCCAGTTCCATGACACCGCGCGTCGCGGCCAGGGCCGCGTCACGCTCGATGGTGATGCCGGCATCCTGGATGCGCCGCACAACAGCGTCGAAATGTTCCGCACTGCCGCATTCAAAACCGGCATAGAGGAAATCGTCGGTCGGATCGTCATGCAATGCGAAACGCCAGGCATGCTCGTCGATCCGGTAGCGGGTGGAGCCGTCAGGGCCGGCAGCGGCCGACATCAGTCCCAGAAGCGCGGCATGGTCGGTCCAGGCCGCCTGGGAGGCCACGCCGAAACCCAGATAGCCGAGCGCGCCCACGGCATTGTCGTGTTGATGGATCATTGCGCAATCTCCTGCCCGTTGGGGCTCATGAACCCCCGGATGGAAAGGCCGCCGTCATAGTTCAGGACCATGCCGGTGGCCGGCACGTTCTCGGCACGGGCGGCCAGGAAGACATAGGCCGGCACGTATTCCTCGACCGTGGGGATGAAACCCAGCGGCACGATGCGGTCGGCGACGGTTTCGAACCCGATTGATCTGATATCCCGATCGTTCAAGCCCAGGCTGGCGGGGCCGGTCAGTCCAGTCAAAATCCCGCCCGGTGCCACGGCATTGACGCGAATATTCGGCGCCAGCTCATAGGCAAGTTGCCGGACCAATCCCACACCCGCATGTTTTGACGCCGTATAAAGAACACCGCCGCCATTGGGCAGATGAGCGGCATTGGACAGGGTAAAGATCATGCTGCCCCCGCTTTGCCGCAACGCGGCAGCGGATGCCCGTGCCCCGTGCAGATAGCCCAGGACATTCACGCCGAACAACTCATCAAAGCCGGCGGTCAGTTCGGCACCGCACAAGGACACAAGCGGTCGGTTGAAGTCCCACAGGCCGGCATTGCCAATAAAGCAATCAAGCGTGCCGAAACGCTCCAGCGTCAGGGCGACGGCACGGTCATTGACCTCGGCCTCGCGCACATCGCCCTGGATGACCGCGACCTTGTCGCCGAATGCCTGCTCCAGCGCCGCCAGGCCCGCCGCTGACCGGTCCAGCACGGCGCACCGCGCGCCTTCGCCGATGAAGCGTTCTACGATGGCGCGGCCCAGGCCACCGGCACCGCCGGTGACCAGGGCGACCTGCCCTTGCAAACGTCCCATGATGGTTCATCCCTGTTGGGGAAGCGCCCGTGGCGCCCGCGCGTCAGAAAAAGATGCTGAGACTGCTGGTCAGCAGCGTGGCCTGATCCAGAAGCACGGTGCGCCGCGCGATGCGGAAGCCGCCGTCGCGGACCCGCAGCACATCCTGCCGCTCGCCCGCGAAGATCTCCGTCTGGCGTTCCAGACGGTTGCGATAGACCAGAAAGGCCGATTTCACGGCCAGTTCGCCCGGCACGGCCCCATCGGCGATGCGGACATTGCTGATCAGGTGGCGGGTGCGTGACGGCGGGTCTTCGGCCCAGTTGCTGCCGCAGGCCAGCTTGCGCTGCCGGACGGCCATGCTTTCCTTGTCCTCGTCGTAATAGGCCGACTGCCGGTCATCGGAAAATTCCAGGTGCATTTCCCGCCGGCCACGGTTGAAGCGCATCGGCATGAAGTAGCGGATGTCATCTTCCAGCAGGGCGAACCACTCGTCATAGCGACGGTCGTCCAGCAGTTCAGCCTCGGCGTAATAGAACTGCTCGACCTGATACTGGCGCAGGATCGGATCACTCGGCAGCATGGCAGGTCTCCCCGGTGCAGGTACCTTCGTTCTGCGGAATCACCGGGTCCGTGGGATGCGTCAGCAGCTTCTGCCAGTGGGCATAGAAGCCGCGCGCCGCCTCCTCCGAATAGACCCAGCCCACCGTGCCGGGGAATTGCGGGTCGTCGGTGCGCGCCCGGCCCTGACCCATGCCGATATGGAACCACGTATCCTGGGCGGAGGAGCCTTTCAGCACGCGCTGGATTTCCACCCAGTTCTCGCCATCCTCCTGCTCGAAAATGCCGGCGGCGCTGAAGGAACGCAGGCCGCCCACGCGATAGGCTTCCTTCACCTCGTCCGAGGCGTCGGCTTCCACCAGCGTCCAGGCCCAGACCTCGATCTCGTTCGGCCCCTTGGGGTGCCAGACACGAACGGTATTGGCCGTGGGCAGGAAGGAGAAGTTGGGGAAAACCGTCATGTGCTGGGCATGCATATACTCGCCGCGCACGAAGCCCAGCCGTTCCACGGCCTGCTCCTTGCCTTCCTCCGACATATAGCGCGCGACCTCCGGCCCCACGAAGGAACCCAGAAGCTGCCGCCGGCCGGCCCCCACAAAAAAGCCTGTCCCGTGCCCCCGGTCGGACCGGAACTGACGGCCCTCATGACCGAAATCGACCTGCTCCTCCTCCACGACGGGCTTCACCGACATGGAAACCGACAGGTGCGCCACGGGCGCGTGATACATGTCCGAGGCGAACTGTTCGGCCGCGAATTTCCAGTTGCAGGGGATCACCCACTTGTGGATGCCGCCGATGGCCTGCGTGCCGGCCGCCGACCGGTCCAGCAGCACATCCAGATAGAAGGCGGCGTCACCCAGATACTCCAGGAAATCCGGGGCATCGGCGTCCCAGTTGCCGAAGATCAGGCCCTTGTAGCGGACGATCCGGGGAACGGGACGCGCGCCCCATTCGGCCTTGTCCACCTTGCCATAGGCCTGTTCCTCCAGCGGCACGCCCACCAGTTCGCCCCCCAGGCCATAGACCCAGCCATGATAGACGCAGGTGAAATTGCGAGCCTTGGAACCCATGTCCGACCGGCACAGGCGCATGCCGCGATGGCGGCACTGGTTCAGGAAGGCCTTGACCTCCCCGTCCTTCTGCCGGACCACGACAACCGGGTCCTCGCCCATATAGGTGGACAGGAAGTCACCCGGACCCGGTATCTGGGTTTCATGGGCAAGAAACAGCCAGCAGCGCTTGAAGATCGTTTCAAGTTCAAGGGCATAAATATCCGGGTCTGTATAGGCACGACCCTGGATTTTACCGGCATCTTCATCGAATACCCGCGCGACGAGGTCGCGCGTCGCCTCTGGGGTCTTCGCGCTCATCTTTCCTCCCGATCATTTCTCTTGCAGGTGTCTGGCTGGGTTCTAGAATGCCCCAAACAGCTTGATCGGGCATTGGTTCGGACATGAAAAGAATTAGCAGATCGTTCAAAATGACCCCGCCCGAACGGTTGCCCGAGCCACGCATGGACGGGGTCCGCTTCGGCAGCATCGATCTGGGCGATGGGGAGGTGCTGAAGGCCGCGCCACGGGAATGGAGCTGGTTCTTCTATGTCCGCCACGGAACCATGCTGATCCGCCGGGGTGAGGACCCGCCCGTCACGGTGCGGGCGGGCGAAGTGTTCGGTGGCGACAGCCGTTCGGGCTTCGAAATACGGGAGGCGACGGGCCGGCGCGGTCTTGTCCGGACGTTCGCGGAACTGGCGCCTTATGACCCGGCGGCCGACCAGCCGCTGATGATCCTGGCCGCCCATGCGCCCCTGTCGGCCAATGTGCTGCTCAGTTCCTTTTCACAGCATATCCATGTAACGCCGGAGGACCCCGGCCCCACGGCGGCACGCCTGCGGGCGCTGGTGGATTTTGTGGAGGATGAGCTGTCCGGCGACGATGCGCTGGTCGACCGCGAGGGGGTGCTGCAGCGGCTGGCGGAACTGATCCTGGTGACGCTGGTCCGCCATCAGGTGGTGACGGCCGACGATATCCGCGCCACCTTGCCCACCGCCCTTGCCGACCAGCGGCTGTGGCGCGCGCTGGGCGCGTTCCAGCGGGCGCCCGCCGCGCATTGGACCGTGGAGCGGCTGGCCGCCGCCGCCGGCATGTCGCGCACCGCCTTCGCCATCCGCTTCCGAGAATTGATCGGGGAGCCGCCGCTGCACACGCTGACCCGCCTGCGCATGGGCATGGCGACGGAGATGCTGCAACAACCCGATGTGCCGCTGAAACGGATCGCCGAACGCATCGGCTATACGACGGAGGCCGCCTTCTGCCGCGCCTTCGCCAACCATTTCGGCACCAGCCCCGGCCGCTGGCGCCAGGGGCGAATCGTTAATTGACCGTCTAGACGGTCTATTATTGACAGCGTGTATGCGGCTGCGCCACCATGGCGCCGTCCTCGCGTGGCGATGAGAGTTTGTCAGGTTTATAGGGAATCGGGTTGATTTCGTCCCCTACCGTCCTCCCGGCAGCATCAGCGCCCACGGCAAACCGTACAAGGAAGAAGGCATGAGCATCGATCATCGCACGATCGCCGAAACCATGTTGTCGCGCGAAGGAACCGGCCCCGCCTGGGGGATCGAGATCCTGGAAGCCGGCGAAGGCTATTCGAAACTGTCCATGCGGCTGCGGCCCGACATGCTGAACGGCCACGGCATGGCGCATGGCGGCATGATCTTCGCCCTGGCCGATACGGCCTTCGCCTATGCCTGCAACAGCCGCAACCAGGCATCCGTAGGCGCACAGGCCTCCATCGCCTATCTGGCGCCGGCCCATGGCGGCGACGTGCTGGTGGCCGAAGCGCGGGAGGCGGCGGTGGCCGGGCGCAGCGGCGTCTACACTGTCAGCGTGCGAACCGACGACGGCCGTATCGTGGCGGAATTCCAGGGCCTGTCCCGCACCATCGGCGGCGCCGTGATCGGGGAAGGCGTCTGACCACCTGGGGCACAGCCACCGATCCAGCAACCGACCTGACAACTGACCCGGCCGGGATGCCCCTTCCCCGGCCGGGGATTTTCCCTAGGCCATGCCGCGCGGCCCGCCGCGACCCGCCATCAATACCGACAGAAGCTGTGTCCGGCTGTTGACGCCCAGCTTGCCATAGATGGAGCGCAGGTGGTTCTCCACGGTGCGCGGGCTGATCGACAGGCGCCCGGCGATCGACGCGTTGCACAGGCCGGCGCCCAGCATCTCCACCACCTGCGTCTCCCGCTCCGTCAGGCCGGCGGCCACGCAGGCCTCCGCCAGCGACAGGCCGGCCGCCTGGTGGCGCATGGCGATGACGATCCGGTCGCCGTCGCGGCTGCTGCGCAGGCGCCGTGCCGTCACATCCAGTTGCCGGCGGGTGAGGCCATCGCCACCCGACAGGGGCGCCGTGAAGCACACTTCCTCCGGCAGAACGCCGGTGCGGCGCCAGGCAAAATCCATGCGGGTCCGCACCTCCTCCAGCAGGGAGTTCAGGGTGCCGCCCATCGAACTGTCGCCGATCACGCGGGGCGTGGCCTGACGCAGGATAAAATTCTCGTCGAACACGGCGACATCGACATCGCCCTCCTGCTGCACCAGCCCCTGGACCAGACCATCCGTATCGGCCAGCGCCGCCCGCAGACCCAGATTCTGCAGCGCCGCGTTCATGGCGGGAACCAGCGACCAGAAGGCGGAGATATCCCCTTCTGTGAACATGTCCTGCCCGTCGGTGCGGTGAAACCCGACACACATCACATGCCGGCCCGCCGCCTGTACCGGCACGCACAGGGCCAGCACGTCGGCAATGCCCGCCGGCTTCAGGAATTCATTGTAATAAAGCGTGCGGGAGAATTCCCCGATATCCACCGTCGATCCCAGATGCGCCACGCGCGGCCCATCCTCCCCCACCGGCCGGTCCAGCCAGCCGATACCGGTGCGGATCACGGGATCGTGGCGGAAGAAAGCGCGGTCGGCATAGGTGGAGGCGGAACGCGGCGTCGGCCCGACATAGGCGGCGCGCACGACGCGGCTGTCAGCCGTGGGGAACTTGCTGAACTGCATGAACACACTGCTCTCCGCCCGCAACAGGGTGGAGACGGGTTCAAGGATCGATGGCCGGATGCGGTCCATGCCGCCGCAGGCCAGGATGGAACTGTTGACACATCCGCCGGCCGCCACCGGCCCCAGATCATGGGCAAACATGGTCACCCTCCCTTTTGTCGGCCGCTTGGGGAAGGTCCCTGCCGCCGACCAACCGTCCGCCGCTTCCGATGGGTGGGGGACCGGCGGGAATAACCCATCCGGAGCCATTGCTGGCCCCCATCGTCGGCTGGTCGCACGGTAATGTTTTCTAATTATTTCCTGAATTTACCGGTGGTTCCGGCAATCGTCAACAAAGCCACGGCATGCGGGCGCATGTTTTTAAATTCCAGCGCGCATGATTTTCGGGCGCCATGTCATCCTGGGACAAGACAGACCCCTTTCGCCTGCCCATCCTGTCACCGGAAATCTGGCCAGGGGAGGAACCGATGGCACGAATGCAAGGAAAGGTGGCGCTGGTCACGGGGGCGGCGTCCGGCATCGGCCGGGCGACCTGTATCGCGCTGGCCCGCGAAGGGGCCCGCGTCGTGGTGGCCGACATCAACCAGACAGGGGGAGAAGAGACGGTGGCCCGCATCGGGGCCGATGCCGCCTTCTATCAGTATCTGGACGTGGCCGACGAACAGAGCTGGATCGACGCCATCGCCGCCGCGACCGCGCGGTTCGGCAAGCTGAACGTGCTGGCCAATGTGGCCGGCATCGGCAGCAGTTGCGATTTCGAGGCGACCAGCCTTGCCGACTGGAACCGCATGCTGGCCGTCAACCTGACCGGCGTGTTCCTGGGCTGCAAACAGGCGCTGGGCGCCATGGCCAGGGCGGGGGAACCGGGCGCCATCGTCAATGTCGCGTCGGTCGGGGCGCATATAGCGGGACCGGACATCGTCGCCTACTGCGCCAGCAAGGGCGGGGTGCGCATGCTGACCAAGGGCGTCGCCATGCATTGCGCAGCCAAGGGCCTGCCCATTCGCGCCAATTCGGTTAACCCGACCTTCGTGGACAGCGAGATGCTGGACCCCATCGCCAGCCTGTTCGGCGACCGCGATGTAATGCGCACCAGCATGGCGCGGCAGATCCCCATCGGCCGGATGGCCACGCCCGCCGACATCGCCAACGGCGTCCTGTTCCTGGCGTCGGACGAAGCGGCGATGGTCAGTGGTACCGAACTGTTCATCGACGGCGCCCAGACGGCGGGCTTTCCCTCGCAGCATTCGGGCTGAAACGCCCTATCATCAACGGATCATTACGGGAGGAACCATGAGCAACGGCAGGGTATCGGGCAAGGTCGCCATCGTCACGGGCGCCGCATCTGGGCTGGGCTACGCCATCGCCGCCATGCTGGCGCGCGAAGGGGCGGCGGTGACGCTGACCGACGTGAATGAAGCCGCCGGCAACGAGGCGGCCGCACGCATCGGCAACGGCGCCCGTTTCGTGCGACAGGATGTGGTGGAGGAAGCGGGCTGGAAGGCCCTGATCGCCGACATTGTGGCCCGCGATGGCGGTCTGCACATCCTGGTCAACAATGCCGGCATCGGCCTGTCGCCGGGCAAGCGCGACCCGGAACATGCGCCGCTGGAACAATGGCAGCGCATCAACAAGGTGAACGGCGAAGGTGTGTTCCTGGGCTGCAAATACGCCATCCCGGCGATGCGCGACAGCGGCGGCGGCTCCATCGTCAACCTGTCCTCCATCGCGGCCCTGGTGGCGACGCCATTCCTGACGGCCTATGGTTTCTCCAAGGCCGGGGTGGCGCAGCTCACCAAGTCGGTGGCGCTCTATTGCGCCCAGGGGCGCACGCGCATCCGCTGCAACTCCGTGCATCCCGGACAGATCTACACGCCGATGCTGGACAGCCTGTTCGACGAACTGTCGGCCGACCATGGCATCACCCGGGACCAGGCGAAGGAGGCTTTCCTGACCAAGATCCCCATGGGCGAATTCGGGGAACCCGACGACATCGCCCATGCCGTGCTGTACCTGGCCTCGGATGAGGCCAAGCACGTCACCGGCACCCAGCTTGTGGTCGATGGCGGGATGAATTTGAACCCGTAGGCGGACGGGGCCGCCGCCCCCCTGTTCCCTGACCGACAAACTATCCGCCCCTGCCCGACAAGCCGATTTCCCCCGTCCCGTCCATGATCCCGGCAACAAACAATGCGGGAGGAACGGGACCCCATGGCAAGGCGATTGGAAGGCAAGGTGGCGCTGGTCACCGGGGCCGCGCGCGGGATCGGGGCCGGCATCGCCGCCGCCTTCCGCGACGCGGGCGCCACCGTCTATGGTGGCGATCTGGGCGATGGTGACGGCGATGACCGGACCCTGCGCCTGGATGTGCGGCAGGAGGCGGACTGGCAGGCGGCCGAGCGGCAGATCCGTGAGCGTGAGGGGCGGCTGGACATCCTGGTCAACAATGCCGGGGTGGAACTGGTGCGGCCGCTGCCGGAGATCTCGCTGGAGGATTGGCGCCATGTCATGGCGGTCAATGTCGATGGCGTGTTCCTGGGCTGCCGCACCCTGCAGGGGCTGATGGCGGCCACCGGGTCGGCGGCCTCGACCGCATCGATCATCAATATCTCCTCCATCGCCGGCATCGTGGGCTATCCCGATCAGGCCGCCTACAACACCTCCAAGGGCGCCGTGCGGCACCTGACCAAGAGCCTGGCCATCGAATTTGCCAGCCATGGCCAGCCCATCCGCGTCAATTCCATCCATCCCGGCTGCATCCGCACGCCGATGCTGGAAGAGGCGGTGGCGGGCTGGACCAAACAGGGGCTGCTGAACCGCGACGATCCCTGGAAGGATGTCGGCGCCATGTGCCCCATGAACAAGGTGGGCAGCCCGCGCGACATCGCCATGGGTGCCGTCTATCTGGCGTCCGACGAGGCTGGTTTCGTGACCGGTATCGAACTGGTCATCGATGGCGGATGGGTGGCTCGATGAACGGCACGGGCAGCAATAATCACCCCCGGCTCTGGATGTATGAGCGGATGGTGAAAAGCCGGCATTTCGAGGATCTGATCAAGCCGGCCTATCTGGAGGGCAAGAAGCCCCTGTTCAACATGGCCAAGGGCCCCATTCCGGGCGAGATGCACTTGTCCGACGGGCAGGAACCCTGTGCCGTGGGTGTCTGTGCCCATCTGCGTCCCACCGACACGGTCACGGCCACCCACCGCCCCCATCATGTGGCGATCGCCAAGGGCGTGGACCTGGACGCCATGGCGGCGGAGATCTTCGGCAAGGAAACGGGTCTCTCCGGCGGGCGTGGCGGGCACATGCACCTGTTCGACCCAGGCGTTAATTTCTGCTGCTCCGGCATCATCGCCCAGGGGCTGGGCCCGGCGGTGGGGGCGGCGATGGCAGCGAAGCTTCGCGGCCGCGACGATGTCGCCGTCGCCTTTCTGGGTGATGGTGCCGCCAACCAGGGGGCGTTCCACGAGGCGCTCAACCTTGCCGCCATCTGGAAGGCACCGGTGATCTTCGTGATCGAGGATAATTGCTACGGCATCTCCGTGCCCAAGGCCGACTGCACCGCCGTGCCCCGCAATGCAGACCGCGCCGCCGCCTATGGCATGCCCGGCATCCATGTGCCCGGCAACGACCCCGACCTTGTGCATGAAGCGGCCGGAGAGGCCATCGCACGCGCCCGGCGTGGGGAGGGACCGAGTCTGATCGAGATCGAGACGACCCGTCTGGAAGGCCATTTCATGGGTGACGCCGAAGGCTACCGCCCACCGGGCGAGGTGGCACGGCTGCGGGCACAGGACCCGATCCCCGCCTATCGCCGCCGGCTGCTGGCCGACGGGTTCGAGGCGGGGGAACTGGACGCGCTGGAACAGGCCGCCAGGGCTGTGGTGGAAACCGCCTTCGCCCGCGCCCGCGCCGCCTGCCTGCCGGGACCCGAGCAGGCCTTCCTTCAGGTTTTTGTGGAAAGGGCCGTGTGATGCAGGCGACCCAGACAATGCGCAAACTGACAATCGCCAAGGCCATGGCGGAAGCCATCGGGCAGGAGATGGCGCGTGATCCCGACGTGCTGGTCATGGGAGAGGATATCGGCCGCCTGGGCGGGGTGTTCGGCAATACCGCCGGCCTGCTGGACCGTTTCGGGGCGGAGCGGGTGCGCGACACGCCCATTTCGGAAACCGGCTTCATCGGGGCCGCCGTGGGCATGGCGGCCGCGGGGTTGAAACCCGTGGTCGAACTGATGTTCGTGGATTTTTTCGGCGTCTGTATGGATGCCATCTACAATCTGGCCGCCAAGCAGAGCTATTTCAGCGGCGGGCGGGTGTCCTGTCCGATGGTGCTGATGACGTCTGTCGGCGGCGGCTATGGCGATGCGGGGCAGCATTCGCAATGCCTTTACGCCACCTTCGGGCATCTGCCGGGGCTGAAGGTGGTGATCCCGTCCAATGCCTATGACGCCAAGGGCCTGATGCTGGCCGCCATCCGCGACCCTAACCCCGTGATCTTCATGTATCACAAGGCGTTGCAGGGCATGGGCTGGCTGGGCACCGTCCCCGGTTCCATCACCCGCGTGCCGGAGGAAGAGTACGAAATCCCCATCGGCAAGGCTGCCATCGTGCGGGAGGGGACGGATATCACGCTGGTCTGGCTGGGCGTCACCGTCCACCACGCGCTGGATGCCGCCAAGGCGCTGGCAACGGATGGCATATCGGCGGAAGTGATCGACCTGCGCACCATCGCCCCCCTGGACCGGGACACGATCCGCCGGTCGGTGGCCAAGACGGGCCGGCTGCTGGTCATCGATGATGATTATCGAAGCTGCGGGGTGGCGGCGGAGGTGATCGCCAGCACCGTGGAGGCCGGCGTGCCCCTGAAGGCCCCGCCCCGGCGGCTGGCCTATCCCGACATCCCCGTCCCCTTCTCCCCCTCCCTGGAACACCATGTCCTGCCCAATGCGGAAATGGCCCTGGCCGCCGCACGCGAGATCCTGTCATGACACAGACCCCGATCCTGATCCCCGCCACGCTGTGGGATGATGACAGTCCCGGCGTGATTTCCACCTGGCTGTTCGACGATGGCGACACTGTCAGCGAAGGCGCCGTGGTGGCCGAACTGATGAACGAAAAGGTCGGTTTCGAGATCACGGCCCCCGTCAGCGGCACCCTGATCATCGAGGTGGCGGCCGAGACCGAAGTGATGCGGGGCCAGCGCATCGGGGCAGTGGCAGGATGAATATGCCCATCCCGCTGAAAGGCGTGCGCGGCGTCATCGCGGCGCGCATGATGGACAGCCTGCAGCATTCCGCGCAACTGACCTATCACGCCGAGGCCGACATTTCGATACTGCTGGGCCAACGTCAGGCATGGAAGGAACAGGGACAGAAGATCAGCGTGGAGGATTGTGTCATCCACGCACTGGTTCGCGTGCTGGCGGATTTCCCGCATTTCAACGGCACGCTGGAAGACGGGCTGTTCACGCCGTCTGCCACGCTGGACCTGTCCATCGCCATCACCACACCGGGCGGGTTGATGACGCCCGTGCTGCGCGACGCAGGCTCCCTGTCCCTGGTGCAGATCGCGGCGGCGCGGGCCGATCTGGTGTCCCGCGCCAATGCGGGCAAACTGGCCGTGTCGCAGATGAAGGGCGGCAGCTTCACCCTGTCCAACCTGGGCACGACACGGGTGCGTTTTTTCACCCCCATCCTGAACCGGCCACAGGTGGCGCTGCTGGGCCTGGGCCGGGTCGAACCCGTGCTGTTGCCCGACGCGACCGGTGGTGTGCGCGTGGCCCAGCGTCTGGGCCTGTCGCTGACGGCCGATCACCGGCTGCTGGACGGGTATCCGTGCGGCCAGTTCCTGGAGAGGCTTTGTCATGCTCTTGAGCGGTTCGAGGCGACTGTCTGACCTGGCCTGCCTGTTCGTGGCGGGGCTGGAACGGCATGTGGGCCGGCTGCGCCTGGAACGGCCGGCGGCGGATGTGCAGATGATGGTGGATGGCGACCTGACCCTTCTGGCCCGCCTGATGGGCGGGGGCCGGGCGGGTGAGCGGTGGCGCTGCTGGCAGAACCGGCATTGTCTGGTCGTGCCGCGCAACTGGTCGCGGTTGTCGGGGTTTCGCGACGCCGTGCTGGATTGCCCGCTGCCCGTGGCGTTGCGCGCATCGGGGGGCAGCGCCGTCGTGCATGGGCCGCACGTCCTGAATGTCAGCCTGGCCTGGCTGGCGCTGGAAAGTGATGGGGCGGGCATCCAGCAGGGCTATGCCCGCCTGACCGCCCCCCTGGTGGCGGCCCTGGCCGACATGGGGGTATCGGCCGGCCTGTCGCGGGTGACGGGCGCCCATTGCGACGGCCATTGCAATCTGGTGCATGAAGGGCGGAAACTGGCGGGCACGGCGGGATTGATCCGACCGGCGGGACCGCAGCGCGGCCTGCTGCTGCATGCCAGCCTGTCGCTGGGCCCCCGTGACGGGGACCTGGATATCATCATGGATTTTGAACGGCGGCTGGGCCGGGCGCCTGACTACCGGGCCGATGCCCACGCCACGCTGGCGGGGGCGTTGCGCGCCGCCGCCTTGCCCGACCCGGCAACCCTATGACAGGCCATTGGCCAGCCCCCGGATCGCTTCTTCAATCCCGATGACATCGGCATATTTGGCGTTCAGGTCGAACAGGTTCGCCTCATGCACCCGCGCGTCGCGGTCGCCCACGGCCTCGCGCACCACCAGCGGCACAAACCCGTGCTGACAGGCATCCAGGGCGGAGGCGCGGACACAGCCCGACGTGGACAGACCCGATATCAGCAGCGTGTCGATGCCGCTGGACGCAAGGGTGGAGGCCAGCGAGGTGCCGAAAAAGGCGCTGGCATATTGCTTGGTGATCACCACCTCCCCCGCTGCCGGTTCCAGCCCATCGGCGAAGGAGGCCCAGTGCGGGTGCAGACCGCGTTCGAAACAGGACAGGGCCTTCACCTTGCGGAAGAACACGCCGCCATCCACGCCGCCCGGCGTATAGGCGACATTGGTGTGCAGGACCGGAATGCCGGCGGCACGCGCGGCCAGCAGCAGGGTCACCGCCTGTTCCCGAACCTTTTCCACCCCGGCATAAAGCGGGCAGGCAGGGTCCAGATAGGCATTGACGAAATCGATAATCAGCAGGGCCGGGCGCCTGCCCCAGCCCAGCCGGTTCCCGAACCCCGCCTGCGCGTAATCGGCATTCAGGTCCTGCGCCATGGTCAGATGATCCCCGCTGCTTTCAGGTCAGCCAGACGGCTTTCATCCAGGCCCAGGATGCCACCCAGCACCTCCACCGTATGTTCACCCAGTTCCGGGCCGGGATGAACCACGCCGCCGGGCGTGTCGGACAGACGCGGGGCCACATTCTGCATGGCCAGCTTGCCGAACACCGGGTGGGCCACCTTGATGATGTTCTGCCGCGCCTGGAAATGCGGGTCCTGCATCATTTCCGGCGCGCGATAGATGCGGCCGGCGGGCACGCCATGCTTTTCCATCAGGTCCAGCAGGGGGCCGGATTCGACGGTGCGCGTCCAGTCGGAAATCAGATCATCCAGTTCCTGCTGCACCGCGCCGCGCGCCGAATGGGTGGCATAGCGGGGGTCCGCCGCCAGTTCCGGGCGGCCCATCGCCTCGGCCAGCCGCTTGAACACCGTGTCCTGGTTGGCGGCGATCAGGATCATCTGCCCGTCGCTGGCCGGATAGACATTGCTGGGCGCGACATTGGGCAGGATGGGGCCGGTCCGTTCACGCACATAGCCGGTCTGGTCATATTCGGTGACCAGGCTTTCCATCATGGCCAGCACCGCCTCGTAAATGGCGCTGTCCACCACCTGCCCCCGGCCCGTGCGCTCGCGCGCATGCACCGCCATCAGGGCGCCCAGCGCGGCATAGGTGGCGGCCAGGCTGTCGCCGATGGAAATGCCCATGCGCGAGGGGGCCGTGGACGGATCGCCCACCACATAGCGCAGGCCGCCCATGGCCTCCCCAATGGAACCATAGCCAGCCTGCGACGAATAGGGGCCGGTCTGGCCGAAACCGGTGACACGCACCATCACCAGCTTGGGGTTGATCTGCGACAGGACATCATAGCCCAGGCCCCAGCGCTCCATAGTGCCGGGGCGGAAATTCTCGATCAGGATATCGGACTTGGCGACCAGATCGCGCACGATCTGCTGCGCTGCCTTTTCACGCAGATTGAGGGTCACCGACTTCTTGTTGCGGGCGACGACGGGCCACCAGAGCGACTTGCCATGCGGCTTTTCCCGGCCCCATTCGCGCATCGGGTCGCCGCTGCCCGGCTGTTCCAGCTTGATCACCTCCGCCCCGAAATCCGCCAGAAGCTGACCGCAGAAGGGACCGGCCAGAAGCTGGCCCATTTCGATCACGCGCAGGTCCGTCAGGGGGCCCTGGCGCTTTGCCACCGTGCCTGTGCCGCCATTGGCGTCGATGCCCTGGTCCGTCACCATCATCTCCCGATCAATGTATACATTCGTTTTTGCGGGTCGTGCCGTCGGCGGGGATGGGCCGGACGGCTGGATTTCCGCTAAAGGAAGCACATATTAAGGCTCCATGGCAAGGGGTGGCGCATATGAAATCCGTCGATCAAAGCCTCTTGTCAGGCCTGCATCGGGCATGGTTGTATACATTGGACAGCGATCGGGGCATGTCCGGCCATGCGCCTGCCTGCCCGCAGCAAGGAAGAAGCGGATGCCTTCCCAGGTGGAAATCGTCGAGGTCAGCCCCCGCGACGGATTGCAGAACGAAGCCACCCAGGTCAGCACCGACCAGAAGGTGGAACTGATCACCCGCGCCATCGCGGCGGGCGCGAGGCGGATCGAGGTGACCAGCTTCGTCAACCCCAAGCGGGTGCCGCAGATGGCCGATGCCGAGGCGGTGCTGGCGGCCCTGCCCCGCGGCAACGGCGTGTCCTATATCGGGCTGGCCATGAACGGGCGCGGCTTTGACCGGGCGCTGGCCGCCGGCGTGACGGAGGTGAATTACGTCCTGGTGGCGTCCGACACGTTCAGCCAGCGCAATAACGGCGCCCCCACGATGGAGACGCTGACCGGCTGGGCGGAGGTGGCGGCGGCCGCGCGGGCCGCAAAGATGCCGACCAGCATCACCATCGGCGCCTCTTTCGGCTGCCCCTTCGAAGGCGAAGTGCCGGTGGAACGGGTGGTGGATGTGGCGCGGCGCGCGGCAGAGCATGGCGTGGACGAAATCGCCCTGGCCGACACGATCGGTGTGGCCAGCCCCGCCGATGTGGTGGAACGGTTCGCGGCGGTGGCCGCCGCCCTTCCCGGCATCCGCCTGCGCGGGCATTTCCACAATACCCGCAATACCGGCATCGCCAATGCCTATGCCGCCATCATGGCCGGTGTCGCTGTGCTGGACAGCTCGCTGGGCGGTATCGGCGGATGCCCCTTCGCGCCGGCCGCCACGGGCAACATCCCGACAGAGGATCTGGTCTACATGCTGAACCGCATGAAGATCGACACGGGCATCGACCTTGCCGGTGCCATCGCGGCCGCCGGCTGGCTGGAAGGCATCATCGGGCGCCGGAACCCGGCCATGCTGGGCCGGGCGGGCATCTTCCCGTCAGCGGCAAAGGCAGCAGCATAGCGGCGGGAACAATCCACGCCGCATCAAAAGCAGAAAAACATTCGGGAACAGGAGTTTTAGAATGGCTTACAGGCTGGGCGTGGACGTAGGCGGGACCTTCACGGACCTGCTGCTGATCGAGGATGAGACGGGCGAAACCTTCCGCGACAAGGTGCCCTCCACCCCGCACGACCCCTCCGTCGCCGTCGTCACCGGCACCCTGAAAATCTGCACCAAGGCGGGTATCGACCCGAAACATGTGCAGCTTTTTATGCATGGCACGACGGTCGCGACCAACACGGTCCTGACCAGCACGGGGGCACGCGTCGGTCTGGTAACCACCGACGGCTATCGCCAGGTTCTGCATATCGCACGCAGCTTTGTGCCCGGTGGTCTGGCCGGCTGGATCGTCTGGAACAAACCCCCGTTGACGGCGCCCCTGGAATGCACGGTGGAGGTGCCGGAACGTATCGGCGCCGATGGCTCGATCGTGACGCCCCTGGATGAGGTCGCCTTGCGCAGCGCCCTGGAGAAGCTGAAGGGCGAAGGGATCGAGGCCCTGACCATCGCCTTCATCAATGCCTATCGCAATGACGCGCATGAGGTGCGGGCTGGTCAGATCGCGCGGGAGGTCTTCCCCGACCTGCCCGTGTCCTTGTCGTCCGAAGTCCTGCCGGAAATGCAGGAATATGAACGCGCCCTGACCACGGTGGCCAATTCCTATGTCCGCCCGCGCGTCGCCCATTATGTGCGCAACCTGAAGGCCGAGCTGAACAAGGCCGGCATGAACGGGCAGATGAACCTGCTGCGCTCCGACGCCGGTCTGATGAGCTTTGAAAAGGCGCAGGACCATCCCGTCAATCTGCTGATGAGCGGGCCGGCCGGCGGTGTGGCGGGCGCGCTGTGGGTCTGCGGCAAGTCGGGCTTCAAGAACCTGCTGACCGTCGATGTCGGCGGCACGTCCACCGACGTGGCCCTGATCGAAAATGGGCAGCCGCGTCTGGCGCGGGAAACCGAATGCGGCGACCTGAAGGTGCGCGCCACCTCGCTGGATATCCGCACGGTGGGGGCCGGCGGCGGTTCTATCGCCTTTGTGCCGGACCTGACCAAGGCGCTGCGCGTGGGCCCGGCGTCGGCCGGGGCCGTGCCCGGTCCCGTCTGCTATTCCCGCGGCGGGGACAAGCCCACCGTGACCGACGCCAATGTCGTGCTGGGTTACCTGCCCGAGGAACTGTTGGGCGGCACCATGCGTCTGGACCGGCCGGCGGCGGCGGCGTCGGTGCAGAATATCGCCGATACGCTGGGCATCGGTCTGGCGGCGGCCGCCAACGGCATCTATTCCATCGCCAATGAGACGATGATGGGCGCCCTGCGCCTGATCTCCGTCCAGCAGGGCTACGACCCGCGCGATTTCGCGCTGGTGGCCTTTGGCGGGGCGGGGCCGCTGCATGCCAATGCGCTGGGCAAGCTGCTGGGCAGCTGGCCCGTCATCGTGCCGCCCAGCCCCGGCGTGCTCTGCGCCTTTGGCGATGCCACCACGCGCCTGCGCGCCGAACGCGCCAAGTCCGTGGGCAAGATTTTCGCCGATGTGACCAACGAAGACGTCGCCGCCCTGCTGGCCGATCTGCGCACCGCCGTGGCCAAGGAACTGCTGGCCGAGGGGGTGGCGGAAGCCGACCAGGAAATCAGCTTTGAGGCTGGGGTCCGCTATTCCGGTCAGGCGTTCGAGGTGTCACTGCCCGTGACGCTGGATGGGTTCGCCGAGGACGGGCTGGAGGCGCTGGCGGCATCCTTCGATAAGGAGCATGAGCGGCTTTTCACCTTCTGCCTGGACAGCGACCGCGAACTGGTGACCGTGCGCGCCACGGCCCTGGGCAAGGCGTCGGCCATCCGGCTGGAAAAGCTGCCCAAGGGCAATGGCGACCCGGCGGCGGCCAAGGTGCGCGACCATGCGATCTGGGCCGATGGCCAGGAACATCCGGCCGTCATCTATGACCGGGCCAAGCTGAAGGCCGGCGATTTCATCAAAGGTCCCGCCATTATCTGTGAGATGGACAGCACCACCGTGCTGCTGCCCGACCATGGGGCGGAGGTTGACGATTACGGGCTGATCCTGATCCGCCCGCTCGCCGCCGCCTGACGACACTTCTGGAAAGAGGGACAGACCCATGGTTGCCAAGATCATTGAAACCAATCCCACCCCGTTCCAGAAGGTCGCCATCGACCCGATCACGCTGGACATCATCGAAAACGCCCTGCGCAATGCGCGGGCGGAAATGGATGCCACCCTGTTCCGCACGGCCATGTCGCCCGGCATCCGTGAACAGGGCGACGCCTTCCCCCTGATCGCCAACAACGACGGCAAGATGGTGGTGGGGCAGTTCGGCTCCTTCCTGGGCGGCTTTTTGAAGAATTATAAGGGCACGATCGAGGAAGGGGACGTCATCTGGCTGTCCGACCCCTATTCGGTGGAAGGTGCGATCAGCCATCTGAATGACTGGCTGGTGATCCTGCCCGTGTTCAAGGATGGCAAGCTGGTCGCCTGGACCTGCCATTTCGGCCATCAGACCGATGTCGGCGGCAAGGTGCCGGGCAGCCTGCCCACCGATGCCACCAGCATCTTTCAGGAAGGCATCCGCATCCCGCCCGTGAAGCTGTACCGCAAGGGCGTGCTGAACGAGGATCTGCTGGAACTGGTCCTGAACAATACCCGCACGCGTGACTGGTGCCGGTCGGACCTGAATGCCATCATCGCGTCGTGCCGCATCGCCGCGCGGCGCGTGACGGAACTGTGCAGCCGTTTCGGTACCGAGACGTTCGTTTCAGCGACGGGAGAGTTGCTGGAACGAAACAAACGTGCCATGGCCAAGCTGATCGCGACCTCCATCAGCGAGGAGAAGGTCAGCTTCGAGGATTATATCTGCGACGATGGCCGCGGCTATGGCCCCTACAAGCTGCGCGCCACCATGTGGCGGGAGGGGGAGAAGGTGATCCTGGACTGGGACGGCACCTCGCCCCAGTCGGAAAGCTCGATCAATTTCTACCTGAACGAAAACATGCTGAAGATGTTCTTCGGCATCTACATGATCATGGTCTTCGACCCGCAGATCCTGTTCAATGACGGCTTCTATGATCTGGTGGAAACGCGCATCCCGGAAGGATCGCTGCTGAAGCCGAAATATCCCGCCGCGCTCTCCTGCCGTACCCACGGCATCGGCCGGGTGTTCGACGTGCTGGGGGCCTTGCTGGGCCAGCGCACGCCGGAATTCCTGAACGCGGCCGGCTTCTCCTCCTCCCCGCATCTGATGCTGTCGGGCAGCTATCGCGGGTCGGGCAAATATTATCAGCTTTTCCAGATCGGCTTTGGCGGCATTCCGGGCCGGCCCTTTGGCGACGGGCCGGACGGGCATTCGCTCTGGCCCAATTTCACCAATGTGCCCAACGAGTTCCTGGAAGCCTATTTTCCGCTGCGGATTGAGCGGTACGAGACCATTCCCGACAGCGGCGGCCCTGGCCTGCATCGCGGCGGCAATGGCGTGCGCATCGCCTATCGCTTCCTGGAACCGGGCGCCATCGCCATCCATGATGACCGCTGGTTCACCTATCCCTGGGGCGTCAACGGGGGCGAGCCCGGCTGGCGCTCCCGCCGCGTCCTGATCCGCGCCGATGGCACGGAGAAGGTGCTGGCCGCCAAGATCGACGATATCCAGGTCCGCCCCGGCGACCTGCTGATCTTCGACACCTGGGGCGGTGGCGGCTGGGGCGACCCGCTGGCCCGCGATCCTTCCCTGGTGGCGACGGACGTCAAGCGTGGGCTGGTGACGGCTGACGGGGCCAAGCGTTACGGCGTGGTGCTGACCGCTGACGGGACAGTGGACACGGCATCGACGGACAGCCTGCGCGATAGCCTGCGCAAGGCGCGGGGCGAGACGGGCCTTTTCAATTTCGGCGGTGGGATTGAGGAGTTGCGCGAACGCTGTGTTGCGGAAACCGGCCTTCCGGCCCCGGTCGATCCGGCCATGCAGGAAAGTGTGCGGGCGGCCTGAGTGCGGGTGGGGGGGCGCCCCGCCCCCCACCGTCACCCCGGCGAAAGCCGGGGCCCAGCGTGAGGTGCGGTCAGCACCGAGATGACTCTTTTCGCGGCAGACGCCGCTCTGCGCTGGGCCCCGGCTTCCGCCGGGGTGACGGGAGAAAGAGCGGTAAACGGGTGCAGAGGCCCGCAGCCCTTAGCACCTGCGGGCCTATCAATAACATGATGAAGACACCTACTGCTTATCCGCGTGGATACACTGATAAGGTCCATTGAGAACTTGAGCGTCGTTATGACCGGGCTTTTCGACGCGGAGCAGAACAGTTTCTCCTGCCCATCCCTCAGCGATAGCATCGCTCATTTCATCAATTGACGGTGCCGCAAGCCTTGTTGATTTCACACAGCCGATAAAGGCTGCAATTCCATCCTTCGACATTCCACCAGACTCCCTCACTCCGCCGCCTCCCGCACCGCCATCGCCTTTTCCGCCCGGCTGGCCTCTATCGCGTGCCAGGCGGCGGCGATGTGGCTGCGCATGACGGAGCCGGCCCAGGCGCCGTCGCGCACCTCAAAGGCAGAGACGATTTCCATATGGTGGCGCAGGCTGCGGCGCAGCGCCTCGGCGTTGTAGCGGTGGAAGGTGCGCAGGACCAGCGGCACCTCCACCACCTGCGCCATCATCAAGGACAGGCGCTGTGTGCCCGCGGCCTGGATGATCAGGCGGTGGAACTCGCCATTGGCCTCCGCGATGCGGGACAGCGCGTCGGGGGTGGATGTGGCTTCCAGGGCCAGCATCTCCTCCGCCAACTGCCGCAGGCGGGCCACCTGTTCCGGTGTGGCGCGTTCAGCGGCGCGTTCGACGGCGTAGCCTTCCAGCATGGCGCGCAGGTCGAAGATCTCCTTGATCTCATCCATCGACCAGTCGGCGACAAAGGCACCGTGGTTGCGCATGAATTTCACCGCCCCTTCGGAATTCAACCGGCGCAGCGCCTCGCGGATGGGCGTGCGGCTGACCCCGATCAGGTCGGCCAGTTCCCCTTCCTTCAGGTGCGCGCCGGGGGGGAATCGGCCGGCATGGATGGCGTCGCGGATTTCGGCATAGGCCTTTTCGACGGCATTGCTCATCGCTGCATGTCCTGGTGGGTTCCGTCCCGGCGGTGTGACGCTTGTTCTTAGCGTAAGCGACCCCGTTCGCACCACCCATCCATTCTGCCGGGCCGGTACGTCGGGGTGCGGAAATCCATGCCGCGCAGCCTGTCGGCCTAGCGCGGCTTTCGCGTCACATTCCGTCGTTAAAGTATACAATGTCATGCATCCACGCTTGCCGAAAGCAGATTCTCCTATAAGTTTTTCCTGAGGCGTGCGGTGCGGCGAACAGCCGGACCAGCCCCGGAAAATCAATAAAATCCATGGAACAGCGGAGACAGGTGACCATGCGCAACGGTATTTCCTCAGGCCCCCTGCTGGCCGGCACTGCCATCTGTGCGTCAATGATTGTATTCAATATGCCGGCTCAGGCGCAAAATGCCTCCCCGGCCGGCACCGCCAATGCCAACATGGTCGAAGAGATCGTGGTCATCGCGCGCCAGCGCAGCGAGACGGTGCGCGAAACCCCGGTCGCCGTGGCCGCCTTCACGTCAGAGACCATTGAAAAGGCAGGCATTTCCGGCCCCGCCGACTTTCTGGCCCTGACCCCCAATGTCAGCTTCCTGCAGACCACCAATGTCGGCGAGAGCCAGGTGCATATCCGTGGCGTGATCCAGCCGCGCGATGCAGAGCCGCCCTTTGCCTATGTGCTGGATGGCGTGCTGGTGCCCAATCCCAACGCCTTCAACCAGGAAATGGTGGATATCGAGCAGATCGAGGTGATCAAGGGCCCGCTGGGATCGATCTATGGCCGCAACGCCATCGGCGGCGCCATCCTGGTCAGCACCAAGAAGCCCGGCGACACACCGGAGGGACAGGTGCAGGCGGGCTATGAATTCCGGGGCGATGAATACAAGGTCGGCGGCTATGTCGGCGGACCGCTGGTGGAGAACAAGCTGTTCGCCCGCATCACCGCCGTCCACAAGGACCGCAAGGGCTTTTACGACAATGTCACCCTGAAGGAGAAGGAAGACCCCTTCACCGAAAGCCTGGTGCGCGGCCGTCTGGTCTATAAGGCGACGGAGGATATCGAGGTCGACCTGTCCGCCGGCTATGGCAAGATTGATGGTTTTGCCTTCAACTTCAACAACCAGACGGCGGGCACGCCCGGTTTCGTCAATGGCGTGAACATCAAGGACACGTCCATCCCCTATGCCGGCAATGTGCGCAGCTTCAACAATCAGGAACGTGTCGATCTGTCGGGCAAGGTGGATTGGAACGGCGAGGCCGGCACCCTGACCTTCACCGCCGCCTATCATGACCTGAAGGAGAATATGGGCGGCGAGGGCGCGGTCGATCTGGCCCTGTTTGGCGTGCCCTTCCCCGGCGGGCCGGCGCCGTCCGATTTCTTCACCAATCCGGCCCTGATCGAGGGCTATGGCCCCACCCTGCGCGACGGGACCCAGTATCAGGAGCGCAACCAGGACGACACGTCCTTCGAACTGCGCTTCACCTCACCGGGGGAGAACCGGCTGCGCTATATCGCCGGCGCCTATTACATCAAGTTCAACCGCGAGGTCGTGCTGAACCGTGGCAATGATCTGGGCCAGGGCGTGATCGTGTCCGAGCCGCTGGGCGGTCCCGCCAACCCGATCGTGGCCGTCACCTGGACCGACAATGCCAACGAGGCCTGGGCCGTGTTCGGGCAGTTGGCCTATGACATCACGCCCGACCTCGAAATCTCCACGGCCATGCGCTACGACAAGGAAGATCGCAAGTCCAAGAACCTGACGCCAGCCGCCTATTCCCCGCTTCCCAACGTCACGGGTCTGGTACGCTCGGATAATTTCAGCGCCGCACAGCCGCGCGTCTCCCTGCGCTGGAAGGCGACGGAGGATGTGTCGCTCTACGCCACCTATGGCGAGGGGTTCCGGTCGGGCGGCTTCAACCCGCTGGGCAGCCGTTTCAACATCATCAATGTCGACGGCGTCACCAATACCACCGTGCAGGACCAGTTCGGCAAGGAAAGCTCCACTTCCTATGAGGCGGGCGTAAAAAGCCGGCTGCTGGACGGCCGCCTGACCCTGAATGTCGCGGCCTTCAGCACCAAGGTCGAGAATGCGCAGTTCTTCCAGTTCTTCCCCTTCTCGCTCTCCCGCGTGATCTCCATTGTCGACCGCAACCAGATCAAGGGCTTCGAGGTGGATGGGCAGGCGCGTGTGGCGGACGGGCTGGACCTGTTCTTCGGCTATGGCTATCTGAACAGCGAGATCAAGGAGAATGCTGAACTGCCGCAGACCGTGGGCAACCGCTTCCCCTTCACGGCCAAGTATGACGTGATCCTGGGCGGCCAGTATACGGTGCCGGTCTTCGCCGATTACGACATGTCGGCGCGTGTGGAATATAACCGCACGGGGCCGATGTTCTTCGACACGCTGAACACGCCGGGCACGGAACGGCCGGCCATCGATCTGGTCAATGTCCGGCTGGGGGTGGAGAACGAAACCTGGGGCGCCACGCTCTATGCCCGCAACCTGTTCGACAAGCGCTACAATGTCGACGGTGTGGTGCTGGTCGTGCCCAACACCACCGTCTTCAACTTCACCACCAAGGCCCCGCCGCGCACCGTGGGCGTGGAGGTGAAGGCCCGGTTCTGATGCCGCAAGAGCGGGGTCGGTGACCGGCCCCGCCCGATAGTCACGCCGCCAGCGCCCCCGCCCGCCAGGCGCGGGGGCTGGTGCCATAGGCGGCGCGAAAGCAGCGGCTGAAATGCGCGGCGTCGTTGAAGCCCCAGGAGAAGGCGATATCGGTGACGCTGCGCCCGCCCTGGACGGGATCGCCCAGCGCGGCACGGCAGCGTTCCAGGCGGCAGGCGCGGACATGGTCGGCAAAACGCAGCCCCATGCCCGCGAACAGCCGGTGTAGATGCCGCACGGAAATGCCGGCCGCCGCCGCCACCATGGCGGGCGACAGGTCCGGCTCGTCCAGCCGCGTTTCCACCAGCCGCAGCAACAGGCGGGGGGAGATGCAATCGGCCATGCCCGCCTCCCCGCCTCAACCGAAGGTGCGCACAGGGTCTTCGCCCTGCCAGCCGACACTGGCAAGCTGGATGGTGGTGAACAGCTTTTCCACCGTCGGCACCATCTCGATCAGCTCGATCATGCCGCCCAGGGTGCGGGTCGTATCCATATAGGCCGCCCGCGCGCCCACCCCCGCCACGCCATAAAGCGCCTGCTCATAGCCCAGATCCTTGTAGAACTGGACCGAGGCGTCGAAGTCCGGGCAGGACAGGGCGAAGTGGTGGAAACCGTTCGGCCGCTCGTTATAGACGCTGGGCGCGTCATTATTCTGCTGGATCAGTTCGAAGATCATGTGGCCCGAGGCGCCCAGCGCAATGGTCAGATCGGCATCGCAGGGCTTGCCACGATAGGTGAAATCGGCCAGCGGGAAATGTTCGATCAGGAACCAGGGGCCGATATTCAGCCGCTTGGTGTAATCGGCCATGGCGCGATGGATATCGTCGCAGGTGAAGGCGATCTGGATGACACCATCGGTCGGCTGACCGAAATTCAACAGGGGCATGGTGGCTCTCATGAAATGGGATTGAGTGGTGGGTTTTCCCTCACCCTCCCACCGCTTCGCGGCGGGCCCCTCCCTCTCCCGCAAGCGGGAGAGGGGTGAAGTCGATGTTCCACCCCTCGCCCACGAAGGTGGGAGAGGGAGGGGCCCATTGGCGCCAGCCAATGGGAGGGTGAGGGCAACCCCGGACAAAGGCTCAGAAGCTGTACTTGACGCTCAGCATCCATTCGCGCGGACGGCCGTAATAGGCTTCGTCGATGCCGAAGGTGGCGGCGGCCAGCAGGTTGGTGACATAGGTCTTGTCGAACAGGTTGGTGACGGCGGCAGCCACTTCCCAGTTCTCGTCCGGATCGCGCCAGGACAGGCGGACATTGGCCAGCCAATAGGCATCCTGGGCCAGTTGCCGCATGGTCACCTTGTAGCCTTCCGCCACCTGCGCCGGTGTCAGGGCGTTGCGGATATCCGGCGTGCCCTGCCAGTTGGCGCCGCCACCCAGATTGTACGGGTCCTTCCAGGTCTTGGAGCGGTAGGAGGCGTCGCCGCGCAGGGCCAGCAGGCCTACCCCGTCCACGAACCAGCTTTTCTGTGCGCCCACCGTGAAGGTCCATTCCGGCGCGTCCACCAGCTTGTCGTCCAGCGACAGGTCGGTATCGCAGAACCGGCCCTTGGTGGCGTCATAGATGGCCTGTGCGCAGGCCGACCGGTTGAACTTGTCCCATTTGGAATGGAGATAGCCGCCGGCCAGGTTCACGTCGAAGCCCTTGGCCAGCCGCGCCGTCACCTCCCCTTCAAAGCCCCACAGCACGCTGTCGCCGATATTGCGGGTCAGCAGCAGCAAGGCACCGCCGCCGCTGGACCCGACGGTCGTGACCTGCATGTCCTTGTAGTCGCTGTAGAAGCCGGCAAGGTTCAGGATGATGCTGCCATCGGCCAGCGTGTTCTTCGACCCCAGTTCGTAGGTGTAGAGAACCTCCGGATCATAGGCGAGGTCGGTATTGTTCTGTTGTGTCGGGCGCGGTGACCAGCCGCCGCCCTTGAAGCCCTTGGACCAGGACGCATAGACCATGTTGTCCGATGTCAGCTTCCAGTCCAGCCCCACCTTGGGCGTGAAGGAGCCCCAGCTATCCTTCAACTCACGCGGGCCGACATAGCGGGCCAGACCGTTCTCCTCGAACGGTTCCACGCTGCCCGTATAGCCCGGCGTGCCCGGCCCGAATTTCGGGTCCTTGACCAGTTGCAGCATGTTGTCCTGGGTATAGAGCTTCTTGTCCTCGCTGTAGCGTCCGCCCAGGGTCAGATTCAGGTCCGGCGTCAAGTCATAATTGATCTGGCTGAAGACGGCCCAGGTATCGACCTTGATCTTGTTCTTGGGGAAATAATCGAAGCTGAAGGCGTTGGTGGTGCAGTCCGGCGCCGCACCGGCGCTGCAGGGGCCGACGGCATACATGTCGGGCAGGACGGGGCTGAGCACTTCATAAAGCCCGCTGAAAAGCTCCACCGCATTGTCGTCGAAGGCGTTCTCGCGCAGGTAATAGCCGCCGGTGACCCAGCGCAGCCGACCATCCATGGCGTCGCCGGACAGTTGCAGTTCCTGGCTGAACTGGTCCTGCGTCACATGGTTGCCCGTGGCCGCCACGGGATAGGGCGACTTGTCGGCGTCACGCGGGAAATAGGCGTCGATCTCGCGATAGGCGGTGATGGATTTCAGGGTCAGGTTCTCCCCCAGCTCCCAATCCACCGTGCTGGACACGCCCCAGACCTCGTTCCGGTCTTCCGCCGGGTCCAGGCTGTTGGACACGCCCGGCTTGCCCGTCACCCAGCGGCCGTCGAACTTCGTTCCCGCCGGCAGGCCCAGCTTCTGGTTCCAGTAGGGGACGATGACGCTGTTATACAGATCATCGAAACGGAACAGCTTGTCCGATGGGGTCGGATCGACGGCCAGCGGCGGCAGGCCGGCGGGCAGGCCCGAAATAGTAGGCGCGCCGGCCATGGCGGCGAAAAGCTGGAAGGCCGTCGGCTCGAACCCCAGGGCCGCCACAACGTCGGGCGGAAGTCCCAGCGACGGGGCCGTGTCGGACGGGTAGCGGTTGACCAGCGACCCCGCCGGCCCCTTCTGTTTCTGCCGCTGGTAATCGCCCTGGATGGTGATGTCGATCTTCTCCGACGGCAGCCAGCGGATGGCGCCACGCGCCAATTGCTTGCCCTCGTCCGACAGGCGTTCGCCATTGGTCAGGTTCTTGCCCCAGCCATTGCGGTGAACGGCAGCACCCGACAGCTTGAAGCCCAGCACGCCCGGCACGATGGGGCCGCTGACATAGGCCTTCACGTCGGATCGCTGGTAGGAACCGGTGATGCCCTCCACCGATCCTTCGAAATCGCCATCGACCACGACGGGCTTGGTGACGATCTTGATGGCGCCGCCGACCGTATTCTTGCCGTACAGCGTGCCCTGCGGCCCGCGCAGCACTTCCAGCCGCTCCACATCCGACAGGTCCAGCGCCCCGCCGATGGTGCGGGCCAGATAGACGTCATCGACGTAAAGCCCGACGCCGGGATCGGTGGGGAACAGGAAATCCTGCTGCCCGACACCCCGGATATAGGCGTTCAGCGAACTGCCGCCGCCATCGGCGCGGCCACTGCTGATCTCCACATTGGGTGTGAAACGCGCGATGCCCACCAGATTGGTGACCGCCTGGTCGGCCAGGGCACTCGCCGTGAAGGCGGTGACCGATACCGGCGCTTCCTGCAGCTTTTCCGCCCGCCGCTGCGCCGTCACCACGATCTCTTCCAGGCGCAGGCTGTCATCCTCTGCCGCCGGTGCGTTTTGCGCCTGCGAAGCCACCGGCCCCAGGGCCAGCAAGGCCGTACCAGCCAGGGCCAGGAACCGCGCCCTGCGGGCGGAGGGCCGGCTATATTGCAACGCAAAAGAATTGGGAACCGGGATCACTTGGACCTCCCTAGATGGCATACATTATTGTTGATGTTGGAGGAAATGATGCGGCAGGCTGGAAGCGGCCTGTATAGCGGGAATTACCCATGCTCGACTGTCATCCACCCGGCAATATGGGTGTTTCCCCCTATGCCGGGCTGCCGGACACCCCGTTATCCTTGTCGCATCATCCCTGCGACAGACGGAGTTGTCCGATGAGCACGCATCTGCTGAAACGGTCCGATGCCGGTACGGTGACCGCGACCACGCAGCACCGGCCCGCCTTTTTCGATCCCGGTAGCCTGCCCTGGCTGCCCTGGGTCATGCCGGGCACCTTTTTCAAACTGCTGAACGTCAACCCGATGAATGGCGGGTTCAGCATGCTGCTGAAGGTGGAACCCGACAATTGGGCGCCCGTCCATGGCCATCTGGGGTCGGTTGAAGGCTGGCTGCTGGAAGGCGGCTTCGGCTATGGCAAGGATGATCGCGGCCGCCCCGGCCACTATGTCTTTGAAAGCGGTGGCATCCGCCATGAACCCGACACGGACAAGGATGGCATGGTGATGTTCGCCATCGCCCATGGCCCGCTGTGCGGCTACAATGATGATGGTTCCATCGCCGGCATCGTGGATGCCCGCGCCATGTATGATCTGGCCGTGGCCGGCGGGGCCGCCGGTCACCTGCCTAAGCCGCTGGACTGGTAAGGGAGGACGCACCGATGACGGTTCCGGAACCCGCCCTGGTTGTCGGTCCCACCGACCCGCCCCTGTTGCCCTGGACCATCGGCCAGGCCCTGGAAAACGCCGCCCGGACCTGGGGCGGGCGCGACGCGCTGGTCGTGCCCGGCCAGGGTGTGCGCTGGACCTGGGCCGGCCTGGCGGAACGGGCCGACCGGCTGGCGGCGGGGCTGCTGGCCCTGGGGCTGGAACCGGGCGACCGGGTCGGCATCTGGTCCCCCAACCGGGCGGAATGGACGCTGACCCAGTTCGCGACGGCCCGGGCGGGTCTGGTGCTGGTCACCATCAACCCCGCCTATCAGGCCGCCGAACTGGACTATGCGTTGAACAAGGTCGGGTGCCGGGCGCTGGTCCTGGCCCCCGGCTTCAAGGGCAGCGACTATGTCGGGCTGCTGCGGTCGCTGGCCCCGGAAATGGCCGACGGTGTGCCCTTGCGGGCGGCCCGGCTGCCGGCCCTGCGCCATGTCATCCTGCTGGGGGATGGCGCGGTGCCGGGCACCATCCCCTTCGCTTCATTGACAGAAGGGGCCGATCCGGCGGCGCTGGCCGCCGTGGCGGCCCGCCTGTCCCCCGACGATGCCATCAATATCCAGTTCACCAGCGGCACCACGGGCCAGCCCAAGGGCGCGACGCTGACCCACCGCAACATCCTGAACAATGGCTATTTCGCGGGCCTGGGCATGGCGCTGGGGCCGGATGACCGGATCTGTGCGCCCGTGCCGCTGTACCATTGCTTCGGCATGGTGCTGGGCAATCTGGCGGCCGTGACCCACGGCGCCTGCCTTGTCCATCCCGGTGAAGGCTTCGACCCGCTGACCACCCTGCGCGTGGCGGCGGACGAACGCTGCACGGCCATGTATGGCGTGCCCACCATGTTCATCGCCATGCTGGACCATCCGGAATTCGACCGGTTCGACCTGTCCACCCTGCGCACCGGCATCATGGGGGGCGCCCCCTGCCCCGTGACCGTAATGGAAAAGGTGCTGGACCGCATGAACATGCGCGAGGTCACCATCGCCTATGGCATGACGGAAACCAGCCCCCTCAGTTTCCAGACGCCCATCGATGCGCCGCTGGACAAGCGGGTGGGCAGCGTCGGCCGCGTGCATCCGCACCTGCAGGTGCGTCTGGCCGATACGGATGGCAACACCGTGCCGCGCGGGGCCACGGGCGAATTGCTGACGCGCGGCTATTCGGTCATGCAGGGCTACTGGGCCGATCCGGACAAGACGGCGGAGGCGGTGGACGCGGATGGCTGGATGCATACCGGCGATCTGGCCGTCATCGACGAAGATGGCTGGTGCAACATCGTGGGCCGGGTGAAGGACATGGTCATCCGGGGCGGGGAGAATATCTACCCGCGCGAGGTGGAGGAATTCCTCTACCGTCACCCCGCGATCCAGGATGTCCAGGTCTTTGGCGTGCCCGATCCCAAATATGGGGAGGCCCTGTGCGCCTGGATACGCCCCCGCGACGGCAAGACCCTGACGGAGGACGATATCCGCGCCTTCTGCCAGGGTCAGATCGCGCATTTCAAGGTGCCCCGCTATATCCGCTTCGTCACGGAATTCCCCATGACCGTGACCGGCAAGATCCAGAAATTCGCGATGCGGGAGGTGATGGTGGCCGAACTGGGCCTGACCCCGCCGCGAACCGCATAGATTTCCCAAGAAGGAAACCATGATGATCCACGACGCCGCCCACTCCTTCCTGGCCGCCCGCGACCTGCTGCTGGACCTGCGCCGTGACCAGATGCAGGCACGTGACCGTTTCCAGTGGCCGGCCCCCGGCCCCTTCAACTGGGCGCTGGATCATTTCGACCGGGTGGCGGCCCGTATCCCCGACCGCCCGGCCCTGATCATCGCGCAGGAGGACGGGACCGTCACCCGTGCCACCTGGGGCGACCTGTCCCGGCGGTCGGCGCAGGTGGCCAACTGGCTGCACGCCCAGGGGCTGGGCCGGGGCGACCGGCTGCTGCTGATGCTGCCCAACATCGTGCCGCTGTGGGAAATCACCCTGGCCGCCATGAAGCTGGGCGTGGTCATCATCCCGGCCACCACCCTGCTGGACGGGGCCGACCTGACCGACCGGCTGGACCGCGGGCAGGTGCGCGGCGTGATCGCCACCACGGCTCTGACCGCGCGGTTCGACGCCCAGCCGGGCCGCTTCCTGCGGATCAGCGTGGGCGGCCCCGCCCCCGCCGGCTGGACCGACTATGCCGATGCCGCCTCCGTGTCCCCCGCCTTCACGCCCGATGGGCCGACGGGGCCGG
Organism: Niveispirillum sp.; assembly: GCF_017996735.1. Lineage (GTDB taxonomy): Bacteria > Pseudomonadota > Alphaproteobacteria > Azospirillales > Azospirillaceae > Niveispirillum. Next base: position 61,987 of record NZ_JAGOGJ010000005.1, read on the forward strand.
ACGACACGCTGCTGCTCTATTTCACCTCCGGCACGACGGCCAAGCCCAAGCTGGTGCGCCATACCCACCGCTCCTATCCGGTGGGGCATCTTTCCACCATGTACTGGCTGGGCCTGCAACCCGGCGACGTGCATTGGAACATTTCCAGCCCCGGCTGGGCCAAGCATGCCTGGTCCAACATCTTCGCCCCCTGGAACGCGGAAGCGACCGTCTTTGTCTATGCCTTCGAACGGTTCCAGGCGCGGCCCGTGCTGGACGCGCTGGTCGCCCATGGCGTCACCAGCCTCTGCGCCCCGCCCACCGTCTGGCGCCTGCTGATGCAGGAGGATCTGGCGCGCTGGCCGGTGAAGCTGCGCGAACTGTGCGGGGCCGGAGAGCCGCTGAACCCGGAGGTGATCGCGCGGGTTCAGGCCGCCTGGGGCCTGACCATCCGCGACGGGTTCGGCCAGACGGAAACCACGGCCCAGGTGGGCAACGCACCGGGCCAGCCCGTGCGCCCCGGCTCCATGGGGCGTCCCCTGCCCGGCTATGACCTTGTGCTGCTGGACCCGGACGGGAAGGAGGCGGACGAGGGCGAAATGGCCCTGCGCCTGTCCTCATCTCCCCTGGGGCGCCCGGCCGGCCTGATGGCGGGGTATGAGGGCAGCCCGGCGCCGGAGGCGGCCGGTCCCTATTACCGCACGGGCGATGTGGCCAGCCGCGATACCGACGGCTATCTGACCTATGTCGGCCGTGCCGATGACGTGTTCAAGGCCAGCGACTACCGGATCAGCCCGTTCGAACTGGAAAGCGCCCTGATCGAGCATCCGGCCGTGGCGGAGGCCGCCGTGGTCCCCAGTCCCGACCCGCTGCGTCTGGCCGTGCCCAAGGCCTTCATCATCCTGGCCCCCGGCTTCGCGCCCACGCGGGAGGTGGCGGCCAGCATCTTCAGCCATGTGCGCAAGGCCCTTCCCCCCTACAAGCGCGTGCGGCGGCTGGAGATATCCGACCTGCCCAAGACCATCTCCGGCAAGATCCGCCGTGTCGAACTGCGTCGTCAGGAACAGGCCCGGGACCTGTCCCAGCGCCATGATTTCGAATATTGGGAGGAGGATTTTCCCGAACTGTCGGCCAAGGGGTAATGTGGCCGGCATGGCCCTGGCAAAGACGAGACCCGGAGATGCCGGGCTTGATTTTCCTTCATCGGGATCAAGTTTGCTCCCGATGAAGGAGAAAACGTATGCATTGCCCCGAATGTGAGAGGATCAAGGCCCTGGTCCATCCGGCAAACCGGCTTCTGCTGGCGCCGCCGACCGCTCACACCCGCCAGAAGCTGATGGAGATTGCCAAACGCCGGCGTTTGACCCTGGTGGCTGTCGATGATCCGACCTGTCTGGACATCCGGTTGTTGCGGGCGGACATGGATTCATTCCTGACGGAAGCCAACGGCGCCCTTTCAGTGGAGGAAACGGACCATTGCCGCGCGCTGCTGCTGGATGGTGAAAGGGAACCCACCCTTTCCGACTATTTATCGACGCGCACGCTGCGCTGGGTGATCGCGGCGGTAAAGGGGCAGTGGCTGGTCACCATGCTGGAAAAGGACCGCCTCTTCTCCATGCTGCAGCCGATCTGCCGGCCCGATGGCAGCGTCTTCGGGTATGAGGCCCTGTTGCGGGGACGGGAGGAGAATGGCGATCTGGTGTCGGCGGGTTCCTTGCTGTCGGTCGCCTCCGAAACCCAGCTCATGTTCACCCTGGATTTGGCCGCCAGACGGGAGGCGATCAAGGCCTTTGCCAAACGCCGCCCTTCCGGGGCGAAGCTGTTCGTGAATTTTAACCCCTCCAGCATCTATGATCCGGCCTACTGTCTGCGCACCACCCAGACCTATGTCCGCGAGATGGGGTTGAACCCGTCGGACATTGTTTTTGAAGTGACCGAAACGACCGAGGTGAAGGATCAGGCGCATCTGCGGGGCATACTGGCATTCTATCGTCAATCGGGCTTCCGCGTGGCGCTGGACGATATCGGCGCCGGCTTCTCGGGCCTGAACATGCTGCAGGAACTGCGGCCCGATTACGTCAAGATCGACATGGCGTTGATCCGTGGCATCGAACAGGACCATTACAAGCAGAGCATCGTCCGGCATCTGGTCGGCATCGCCGGCGATACCGGCGCCCGTATCGTGGCCGAAGGCATCGAAACGGATGCGGAACGGGACTGGGTCCGAACGGCCAATGTCGATCTGATGCAAGGTTATCTTCTGGGAAGACCCGCCGCCGCGTGACGCCGTTTCTTGCGCTTCAAGGGGTGGCGGCAACCGCCCGGGCGCGCAGGTCACGGCGGAATTGCGACAGGTCGTCGACCCGCTGATAGGGCAGTACGGTTTGCAACTGCTCCGCCGGTGTGCCGGACAGCAAAGCCAGGACATGGCGGGCCAGTTCCTCACCATCGCGCCGCTGCGGCTGATAATAATAGGTGACGCCCTGTTCGAACGGCATGCGCAGGGGCATGCCGCCAAAGCCGACAATGCGCAGCCCGTCGCGCGCCGGGTCCATGCCATGGTCCAGGGCCGCCTCCATGGCGCCAAACATCGACAATTGGTTGGCGCACAGGATCGCGGTGACCTTGCTGTCACGGACCAGCAGGTCGCGCACCGCCTCCTGGCTGGCCCAGGCCGACAGGTCGGCGGTGACCAGCAAGGACCGGTCCCAGGGCAGGCCCAGATCGGCCAATGCCCGCTGATATCCCCGCAGGCGCAAGCCGGCATAGGTCAGGCCGCCGGCCGGATTGAACAGCGCGATGCGCCGGTGCCCCTCTGCCGCCAGCCGCAGCACGGCGTCGTAAACACCCCCCTCATCATCATGATCAACAAAGGCGTGGGGGCTGTGCAGTTCGGTGCGGCCGAAGCAGACGAAGGGAAACTTATGTTCCAGGCAGAAGCGGGCCCGTTCATCCAGGGGCATGGTCCGGGAAAAGATCACGCCATCGGCCAGCCGCTGCTGGAACACGCGGCGGACCGCGTCCAGGGGCGACTGGCTGGCCGTTTGCGCCAGGACGATCAGGTTGTAATGATCATTCTCCAGCGTGCGGGACACGCCTTCCACCTGGGCCAGGAAACCGGCATCACCGTAATCGGCCACCGCCGGGGCGAAGAAGACCGAACAGATCTTCATGGTTCGCCCGGTGCGCAGATAGATGCCGCCGGCATCGGGAAGATAACCCATCGCCTGGGCCGCCGCCTTGACCCGCGCCACCGTCTCCGGCTTGACCTCCGGCCCGTCCTTCAGCGCCCGCGACACGGTCGTGATGGACAGGTCCAGATGTTCGGCAAGGGTTTTCAGGTTGGTGCGTTGACGCGGGGGCATGGTGGTCGGCTCTTGGCTGCTCCGCCGCAGATTAGGGGCAATCGCCCGTCATCGGCACCTCATTATCGCGCATCACCCGCCGCATGAAGTCGAAAGAGGCCTTCGGCGTCCGCGTCAAGGTGGCGTAATCGACATGGACCAGCCCGAACCGCTTGTTATACCCATGGGCCCATTCGAAATTGTCCAGCAGCGACCAGGGCATGTATCCCCTTATATCGGCGCCTTCCGCGATGGCCCGGTGCATGCCAGCCAGATAGTCGCGGTAATAGGCGATGCGGTCCTGATCGTCGATGCGGCCATCGGCGCCGGGAATATCCAGGAACGCGGCCCCGTTCTCCGTCACATAGACCGGCGGGTTGCCGTAATCGCGGCGCAGCCCGATCAAGGCCTCATAGAAGGCATGGCCGTCGATGCCCCAGTTCATCTCCGTCCGGCGCAGATATTTCGGCGGCTCCACAATGCGGAAAGGCCACGCGGCCCCTTCCACGGGGGCGAGATAGGTGGGGAAATAATGGTTCACCCCCTGGAAATCCACCTTCTGCCGGATCTCCGCCATGTCGTCCGCCCCGATATGGGGGCTGAACCTGTCCAGCACACTGTCGGGATAGCGTCCCAGATGCACCGGCCCCAGGAACACGCCATTCCATTTATCCTCGAACAGGCGCACCAGATGCCGGTCGCGGTCGGCGAATTGCGGCAACGGCCGGCCGGTATGCACGGGCAGCACAAAGCCGACGGGCACGCCGGGCGCCCGGTCACGGATCACCCGCACAGCGCGACCATGGGAAAGGTTCAGGTGGTGGGCCACGCGCACGGCGGCGCGCGGATCGGTCAGGCCGGGGGCGTGGCGCCCCTCCTCGTTCCCGACCCAGGCACAGACCGACGGTTCATTGAAGGTCACCCAGGCGCGGGCACGATCGCCCAGCCGGTCAACCATCAGCGCCGTGTAATCCGCGAACCAGCCGGCACTGTCGCGGTTGACCCAGCCGCCCTTGTCCTGCAGCGCCTGCGGCAAATCCCAGTGATAAAGGCAGGGCCACGGTTCCAGCCCGCGTTCCAGCATGCCATCGACCAGCCGGTCATAGAAATCCAGACCCTTGGCATTGACCGCCCCCACCCCCTCGGGCAGCACACGGCCCCACATGATCGAGAAACGATAGTGCCGCGCCCCCAGGTCGCGCACCAGATCCAGGTCTTCGGACCAGCGATGGTAATGGTCGCAGGCGACGGTGCCCGTGTCGCCATTGGCCACCCGGCCCGGCGTGGCGCAATAGGTGTCCCAGATGCTGGGTCCGCGCCCGTCATCGGGCGCCCCGCCCTCGATCTGATAGCTGGAGGTGGAAACACCCCACCGGAATCCTTCGGGGAAACGCATCATCGCCGTCATAGCCTGCCTGTTCGAACAACCCGGCGGAACCGCCATCCTTAAAATCGTAACGTTTCGAAAAATGCGTGTCCAGCCATAAAGCCTCTGATCCTTGTTTGACAAAGCCCGTTTCCTGCCCATAATCGTCCATATCCGAAACGTTTTGGATTGTGCGCCGCAATGACATACAGGCTCCGGTCATGCTGCGCTGCCGTTGCGATCTCGCTTCTGTCCTGGGCGGGCCTGGGGGGCACCGCCGCAAGCGCGCAGGAGCTGGAGGTGATGCACTGGCTGACATCGGGCGGCGAATCCGCATCGCTGGCCGTGGTGCGCCGGGCCTTCGCCGACCAGGGGGGCGTGTGGCGGGACGCCACCGTGCCCGGTGGTTCGGCCGCCCGCGCCGCCGCCGTCAACCGCATTCTGGGCGGCAACCCGCCGCCGGTCTTCCTGTTCTCACTGGGCGCGCAATTGACCGAGTTGTCGGCGCACGGCTTGATCGTTCCCGTGCCGGGCGCGGATGAAGGCTGGGATGCGATGCTTCCCCCGCTTCTGTCCCGGTCGGCCCGGTATCAGGGCCGCTACATGGCGGCGCCGCTGAACATCCATGGGGAAAACTGGATGTTCTACAACCGCGCCGTTCTGGAAGCGGCGGGGCTGCCCGTGCCGGGCAGTTGGCCGGAATTCCTGGAAACCGCCGCCCGGTTGAAGGCGATGGGCAAGACCCCCATCGCCATGGGCGGTCAGCCCTGGCAGGAACGCCTGCTGTTCAACGCCGTGCTGCTGGGGGTGGGCGGACGTGATTTCTATCGCCGCCTTTATACAAGCCTGGACCCGGCAGCGCTGGACTCCCCCACACTTCTGGACGCCTTCCGCACCTTTGCCAGCCTGCGTGCCTTCGTGGATGAAGGCAGCCCCGGCCGCCGCTGGAACCAGGCGACCGCCATGCTGATGCGCGGCGACGCCGTGTTCCAGTTCATGGGGGATTGGGCCAAGGGGGATATGCGCGCGGCGGGTCTGGAACCGGGGCGGGAGATCGGCTGTGCGCTGGCGCCCGCGCCGGACCCGGCCTACATCATGGTGGTGGACGCCTTTGCCTTCACCGCGCCGCGCGACGAGGCCACGGGCGAGGCGCAGCGGCGGTTCGTGTCGGTGCTGATGGACAAGGATGTGCAGGCACGCCTGAACCAGGCCAAGGGTTCCATCCCCGTCCGCACCGATGTGCCGGATGACGGGTTTGATGCCTGCGCGCGCCAGGCCATGGCCCTGATCCGCGACCCGGCCACCCACCTGCCCTCCACGGGACTGTTCGGCATGTCCGGCGGGCTGTCGGGCGCCGTGGACGACGCCATCTCGCATTTCTGGAACGATCCGCGCCTGACCCCGGAACAGGGGCAGGAATTGCTGCGCAAATCCATCCTGGCGTTCCGGTAATCCGGCCGGCAAGGACCAAGAAGGGAGGACGGGGTGAAATCATCATTACGGGCGCCGGCCATCGCGCTGCTGCCGGCAGGCATGATCACCTTCATCTGCTTCTACCTGTTCATCGCCTGGACCTTCGCCATCTCCCTGACCGGTTCACAATTGCTGCCCAGTTGGGATTTTGTCGGGCTGGCCCAGTATGAAAGGCTGTTCGCCAGCGCCCGCTGGTGGACGGCGCTGCGCAACATGGCGATCTACGGCACCCTGTTCATCACGGGCTGCCTGTCATTGGGATATCTGCTGGCCATCCTGATCGACCGGGGGGTCCGGGCGGAGGGGGCCTATCGCACCATCTTCATGCTGCCCCTGTCCATGTCCTTCGTCGTGACGGGCATCATCTGGCAATGGATGCTCAATCCCGGCCTGGGCATCCAGCAGGCGGTGCGTGGCCTGGGGTGGGAGGATTTTGCCTTCAACTGGCTGGTCCGGGCCGACCGCTCCATCTACACCGTCGTCCTGGCCGGCATCTGGCAGCAATCGGGCCTGTGCATGGCCCTGTTCCTGGCCGGGCTGCGCGGTGTCGATCCCAATATCTGGAAGGCGGCGAAGGTGGATGGCATCCCCACCTGGCGGGTCTATGCCTCCATCATTACGCCCATGCTGCGGCCCGTCTTCTTCACGGCCGCCATCCTGCTGTTCTCGCTGGTGGTGAAATCCTTCGATCTGGTGGTGGCGCTGACGGGCGGCGGTCCCGGCTTCGCGTCGGACCTGCCGGCGCGCTTCGTGATGGAGCATATCCTGAACCGGCAGGAACTGGGGCTGGGCGCGGCCGGCGCCTGCATGATGCTGGCCACCATCGCCGCCGTGGTCGGCCCCTATCTCTATGCCGAAATCCGGCAGAAGAAGGGGGGCTGAGCCATGCGGCGTTTCCCGCTTTACCTGATGCTGTCGGTGGCGGCGCTGGCCGTGCTGTTCCCCCTGCTGGTGATGCTGTCCACCTCGCTGAAACCGCTGGCGGAGATCAATGGCGGCAGCCTGTTCGCGCTGCCACGGGAACCGACGCTGGATGCCTGGGCCAAAGCCTGGGGCGGGGCCTGCATCTCCGGTGATTGCCGGGGCCTGTCGGTCTGGTTTGGCAATTCCTTCGCCATTGTGCTGCCGGCCCTGTTCTGCTCCCTGGCGCTGGGCGCCCTGACGGGCTATGCGCTCAGCCTGCGGGCCGCCCGGTGGATGGACATCCTGTTCGCGGCCCTGCTGATCGGCCTGTTCATCCCGCCACAGGTGACATTGTATCCGATGATCGTGCTGGTCCGTGAACTGGGCCTGTTCGGCACGTTGGGCGGGCTGGTCTTCGCGCACACCGTCTGGGGTCTGGCCTTCGTCACCCTGCTGTTCCGCAACTTTTTCCTGTCCGTGCCGCGCGACCTGCTGAAGGCGGCGCGCGTCGACGGGGCGGGCTTCCTGGCCACCTTCTGGCATGTGATGCTGCCTTTGTCGCTGCCGGTCTGCGCCGTCGCCCTGGTACTGCAATTCACCTATATCTGGAACGATTTCATCCTGGGCCTGACCTTCGCGGGGCCGGGTCGGCAGCCGGTGACGGTGGCGCTCAACATCCTGGCCGGGTCACAGTTGGGGCCACAGGAATATAACGTCAACATGGCGGCGACCATGATCGCGGCCCTGCCCACCATCCTGGTCTATCTCCTGTCCGGACGGCTGTTCGTGCGCGGGATCGCGGCCGGGGCCGTCAAGGGATAAAAGAATGCAACCTGTGCGCCTGCAAGGCATCGCCAAGAGTTTCGGCGCCACGCCCGTCCTGGACCGGATCGACCTTGACATCGAACCGGGGGAATTCCTGGTGCTGCTGGGCCCGTCCGGCTGCGGCAAGTCCACCTTGTTGAACATCGTGGCCGGGCTGGAACAGCCCTCCGCCGGCCGCATCCATTTCGGCGACCGGGATGTGACGGCGCTGGAACCCGATGCGCGCGACATCGCGATGGTGTTCCAGTCCTACGCGCTCTATCCCACCATGTCGGTTCGCCGCAATATCGGCTTCGCGCTGAAGATGCGCGGCCTGGACGCGGCCGCGATCGACGCGAAGGTGGCGGCGGTGGCGAAGCTGCTGCAGATCGAACATCTGCTGGACCGCCGGCCGGCAGAGCTTTCCGGCGGACAGCAGCAGCGCGTAGCCATCGGCCGGGCCCTGGTGCGCGAGCCGCAGGTCTTTCTGCTGGATGAACCGCTCAGCAACCTGGACGCAAAGCTGCGCGCCGACATGCGGGTGGAACTGAAACGGCTGCATGAACGCGCGCGCCGCACCACCCTTTACGTCACGCACGATCAGGTGGAGGCGATGACCCTGGCCAGCCGCATCGTGGTGATGGACAAGGGCCGCGTGCAGCAATGCGACCGGCCGGAGACGGTCTATGCGCGCCCCGCCAATCGTTTCGTGGCTGGTTTCGTAGGCGCGCCGACCATGAATTTCCTGGAGGGGGAACTGGCCTTGTGGGACGACCGGCCGGCCCTGCGGCTGGACGATACCATCCTGCCATTGCCCGGCCTGCGGGGGGCGACCGGCCTGCATGTGGGACAGCCCCTGGTCCTGGGCCTGCGTCCCGAACATCTGTCGCTGGCCATGCCGGGGGATGAGGGCACCTGCCAGGGCCAGGTCTTGATGACGGAACCCACCGGACCGGACACCTATGTGCTGGTGCGGCTGGCGGGACGGGAGGTGACGGCCCGCGTCGCATCCGGCATCGCGCTTGCCGCCGGACAGACGGTCGCCCTGCGCCTGGACGCTCCGGCCGCCAGCCTGTTCGACATCGCCGACGGTCGCCGGCTCAACTGATACCAGCGGCACGAAATCATGACCGATGGTCAAGATTTCGTGCACCTCAAATCGCCGGCGGGCGCATCCGCGCCCTTGGCTACGCGGCATGGGCCGCGCGGCGGCAGTCGCCGCCGTACCATCGAAGCCAATATCCACCGCAGCGCACAAGCCGAAGGGCCTATCATCAACGGCGTGTAGAAGGATCGGGAACCAATGGCCCCCCGAGGTGTTTCCATAGGAAACTCTTCAAGGGATGACCATGATGATGCTGCGCCGCATTGCCCTGATCGGTACCGCGCTTCCACGCCGCTGCGGAATCGCCACCTTCACGACGGATCTCCACGCCGCCATCAGCCAGACCGACCCCCGGCTGATCGCCGAAATCGGCGCGCTTACCGACAATGGTCAGACCTACGACTATCCCGACATTGTCCAGTTGGAGATCAGGGAAGGTGTGGTGGACGACTATATCCATGCGGCGGAAACGCTGAATGGCGGCGAATTCGACCTGGTCTGCATCCAGCACGAGTTCGGGATTTTCGGCGGTGAGGCCGGCAGCCATCTGCTCTGGCTGCTGAAACGGCTGCGCATTCCGGTAGTCACCACGCTGCACACCGTGCTGGCGGAACCGAACGAGGTGCAGAAAAGCGTGCTGTCCGCCGTGATCGAGGCCTCATCCCGCATCGTGGTCATGGCGGAAAAGGGCCGGCAATTGCTGCGGCAGGTCTATGGCGCCCCCATGGAAAAAATCGCCGTCATCCCGCATGGCATCTACCGGGAGGGGGATTTTCAGGAATCCGACGATTTCAAGCAGAAGCTGGGTTTTCAGGACCGGTCGGTGATCCTGACCTTCGGTCTTCTGTCGCCCAACAAGGGGCTGGAGACGGTGATCGACGCCCTGCCAGCCATTCTGGAGCGCAAGCCGGATGCGGTGTACGTCATCCTGGGCGCCACCCATCCCCACTTGCTGCGCCGGGAGGGGGAGGATTATCGCGAACAATTGGCCGAGCGGGCACGGCGCCTGGGCGTGGAACATGCCGTGGTCTTCGCCAACCATTTCGTGGACCGGTCCACCCTGCTGGACCATATCGCCATGTCGGACGTCTATGTCACGCCCTACCTGAACGAGGCGCAGATGACGTCGGGCACCCTGGCGCAAAGTTTCGGCCTGGGCCGCGCCGTCGTCTCGACCCCCTACTGGCATGCGGCCGAATTGCTGGCCGACGGGCGGGGGGTGCTGGTTCCGTTCAACGATGCCGGGACGATGGGCAAGGCCATCGGCGACCTGCTGACTGACGACGCGGCACGCGACACAATGCGCCGCCGGGCCTTCGAATATAGCCGTGACATGGTCTGGAACCGGGTGGCCGAACGGTATCTGGATCTGTTTGGCGACGTGGTGCGCCGCTGGTTGCCCCTGGCCGCGCCCTCCCCGGTGCTGCGCCCCCGCCGCGTACGCGACCTGCCGGAGCCCAACCTGACCTACCTGGAACAGATGAGCGACGATACCGGCCTGTACCAGCATGCTGTGGGCTGCATCCCGGACCGGTCACACGGTTATTGTGTGGATGACAATGCCCGTGCCCTGCTGCTGGCCTGCAACCTGTCGCACCATGCCGGCATGCGTGTGCCGGACCTGATGGTGTCGCGCTATGCGGCCTTCATCCAGCATGCCTGGAACCCGGATAACCGCCATTTCCGCAATTTTATGGGTTTCAGCCGGCAATGGCTGGAACCGCGCGGGTCGCAGGACAGCCACGGGCGCACGCTCTGGGCTCTGGGTGAATGCGCGCGCAGTGATCCGCATACCGGCCGCCGGCAATGGGCTCGCGACCTGTTCCGCATGGCCCTGCCCACGGCCGCCGAGTTTCCGGCCACCCGCGCGCAGGCCTTCACCTTGCTGGGGCTGGACGCCTACTGCGCGGTGGAACCGGGCGACGGGTTCGCGGTTGATCTGCGCCATCGCATGGCCAGCCATCTGCTGGCCCTGTTCAAGGCCAATGCCACACCCGACTGGTGCTGGTTCGAGGATGGGTTGTCCTATGACAATCCGCGCCTGTCCCAGGCGCTGATCCTGTCGGGCCAGGCCATCGGCAGCGACTGCATGGTCGATGCGGGTCTGCGTTCCCTGCGCTGGCTGGCGGGGGTGCAGACATCGCCGGAGGGCGTGTTCCGTCCCGTCGGATCGGAAAGTTTCGGCGACAAACGCCGGCGGCCGCGCATCTTCGACCAGCAGCCGCTGGAAGCCACCGCCATGGTTGCCGCCTGCGTCGCCGCGCACGGGGTGGAAGAGGCATCGTTCTGGGTGGTGGAGGCGGCCCGCGCCTATGCCTGGTTCGAAGGCAGCAATGACCAGGGACTGCCCATGGTCGACGAGGATGGGGCCTGCCGTGACGGGCTGCGTCCCGACGGGCTGAACCAGAACCGGGGCGGGGAATCGGTACTGGCCTACCTGCAGGCGCTCATCGATCTGCGCCGCGTGCTGGGTATCGCCAACAGTACGGCGCGGACGGACCCGGTCCTGATCCGGGCCATGCGCGCCTGACCCGCCGTCCCCACGAAAGGAGGAAATCCCGTGACCCGTATTCCCAGCCTGACACGTCTGGCCCAGCAATTGCGGCCAGACCCGGCGCGCGTGGTCGTGCGCCCGTTCAAGCCGGCGACGGAGCCGCGCGACCTGAAATCCCATGACAGGTCGCGCGCCAACCGCATCGTCGACCGTGTCCTGGCCCTGGACTCCGAAACGGCGACAAGCCAGTTGACCGATGTGCTGGAGAATTTCCGTGGCCGGCATCGGCAATTGCTGGAGATTTTTGAGGCGCGCGCCGACGAGATGGAAGAGGCGCTGGACAGCCACGAGCCCTTCACCCAGACCCAGCGGCAACTGGTCGGGGCCTATTTCCTGCACGAATATTCGTTCGAGGCCTCGGCCCTGTTCAACCCCTCCATCGTGCGCCATCCCGACCAGAGCGGGGTGATCGAAGGGGGGCTTCGCTTCATCCTGTCGCTGCGTGCCGTGGGTGAGGGGCACATCTCCTCCCTCACCTTCATGACAGGCATGATCTGTCCCGATGGCCGCATCCTGATGGACCCCAGATCACAACTGGCCTCCATCCCCCGCATCGTGAACCGTCGCAGCGGGCCCGATGGGGACGAGGTGGAGATCGCCTTCCGGGCGGAGGATGATATCAGCGAATGCGTGATCTTCCCCGTCACCGGCTCACAGGCCAACGGGATCGAGGATGCGCGCTTCGTGGAATTCGTGGATGGAGGGCATCGCATCTATTACGCGACCTATACCGCCTATAGCGGCCATTCCATCCGCACCGAATTGATGGAGACGCGGAATTTCGATAATTTCCGTATGTATCCGTTGCGCGGCGTGGCCGTGCGCAACAAGGGCATGGCCCTGTTCCCCCGCCGCATCAATGGCCGCTATGCCATGATCGGCCGCCAGGACAATGAAAATCTCTATCTGATCTATTCCGACGATCTGTATAGCTGGGATGAAGGCCAGCCCATCCTGCGCCCCACCCAGCCCTGGGAATTCGTGCAGATCGGCAATTGCGGTCCGCCGATCGAGACGGAGTATGGCTGGCTTCTGCTGACCCACGGGGTGGGCGCCGTAAGGCGTTATTCCATCGGGGCCGTGCTGCTGCACAAGGACGATCCCAGCCGGGTCATCGGTCGCCTGACGGAGCCGCTGCTGCGTCCCGAACAGTCGGAACGATCCGGATATGTGCCCAACGTCGTCTATACCTGCGGGGCGCTGCTTCATCAGAAGCTGCTGGTCCTTCCCTATGGCATCTCCGATACGATCACGGGCTTTGTCACCCTGAATATCGATGAACTGATCGGCGCGATGGACAGGACCTGACCGGGTCAGGCCGCCCCTTGAGCCATGGCGGGGGAACAGCAACGGAACTGCATTGGCGGGGACCTGCCTGTCCGTGCCAATGCAGCCGTTTGTCAAACGCTGGCGGCGCGCGGATTGACGATCCGTTCGGCCAGCATGGTCAGCTTACGGTCGGTCGCCATCTCCTCCTCCAGGTTCTGGTGCAGGAGGGCGGCACAGTCGGCGCGACCCAGGCGCTTGGCCCAGGCGACCAGCGTGCCATATCGGGTGATCTCGTAATGCTCCACGGCCTGCGCTGAGGCCGCCAGGGCGGCATCCAGCACATCCTTGTCGGCGATTTCACCGGCGATCTCGTTGCTTTCCTTGATGATGCCGTCAATGGCGGGACAGTCCACGCCCTTGACCTCCACGCCATGCAGCTTGAACACCTGTTCCAGCCGCTCAATCTGGCCGTTGGTTTCCAGCAGATGGGTCTCAAACCCCTGCTTCAGGTCGGGATCAGTGGCCTTACTTATCATCTTGGGCAAGACCTTCATGATCTGGTTCTCGGCATAATAAATGTCGCGCAGCGTGTGCACGAACAGGTCATCCAGGGTCTGGATGTCACGGGTGAACAGGCCCATGGTAGCGCTCCTGTCGGGTTGGATGTCGGGACCGGCATGGCCCCGGGCCCCTACGGGCTTGCGGCGGCTACCGTATCCGGTCAGGAAACGGACAGGGCCAATCAATGTTCCGGCATGGTCCCGAAAAGCCGCCAACCGGTCTGATGTCAGTGGTCAAGAGTTTTGCCCCCTGGTATCCGCGCCGACGGGCGCGGCGGCGGCCCATGCCGCCGAAGCCGATAAATTCCGATGGGTCGGAATTTATCGGCACTGGCCTCAATGCCCCGCCGCGAAGAACAGTGCCTGATGGATCAGGGCCTTTATTTCCGGCGGATCGAACGGTTTGCGCGCAACAAAGACCGGCTCCGGCCGGCTTCCCGTCAACAGCATCTCCGGAAATGCGGAAATGAACACGACCGGCGGCTTTGAGCTGGTGTACAGATCCTCCACCATCCCCGGATGGCAGCCGCCATCGGCGATGATCAGGTCTGGCCTGTCCCGGCGCAACAGCGTGACCGCCCGGGCATGGGTTGGCGGCATGCTGTTGACGCGCAGCCCCAGGCCCTTGACGATCTGTTCGATATTCATGGCGATCAGTGGTTCGCTTTCGATGATCATCACTTCGGCCCCGCTCAGACTTGCCAGGCTGTGACCGGCCGCCTCGACCAGCGCCTCCACCTCCACGGGTGTGATCCCCATGATCTCCGCCGCGTCCCCCAGGGTGAAACGCTCCATGGAGATCAGCAGCAGCGCCTGCCGAATACGCTGCTGCCGAATCCCGGCCTTCCCCGATGTGGCGGCGACCAGCCGGCTGTACAGTTTGAACAGACCGACGGCGGGATCAGGCAGGGTTTCCAGGAACAAGGGGTCGGCGCGCACAATATCCAGCAAGGCGGAAACATAGGAATCCCCCGAAGCCTGGTTACCCGCCATTGCGCGCGCGTGACGGCGCAGCCGTGCCAGATGCGGTTCGATACCGCGCCTGTTCATTGCCATGCGTCCCCCGTCCGGCGTCATTTGTTCGGCTGATACGCGCAAAGAATACGTCACTCCTTTTTCATTGGCGACTTTGCATGCGCGGTACACCCGATGGCACCACCTCCCCCCCAATTCCGAAGGAACACAACAGCACACAGCCCGTTATGACAGGGACGCCGTGAACGGCATTCAGAGGAGGAAGCCATGACGCCCACCCTCGACCCGGGCCGCGATCCCGACAAGCAGGAATCGGAAGTGTCCGGACAGCATCTGCGCATGAAGGCCGAAGGCCCAATCATGGTGTCAGATCCCCCGGAACGGCAATCGGTGGAGGTGAAGCCGATGCGCTATGTCCTGGGCATCGGTATCGTGCTCGCGATCCTGGCCATGTTCCTGGCCTATATGCTTACTGGCGGTTAGGGGCTTGTGATGCTGGCTGACATTCCGGGACTGGTGCAGTTGGAAAACCTGCTGATCGTCTACGGGCTGCGCATGATCGCGGTGATCATCATTCTGCTGGCGGGTCGCTGGGTGGCCAAGCTGGCGGCTGCCGCCGTCCGGCGGACATTGGAGGCCGCCCCCCATCTGGACGTGACGGTCACCGCCTTCCTGGCCAGCCTGGCCTATTACGGAACGCTGGCCGTCACCTTCGTGCTGATCCTGCAGGTGGCGGGCGTGCAGGCCACCAGTCTGGTGGCGATCCTGGGAACAGTGTCCCTGGCCATCGGTCTGGCCCTTCAAGGCACCCTGTCTAATCTGGCCGCCGGCGTCATGCTGCTGATCTTCCGCCCCTTCCGTATCGGCGACATGATTGAGGTGGCGGGCAAAAGCGGCACGGTGGTCAATCTCAACGTCTTCATGACGGAGATTGCGGCGGGCGACAATGTGAAGATCCTGGTGCCCAATGGTCAGGTCTGGGGTGCGGCTGCCATTACCAACCTGACCGCCTATCCCACCCGGCGGATCAGCATGACAATGGCCGTGCCGATCGATCAGGATCCAGAGGTCGCGGCCGCCCATCTGCGCGGGCGCA
Organism: Niveispirillum sp.; assembly: GCF_017996735.1. GTDB lineage: Bacteria > Pseudomonadota > Alphaproteobacteria > Azospirillales > Azospirillaceae > Niveispirillum. Next base: position 77,415 of record NZ_JAGOGJ010000005.1, read on the forward strand.
TCGCCCAGGACCGGCTATTCCTGCCCACCCCCGCCCCCACCGTGACGGTCACCGCGTTGAGGGAGACCGATGTCGAACTGACGGCGCAGGCCTGGGCCAGGACCCAGGACATCGTGCAGGCGCGCGAGGACATGATCCGCCATCTGCGCGACCTGCGCCGGGACAAGGCCGACAAGGACCGCGACCGGGAGGACGGGAACCTGCCGTGAGCTACGGCCACGCGTTCCCCACCCCCGCCGACCGCCCGGCCATGATCGGCTGACCAACAGCCACCACCGCTCTATACCCAGGGGGCGGGCCGCCTGCATCTGGCCACGATCCTGGCTGCGGTCTTCCGGGTGCAACTGCCACCCTATCTGCAGGAAATACCACGGGGAACAGGGCACGGGCGGGGGTTCCGGCCCTGATCCCCCTGGACGTCTCTACCGCTTGTTATCCGTCATCAGATATTGGCTGATGATGGCGGGAAGGTTCGCTTCCATCCAGGCGGCCATTGCCTGTTCCTGTTGCAGATTCTGGTCCAGGGCGGCGGCGATGCCCGGTTCACCGACCTGTTCGGCGGCCAGGATCAGGGCACGGTAGTTGATGATCTCGAAATATTCGAAGGCGGCGCCGAACACGGCGCCCTTCACCACCTCATCGGAGGCGAAGATGCCGGACATGGCCTGGACCATGCCCGTCACCGCCCCGATGCCGGCCTTCAGCATGGAGGTATTGGCCCCCAGTTGGTGCAGGCATTCCTCGACGCGGGCCGCCTGACCGCGCGTTTCCTCCACATGCAGCACCAGCCGTGCCTTCAGGGCGGGATAGTCCTCGATCCGGCCGGCCAAATTGTCCAGCATCCTCTCCGCCTGCACTTCCATGGCATGGGCGTCGCGCAACCAGTCGATCAGATGTTCGCGGGGGGTCGTCATGGTGTTGGCTCCTTGGCCGATATGAAGGGTGACGTGCGGTAACACCGCTGCCCCGCCGACCGCGCCGCACAATCGGTTGTTTATCGGGAGTACCCGTTTCGGGACAGGCCCCGCGCATCGGGATGGGGCGGGAAAGCGGCGGAACCCGCTGTCGCCATGTCCGTTTCCTTGCTGGATATCGCAACCGGGTGCCCCGCATGCTGATTGAAACGGCAGACCGATACGGAAAACAGGACACCCACCCCGCGACCACCCGTCCCCCCGAAGAAGGCGTCAGCGCCGACCTGCTGTCCCTACGGGCCGAACTGGCGGCCGGTGATATGCGGCTGCTGGGCATGCAGGATCTGGACATGGACAGCGACCTGCAGGTCCTGTCGGGAAAGGATGCGCTGTGGGTCGTCCTGCGCTCGCGGGGCCGGGCTGGTGCCGCCCTGCGCGCCGCCCATTGTCCCGGCGGCATCCAGCGGCTCAGCACAAGGCGCACACGGGATGGCTGGGTGATCGCCCTCTCCACCCTGTTCGGGGCACAGCAGACCACCGTGGCCGTGGTCTGCCCCACGCCGCTGCTGCTGCGGGTGACCACGCGGCTGACGCCGTCGCTGCCGTTGCGCCCCGCCCGATCACCGCGCGATCTTTACCTTCTGGGTCCCGGCGACGATCCCATGGCGGCCGGCGGTCGGGTCGAAGCCGCACAGCGCGGCATGAATGGCGGCCTCTGTTTTTTTCGTCTCGACAATCTCGGCCCCGGCTTCGGGCTTTATTTCCAGAACCTGACGGCGCTGAACGATTATTTCCGGCAGACCGGCACCAAGCCCGACACGGTGGTGGGCGGGCACTGGCCGGAACTGGGCTATCGCGCACCGGAAACCAGGACCGGACCTCTGACCACCGCCGTCACCCTGACCCTGTCGGATGCCTTTCTGGGGCTGGACCGGAATGCCGGCGCGGATGAGGGGGACATGGCCCTGTCCTTCCTGCGCCTGCTGGCGGCGACGGTGCGGCAACTGGATGGGCCGCCCCCCACCTTCCGCGACTGGCCTTCCCGCGCAAGGTGGACGCTGGACGATCTGGACCAGGCGCCGGAAGCCACCGAAATGCATTTCGGCCATCGCTATATCCGCCCCTACACCAATGCCGAGCCGCCCGACAGCATGGTGCAGAATGCCGTGATTGCCGCCCTGGATGATTATGCACGCTGGCGCGGCGAAGCGGTGCCCCTGCGCGCGGAGCTGGCGGCCGGGCTGGAGCAGTTCCACGACAAACGCCTCAGCATGTTCCGGCGTTACCTGCCCGATGTGGGGCAGCAGAAGAACGCCGATACGGTGGATAGCTGGTATCTCTATCACCCGCTGCTGACGCTGGGACAATTGGCAGTGGCCGGCGACGATCAGGCGCGGCGCCTGTTCACACGCTCGCTGCGCTATGCCATCCGGGCGGCGCGGCATTTCGGCTATCGCTGGCCCATCCATTTCGACGCCCGCGATTTCAGCGTGGTCACGGCAACGCGGGAGGATGGCTATGGCCAGACCGATGTTGGCGGGCTTTATGCCTGCGTGATGCTGCTGGCCCATGAACTGACGGGCGACCGCTGCTGCCTGGACGAGGCGGCGAAGGCCGTCGACGCGGCCCGGGGCCTGGGGTTTAACCTGAACTATCAGGCCAACCTGACGGCCTGGGGTGCGGCCGCCTGCGCCGGCCTGTGGCGGGCGACGGGGCGGGATGATTATCTGCGCCAATCCTACGTCTATCTGGCCAGCTTCCTGCACAATTGCTGCCTGTGGGAATCGGAGATCGGCCATGCCCGCCATTACCGGAACTTCCTGGGCGTCACGGCGCTGCATAACGCCTCCTACATGGCCATCTATGAATGCTCAGACAGTTTCCGGGCCTTCCGCCAGTATCTGCAGGATGGCAATACGGCGCTGGACCCGGATGCACGGATGCTGGCGGCCGAATTCTGCCGCCATGCGCTGGACCGGGCCTGGTTCTACTATCCCGACGCCTTGCCGACCGATGCCCTGGCGGACAAGCAGCGCAACGGCCATATCGACCGCAACCGCAGTTTCCCGCTGGAGGATCTGTATCTGGACGGCCGCCCCGCCGGAGAGGTGGGGCAGGAGATTTATGGCGCCGGTGCCGCCTTCATCTTTGCCGCCCACGCCTTCCACCGGCTGGATGACGCGCCCTTCACGCTGTTCTGCGACCATTTCCTGTCCCGGCTGCAATCCGGGGAGGATCATTCCGTCAGCTTCCACCTGCTGGGTGGACAGGACCGCCGGGCCCTTTTGCGCCTGATCTCCAACGATGGCCGGGAATTGCCTGTCATCACCATCCTGGCCGGCGACGGAACGCCCGTGCAACCCGGCAATACCGGCGACGGATACAGCGAATTCACCATTCCCGCCTGCGGACGGATCGCCATCGCCTGGGCGACCGATACGCATCCAACTGAAAAGGAGGCAGCCCCATGACCGACCTGAATGACGCCCACACGGCCGAGCCCTCCCTGTCCGGCAAGCGCGCCGCCATTACGGGGGGCACGACGGGCATCGGGCGGGCCATCGCCGTGCTTCTGGCCTCCTACGGGGTCAGGGTCTTCATCTGCGGCCGCACGCCCGACCATCTGCATGATGCGCTGAACCGCATCAAGGAGGTGGGGGAAGGCGACGGCATGATTATCGATCTGGCGGACGAAGACAGTCCGGGCCGGTTCATCGCGGCCGCCGCCGATTATCTGGGCGGGCTGGACATTGCCGTCATCAATGCCGCCGTCCCGGCCAACGGCTTGTCGGAGATGTCGGCCGAAGACCTGCAATACGCGCTGGCCACCGACTTCACCGCCTATATCGCCAGCGCCCATGCCGCCTGCGACACGATGGGCGAAAAGGGCCATATCGTGCTGATCGGCTCGACCAGCGCGCATTCCCTGTCCCCCGGCTCCACCGTCTATGCCGGCATCAAGGCCGGCATCGCGGGTTTCTCAGAGGCCCTGACCAAGGAACTGGGGCCGAAGGGCATCAAGGTATCGCTGGTCGAACCGGGCTTCACGGCGGCCGACCTGCATTACCCCGACCTGTCCACCGCAGAGCAGCGGCAGATGATCGGGGAACAGAAGATGCTGCGGGCCGAGGATATCGCCGTCGGGGTGCGCTACCTGCTGACCCAGCCCGACCGTGTGGTCGTGCAGCAATTGACCATCGTGCCCCGCCTGGACGATTGACGCCATGACCTTCCCCATCGACCGTCTGGTGCTGACGCCCGACGATATCGACCTCTCGCGGTCCCCGCTGGCGGGGCAGTTGGAGGCGGAAACCTATGTGCTGGGCGCCTTCAATCCCGGCCTGACGCGGCTGCCCAACGGCAATCTGCTGCTGATGGTCCGGGTGGCGGAGGCGTTGCGCGACCCGATCCGGGACGGCCATGCCCATGCCATCCGCTGGGACGAGGACGAAGCCCGTTTCGTGCTGGATCGGTGGAAGCTGGAAATGGTCGACACGGCCGATCCGCGCAAGTTCCTGATCCATGGCGGCGGCTGGCGCATCATGGCGCTGACCTCGCTGTCCTGGCTGCTGCCGGTGGAAATGTCGCCCGACGGGCTGGACCGTGTCGCCATCCATTACGACCGGGCCATCGCGCCCGCCGCCTCGTTCCAATGTTACGGGGTGGAGGATGCGCGCATCTCCCGCGTGGATGGCACCTATCTGATGACCACCTGCTCCGTCAGCCCGGAACGGCATTCCACCACGCTCTACCGGTCCCAAGACGGCTTGACATGGGACTTCGATGATATCGTCCTGGATCACCAGAACAAGGACATGCTGATCTTCGAAGGGCGGATCGATGGTCGTTACTGGGCGCAGACGCGGCCGCTGGGCGACCTGTATTTCGCCTATCCGCCCGAAAGCCCGTGGCGGGCAGGACCCTCAATCAACCTGGCCAGTTCGCCCGACGCGCGCCACTGGAAACCCTGGCGGCGGCCCGGCATCCGGCCCCTTTCAGGCACGGTCGCCACGGCCCGCGTAGGCGGCGGCGCCCCGCCCATCCTGACGGACCAGGGCTGGCTGACCCTGTGGCATGGGGTGGAGCCGAAGGAGATCGTAGGCATCTACCGCACCTACTGGTCCCTGCTGGATCGCGACGATCCCAGCCGCATCCTGCACAGCCCGCCAGAACCCCTGCTGGAACCCGCGCCCGACCTGACCAAACCCATCGAGCATCAGCTTTATCTGCGCGACGTGGTCTTCACCACCGGCATCGTCGACCATGGCGACCATTATATCGTCGCCTCGGGAGAGGCCGACCTTGCCTGCCGCATCACCCACATCCCCAAACAGACCTTCATCCCGTAACCGGACGGGCGACGGGACCAAGCCCGAAGCCCCACAACGCAGATCAACAAAAAGAAGGCGGCGGGCCTGACGGTCCGCCGCCCAGTCGGGCCCAAGGCAATCGGGAACAGGGTCATACCCATCTGCCGAGGGTTTTACCCTTGGCAGATTGGAGGCCGGCGACTGCCGGCCCGGCACCGCGTGGTGCCGTAAGCCAAGCCGCCGGATGTTGGCGCCCGGCGTCTGAGGAACACGCAATCTTCCTGGATCGGTCACGATCAAGGAAGATTGATATCAGTGACCCAGGGCGCGGGACAGTTCCGCCTTTGACATGCGCGACCGCCCCGACACGCCCTTGCGTCGGGCCTCCTCGTAAAGCTCCTCCCGCGTCGGGCCTTCGCTGCCCCGCGTCTGGCGCGTGCGGCGCAGGTTGCGGCGGTTGTCGGCGGGGCTCTCCTGAGTGGAGGTGCCGGCCTCATGCAGGGCGATGGCGACGGCCTGTTTGCGGCTGCGGACCTTCCGTCCGCTGGCGCTTTTCAGGTCACCTTCCTTGAAGTCATGCATGACGTCGCGGACGATTTCCTTCTGTTCGCCGGTCTGTTTCGTCATGGTGCGATCCCCCCGTCCTGCCCGTTCACGCCCGCTGGTTATGGGCACCGGCGGGGCGGGCCACGCCGCCCAGCGCTCGGCCCGCCGCCTGCGGCTCGTTCACGGCCACATCGCCCAGCGACAGGATGCCGACCAGACGCTTCTCGCGGTTCAGCACCGGCAGGCGGCGCACCTGGATCTTGCCCATGTTGCGGGAGATGTCGTCCAGATCCTCATCATCATAGCAATATTTGACATTGTCGCTCATCACGTCCCGCACCTTGGTGCCGGGACCGCGTCCTGTGGCGACGGCGCGGACCACGATGTCGCGGTCCGTCACCATGCCGACCAGCCGGTCCCCATCCCCCACGGGCAGGGACCCCAGATCCTGGGCCGCCATCATCTTGGCGGCCTCCTCGATGGTTTCGGTCGGGTTCGCGATACGCACGTCGCGCGACATGGCCTCACGGACTTTCATGGCTTCCTCCATTGGATCAAGGTGGGGGCGATGACACCCCATCAAGGAAACGATCTGGAAACCCATGGGTTCCCGGATGGAGTTCGCACTTTCTGCCCGGTCATGCGGGATGCATATCGGCGGCGCGGATACCAGGGGTCAAAACTTTTGGCCTCTGGTATCATTCCCGCTTCTTGTCCTTCAAGTCGCGCTCCACGCCCTGCGCCAGACGCAGATGCTCTTCCAGCTTGGGCAGGCTGCTCCGGGCATAGTCGGCCAGCGCCGGGGTGGAGGTGTCCTGCAACTGGCGGTGTAACTCGATCATGGACCGATGGTCCTTGACCTGCTGCTGGATATAGGCCTGGTCAAAATCCGCATCCGCCACGTTGCCCATGGCCATGACCTTGGCCTGATGTTCGGCCGCCAGGGCGGACGGGATCACGATATTGGCCTGGGCGGCGGCGGCGGCCAGATCGGCATTACCCTTCGTATGATCGAACACCATCTGGTCGGCGAAGCGGCGCACGGACGGCAGGCGGGCGCGGCTTTGGGCCAACTGCCCCGCCGCCACTTCCGCCATGCCGCCCTGGGCGATCAGCGTCACCAGCTTTTTCTGGTCGGTACGCGCCGGCGCCTCCTGCGCCTCCGGCTTGTCGGAACCGGGCGGCACCACCTGTGGGTTGGCATGCGGGGATGGCGGAACCTGGGCCATGGCGGAACCGGCACACAAAACCGCACCGATCAATAGCGCCTGCTGCAACCTGCGCATCCTGTTCTCCCTTGGGGCTGGCGATCCCGGTGGCCGGTGGAACCGGCGAATAGGGCAAGGCTTGGGATCATGGAACGTCAACGCCGTCCAACCACCGGCGTTCCCGCGAAAGGGCGCCTCCCATGGAAAGTTTCCTTAAAAAGAACCTGTCATGCCGACAGCAAGACACGCCGCAGACCGGCATCCGCACGGTGGAACACCCGCGCCGATGGACCGTTGTCAACGGAATGGCTTGGAGAAACCGATGGCACGGCTTGATCCACAGGCAGAGGTCAGCGAAGAGGATTCCGCGCGCGGGTTGCGCCTGCTGGTACTGGAAGCGGCCTTTTCCAGCGGCGGCGGCGCCCTGACCACGGGCGTGATCCTGACGGCCTTCGCCCTGCATCTGGGTGCCTCCAACCTGATGATCGGCGTTCTGGCCAGCGCTCCCTTCCTGGCGCAGTTGCTGCAATTGCCGTCGATCCTGCTGGTCGAACGGTTACGGCAGCGCAAGCGCATAGCCGTCCTGTCCAGCATCGTTGGCCGCCTGATGCTGGGCGTGATGGCCGCCACGGCGTTTTTTACAGGAACGATCCCGCTGCTGGTCTTTCTGGGCGCGCAGTTCATCCTGTGTGGCCTGGGTGCCGTCGGTTCCTGTGCCTGGAATGCCTGGTTGCGCGATCTGGCACCGGAAAAGCGGCTGGGTCAGGTCTTTGCGCGGCGCACGCTCTGGGTCACGGCCATCAACCTCCTGCTGGGACTGGCGGCCGCCATGGCGCTGGACCTGACCGGCGAAGGGTCGCTGGCCCGCGACGTGCTGTTCGCGGGCATGTTTGCCGCCGGTTGCATCACCGGCCTGATCAGCGCGCGCATCGTGGCGGCCATGCCGGAACCGGCCATGCCGCCGCCCCGCGCCGCCGTCGGTCTCTCCACCATGGTGGCGGAACCGTTCCGCGACAGCAATTTCGGCCGGCTTCTGGTCTTCATCGGCAGTTGGCAGTTCGCGGTGAACCTCGCCACCCCGTTCTTCACCGTCTATATCGTCCGCCAACTGCAATTCGACATCAGCTTCGTCATGGTGCTGAATGTGTTGAGCCAGGTGTCCAATATTCTGGCATTACGCTATTGGGGCCGGCTGAGCGACCGTTTCTCCAACAAGAGCGTTCTCTCTGTCTGTGCCCCCGCCTATATCCTGTGCATCGTGGCCATGATCGGCGCGTCGCAGGTGGTGGACGCCGATGCCGCGAAGATCTGGCTGGTGGTGCTGCATCTGCTGATGGGCGCCGCGGTAGCGGGTGTCACCCTGCCCGCCACCAACATCGCCCTGAAACTATCACCGCGCGGCAGCGCCACGGCCTATATCGCGGCCAGCGCCATCGTCACGGCTGTTGCCGCCGGCTTGGCGCCCATCCTGGGCGGTCTGCTGGCCGATTATTTCACCGAACGCCGGCTGGGCCTGCTGTTGAGCTGGACCAACCCAAGGGGGGTGCATGAATTGCCACTGGTTCTGACCAGTTGGGATTTCTATTTCCTGCTGGCCGGCATCATCGGCTTCTACGCCATCCACCGCCTGACGCTGGTCACCGAACAGGGGACCGTGGATCCGCGCGAAATGATGACGGAGATGTTCAATGAAACCATGCGCAGCATCCGCAACATCTCCAGCGTTGCCGGTCTGCGGGGTGCCGTGACGGTCCCGCCCTCCATTTCCCGCGATGCCCAGGTGCGCCAGCGCCTGGAACGCGCCCAGGCCCACCGCGACGCGGCATCGGGCTGAAAGGAAGCCAGGGGAGCCGGCATCATGCCCAAGAGCAAGACCAGACAATGCGCCGCCCTGCCGGTCCGCTTCATCGGGTCCATGCCGCGCGTCCTGCTGGTCACCTCCCGCCAGACACGGCGCTGGATCATCCCCAAGGGCTGGTTGAAAAAGAAGCTGTCCCCCGGCGCCATGGCCGCGCGCGAGGCGTTCGAGGAGGCGGGCGTGAAGGGACGCATCACCCCGGCCCCCATCGGCGCCTACCGCTATCTGAAGCTGCTGGACGATGGTGCCGCCGTGCGCTGCCATGTCGCCGTCTTCCTGCTGGAAGTGACGGAGATCCTGTCCGAATGGCCGGAGATGGACCAGCGGGAACGCCGCTGGCTGTCCCCCGCCGACGCGGCGGAGATGATCAGCGACGGCGGCCTCGCCCCCCTGCTGCGCGGCCTGGAGGACGGGATGCCCGCTCAAGGCGAGCCGAACCGCGACTGATACCATCGGTCAAAATTCTTGACCGATGGTACGGCGGCGACTGCCGCCGCGCGGCCCATGCCGCGTAGCCAAGGGCGCGGATGCGCCCGCCGGCGATTTAAGGCGCACGAAAGCTTGACCATCGGTCATGATTTCGTGGCCCTGGTATGATACAGGGCGACGGCATCGGCCCCGGCCGGGAAGTGCAGCCGCTCCGACAGGTCGTGTGCGGCATGCCAGACCGCTTCGGCCACATCGGTTTCCCGCGTGGTCAGGGCCGGGCTGGCGAAGGCCTTGAAAATCGGACCGGCGAAATCCGCATAGGCCGGCGGGATCAGGTCCGCGACCGGCAGGCCGGCATTCTGGGTAAAGCGGGTGGTCGGGCTGTAGCCCGGCTCCACCAGCTTCACCCGGATATTGAAAGTGGCCAGTTCATGGGCGATGGCGCCTGTGAAGCCGGTGATGGCCTGCTTGCTGGCCGTATAGGCGGCGGTCAGCGGCATGTCGGCCAGCGTGACGGTCGAGGTGACGTTGACGATGACGCCCGACCCGCGTTCCCGCATCTGCGGAATGACCGCCTGGCACATGGCCATGACGCCGAACGTGTTGGTATCGAACAGTTTGCGCACATGATCCATGGGCGTGGCTTCGAACGCGCCAACGGTACCCACCCCGGCATTATTGACCAGAAGGTCGATCGGGCCGGCCGCCGCAACCGCTGCGGCGATGCTATCCGTGCTGGTGACATCCAGCGGGATGATCCGAAGATTGCCGGAACGCGGCAGAACCTCCGCATCGGGCCGGCGCATGGTGGCAACCACGGTCCAGCCCTTGGCCAGGAAATGACGGGCGGTTTCCAGGCCAAAGCCGGAGGAGGCACCGGTGATCAGGATCGTTTTCATGGGAGGATCATCCATCTGCTGGGGATGATGGATGAATAGCCGCAAACGATCAGATCATCGATAATCAGAAGTCCATAATTAATTATCAACAGTCCAGATCATGCTGCCGATAGCCGCGCGGCCTCCCGGCTCTCCCGGGCGAATTTGCCGGGAGAACAGCCCAGCCGCTTGCGGAAGGCCGTGCTGAAGGCGCTGGCGGACTCATAGCCGATTTCCTCGGCGATCCTGTCCAGGGTCTGGGTCCCCCGTACCAGGGCATCCTTGGCCAGGGCCAAGCGCCAGCGCGCCAGATATTCGATGGGGCCGCAGCCCAGATTGTCGGTGAAGCGCGCGGCAAAGCCGGATCGCGACAGGCCGGCGATGCGGGCAAGGCCGGCAACCGTCCAGCCGGCGCGCACATCCGCATGCATGGCACGCAGCACGCGTGCCAGGGCGGGATCGCGCATGCCGTTCAACAGGCCGGCCGGGCCATCCCCATCCGCCGCAACCCCGTGCCAGCGCAAGACCTCGATCAGCAGAACCTCCAGCAGGCGCTGCAGGATCAACGCGCGGCCGGGTTCCTGCGCCGTATATTCCTGGCTGATCAGTTCGATGATCTGGCGCAGCCGGCCCGCCCTGCCCTCCGATGCCGGAACCAGGATCATGCGGGGCAGCAAAGTCAGCAGCAGCGGTGCGTTTACCTGTTCGATGCGGAAGGTACCGCCCAGTGATTCAAAATCCGCCTCGCCTTCCTGCTCACCATGTCGCACGGCCGTATGGACCGGATCGCGGGGTTCACAGGCAATGCCGGGATGGCTGCTCATCGTGAAGGACGGGGTGGAGGGCAGCAGCAGGAAGTCCCCCTTCGCGAATTTCCAAGGGTCCTGTCCGTCGAAGCTGATCCAGCATTCCCCTTTCAGGATAATCGCGAAACCGGGCGCGTCGTGGGCCGCATAGCGCATGCCCCAGCGCCCGCGCCCCGTTATGGGCTTGGAGATGGCCGTATGCGGCCGGAGAAGTGCGATGACGTCGCTGAACGGATCCATTCTGGACGATCGGTAATTGTTGACGGCCTTTGAACCCTATAGAGTCCATTCCACCCTGTAAACCGGGGGGCGGACGCAGGCGCCGCCCCCCGTTCCATCCCTCAACCCGCCGCCATCGTTGCCGGACGGCGGCCAAACCAGCCGCGCATCCGGCCGATACCCCGCTTGCCATCCTCCACCAACATCAGCAAGGCCGGCATCAGCAGCAGGACCAGCACCGTGGCCGTCCCGATGCCGAAGACGAAGGTGATGGCCATGGGCACCAGGAAGGCCGCCTGGAACGCCGTCTCCGTCAACAAGGGCAGCAGACCGAAGATGGTGGTCAGCGAGGTCAGCAACACCTGGCGCAGCCGTTCCGCCGCCCCATGTACCACCGCACTCTCCACCGCTTCGCCATCCTTGATACGGTCATCGATGCTGCTGACCACCTGGATACTGTCATTCACCAGCACGCCCGCCATGCCCATGATGGCGATATAGGACCAGATCGTCATGTCCGCCCCCATCACCCAATGGCCGAAGATGGTGCCGGCGATGGAGAAGGGGATGATCATCAGGACCGCGAAGGGTCGGGCGAAGCTGCCCATGATCCAGGCCAGCACCAGATAGATGGAGAACAGGGACACCACCATGCCGGCCATGAAGTCGGACCAGAATTCCTCTTCCTGGCGCGACCCGTCATTCTGGTCCTTCTTGACGCCGTACTTCTCCATGATGCCGGGCAGATGGTTCTTTTCGATATCGCTGCGGATCTCCCCGCTATTGCCCTTCAGGTGATCGACCTCGGCAAAGATGGAGACGGTGCGCTGGCCCTTGTTGCGCAGGATGCGCGACAGGCCGGGCCGTTCGGACAGTTCCACCACATCGGCCAGCGGCACCTGCATGCCGGTCGGTGACCGCAGTTTCAGGGTGGCCAGCAGCGCCTCCGTCTGATCGCTTTCAGGCAGGCGGACACGTACCGTCACTTCCTCGTCACCCCGGGCAAAGCGCATGGCGATGGCCCCGTCCATGGCGTCGCGCAACTGCCGGCCCACATTCTCGGTGGTGAAGCCCAGGGCCTCGCCGCGCGGGGTGACCTTGACCACCAGTTCCGGCTTGCCCGCCGGCAGGTTGTCACGCGCCCCGCTGACCCCGCCATAGGTCATGATGATCTTCTTCAGTTCCTCCGACGCAGCCTTCAGCACATAGGGGTCGTTATGGACCAGACGGAAGCCGAAGCCATCGCCGCCAAACCCGTCCTGCTCGGTGGAGAAGATCACCTGATCGATGCCGGGCAGCAGCTTGGTCTCCGCCTCCCACTTCTTCATGATCTCGGGCAGACGCTGTTCACGGTCGTCGGCCACGGAGAATTCGACATTCATGGAGCCGATATAGTCGCCCACCTGTTCGGGCAGGTTGTTGCCGGTCGTGACGCCCAGCTTGCCGAACGTCATCTTGACGATCTCACCCCGCTGCAGCCCATAAGCGGCCTCCACGCGGTACAAGGCGGCTTCGGCCTCGTCGATCTGCTTGGCCACCACTTCGCGCGGGGTGCCGGGGCTGAACAGCAGGTTCAACTGCGCCTGATTGCCCTCCGGCTGCGGGAAGAAGGCGAACTTCACATGGCCGCCCCCCTGCAACCCGATGGCCAGCGCCATGACCGTGACCGCCGCCGCAACCGTCAGACCGCGATTATGGGTGGTCCAGGCAATGACCTGCGTGAACGGCCCATCACGGAAGGCGTTGAACTTCGCCTCGAACGCGACCCGCAGCTTTGACGGCGGCGACTTCTGCCCCTTTTCCAGCGCGTGGCGCATATGGGACGGCAGCATCAGGAAGCAGCCCAGCAGCGAGGCGATGATGACGGCGATGGAGATGGCGGGCAGCGGCAGCACATACTGCCCCGTGGTGCCACGCATCATCAGCATGGGGCCGAAGGCGGCAATGGTGGTGATGGCGGCCGCCGTGACGGGCCAGAACATGCGCTGGGCGGCACGTTCCACGGCCTTGGTCGGCTCCATGCCCTTGTCCATCAGGGTCTGACCATATTCGGCCACCACGATGGCATCGTCACAGATGATGCCCGTCATCATGATCAGGGCGAACAGGCTCATCACATTGATGCTCTGCCCGATCAGCACCATGATGGCGAAGGTGACCAGGAAGCTGACCAGGATGTCGATGGCGATCCAGAAGGTGACCCAGGGCCGCAGGAACACGACCAGCACCGCCATGACCAGCACCATGCCGCCAACGGCATTGTCCATCAGCATGCCGATACGATCTTCCAGCGCATCGGAATTGCGGTCATAGCTTTCGACGGTCACGCCGGGCGGCAGGGTCGGGCGCAGCTTTTCAAGGTACGCATCCACCCGTTCGGTGATGGCGATCAAATTGCCATTCTTGGAGGTCTGGAGCGACAGGTTGATGGCGGGGTTGCCATTGCGCCGGCCCGTCACGCCCCGATCGTCGAAGGCATCGCTGACCTGGGCCACCTGCCCCATGGTCACGCGCTGGCCCTGTTCGTCGGTGCGGAGCGTCAATCCTGCGACGCCGGCGGCATCCTCCTGCCGGCCCATGGACCGCATCTGCTTTTCAATATTGCCCGACAGGGTGCCCGACGGCACATCGGTTGATGCCTGGGCCAGACGCTGGGCCACGGCCCCCAGGGTGGTATCCAGCCGTTGCAGCTCCGCCGCCGGCACCTCCACCCAGATCTCCGCATTACGCAGGCCGGACATATAGACACGGTCCACGCCCTGCGCCGTCACCCCGTCACGCACCTGCTTGGCCAGCGCGCGCAATGCCGGTTCCGGCAGCGGCCCGGAAATGGCCAGTTCCATCAACTCGTCGGTGATGGTGAAGCGGTTGATGACGGGGCGTTCGGCACTTTGCGGCAGGGTGGTGATATTGTTAATGGCGCTTTCGACCTCCGACAGGGCCTTGGCCATGTCGGTGCCATGCTTGAAATTGATGAACAGTTCGCCGATGCCTTCGCGCGAACGTCCCGTCACCTCATCCACGCCTTCCAGGAACCGCACCTCGCGTTCCATGGCCTCGATGATGGAGCGGTCGATATCGTCGGCGGACGCGCCCTGCCACGCCGTCCCGACATAGATGCCCGGCACATCAAAGTCCGGTTCCATCTGCCGTTCCAGCTTGGCCAGCGCCCAGAAGCCGGCGATCATCATCATGATCATCAGGATATTGGCCGCCACCTTGTGGCGGATGAAGGTGCGGATCAGACCGGCGCTGTTCATTCGCTCTTCTCCCCGGCCGTGGCCTTGTCCTGAATGTCCCTGGCGGGGTTCGTGGCGACCTGGGCATCCGCCGCCGGCATCTCACGCACCGCAACCTTCAGGCCGGGTCCGATTTCCTGGAACCGCGTAGTCACCACCTTGGCGCCGTCGCTCAGTCCCTTGTCGATGAACACGGCATCGCTGGTGCGGGCCACCACATGCACCTTGGTGCTTTCCAGCCGACCCTCGGCATTGGCGATATAGACCGTGTCATTGCCATGCACCGCCGTGACGGGCAGGCGATGGACCGCAACATAGGCGCGGTCAGGCAGCGCCACCTCAACGAAAGCACCGGGGCGCAGCGGCTGGTCCAGGCTTTGATTTTCCAGGCGCACAAAAATGGTGACGCCACCGGTCGCCGTATCGATCCGGTCGATCACGCGTTCCACCGTCGCGGGATAGGTCAGTCGCTGCTCACCCAGTTTCCAGGTCACCTCTGCCCGGCGGCCAACCACGCCCGCCCCATCGGCAGCCAGACGGCCATAGGCCTCGGTCGACAGGGTGACGCGGGCTTCCAGCCCTTCCGTGCCCGACAGGGTGGCGACCTGATCGCCCGCCGACACGCGCATGCCCACTTCAGCCTTGGTCTGGCCGACAAAGGCATCGAAGGGCGCGGTCAGCTTGGTGCGGGCCAGATCGGTTTCCGCCCGATCCAGGGCCGCCTTCAGCCGGTCGATGGTCGCTTCCTGCTGCCGCACGCGGGCATTGCCGGCTTGGAACCCGTTCTCCATGGCGGCCAGGATCTGGCGTTCCGCCGCCAGGGCGCCCTGGCTCTGTTCCAGCCGCGCGATGGAGATGGTGCCCTTGTCATACAGGGCCTGGGCGCGTTCCTGTTCCCGCTCCTTCAACCCCAGTTGCTGGCGCGCCAGTTCGGCGCGCGACTTCTCCGCCGCTGCGGTCGCGCGCAGCTCATCCAGGCGGGCCTTGGCCTCGGCCAACTGTGCCCGCGTCTCCCGCACATTCAGCTGATAATCCCAGGGGTCGATTTCCAGCAGGGTTTCGCCGGCCTTGACCAGACCGCCGTCGCGCAGGGCCGGCGACACCGTCTTGACGGTCCCGGCCACCAGGGGCCGCAATTCCGCCGACCGGCCCGCGACCAGTGTGCCCATCAGGGTCATATCCGGGCGATGATCGGCGCGCGCCACATTGACGGCATCGACGGACCAGACCCGTTCCGGCCGGTCCTCACGGGCCACTTCCGGCTTGCTGGCCACCATCAGGGTGAAACCGCTGACGCCCAGCAGCAGCACGCCGCCGATGGCCACCACCCGCTTGGACCGTGGCCCCAGCGCCGCCCATTTTGGCAGGCGCAACCGATCCCCCCAGCCCCGAAGCGCCCAATGGCGCCCCGCCTGCATCACCGCGACCTTCTCCATGCCATCCCCCATCAGCCTTGGCTTTCGCCTTCATCGGATGGGCGGCCCACACCTTCCCCGGCATGGACCCGCCCGCTGGGCCAGGGTGATTGCAGTCGGCGTGCCAGATTGAAAAATGGCGGAAATGCGGGGTCAGGGTCGGCGGCGTGGAAAGTGACGATGGTCGGCATCGCCACATTTTCGCCTTATCGTCAATTGATGGCGGATTTCACCGCCCCTATGGGCGGGCGGCCACGGCCTGGAAAAAGGCCAAGGTCTCATTCTCCAGCGTCTTCACCCAGGCGGTGGGCCAGTAGGACAGTTTCACGATGACGGTCTTGCTGGCCGGATCGATCCAGATGAACTGGCCATGCACGCCCTTGGCCATATAGGCGTCGCTGTCCGGCAGGGTCCACCATTGATACTGATAGCCCTGAACCCGGTCCGGCGCCGCCGGTTCCGTCCCCTGCGGGATGGTCGATGCCGCAACCCAGAACGCAGGCACCACCTGCCGGCCATTGGCCTTGCCACCATTCAGCATCATCAGGCCCAGGCGGCCATAATCGCGCAGCCGCGCATTGAACCCGGCCCCGGCCCAGGCGCGGCCCACACCCGGCAGCCCGTCCAGCAGCCAATATCCCGGCGCCTCCATGCCCGCCGGCTTCCACAGCCGGTCGGCCATGTAATCGGCCAGCGGCCGCTTGACCGCGCGTTCCAGGACCCAGCCCAGGACGCCGGCCTCCAGCGTCGAATAATTGAATAAGTCACCGGGCGGATGGGCGCGGTCGATGCCGATGGCCAGGTCGGTGAAACGCTGCCGGCCCGTGACCAGGCTGTTTTCGTACAATTCCTCCATCTGGCTTTTCTGGCCAAACCCATAGGTCTCCCGGAACGCCGCACCCGACCGCATCAACAGGGCCTGGCGGATGGTCACACCATCATAGGCGCCGCCCGCCAGTTCCGGCACATAGCGGGTCAGCGGGTCATCCACCCCGCCGATCAAGCCATCGGCAATGGCCTGCCCGATCAGGATGGCGGTGATGGATTTCGCCATGGAGAAGGAGATGAACCGGCTCTCCGGCCCGCTATTGTTGCGGTAGATTTCATGCACAATCCGCCCGTCGCGGATGACCAGCAGGGCATTGGTGCGCGTCCGCTCCAGAAAATCGGCGGTCGTGCGGCGCTGGCCGTCGAACTCATACAGGATATCCAGGGCCGTGATGGCCTCCGGCAGGCGCCATGTCTGCCGGCCGCTGGGCACGGGCGCGGTATCAAACATCTCGTCCATATGACGGAAGGTCAGGCTGTTCAGCTTGTCCCCGTAAAGCGCCCGCCGCGCCTCCTGCTGGCTGGGCGACACCTGCGCCGACACCGCCGGGACCAGCAGGCCCAGCACCAGCACAAGGGCGGCGGCCGGTCGGGCAAGGCGGAAGGGCATCGGCATCTCCAGGCGTCCATGGGCTACAGGGATGCGATGATCCCGCATCCCCGCCCGTCTGGCAAATGCCGCGCCCGGTGCCTCAGCGCGGCGCCCAGCCGCCTTCCTTGACCGTCAGTTGCGGCAAGGCCGCGACGACATCGGCCCAGGACACATATTTGAAGTTGGTGGCCCCCGGCTCACCGCTCATGCCGTTCAGGTCATCATTGTATCCGTCCTGCACGATCAGCAGGCCCTGCGGATATCCGGGCAGCGGGATCGACACCAGTTCGGCCCCGTCACATTCCTGGCCGGCATCGATGGGGCCATTGGCCGTCAGCTTGAAGCTGCCCAGATAGCGGTTGTCCCCGCCGCGTTCGAAGAGGACAAAACTGTCGTCAAGCCCGCCATTGTCGGAATGGCCGCCATCACCATGGGCGTCGCCCTGGCTGGACGCGATCAGATAGCCGGTGCCGTCCGCGCCGCGATAAAGCGCCAGCCCTTCGACATCGCGCGCCACCTTGCTGTCTGGATTGTTGAACGGGCTTTTCACCGATCCGCGCGTTTCATAGAAGGGCTTGGCGTCGGCCGTGCCCGTCTTCAGGTTCACGCGCCACAGGCCCACATCCTCCTGACCTGCGAACAGGATGCCCGCTTCCGCATCCACCACCAGCCCCTCGAACTGCGGCGACCAGTCCTGTTCGGGATCATCCTCATGCTCGGCCCACAGGTTCTGGCCCTTATGGGTGGTGGGGAAGTCCCAATGGCGGGTGCGCTCGTGCCCGACGGTGCCGTCGGGCTTCACCACCAGCCTTTGTTCAGCCAGCCGCGCCGCGTTGCGCTGCGCCACCACGGCCCGCACCTCGCCCGTCGCCTTGTCCTGCCACAGGGTCAGGCCGTAGGCGCTGGCCTGATCGGTCACGGGATTGTCGATCTCCGCCTTGCCATCGGGTGACAGGCGCGTGGGGAAGACCTGGCCCTGGTTCGGGTCGCTGATATCGGTCAGGGGCGCCGTCGGGTTGGCGGGATCAATGGCCCAGACCATCAGCCGGTCGCGGCCCCGGTCGCTGGCCACCGCGATATCGATGCTGGTGCCGTCGGGGCGCTTCAGCCCATAGGCCACATCGACATTGTTATAGCGGCCGTCAGGCTGGGCATCGATCCGCTGCACCAGCTTGCCCTGAAGATCATAGACCCGCAGGCCCGATCCCTTCACCGCCGTGATCACCAGGCTCTTGCCCGGGTCCGTGGGGTGCAGCCAGAAGGACGGATCGTCCGCATCGCCGGTCTGCACACTGTCCGGCAGACCCGGCGCGGTTTCCGCCACAGGCTTCACCAGCACAAGATCGGCTGTCGCCTTCGGGACGGCCTGCTTGTCATTGCCGCAAGCGGCCAGCAACAGCAATGCTGCAAAAGGGATCAGGGCACGCATGGTCTCGGGATCTCCCATTCCTTGAGGATTTTTGTAAGGGAAAACGCCCCCCTGCCATGGGGGTAAGCCGAGGATGCGCTTACCGCATCGTCGGGATCACAAAGCTCTGGTCCACGACCGCCCCCTGGCGGCGGGGCCAACGCTGGGTCACGGTCTTGGTGCGGGTGAAAAAACGCACCCCGTCCATGCCATACTGGTTCAGGTCACCAAAGCCCGACCGTTTCCAGCCACCGAAGCTGTGATAGGCGACGGGCACCGGGATCGGCACATTGATGCCAACCATGCCGATCTCCACCTGATCGGCAAATTCGCGGGCGGCATCGCCATTAGCGGTGAAGATGGCGACGCCATTGCCATAAGCGTGACGGGTCGGCAGGCTCAGCGCCTCGGCAAAGCTGTCGGCCCGCACGATCTGCAGCACAGGCCCGAAAATCTCATCACGATAGGCCTGCATGTCCGCCCTCACATGGTCGAACAGGGTCGGCCCCAGGAAATAGCCTTCCTCATGGCCCTGCAGGCTCAATCCCCGCCCGTCGACCACCAGTTCGGCCCCTTCCTCCACCCCCATCGCGATATAGCGTTCGATGCGGGCCTTGTGCTGGGCGGTGACGACGGGGCCGTAATGGGCCTGCTCGTCGGTGGACACACCCACCCGCAAGCCGCCGATGGCCGTCACCAGCTTTTCCCGCAGCGCCAGGGCCGTGCGCTCCCCAACCGGCACCACCACAGGCAGCGCCATGCAGCGTTCACCAGCGGAGCCATAGGCAGCCCCGATGATATCCGCCACGGCCTGATCCAGGTCGGCATCCGGCAGGACGATGCCATGGTTCTTGGCCCCGCCCATGCACTGCATACGCTTGCCGGCGGCCGATCCGCGATGATAGACGGCCTGGGCGATATCGCTGGACCCGACAAAGCTGACGGCACGGATGGTCGGGTGGTCCAGAATGCCTTCCACCGCCTCCTTGTCACCCTGCACGACATTGACGATGCCAGGCGGAAGCCCCGCCTCCATCAGCAGTTCGGCCAGCCGCACCGGCACCGACGGGTCGCGTTCCGACGGCTTCAGGATAAAGGCATTGCCCGCCGCCACCGCCGGCCCCAGCATCCAGAGCGGGATCATGGCCGGGAAGTTGAACGGCGTGATGCCGGCCACCACGCCCAGCGGCTGGCGCATCGAATAGACGTCGATGCCCGGCCCGGCCCCCTGGGTATAATCACCCTTCAGCAGGTGCGGGATGCCGCAGACAAATTCAATGACCTCCAGCCCGCGCTGGATATCGCCCTTGGCATCGGCAATGACCTTGCCATGTTCGGACGACAGAAGATGCGCCAGCTCGTCCATGTGCTTTTCAAGCAGATGCTTGAAATTGAACATGACGCGGGCCCGGCGCTGCGGGTTCATGGCGGCCCAGGCCGGCTGTGCGCGCGCCGCCGACGCGATGGCCGCGTCCAGTTCGCCGGCACTGGCCAGCGCCACACGGGCCTGGACCTGACCGGAATTGGGGTCGAACACATCGGCATAGCGGCCGGACCGTCCGGGCACGCGCTGCCCGTCGATGAAATGCGAAATCTCGCGCATCGTTCAGGTTCCTGATAAGGCGGGAAACGGCGGTCAGCGCGTTCCCGTGATGATCCATTCATGGGCGGGGTCATTGTGGAAGCGCCACTTGCGCTCCGGCCCCGCCATCACATTCAGGTAATAAAGATCATAGCCATGGGGGGCGCCGACCGGGTGGTACCCGCGCGGCACCATCACCACATCGCCATCCTCCACACACACCGTCTCATCCAGCGACCGGTCATCGGTATAGACACGCTGGAATGCAAAGCCCTGTGGCGGGTTCAGGCGGTGGTAATAGGTTTCCTCCAGCAAGGTCTCCGCCTCGCGCGCCGTATCATGCTTGTGCGGGGGATAGCTGGACCAATGGCCGCCGGGGGTGATCACCTCCACCACCAGCAGACTGTCGGCGGGCTCCCCTTCCGGCAGGATGTTGCGCACATGGCGGGTATTGGTCCCCTGCCCCCGCACCTCCCGCCCCATGCGGGCCGGTTCGATCAGGCGGGCCTCGCCGCCGGGCCGGCCGGGCGCGGAACAGACGGCCAGTTCGACGGGACCTTCCGCTGTCACCGTGTAAGAAACCCCGGCGGGGATATAGGCGGCACCGGGGGCGGCATCGACAAACGGGCTTTCCCGGCCACCGGTCAGGCCCAGATCGACCTCCCCCGCCACAATCCGCGCCGTACCGGTGACCAGCACCAGGCAAAGCTCCCGATCCGCTTCATGCCCGGACAGGCTCTGTCCTGGTGTCAACCGGTGCAGGGCAAAGCCGACATGGCCCCAGCCCGCACTTTCCGGCGTCACCGACAGGGTGCGGCCATCGGCATCGGGGGCCGTCGGGCGGACACGCAGCCGGCTCATGATCCCCTCCCCACCACGGTCAGGCCCGCCGCCGTCGCGGCCTCGGTCAAGGTGCGGATGCCGATGCGGCCATAATCGGCCGGCGGGGCGATGGCCGGGTCCTGTTCGGCTTCCACGATGACCCAGCCGCTATAACCGATATCGGCCAGGGTACGCATCACGGCGCCGAAATTGATGCCGCCATCGCCCGGCACGGTGAACATGCCGGCCAGCACCCCTTCCAGGAAACTCATCCCCGTTTCCCGCACACGGGCAAAGACATCCCCGCGGTAATCCTTGCAATGGACGTGGGCCACACGTTCGGGATGGTCGCGCAGCAGGGCCAGCGGATCGACCCCGCCCAGCACGGCATGTCCCGTATCCACGGTCAGACCGACACTCGGCCCCGTATGGCGCAGGAAGGCGTCCAGGTCCGCCGGCCGTTCGACCACGGTGCCCAGATGGTGGTGATAGGCCATGCGCATGCCCTGGCCCTTCAGATAATCCGACACCGCCGTCAGCCGCGCGCCGAACTGCACCCATTCCGCCTCATTCAGGGACGGCGTGTCGTTCAGCGGGATTTCCTTGCGGCAATGGATGGCGTTGCTGGTCTCGGCAAAGACAAAAACATCGGTGCCCAGCGCCTTCAGCAGCGCCAGATGCGGCTGCAAGGCCGCGATCTCCGTGTCGGCGTCCTGGACCAGCAGATTGCCGCTGTACCAGCCGCCGACCAGATTCAGATCGTAACTGCCCAGCAGGTCGCGCAGGGCCGCCGGATCGCGCGGGAAACGTCCGCCCAGTTCGATGCCGGTGAAGCCGATCTCGGCCGTGTCCGACAGGACCGTGGACAGCGGGGTGTCACCGCCCAGTTCGGGCATATCGTCATTGATCCAGGCAATGGGGCTGACGCCAAAACGGATGCT
Organism: Niveispirillum sp.; assembly: GCF_017996735.1. Classification (GTDB taxonomy): domain Bacteria; phylum Pseudomonadota; class Alphaproteobacteria; order Azospirillales; family Azospirillaceae; genus Niveispirillum. The sequence continues at coordinate 99,410 of NZ_JAGOGJ010000005.1, forward strand.
CATGGTCACAGGCCTTCGATTTTGATCTAGAATTGTTCCCTCAGGCGCCGGGCGCCGCCGTCCGGCGGCTTGGCTCACGCGCCCATGAGGGCGCGGGCCAGCGGTCGCTGGCCGCCAAGGATCATGTTCCACGACCCTTGGCCTCATAGGCGGCGCGCGCCTGGCGCACCTGCTCACGCGGGGAGGTTTCGGGCACCGCCACCTCCCACCAGGCACCACCACCGGCATCGGACGGGCGCGGGTCGGTATCGATGACAATCACCGTGCTGCGGTCGGCTGTGCGGGCGCGGGCCAGCGCCGCCTCCAGCCCGGCAATATCCGCCACCTTCTCGGCGATGGCACCCAGGCTGGCGGCATGGGCCGCAAAATCGATGTCGGGCATGACCCGGTGGCGGGCATCGGCCAGCAGATTGTTGAAGGGCGCCCCGCCCGTGGCCGCCTGCAACCGGTTGATGCAGCCGAAGCCGCGATTATCCAGCAGGGTGACAATCAGCTTCGTGCCCAGCATCACCGACACGGCCAGTTCGGAATTCATCATCAGGTAGGAACCGTCACCCACCATGACATGCACGGGCCGCTGCGGCTGCGCCATGGCCACGCCGACACCGCCCGCGATTTCGTACCCCATGCAGGAATAGCCATATTCCATGTGGTAGCCACCGGGCCGTTTCACCCGCCACAGCTTGTGTAGGTCCCCCGGAAGGCCGCCGGCGGCGCAGACCATGATGGCATCCTGGGCGGAGGATCTCTGGACCGCGCCGATCACCTGCGCATCGGTGGGCAGGCCGGGACCGGCGGGCGGGGCCGTCACCGCCTCGACCTGCGCATCCCACGCCGCCCGCGCATCGGCCAGGGCGGCAACCCAGCCGGCCGGCGCGGTCCAGCCGGACAGGCCAGCCGCCAGCAGGTCCAGGACACGGGCACCATCGCCCACCACCGGCAGGGCGCCCTGCTTGTACGCGTCGAAGGCGGCGACATTCACCTGCACCAGATCGCGGCCCCGATTATGGATCAGGCGACGCGATCCGGTGGTGAAATCGGCCAGACGCGTGCCGATGCCGATGATCAGGTCGGCTTCGTCCGCCGCCTTGTTGGCAACGGCACTGCCCGTCACGCCGATGGCGCCCAGATTGGCGGGATGGTTCCAGGCCAAGGCTCCCTTGCCGGCCTGCGTTTCCGCCACCGGCACACCGGTGGCGCGGGTGAAATCGGCCAGGATGTCGGCCGCACCGGCATAATGCACCCCGCCGCCGGCGATGATCAGCGGCCGTTTGGCCTTGGACAGACGGTCGCGCAGCATCCACAGTTCCCGCGGATCGGGTTCGACCCGCCGGAAATGCCAGAGGCGCGGTTCGAAGAAGCTTTCGGGCCAGTCATAGGCTTGCGCCTGCGTATCCTGACAGAAGGCCAGCGTCACCGGCCCGCAATCGGCCGGATCGATCAGCACCGCCATGGCGCGCGGCAGTGCGTCCAGCAACTGTTCCGGCCGGGCGATCCGGTCGAAATAGCGGCTGACGGGCCGGAAACAATCATTGGCCGACACGGTGCCGTCGCCAAAATCCTCCACCTGCTGCAAGACCGGGTCGGGCCGGCGGCTGGCGAAGACATCACCGGGCAGGAACAGCACCGGCAGGCGGTTGACATGGGCCAGCGCCGCCGCCGTCACCATGTTGGTGGCGCCGGGACCGATGGAACTGGTGCAGACCATGGCCCGGCGGCGGTTGCTGGCTTTGGCAAACGCGATGGCAGCATGGGCCATGCCCTGTTCATTATGCGCGCGATAGGTGGGCAGCGCATCGCCGATGCCGTGCAGCGCTTCGCCCAGACCGGCGACATTGCCATGGCCGAAAATGGCCCAGACCCCGGCGAAGAAGGGCACCGGTCCCCCGTCACCCTCCACGCTCTGCGCCGCCAGCCAGCGAACTGTGGCCTGGGCAGCGGTCAGTCGGATCGTGTTCATGCGCGCATCCCCTGTTCGCGGGCACCCCGCCAGGCCGTGACCAGTCGGGTCAGCTTGCCGGCCAGTGCCGTGACCGCCTGTTCATCATCAATGCTGCGGGTCAGCCATTGCCGGGCCACATCGTGGAAAATGGTGCGGCCCACGGCGAAGCCCTTCACCTGCGGGAAGGAGGCCGCCACCTGGAAGGACGCGATCAGTTCCTCCTCCGGCGCCGACAGGCCCAGCAGGACGATGCCCCGGCACAGCGGGTCGTTCTTTTCCACCACCTGCGAGATACGGCCCCAGGCGGCTTCGTCCTCCACCGGCTCCAGCTTCCACCAGTCGGGCCGCACACCCAGATCATAGAAGCGCTGCACGGCGCGGGCGATGGTGTCGCTGTCCACCTTGCTTCCCACAGGCATGATGACTTCCAGCAGCAATTCATGCCGGGTCTTGCGGCAGGCATCGAACAAGCGCAGCACCTGCCGTTCCTGACGGTCGCGCAGGTCGGCCGGATCATCGGGGTGATAGAAGACCAGGCATTTCACGACGTGATTCAACGGCCATTCGGCGATTTCCGTCGCCACATCGGCACTGCTTTCAAAGGCCAGCGGCCGCGATTTCGGCTCCTCGATGGGCCGGCCGATCCAGTAGGGAAAGTCACCGGCCCGTGCCAGCGCATCAAACCCGAACCGCCCGTCCAGCAGCACGCCGAAACGCGGATCACCCCCCGCCACCCGGTCCAGCGCCGACAGGGCCAGATCCTTGAAGGCCGGCACCAGGGCGATATCCACGCCCAGTTCGGCGGCCAGATCCTCGAACTGGCTGCGATGGTCGATGGCCAGCACCGTCAGTTCCGGATAGGAACCCTGGCGTGTTGTCGCCCAATGCACATGTTCCAGATCCGCATCCTCGCGCAGGCGGAAGGGGCGCTCCCCCTCACCCAGGAAGTTTTGCAACTCCGTCCAGGTCGGCATGGCGGGCGCGCAGCCATGGCGCGACACCACGATGGCCCCGCAGGCATTGCCCAGTTCACAGCATTGTTCCAACGGCAGGTCGCGCAGCCAGCCGCGCAGGAACCCCGCCATGAAGGCATCGCCCGCGCCCAGCACGTTATAGACCTCCACCGGGAAGCCGCGCGCGCCAACGCCGTCATCCAGGCTGTCGGGGATGGCGCCGGGAAAGGCGACACAGCCCAGGGGACCCCGCTTGGTGACCAGCAGGGCGCCCGTCTGTTCCCGGATGGCGCGCAGGCAGGCGATGGTGTCGGTACTGCCGCCCAGGATATGCACCTCCTCCTCCGTCCCGATGATCAGGTCGCAGAGCGGCAGAACCTCCTGCAAACTGTCGGTCACGGATTGATCGGCAACAAACCTGTTCTCGCCGGCGTCACGGCCGGTCAGCCCCCAGAGCACCGGGCGGTAATCGATATCGAACACGACGCGCCCGCCCGCCGCTCGCACCGCGCGGGCGGCCTTCAGGCTGGCGGCCCGCACGCCCGGCTGCGACAGATGGGTGCCGTTAATCAGCACGGATCGCGCGCGGGCCACCAGTTCCAGATCCACATCTTCGGGCACCAGCGCCATGTCGGCGCAATTCTCGCGATAGAAGATCAGCGGGAAATTCTGCCGGTCGCGGATTCCCAGGATGACCAAAGCCGTCAGCCGCGCCGGGTCGGCAATCACACCCTTGGTGTCCACCCCTTCCCGCGCCAATTGTTCGGCGATGAACCGGCCCATGTGGTCAGCCCCGACACGGGTCAACAGGCCGGTGCGCAGGCCCAGGCGGGCGCCGCCCACGGCGGTGTTGGTGGGGCTGCCGCCGACATATTTGGCGAAGGAAGCCATATCCTCCAGCCGCCCGCCGACCTGCTGGCCGTAAAGATCGACGCTGGACCGGCCGATGGCCAGAAGGTCCAGGGTCTGTTGCTCCTGAGAGGGCATTCAACACTCCCCATGCGTGTCGCGTGGACCCGTTCACCGGGCCGTCAATTCCGTCTCCATAGCTATGGCGTTTCACCGTGGAATGCAATGGAAATTTCATTCCATTTAAAAATAGAATGAATAATCCACCGCTAGCCCTTCTTCCCTTTCCGTTTGGGCGCCGGCTCCTCGGGCTGTTCCTCGGCCGCGAAGGCCAGCCCGATGGCCAGGGCCTGGGCCAGACAGATGCTGGCCGCCAGCGACCGGAAGCCCCGCACCTCCGCCTCACGCACCTGCAGCACACAGGTGGCGGGCTTGGCGATGGGGCTGACCAGACTGTCGGAAATGGCCAGGATATCGGCCCCCTGCTCCACCGCGCGTTCCACCAGTTCCAGCGTCTCCCCCGCATAGGGCTGGTAGGAGATGCCGATCAGCAGGTCGCCCTTGCGGATGGCCGACATCTGCTGCCGCGCCAGCCCCGCCACCCCATCGACCAGGATGGTGCGCCGCCCCACCTGCTGCAGCAGATAGGCCAGATACGACGCCACCGGGAACGACCGGCGGAAACCCGCGACATAGATCGTGTCGGCCGCCTGGATCAGGCGGATGGCGGCATCCACCTGTTCCACCGTCGCCGGCTGTTCCAGGGTTTGCAGCGCCAGGACATTGCCGCCCACAAATTCCGACAGAAGCTCCGCCGGGTTGCGGGCCGGATTGGTGACGGCACTCTGCGCGAAGCTGCGCACCCGTTCGCCATAGTTCAACGCGGCATTGCCCGATACCAGACCATCACGGAACAGCCGCTGCATCTGGCTGGCACCGGAAAAGCCGAAGGTCTTGGCAAAGCGGATGATGGCCGATGGCTGCACATTGGTGCGTTCGGCAATCACCGCCAGGGTTTCCAGCGCCGTCTCGTTCGGCTGGTCCAGAACGAAGCGCGCAATCTGCTTCAACCGCTTCGACAAGCCGTCATAGCGTTCAAGGATCAGGGCCCGTAATTCCTCCGCCGTGGCGGGCGGTGCCGCCAGATCCGACATTTCCTCTTCCATCATGCCCCTCGGTTCCAACACGCTTTCAGATAGAATATCCGTTCCGGGATGGAATATCGACCCTTGAAGCTGAACGGCAGATGAATTCCATTTTTTGAATAGAAAGAATTTTCGTTCCATGATAAAGCCTGTTTCCGACAAGGACGGCAAGCGACCGTCCAGGGGAGGTTCCATGTTCAAGATCGCACAATTGGGGGCCGGCCGGATGGGCGGGGTCCATGCCGGCAATGCCGCCGCCCATCCCAGCCTCGACCTTGCCTATATCGTGGACCCGCGCGCCGACGCGGCCGACCGTCTGGCCAGCCGCACCGGTGCGCGCGTGGCCAGCCTGGATGACGTCCTGTCCGATACGGATGTGAAGGGCGTGATCGTGGCCAGCGCCACCGACTGCCATCTGGACCATGTGCTGGCCTGCCTGGGCGCCGGCAAGGCCGTGTTCTGTGAAAAGCCGCTGGATCTGGACCTGGCGCGTCTGCGCGCCGCCGAAGGCCATTTCGGGCCGGAGGCCCCGGCCCTGTTCGTGGCCTTCAACCGGCGTTTCGACCGGCATGTCCGCGCCCTGAAGGCCCGCATCGACAGCGGCGCCATCGGCAGTCTTGAAACCCTGCATGTCGTGAACCACGATCCGGAAAGCCCGCCGCCCGGCTTCATCCCCGGCAGCGGCGGCCTGTTCAAGGATTTCACCATCCATGATCTGGACCTGGCCCCCTGGCTGCTGGGGGAACGGGTGGTGGAGATTTTCGCCTGGGCCTCCTGTCTGGTCGATCCTGAGATCGGACGGCTGGGCGATGTCGATACGGCCAAGCTGGTGCTGCGCACCGGATCGGGCCGCCTCTGCACCCTGTCCAACAGCCGCCGCACCGGCTATGGCTATGATCAGCGGATCGAGGCTTTCGGATCGAAGGGCATGGCCCGCATGGATAATGAGGTGCGCAGCACCGTCAGCGTCTGGGGAGAGGCGGGCGCCCAGGCCGATGCCTTCCCCTATGCCTTCATGGACCGCTATGCCGGCGCCTATGCGGCAGAGCTTGACCATTTCGCCCAGGTTCTGGCCGGCACGGCCAAGCCGGAGACCGGATACCAGGCCAGCATCGACGCGCTGGCCCTGGCCGAAGCGGCGGCCCTGTCCGTCCAGACCGGCCAGCCCGTTAAACTGTAATCAGGGACCCTAACATGCACGACATCGCCATTGTCGGCGCCGGCCGCATCGGCCGCATCCATGCCGCCAACGCCGCCCGCCATCCGGGCCTGCGCCTGAAATATATCGTGGACCCCGTGGCCGCTGCTGCCCAGTCCCTGGCCGCCGAAACGGGCGCGCAGGTGGCGGACCTTGACACAGCCCTGGCCGACCCGTCGGTGGCCGGCGTGATCATCGCCAGTTCCACCGACACGCATCTGGATTATTCCTGCCGCGCGGTGGCCGCCGGCAAGGCTGTGTTCTGTGAAAAGCCCATCGATCAGGACCTTGAACGCGCCCGGTCGGCCTCCGCCACCCTGGGCGGCGCGCGGCTGTTCCTGGGTTTCAACCGCCGTTTCGACCCGCATTTCCAGGCGCTGAAGGCGCGGCTGGACAGCGGGGCCGTGGGGGCGCTGGAAACGGTGCAGATCACCAGCCACGATCCCGCCCCGCCGCCCGTATCCTACATCAAGGTATCGGGCGGCATCTTCAAGGACATGAGCATCCATGATTTCGACATGGCCCGCTGGCTGCTGGCCGAACCGGTGACCCAGGTCTATGCCGCCGCCTCCTGTCTGGTCGATCCCGCCATCGGGGAAGCCGGCGACGTGGACACGGCCAAGATCCTGCTGCGCACCGACGGCGGCAAGCTCTGCGTCATTTCCAACAGCCGGCGCAGCGGCTACGGCTATGACCAGCGGATCGAGGCGTTCGGGTCCAGGGGCATGGTGAAGGCCGACAATGTGCTGGAAAGCACCGTGTCCGTCTGGGGGGCGGAAGGGGCCGCCGCCGACCGGCTGCAGAACTTCTTCCTGGACCGCTACGCCGCCGCCTACCGCCTGGAAATGGACCATTTCGCCGACATCCTGTCGGGCAAGGCCGCTCCCGCCATCACCTATGCGGATGGGGTCGGCGCGCTGGCCTTGGCCGAAGCGGCGGCGCAGTCGGCAAAGTCGGGACAGGTGGTGACGCTGTAACGGCCGACCTTTCGCCGCACCCTGAAAAGGCCCGCTCCGCTGCTGCCGGGGCGGGCTTTTTTTATGGCAGACCCTCACCCTCCCAAGCCTTGACAGGCTTGGGCCCCTCCCTCTCCCACTGACGTGGGCGAGGGGTGGAACTCCATCGCCTTTGGTTCCGCCCCTCGCCCGCTTGCGGGAGAGGGAGGGGCCCGCCCGCGCCAGCGGGTGGGAGGGTGAGGGTGAGGGTGAGGGTGAAAACAGCATCCCAAACAGGGACAGCGATTCCATCCGCCACACCGCCCAAAAACAAAACCGCCCCGGATCGCTCCGGGGCGGCAAGGCTGACGGTGTTGAAGCAGGAGAGGGAGCAACCGTCAGGGTTGGGAAGCGGCCTTCAGCTTGGCATCGACGGCACTGAAGAAATCCTCGGCCCGGCAGGTGGTCTTGTCAGGCCCCTTGGCGCAGAGCGGCAGGGCCATATAGGTAACCACGGCCGGGTTGGCCTTCAGGTCCAGCGGTTCCAGGTTGCGCAACTGGTCCATGGTCTGGGCGCGATAGAAGGCGCGGATGAAGCGCTGGCCCTTCTGGTCGTGCAGCATCTCGATCCCGATGGCGCCGCCCGGCGGCGTGTCGTCGGCGGGATAGCTGTCGATGCGCCAGTGCAGGTCCAGCATGCCGGCCAGATCGGCGATGTTGGTGTCATGCCCGGCCATCAGCGCCAGCTTTACCTGACCATCCTGCAAATAGGACAGCAGCCGGCGCATGATGGGGGCTGCCGCCCGGTCGGCGATATAGGATGGCCGGTTCTCATACTTGAATTTCTGCGGATGGAAATTCAGCATCCGTTCGATATCGGCGCGGCTGGCCCGTCCCCAGGCCACCTGCTCCATCGGCTTGCCTTCCAGATATTCCAGCAGGAAGGTCTGGCTGATGGTCGATCCCTGGCCGAAGGCTCCGCCGACATCGGGCCGCCCCTCCTCCTCATCCGCTTCCAGGGCGGTGTGCAGGTCGGTGATCTTGCACCCGGCCGGCAGCTTCTTCTTGGCGCACCATTCATCGCTCTGGCGGCCCAGCGCCTTCTGCAACAGGGCAAATTCCGTCTCGAACGCCGCCATATCCTGCTTCAGCCCGCCCGATGGCAGTTTGGCGGACGATGCCGCCATGGCCTTGGCGGGGTCCAGGCGGTTGGCCGGTACGGTCAGCGGATGGAAGACACTGTCCTCATCGGCCCCCGTCGGGTGGGTCACCGCGACCGTGCAGGTGGGCGCGAAGCCCTCCACCATGCTTTTGGCGGTGCGGATGGCGCGTTCCTTGGCGCTGGCCTCCACCTTGTACTGCGCCTCCGTCGGGCAGCCTTCGGCCGGGAACAGGCCGCGCGCGGCAAAGAACTGCCGGTCGAACCGGCCCAGCAGCACCACGCCCTGTGCGCCCCGGTCGGTCAGGTTGCCATAGGGCACGGACCAGGCGGGCCAGGGCTGTTCGGCCAGCCCCGCCGCCGGTTCCTTGGTGGGCGGGCGGATGCCGTGGCGGGTGAACATCGCCACCTTTTCCAGGGTCAGGCCCGCCGGTTGTGCCGGAAGCTCCACGGCCCCCGCCGTCAGCGGCAGGCACAGGGCGGTGGCAGCCAGAAGCGGGCGCAGCATCTTGCGCATCATATGATTTCCCCTTTATCTGGGAAGGAAACCCCGGCGGCCTTCCGCCGCCAGGGTCGCCAGGGCCGGATCAGTACTTGTACTGCGCGCCCAGCTTGAACGACCGGCCATAGCGCTCGGCCTCCGCCATCTGGTGCTTCTCGCCGATATAACGGCGGAACTTGGCATCGGTCAGGTTCGCCCCTTCCAGATAGACTTCCAGTTGCTTGGTGAAGTTGAAGCCGACGCGGGCGTCCATCGATCCGTTGCTGTCGGTATAGATGTCGGTCGCCTTGTTGGCCCCCACCGTATCCAGGAAGGGCGACCGGTAGGAATAGGCGACGCGGGCCGACAGGCCATCCTTCTCATAATAGAGCTGGGCAGAGGCAACCCGCTTGGACTGGCTGAACATGGGCAGCGTGTCAGTGCGGCCCAGCACGCCCTTGGACTTGCTGTCCGTCAGGGTCAGGTTACCCTGCACACCCAACCCGTCAAACGGCGTTGGCAGGAACGTGCCCTGGATGCTGACATTGGCCTCCACACCCTTCACGGTCGCCGACTTGGCGTTCAACGGCGTGGTGACCAGGGCGGTCGGCAGGGTGATGCCCCCGAAGGTGCCATTGGTCACCGTAATGGCCTGGCTATAGATCGGGTTGTCGATATCCTTCTGGAACAGGGCCACCGACAGCACGCCCTGGCTGGCCAGGTAATATTCGGCCGACAGATCGAAATTCACGGCCTTCAGCGGGGTCAGATCGGGGTTGCCCTTATTGACCGTGGCTGCCCCCGTATCGACGGAGATGAAGGGCGGCAGATCGGCATAGTTGGGCCGGCCGATGGCCGTGGTCACCGCCCCGCGCAGAACAAAACGCTCATTCACATCGAACCGGGCATTGATGCCGGGGAACCAGTCCGTATAGCTGCCCTTGCCAAAGGAATTGAAATCCTGGTCGGGGGTGGAGGCGGCATTGATGATCTTGGCCGCAAAGTCACCCTTCGTATGCTCCATGCGCACGCCGGGGATCAGGGTCAGCCGGTCGAAGGTGATGGATGTCATGGCATAGGCCGCCGTCACATCCTCCGTCACCTTGTAATCATTGGCCAGCGTGTTGGAGATGGAGCCCGACCGGCTATAGGCCAGCGAACCCGCGTGGGACGCGACATAGGCTTCCGCCGCATCATAATCCACGCGCGGATCGATGGGGAAACGGCCGCCGAACACGGCGCGTCCCGTCGCCTCCCCCGTCACGGATGCCAGGGTGAAGCCGCTGGCGTCATAGCTTTCGTAATCGCGGTTGTTCGACTTGTGCCGCGACAGGTACTTGGCACCCACCTTGATGAAGGCCTCGTCGCCCAGTTCCACGGGCAGCTTGTAATCGGCCCGGTACTGGTAAAGGTTCTCCTCCGCCTTACGATGGTCGTAGGAGACGGAGCGCGCGCCGTAAAGCGCGGCGTTATAGGCTTCGGCCGCCGGCGTCACCTGATAGATATTGCCGGTCGTGTCATAGGTGGCGGTGAAGGCGTTGGAGCCGGTGCGGAACTGCCATTCACTGCGCAGCGGGTCTTCCTTCACGGCGCGGGTATAGGTGGCGTCCACCTCCAGCGTGCCGTCGCCGATCTCGAACTTGCCGCCGGCATTGGCGGTGACGGTATTGTCATCCTCCTCGCGCACACGGACGAAACGGGTGCCGCGCGCCCGGAAACTGCCGGTGGTGGCCGTCTGTGCCGTGATGGTGGACGGGATTTCCACACGGAACTGGTCACGAACCTCGCTGTCGGAATATTCAGCATAGGAACTGCGCAGATACAGCTTGGTCGTGTCGTTGACGTTCCAGTCGAAATTGGCCACCCCGCCGATGCGCTTGCGGGTCAGGTTATATTCGCGCGGCCGGAAATCATCGGGCACGGCATAGCCGCCGACGGTGCGCCAGTTGGTGGAGCCCTGCACATTCTCCGACCGGATGGGCCGTTCGTCATAATTGGCGGAAAGGACCAGACCGAACTGCCGCTCATCGCCGAAAATATCGCCGACGGTCATATCGCCGCCGAACGGGTTCTTCTTGTTCAACTGGTACTGGCCGATGCTGCCCCGCGCCGTGGCGAAGAATTTGTTGCGGTCAAAGGCACTGACCGTATTGATATTGACCTGGCCGGCGATGGCGTTGGCGTCGCGGTCGGGCGTCAGGCTTTTCACCACTTCCACCGACCCGATCATGGCCGACGGAATATCGTCCAGCTTCACCGACCGCCCTGCCGGCTCCGGTGCCGCCGCCGTCTGGCCGTTCAGGGTGACATTGGCCAGATCGGGGCTGACACCACGGATGATGACATAACGGCCTTCGCCCTGATCGTTGGCCACCGACAGGCCGGGCAGGCGCTTGATGGCTTCAGCCACATTCTGATCGGGCAGCTTGCCGACATCATCGGCCACCACGGCGTCCATGATGCTGGTCGAATTCTGCTTCAGCTCCAGCGCTTTCTTTTCGGCCAGACGCATGCCCGTGACCTGGATTTCCTCCAGCATGTCGACCGCCGGCGGCGGCGACTGGGCGGCGGCCTGCGAGATAGCGGCGGTCAGGGCCAGCAGGCTGACACAACCCACCAGACGGTTGGTCAGCAGGGCGCCAGTTTTTGTCGACGGCGTCATTGTCATCTCCAGAAAGGCTGATCTTCAAACGGGGATGCTGAAAGGCGGCAAGGCATCCTGACCCTGCTTCTGGCGGTCATCCGCGACCGCGCCACGTCAGCCCCGTGAATTCTTCGTTGCAAGCAATTGCGGGAAATCCATGCAAAGCACAGATCCGCAGGTCGCGTTATCCGCCGCCAGGGCCGGGGGAACATGCATTCAACCGTGTGGATTTGTGCTGTCGTCTGCCGCGACCAGCCCTTCCGTGCCTGGGCATCATTGTCTCCCTGATTTGTTATTGTGATGGCCGACCCGTTGGGGAATCGCCACCGGTTTCGATTGTTGATGTGATCTTATGAACGAAAATTCCATTCGTCAACAGAAATGGAATTTTCCTTGTATTTTTTTCCAGGCCGTTGGAATTTGCGTTCCACGGACGCCAAGGGCGCCGCCACCTCCCCCCGACATTGCCGGAGCCGCCCCATGGCCAGGGTACGCAACCCCATGATCCGTATGCAGAAAGTGACAATACTGCACCCGCCGCGCGACAAGGATGCCGCTCACCATCTGGCCGAAATCCTGCGTCAGGCGGGGCTATCCCCCGGTCGCGCCGGCATGGCACGGATCCTGCCAATGGCCCCGAAACGGCCCAAGGCCGCGCGGAGGTGATGGAATGAACGTTCCATTTATCGCGGGGAATTGGAAAATGAACGGGTTGCGTGCCGACGGGCTGGCCCTGGCGCGCGATCTGGCGGATTGGCTGGCAACGGCCCGGCCAGGGTTGGAGATGCTGATCTGTCCGCCCGCCACCCTGCTGGCCGACATCGCCGCCATGGCGGCGGGCGGGCCGTTGCTGGTGGGTGCGCAGGATTGCCATCACCGGCCGGCCGGCGCCCATACGGGCGATCTTTCCGCCGCCATGCTGGCCGATGCGGGGGCCGGTCATGTTATCCTGGGCCATTCCGAACGACGCGCACGGGGGGAGGACAGCGCCCTGATCGCAGCCAAGGCGGCGGCGGCCCTGTCGGCCGGCCTGCGCCCCCTGATCTGCATCGGGGAAACCCTGGCGGAGCGGGAGGTGGGACAGGCCGGCAGCATCGTGACCGGGCAATTGCGTGACAGCCTGCCGCCCGGCATTGCCGCCGACAGGCTGATCATCGCCTATGAACCCGTCTGGGCCATCGGGACCGGCCGCACGGCCGATGCCGACACCATCGCCGCCATGCATGCGCTGATCAAGGCGGAACTATCGGCCCTGCTACCGGGTGGGGATGCTGTCCGCCTGCTCTATGGCGGCTCGGTGACGCCGGCCAATGCCGCCACCATCTTGCACCTGCCCGGCGTGGACGGGGTGCTGGTGGGCGGGGCCAGCCTGAAGGCAGCGGATTTCAAGGCGATTGCCCTTGGTGGAAGGGGCGGCGCCTGACGCGCCGCCCCGACCCTTATTGATAAAACGGCTTCTCCGGCCAGCCTTCCGGCATGTCGGTGCCGTAATAGCCGCCACCCTTGCGGAACCGTTCCAGACGCTTCAATTCGCCCGGATCGGCCTTCACATCCCAGGTGCGCTTGCCATTGGTCAGGTCGGCCGGGGTCAGGACCAGCGGTTCCCACACCCGCGCGCCCGACACATCATGCAGGGTCATGGTCAGGCTGGGCTTGTCAACCATCTGGAAATCCAGAACGCCGACATTGACGCTGCGCGTCCAGGTGTCGCGGATACGCACCTCCGGCATCTGGCGCAGGTTCTTGGTGGCCGGCATCTGGGCCAGGGGCGAGGAACAGAGATCATAGATATCGTATCCACCATGGGCCGACCGGGGGATACAGTTCAGTTCACCCATATGGCTGTCGCCGGAGATGCAGACGACACCGCCGATATTCCGGTCACGCACGAAATCGAAGATCTCGTTGCGCTCCGTCATGAACACGCCCCAACTGTCGCCGCCCTTCTCATTCTCCGCCGTCGACCATCCGGTGCCGGAAACCAGCACCTTGAACACGGCCTTGCTCTCCAGCAGCGCCGCCTTCAGCCAGGCTTTCTGTGCGGGCCCCAGCATGGTCTTGCTGGCATCGTCACGGTTCTCCGTCGGATCGCGGTGATAGCGGCCATCCAGGAAGAAGAAATCCACCCCGCCATAGGATTGCTTGAAATAGATGCCCTTGTTGCCCGCCTCCCCATAGGCGGGGTTGGGCCAGTAGTTCCGGAAAACCGCCAGCGACCCGTCCTTGTAGGGGCTGGTCCCGTCCGACCCGTTATAGCCGAAATCATGATCATCCCATATGGCCAGTTGCGGCGTGCTGCGCAACAGCGGTTCCAGGCGGCGGACCAGCCGTTCGCGACCGTACAGTTCGGCCAGGGCCGCCGGCTCGTCGCTGTCGCCATAGATATTGTCGCCCAGCCAGAAGAACATGTCCGGCTCCAGCGCCTGCACCACTGACCAGATGGGCTGTTCGGCATCGAACTGGATACGGCAGCAGGACCCGAAGGCGATGCGGAAATCCGCCTTGCCCGCCGGTGCCGTGCGCGTGCGATAGGGGAAAGGCTGCTCACGATCCAGTTGACCGTCGAATTTCAGCCGGTACCAGTAGGTGGTGGCCGGCTTCAACCCCTCGGCCTGCAGGGTGACGCAGCAATCATCCTCTGCCCGCGCCGCTGCCGTCTGGCTGCTGATCACCTTGGCGAAGGTGCGCTCGGCGGCGATTTCCAGCGTCACATTGAAGGCACCGCTGGCCCGCACCCAGACGCTGATATGGCCGGAACCGGGTGCACCCACCATGGGTCCCTGCAAGGCCCGCGGATAGCCCAGCACCGCCGCCAGCCCGGCCGCCGGCCACAGGGACGCACCGGCCAGTGCCGTCGTGCCGGCCAGGAACTGACGCCGGCTGCCATGGAAACGCATGCTGCTCATCCTTCGTTCGGGGGCCCGTTCAAGGCTTGGTTCAACCGGTCCACCAGGGCCGCATGGATGCGGCCATTGCTGATGCAGACATTCTGGCCGTGAAGATCCAGCCTGTCACCCCGGACATTGCTGACGGTGCCGCCCGCCTCCGATGCCAGGATCAGGCCCGGCGCCATGTCCCAGGCATTCAGCGCCCGTTCCCAATAGGCGTCCCAGCGGCCACAGGCGACATAGGCCATGTCGACCGCACAGGCCCCCGTGCGGCGCAGCCCCGCCACATCGGCCGACAACAGGGCCATTTCGCGGGCAAAGACGGGATGGTCGGGCTTGCCCGCGAACGGCATGCCGCAGGACAGCACCGCATCGCCCAGCGTGGCGCGGGAGGAGACATGGATGCGCCGGCCGTTCAGCCAGGCCCCCCGCCCCTTCTCGGCCACGAACATTTCCTCCATCACGGGGATATAAGTGACGCCGGCCACCACCTCGCCATCGCGCGCCAGGGCGACATTGACCCCCCAGAGCGGGCAGGAGAACAGGAAGTTCGTGGTGCCATCCAGCGGATCGACGATCCAGCTATGGCTGGCATCGCGGCCACTGACCTGCCCGCCTTCTTCGCCCAGAAAGGCGTAATCGGGCCGGAAACGCGACAGGATGGTGCGGGCGGTCTGCTCCGCCTCCTCATCCGCGACGGAGACAAGGTCCGCCGGTCCGCTTTTGGCGCGGATGACCAGATCGGACAGTTGCGAGAAGCGGCGCAGAAGCCCGTGACCGGCGGCCTGGGCCGCATCGATCATCGCCGACAGTTCGGGAGATGGGGAATTCATGATGGATCAGTCCCTCAATCGCGTGCGCCACAGGGTCGCCGCCAAAACCATGGAAACCACCGACGCGGCGATCCAGAACCAGATCACCGGGCCGAAATTGTAATGCCGGACCCCGTCGACCATGGTCATGCCACGGTCGATCAGCATGCCGGAAACATGTTCCTGCAGGGCCGCCCCCACATAGCTGAAGATGCCGATGACCCCCATCGCCGCCCCCGCCACCCGCTTGGGTGCGATATCGACCGCGAACAGGCCGCCCAGGGAGGTGACAAGCCCCGTCATGCCGGCCCCGAACAACACCATGCCCAGCAGTAGCAGCGGCACGCTGTTCGGCCCGAAAAAGATCAGCAGCATGCCGATCAGTTCCAGCACACCGAACAGCAGGTTGGCCGGCGGGCGGCGCGACTGGAACAGCTTGTCCGACAACAGGCCAAAGCTGATGGCGCCGACAATGCCGGCCACGGTGCTGACCATCAACAGCGTGCCCGCCATGGCCAGCGAATAGCCCCGCACCTCCTGCAAATACAGCACGCCCCAGGAATTGATGGCATAGCGGGTGACATAGGTGGTGGCCGATGCCAGACACAGGACCCAGATGGCGGGCAGTTTCAGGATGTGCAACTGCTGGGCCAGGACGGAACGCGGATCGGCCTTGGGCTTTTCCCCGTAATGATCGCCCTTCCAGTCATTGACGGGCGGCAGGCCCATTGTCTGCGGCCGGTCCTGCAACAGGAACCAGACAAAGGCGGCGGTGGCGATGCCGATCAGCCCCGGCCCGAAGAACCCGGCCTGCCAGCCCAGCCAGCCGACCAGCGATCCCACCACCAGGAAGGTCAGGCCTTCACCGATGGAATGGGCCGTGGACCAGACGCCATAGGCGCGGCCCCGCTCCCGGTTGGAGAACCAGGCCGTCATGGCCACCACCCCGCCCGGCGCGCCGAAACTCTGGAACCAGCCATTCAGGCCCCAGACCAGTACCGCCACCCAGACACTGGTGACAAACCCCATGGTCAGGTTGCACAGCGCCGTCAGCAGGAAGGTGACGGCCAGCGCGCGGCGGATATTGGCATGGTCGGCCAGAAACCCGTTGGTCAGCTTGCCGATGGCATAGGTGTAGAACAGGGCAGAGCCGATATGGCCCAGTTCCGCCGGCGAAAACACGTCCGCATCGATCAGCGGCTTCTTCACCACGCCCAGCGCCAGCCGGCAGGTATAGATCAGGCCATAGCCCAGCGTGATGGCCAGCATCACGCGCAGGCGATGACGGCGATAGGCTGCATCGATCTCCGCCGCCCCCGCCGTCACCGGCCGGTCAGGCCCGGTGGCGAAAAAGCCCAGCAACGCGCGCACCATGGCGCTCTCCTCCCTGACCGGACGGTTCATCCCGCCCCGTTGGAAGGCACGATATTCCATATTCCAAAAATTTAGAAGATATTTTCCATCGTATCGGCACGGGTTTCCGGCGGGGGACAGCAGGCGCAGCCTGCCCCGTCACCGGCGGCCCAGCCCCGGTGATCACGGTCGTTGCGCAACCATGTGCATTATTGACGGTGCCAATCCCCATCCGGCATGGGGATCGGGCGGGCGCCAGAGCGGCCTGATGGTGAAGGAACCGACCAGCCGTTACCAGGCCGGAACCACCGCCCCCTTGAACGCCGTCTCGATATAGGTCTTCACGGGGGCCGAGTTATAGATGCCGACCAGCTTCTTCACCCACGGCTTGTCCTTGTCGGCAATACGGACGGCGATGACATTGGCGTAGGGGCCGTTGGCCGGTTCCCGTGCGATGGCGTCCTTGATCGGGTCCAATCCCGCCTCCAGCGCGTAATTGCCGTTGATGGCGGCGGCATCCACGTCACCCAGGCTGCGCGGCAACTGGGCCGCGTCCAGTTCCACGATCTTCAGGTTCTTCGGGTTCTGGGTGATGTCCAGCACGGTGGCCTTCAGCCCCGCCTTGGGATCGACGCCGATCAGCCCCTCACGCGCCAGCAGCAGCAGGGCGCGGCCGCCATTGGTGGGGTCGTTGGGAATGGCGATCTTGGCCCCCTTGGGCAGGGCGTCCAGCGACTTGGCCTTGGATGCGAAGATGCCCAGCGGGAAGGTCACGGTCTTGCCCACCGCCACCAGCTTGAACCCCCGGTCGGTGATCTGATTGTCCAGATAGGGCTGGTGCTGGAAGCTGTTGGCATCCAGGTCACCGCTGTCCAGGGCGGCGTTGGGCACGACATAGTCGCTGAATTCCAGCACATCCAGCTCCAGACCCTGGCCGGCGGCTTCCTTCTTCACCACCTCCATGATCTGGGCATGGGGTCCGGGGGTCACACCGATCCGGACCTTTTCGGCCTGAACGGGAAGGACCGGGGCCAGGACAGCGGCGGCAAGGGCCAGGAGGGCGGGAATGCGCATGGGGATCGACCTTCAGCTTCCGGGATTACGTTTGTCCAGGCGGCGGGCCAGCGCCTCGCCGCCCGATTGCAGGGCCTGCACGACGACGATCAGGACCAGCACGACCGCCAGCATCATTTCCGGCATGAAGCGCTGATAGCCATAGCGGATGCCCAGATCACCTAGGCCGCCGCCACCGACGGCACCGACCATGGCGGAATAACCCACCAGATTGACGGCGGCCAGCGTCAGGCCGCGGACGATGCCGGCGCGGGCCTCCGGCAGCAGGATCTTGGTCACCACCTGTCCGGGCTTTGCGCCCATGGCGCGGGCCGCGTCCAACAGGCCGTGATCCACCTCGCGCACGGCCCCTTCCACGACACGTGCGATGAAGGGGATGGCGGCCAGCGTCAGGGGAACCGTCGCGGCGGCGGTACCGATGGAGGTGCCGGTCAGCAGCCTTGTCAGCGGCACGATGGCCACCACCAGGATAATGAAGGGCGTGGACCGGGTGGCGTTCACGATCAGGCCGACCGTGCGCTGCAGCGCCGGTTTCGGCAACAGGTCGCCCGACCCCGACAGGGCCAGGAACAGGCCCAGCGGCACACCGGCCAGGGTGGCAAGCCCCCCCGCCACCGCGACCATCAACAGGGTCTGAACCGTGGCGTCAGCCAGCAGCGACAGCATCTGTGGCGACATGGCCCAGAACCTCGATCTCCGCGCCACGGGCGCGCAATTGTTGGATGGCGGCGTCGATGGCGGCCCCTTCCCCCGTCAGGGCGGCCACCAGGCCGGCGAAGGGCTGGTCGCCCAGCGGCTGCACCCGGCCCGCAACCAGACGGGCACCGATACCGGCGGCCCCCAGGTCGGACAGCAGGGGGGAGGCGGCCAGATCGCCCACCGCATGCAGCCGGATCAGGGTGGCACCCCCGGCCAGCGGCGCGGGCGACAGGCGATCGGCCAGATGCGGCGGCAGTTCCGTCCCCGTTTCGCCCAGCAGGAAACGGCGGGTGGTGGCATGGGCGGGATGGGCGAAGACCTGCGCCACCGGCCCCTGTTCGATGATACGCCCGGCCTCCAGCACCACCACCTGATCGGCCACTTCCCGCACCACGGCCATCTCATGGGTGATCAGCAGGACGGTCAGGCCCAGATCACGATTGATGCGGCGGATCAGGGCCAGGATCTGGCGCGTGGTTTCGGGGTCCAGCGCCGATGTCGCCTCGTCACACAGCAGAAGCTGCGGATTGGGGGCCAGCGCGCGGGCGATGCCCACTCGCTGCTTCTGCCCGCCGGACAGGGCGGCGGGATATTGCGATGCCTTGTCGGTCAGGCCGACAAGATCCAGCAGTTCGGCCACGCGCGGCCCGATCTTTGCCGTCGGCCAGCCCGCCAGTTCCAGCGACAGGGCAACATTGCCCGCAACCGTGCGGTTGGCCAGCAGGTTGAAATGCTGGAAAATCATGCCGATGGATTGCCGGGCGCGGCGCAGCGCCTCTTCATCCAGGCTGGTCAGGTCGCGGCCACCCACAATGACGGTGCCGGCATCGGGCCGTTCCAGCAGGTTCACGGCGCGCAGCAGGCTGCTTTTCCCGGCCCCGCTGGGGCCGACGATGGCGGTGATGCCACCGCGCGGAATATCAAGGTCGATGCCGGCCAGGGCGGCCACGGTCCGGCCATCCTTGCCATGGAAGGTCTTGGCGATGCCCGCCAGCCGCACCATGAAAACGTCGGGCGCGTCCTGTCCTGTCACAATCGGGTCCATGTCACTCATCGGGCGGTCGTTGGCCGATCCTGCCCCGGATTGCTGTTGCGGCAAAGAGTGAAGTGGGCATGGGTGACGGACAATCGGCGAATTTACGCGTCTGGTATGTGGTGTGATGAATAATACATCAAATATATCGTTGTTTAAGCCCTATCCGATCGCCTGCCGCGCCATCTGCAAGGTGCGCTGGAAATGGCCCCGGATAACCTGTTCCAGCTTGGGCGTGGGCACGACAAAGGCGTTGCGGCCATCCAGGTCGGCCTTGCGCTTTTCCAGATAACCGTCATCGACGGCGCGCTTGATCCGGTCCTCGCGCGTGCGGTTGGAACCGCTTTTCATGGTCTGGCAGGCGGCGCTGACCGTCAGCGGCGCCCCGCGCCAATGGCCCACGGTACAGCTGACAAACAGGTACCAATATTCCTGCGTGAAATAGCCGGGACGGTTCTCGAACGCGCGGTCCCAGTCGCGGGCGTAGTTTTCCAGGAAGTCCAGCCAGCGGAACAGGTCCTGCTCACTGATACCCGGATCGTTCATCAGCGGTCCTGCGGGCCAAAGACGGCGCCGGACAGCGACGGGCTCATGAATTCGCCCAGATTCTTGAAGGCCACGCGGAAGAACAGCCGGTCGCCACGGTCGATGCCGGTACGCCGCGTATTGTCGCGTTCGGCCACCAGTTGGAAGGTCAGGCAATCCTCCTGATAGGTGATGGTGGCCGATGACAGGACAGGGCCGCCGCCGGGCGCCAGATCGCGCCGGTGATTGACCCCCACCGACCAGCGGTCGGTCAGGGCGGAATTGATGCCGACCGTCAGTTCCTCGCGGTTGCGCGTGGCCAGCCCGCCATCCTGGGTCAGCTTATCCAGATAGACATAGGAACCCGACACCCGGAACTGCGACGGCCCGAACACGCCATAAACGTCGTGCAGGCGCTGCGCCCCCGTCTGGCTGTCCAGCCGGAAGGAATAGGAAATGTCCATCCAGGGGCTGGGCGTCAGTTCCAGCTTGCCCACCACGTCCGAGGTGCGGCGGCGCAGGCCAGATCCGCCGGGGAAATCAGCATCGCCCTGCAGACGCTGGCTCTGGCCCAGGAACAGGGTGGAGGAACCGCCACCGAACCCGTAGAAGCCGGTCTTCACGCCATAGGTCAGGCGTTGCCCGCCTTCCAGCCGGTCGATGCCGGGATAGCGCGAGGCGCGGAACAGGTTCGTATAGTCGAATTCGATATCCTGGCTGTCCTCGTTGGGGATATAGCCGGAATTGTCGATATTGGGGGCCGCCGACAGCATGACCATGGGTTCAATCAGGGTCTGCACCGTCGCATCCTGACGCGCCAGCGGGTAGGACACGGTCCAGTCCGCATGCGGGAAGCCACGCAAGCGGACCTTGTCATCCTGTTCCACGCTGCCATCGGGTCGGCGCAGGTTGGACACCCAGTAGCCATCGGCCCGCGCCTCCGCCTTCAGCACGGAAACGAGGCCGAAACTGGTGATGTCGTCGCGGCGCCAGCCGGCGGCCGACGACACACGGCGCGTGTCATTGCCGCTGGACCGCAGCAGCGACAGGAAACCAGCATCGGCCGACCAGCGCCCGCCCAGCAGACCGCCGGGCTCGCCCAGCGCGCTATAGGTCACCATGGGCAGGACGACGGGTTCCTCCTCCGGGTTGCCGGGGCGCAGATCCTGGAAATCATAGACATTGAGGGCCAGGTAATCGCGCCCGTCGAACCGTTCCACAAAGCCGCGGCTGGCCAGGATATCCTCCCGGCTATAGTCGTACCGCAGCAGATGGGTGTTATCGGTCACGCGCTTCAGGTCGAAACCCCAGCGCCACTTCTCATCGATATCGAACCGGCCCGTGCCGAAGATATGGCCCCGGAAATCCTTCTTCTCCACGATGCCGGCCGCCGTTTCCCGCGCGCGGTCGGCATAGGTGGCGCTGCCCGACAGGGTGATGGAACCGGTGGCGAAACGCTGGCGATATTCCCCGCCCAGCAGCAGGCCATCCTCGGTGCTGGGCGTCACTTCCAGCGTGAAATCCTTCGACTCGTCGATATCGAAGAAATAATAGATGCGGGCATAGGTGCCCAGATCGGAACTGATGCCGCCGCCCGGTGTCAGGAAACCGCTGCGCCGTTCGACAGTCGGGTCGGGATGGCCGAAGAAGGGCAGCCACATGACGGGCACGCCCGCCACTTCCAGCGTCGCATCGCGGTAATAGACGTCGTGCGCCTGCTGGTCATGGGTGATGCGGGCCGCCCGGATCTGCCAGATCGGCGGGCGCGTCGGGTCGGTGGCGCACAGTTCGCACGGGGAATAGACGGCATTTTCCATGCGGGTATAGCGGCCCTCGCGCCGCTCCCCCTGCAGGGCCGCGAATTTGGAATTGTCGGACAGCAGGATGCGGACCTGATCGACAAAGCCCTTCTGAAGGTCGTCGGTCAGTTCCGTATAATTCGCAAACATCACCTCGCCCGTCGGCTCCAGGATGGAGACATTGCCGGACGCGGTGACGACATTGGTCTTTTCCGAAAAACTGACCGTGTCGGCCAGCAGCAGCCGCCCGCCCTGGCTCAACTCCACCTTGCCGCGCGCGGTGATGATGCCCAGGTCCTGGTCGTAATCCACACTGTCGGCCGACAGCAGCACGGGCTGGCCGTTTTCCGTGGGCTTGGCGGGGCCGGCACCATGCTGGGTGGCATCCGTGCCCTGCGGCACCTGCACATCCGCCGCCAGGGCGACACCCGACAAGCCGAAAGCCAGCGCCGTGGACAGCAGCAGGCGGCGATAGGTCCGGACAGGGTGCATCTTCAACAGCGTCTCGGGGTTACGGTCGACGGGTGCTAGCTTGTCCCCGACGGGGGGTGCGCTGTCAACTGATGCCGGGGGGAAGCAGGTGGGACATAGCGGCAGGGGCGGCCAAGCGGGACGCATGACCGGCACCGGGGGCTCCCGATTTGCCGCCTTCATGGCTTCGCCCCGCCCTTTTGCCCCAGCCTATTGCCCCACCGCCGCCAGCACATGGTCGGTCAGAATACGTTCAGTCAAACCGTGGGCGTCCCTGACGCGGTAATTGGTGGTGGTGACGGTCACGACCATCCGAAGCCGGGGAAAGACCGCGACCTTGTTGCCGCCCGTCCCGCTCATCAGCCAGGCCAGTTCCTCGCCCGTCGCCGTCTTCAACCGCTTGATCCACCAGAGATAGCCATAGTCCGTCTGTTCATCGACCTGGGCCTGGGCACTGGTGGAGGCACGGACCCAGTCCGCCGGGATCAGGCGTTTGCCCTGCCAGACCCCGCCATCCAGATAAAGCTGGCCCAGCTTGGCCAGATCGCGGCTGCGCAGGCCCAGGCCGCCCCCCGTCATGGCGATGCCCGTGGGGGTTACCTGCCATTCCACAGGTCCGATGCCCATGGGGCCAAACAGGCGTTGCTGCGCCATGTCCTGGATATTCCGTCCGGTCGCGCGCTGGATGACGGCCCCCAAGGTCACCGTGCCGGCCGTGCAGTAGCTCCAGCTTCGGCCATGGGGCGACAAATGGGGCGGCGTGCTCCAGTTCGGGAAACCTTTGATGGGCAATTCCAGCGTGAACCGCACCCAATCCTCGATCAGGTACATCCTTTCCTCGTTGCCCCGGGAATAGGAGTTGCTGTCATCGCATTCGAGCAGGGAACTCATGGTGAGGAAATCCTCCACCGTGATCTTGTCCTTGCGCGGGTCGGGGTTCTGCAGGGGCTGCATCTCCGGGAAGAACGGGGTGATGGGTGTTTTCACCCCCGCCAGGGCGCCGTCGCCGATCGCCAGACCGGTCAGCATGCCCGTGAGCGTCTTTGTGACGGAGCGTGTGTTGCGCAACGCATCACGCCCCCCCTCATCGAAATACTGCTCATAGACCAGCCGCCCGTCGCGGGTGATGACGACACTGGTGATCTTCTGGAAATCACCCCGCGTGATGGCGGCCGTCATGGCCGCCAACCGCGCCGGATCAAGGCCCTCCGATGCCGGATCGCCGGTTTCCCAATCCTTGGAGGGCGACTGGGCCGCCGCCACGGGGGCAAGGCAGCACAGGGCGAACAAGGCCCATCCCGCGTACTTCATGTCCACCTCCCCCCCAACCATCGACCCGATCACAGCTTTTGCTGGACCGCCGGTCATCCCTGTGTACTGTATACAGTATATTC
>NZ_JAGOGJ010000211.1 GCF_017996735.1 Niveispirillum sp.
GGCGACTGCCGCCGCGCCGCACGTGCGGCGTTAGCCAAGGCTGCGGATGCAGCCGCCCGGCGCTTGAGGGGCAGGAAAGATTGACCGAAGGTCAAGATTTCATGCCGATGGTATTAGAGCCCATGGGCGAAAGCCGGGAAGGTGAACAAGGGTCAACGGGTCATACTATCGGCGGCCGGCGGTGTGCCCAG
The DNA here is from genome assembly GCF_017996735.1 of Niveispirillum sp. Taxonomy (GTDB): domain Bacteria; phylum Pseudomonadota; class Alphaproteobacteria; order Azospirillales; family Azospirillaceae; genus Niveispirillum. The sequence continues at coordinate 192 of NZ_JAGOGJ010000211.1, forward strand.
GGGTGGGCCGCCTCCAGGCTGGTGCCCAGCGCCAGCAGCACATCATCACCGCCATGGCCGGTCCAGAACATCGCCCCCGCCGGCATTCCGTCCGCCCCCTCGAACAGCGGCAGCGACAGGCCCGGATATCCGGCCATATTCTGCAATTGCGTATGGTTGACATGGCGGAAATGGTCGCGCCACAGCCCGTCGAACTCCCGGTCGGGTGCCAGCACGCCCAGCTTGGGCGCGGTGCTGCCGGCCACCGGGCTCAGCACCACGTCGAACTCCTCCCAGAACCGGGCCAGATGCAGGTCGATGCGGCCGATGGCGGACAGGGCATTCGCCAGATCGTCGGGCGTGATGTCCTGGCGCCGTTCGGCCAGCCGCAGGGTCCAGGGTTCCAGCAGGTCACCGGCCGCCGGCCCCAGCTTGGCCTGGAAAATATCCGCCACCTCGCCCGCACCATAGGACCACAAAATGTCGAAGGCGCGGTTGAGTGCGGCCAGATCCAGCGGCAGTTCCTTATTCTCCACCTTGTGGCCCAGATCGGCGCACAGGGTGGCGGATTTCCCGATCATCGCCACGATGTCGGGTTCCGGCAATTGACCGTCCAGCCCGGACAGGCTGACCGCGATGCGCAGCGGCCGGTCCAGCGCCAGCTTCCCCGGCTTCTGTGCGCGCAGCGCGTGCGCCGCCCACACCGTGTCGCGCATCGACCGTCCGTAAAGACCATCCGATGCCAGCAGATCATCGATCAGGCTGACGGCGCGGGCCCGCAGGTTCCAGTTGCGGCTGGGCTTGAAGCCGATGATGCCGCAATGCGAGGCCGGAATGCGGATCGACCCGCCGCCATCGCTGCCCGTGGCGAACGGCACCAGGCCGGCGGCCACCGCCGCCCCGGCCCCGCTGCTGGACCCGCCGGCCCCGCGCGTCAGGTCCCAGGGATTGCGGGTGGGGCCATAGACCAGGGCCTCGCCCGACCCGATCAGGCCAAATTCCGGCATGGTCGACATGCCGACGGGGATCAAGCCGGCGGCATCCATGGCAGCGGCGAACGGATAGCGGTTGCGGCCCACCCGTTCCCGGCAGGCGCGCGACCCCGATACCCAGGGAAAGCCCGGATATTCCATCGACGCTTTCAGCAGATAGGGTACACAAGCCATCGGCGCCGACCGGTCGACGCACGCGGCGGCGTTCAGCGCATGGTCGGCCGCCACATGGCTGACGGCGTTCAGCGTCGGGTTCAGGGCGGCGATCCGCGCCAGTGCGGCGCGCACCGGCGCGTCGGGCGGCACCTCGCCCTTGGCGACCAGGGCCGCCTGATCATGGGCGTCCAGTAGGCTGAGCGCTTGCAGGTCGGTGACCATCATTTCCTCTTCACACGCAGCACGATCAGATAGGCGATGGCCGCCAGCAGGGTGGCGTCCAGGGCCGGCACGCTGGTCAAGGACAGGTCATAGGCCATGGCCGGTACGGTGACCGCGAGCGATCCCAGCCAGACCGCCACCGCTTCCCAGCGGATGGCGGGGACGTCCACCGGTTCGGCTGCGCCATGGCGATACACCATGAATCCGTCGATGACATAGATGGCGGCGATGGGCGGGATGATCAGCCCCAGCGCCACCAGGAACGGGATGAAGCTGTTGATGATGCCCAGCAGGGCGAAGACGCAGCCGACCGCCCCGCCGCCCAGGATGAACCAGGTCTGGCGGGTCCGGGGGAAGGTGGCGGCCATGGACAGGCTGGCGGAATAAAGGTTGAGCGCATTGATCGTCCACACCGACAGCAGCAGCATCAGCAATGCCGGCACCCCGAAGCCCAGCCCCACAACCAGCTTCATGATATCCGTCTGCCCCGTGGCCAGGGCGATCAGGGCCGACACCACCATCAGCACGGGGGCCGCGAACGGGAAGGACAGGGCCATGCCGACCAAGGCACCCTTTTCCGTGCGGATGAAGCGCGCCAGATCGGGCATGGCCGCTACGGTCAGCATGTTGCCACCCACCAGGGCCGACAGGGCGATGCCGAAGCTCATCGGCACCGGCGGGTTTGCCGCCGGCGCCAGGCTGACCGGCCCGGCACCCAGCGCCATATAGCAGACGGCGATCAGGATGACGCCCACCAGCGGCACCGCCACCATGGCCAGCCGGTCCAGGGTGCGGAAGCCGAAAATGGTGGAAATGGTGATCAGGACGCTGCCGATGACCACAAAACTGCCGAAGCTGCCGGGAATGCCGAAACCATCCTCGGCGGCTGCCACCATGGCGTCGCCGAAGAAGGAGACATTCACCCCGAACCAGCAATAATGCACGATGGCGATGACCAGATTGACCAGGGCCGCCCCCTTCACCCCGAAGGAACGCTGCACCAGCAGATATGTGGTCAGCCGCGTGCGCACGGAGATGATGGCGGTCAGGCAGGCCCCGGCGCACAGCACCATGCCGGCGATCAGGGCTGCCGTCACGGCGGGACCAAAGCCCAGCGCCAAACCGGTCTGCGCCCCGTTCAGGAAGCCCGGCAGGGAGAAGGTGAAGCTGGCGATGATCAGGGCCACGCGCCAACCGGCGACGGTCAGGTGTTCGGGCAGCGGCCCGGATGCATAGGCGTCGCTGGATTGGCTGTGGCTCATGCGCCCTCGATCTTGTTCAGGGTTTCAATGGGGGTGAAGTGCGGATCGAAGCCGAACGCCCCCGGCCCCATCAGGGCCAGTGCTGCCGGTTCACGTAGCATGGACGGCGCCGACGCCGCGATCACCTTCACCCGCTGGCCATATTTCAGGCGCTCGGTGGTGATGGTGTCGGCGGTTTCCCGGTCCATGATGGTGATCAGGTCGGGCACCATGGCCCGGACCTCGCCATTCAGCTTGGCCACCAGATTCTCGTTCTGGAACAGCACTTCCATCTGCCCGCCGCCGCCGAACCCGTCGATCACCACCTTGCCAATGGAAAAACCGCCGCGCGTCTCCCGCTCCAGGTCGGTGATCTTGCCATCAAACAGGGTCATGCAATGGGGATAGAGGCCGGTGGCGCAAAGCGCCGCCGCCAGCGCATCGAACGGATCACGCCGTTCGACCCGCGCATTGCGGATGGCGGCACCGATGGCGATGGCGGCACTGACGCTGCCGGGGATCGACTGGTGCTTGGCCTGGGCGCCGGTCAGCGGATATTCCACCATATGGGCGATGCCGCCCAGCGCCACGGACAGGCCGCGGGCGATGCGCTCATGGGTCAGGTTGTTGTCGGTCTCGATCACCGCCAGCGACCCGCAGGCCGCCGTCAGCACCGACGGACAGGCCGACACGCCGCGCACATTGAAGATCACCATCTGGCTTTCCGGGAAGGCACGGCCCATCCCGTCGCAATCGACCACCGGCACGCCCAGTTCCGCCGCCGCGATGAAGGGCGCCAGACCGTTGCCGCCGCCAATCTCCACCGGCAGAACGGCATCGATCCGGCGACCCATGATCTGTTCCAGCCGCCGCAGGCCGGCCACCGTCTCCCCGCCGTTCGGCAGCTTTTCCACCGACACGGTGGGCGCCCCGATCCAGCCGCAGGGTGCCACCAGGGCGTCGTCAGCCAGGTCGAACGGAGAGATCAGCTCGAACCCACCCGTCCGCTCAAACGCTGCCTCGGCCAGCAGCAGCCCGTAATAGGGATCGCCGCCACCGCCGGACCCCAGGAACGCCGCCCCGCGGGCCAGATCGGCCAGCGCCGCACGATCAATGCGCATGGTGAGCCTCCCCCTTGTGCCGGTCGGCGGCCAGATCGCCGACCGCCTTCAACCGCACCTGGGCCGACCGGCCCGGCAGATAGGACAGGAACACTTCTTCCATATCGACAATCTCGATTGTATCGGGGGCACCACCGGCCGCGACCACGCGCGCCGTGGCGTCTTCCTTCAGGCGGGCCAGTGCCGTCTCACGCGGGAGGACGGCATAATCCACGATCTGTTCGATCTGCGCGCCGATCTGGGCGATGGCGGCACCGACCGCATTGGCCACGTCGGCATGGGGCGGGCGGATCACTTTCGCGGCACCCTTCAGATCGTCTGCCACCAGGAAATGGCCACCGCCGACGGCGATGATGGTGGCATCGCCGCGCGCCGTCTTCATCCGGTCCACCCCGTCGGCCAGCATGGTCTGGATGCGGGTCCAGATGGTCTCCAGCTTGGCCGAGCCCAGGGCCGGCACGCGTGAGGCGTCACCAAAGCCGGCCTTGCCCGCCGCCACCGCGATATCGCTGGTGGTCAGGGTGCTGCCGCCGAACAGAAAGGCATCCTGCGTGATGCGATAGCCCACGGAATCCGGCCCGATGCGCAAGGTCCCCCCGTCCAGATGGACGCGCGTGCCGCCGCCCAGGCCGATGGCCAGGATGTCGGGCATGCGGAAATTGGTGCGCACCCCGCCAATATCGACGGCGATGGAGCTTTCGCGCGGAAAACCGTTGGCCAGCACCCCGATATCGCAGGTAGTGCCGCCGACATCCATGACGATGCCGTCCTGCACCCCGGTCAGGAAGGCGGCACCGCGCATGGAATTGGTGGGGCCGGACCCGATGGTCATCACCGGATAGCGGGCGGCATAGGCGGCAGAAATCAGTGTTCCGTCATTCTGCGATATATAGAGCGGGGCCGCCAGCCCCAGTTCCCGAAGGGCCCGTTCGAAGGAGGCGATGACATGCCGGGCCAGGCTGGCCAAGGCGGCATTCAGGATGACGCCGTTTTCCCGCTCGATCAGGCCCAGGCGGCCGACGGCGTGCGACAGGCTGATTTCCGCTTCCGGATGTTCCTGGCGCAGGATGGCGGCGGCCCGGTCCTCCATGGCGCCATTGATGGGCGCAAACGCACTGCTGACCGCGATGCTGGTGATGCCGCGTTCCCGGAAAACCCTTGCCGCCGCCCGTACCTTGTCCTCGTCGAAGGGCGATATCTCGCGCCCGTCCACCTCGTAACCGCCGGGCAACAGGAAATAGTCGCGGCCGATCCGGGCGGCCAGCGCGTCGGGCCAGCCGGTCAGGGGCGGCAGCGCCTCACCCGATGGGCTGGCCAGACGAATGACGCCGACGCGGTCCAGATGCCGGCGTTCCACCAGGGCGTTGGTGAAATGCGTCGTCCCGATCATCACGGCCGTGACCGTGGCGGGCGACGTCCCCGCCTTGGACAGCACGGCGGTGATCGCCGCCGCGACGCCCGAACTGACATCCGCTGTCGTGGGCTGCTTGGTGGAGGCCACGACCAGGCTGCCGTCTATCAGGACGGCATCCGTGTTCGTTCCACCCACATCGACGCCAATGCGCACTCCTCAACCCTCCCCACGCTTCGATCTCCCGTGGATTAGAAGGAACCGCACGCCGATGCGGCAACGCGGAAAACGGGTGTAGGCGGGCATGAACGGGTAAGCGGCGGATTTGGGGTGGGTAGAAGTGTTGAAAGGACGATCCCCAGACCGTAACCTGCCTCTCACGGACCCCCGGGCGTACATTGCGGGCGATACCGGTTCCCGATGGGCACAGTGCATCGGGGACCGGTTCGGCGGCGACTGCCGCCGCGCCGCCCATGCGGCGTAGCCAAGCCCACGGATGTGGGCGCCGGCGATTGAGGTCGGTGATCGGTTGCGATCACTGAAACTTGGTGTGAGGGTAAGGTTCCATGGACGAATTGATCGCCGCCAAATTCGGCCCGCCCGTCTGGATGGGCGACCAGATCCGGCGCGATGCTTTGCTGGACCTGCTGGACCGGGCGCTGACCCATCGCCTGACCCTGGTGCAGGCGCCAGCCGGCTATGGCAAGACCAGCATCCTGGCGCAATGGCGCGAACGACTGGCCGGTCTGGCGGTGAAGGCCGTATGGCTGACCCTGGAACGCGATGATTGCGATCTGAAGCGGCTGGTGCGTTATCTTGTGCTGGCGATCCGGGGGGAAGCGGGCGCCGGCGACCCGCTGGCGCAGGCCGCCGACCTGCCGCCGCGCGCCGCATTGTCGGCCATCGTCAATGAGTTGGCGGGCGAGGCGGGGCCCTTTGTCCTGATTCTGGACGATCTGCACCATGCCCAGGGGGAGGGGGTGGCGGGGTTCCTGCAGGCCCTGATCCGGCTGGCGCCGGCCAATTGCCGCTTCGTCCTGGCATCGCGGGATTACCCGTGGCTGGGCCAGTCCGCGCTGGCGGCAGAAGAACAGCTATTGGAGATCACTGCCCGCGATCTGCGCTTTTCCAGCCAGGAGGCGGAAAGCCTGCTGGCCCGTGCCGGTCGCACCCTTGCTGCCGACGATGTCGGCCGTATCCTGGACCGGACCGAGGGCTGGCCCATCGCCTTGCAGTTGACATCCCTGTCGCTGAAGCGTGGCATCGGTCAGGAACGGCTGATCGCGCAATCGGGCGGGTCGGGAGCCGATCTGGCCCGCTACCTGTCCGAGCAGGTACTGATGACCCTGCCGGACGAGGTGCGCGACATGGTGATCCGCACCGCCCTTCTGGACCGGCTGACCGGTGATCTGGTCAATCTGCTTTGCGGCCGGTCGGATGGCTGGATGGTGCTGGAACGGCTGGAACAGCAGGGCGTGTTCCTCACATCCGTGGGCCCCGACCGGCGTGAGTACCGCTATCACCAGCTTTTTGCCGAATATCTGCGCGACCGTCTGGAACGGTCGGATTCTGTGCTGTTTGC
>NZ_JAGOGJ010000088.1 GCF_017996735.1 Niveispirillum sp.
CCCCGGCCCCCTCACCCAAACGGCCGCTCAATCGACACAGACGGCTCAGTAAACCACGCCGCCCCATCCTGCGTGATGTACATGTGATCCTCCAGCCGCACGCCGAACGTGTCGGGGATCACAATCATCGGCTCGTTGGAAAAGCACATGCCGGGCGCCAGCACGGTTTTGTCGCCGCGCACCAGATAGGGGCCTTCATGGATCTGCAAGCCGATGCCGTGGCCGGTGCGGTGGGGAAGGCCGGGGAGTTTGTAATCGGGGCCGAGGCCATAGCGTTCCAGCACGACGCGGGCGGCATCATCGACGCTTTCGCAGGTGCGGCCGGGGCGGGCGGCGGCGAAGGCGGCTTCCTGGGCCTCATGCTCGATGGCCCAGATGCGGCGATGCTCCGCCGTGGGCTCACCATAGACATAGGTGCGGGTGATGTCGGAATGGTAGCCCTCCACCTGACAGCCCGTATCGATCAGGACGATATCGCCCTCGGCCAGTTCCTGATCACCGGGAAGCCCGTGGGGGAAGGCGGTGGCGCGGCCGAACTGTACCGCGCAAAAGGTGGAGCCATTGTCCGACCCCACGGCGCGGTGCGCCTGATCGATGAAACGCTTCACGTCGCTGGCGCGGATGCCGGGGCGCAGGATGGCGGCGGCGCGGCGGTGGATGTCCAGCGTCTTGCCCTTGGCATAGGATAGCAGCGCCAGTTCGGCATCGGACTTGCGGCCCCGGCAGCCATCGACGATAGGGCTGGCATCCACCACCTTCAGGGTGGGGGCCGCCTCGCGCAGGCGGGCGTAGAGGACAAAGGGGGCGGCGGGGTCCAGCGCCAGGGTCTCATACCCTGCGACGGCGCTGGCCAGCAAGTCGGCCGGGTTCTCGTCCTCCTCCCACAACAGGATGTCGGCATCAATGGCCAGCGCTTCCTTCAGGGAGCCCAGCTCAAAGGCGGGGCAGATCATGGCGGGCCGGCGGCCCTTGCGCAACAGCAGCGCCACCAGCCGTTCCGTGGCCCCCCAGGCCACACCGGTGAAATAGCGCAGGCTGGCGCCCGCCCCGATCAGCAGCGTGCCGGCCCGCATCTCCGCCATCAGGCGGGCGGCCTGTTCCAGGCGCGCAACATGGTCGGCCGGCCGGATGGCGGGCGGGCGGGTCTGGCCATGGTCGATGGCGGAAAGGGCCGCCAGTTCCGCCGCCGCCGTGGAACCCCCGATGCTCATAGATATCTCCATATTCCGTTCCCGCAGTCACCGCCCGAGCATCTCCCGTATCGGGAGACGCTCACGCAGCGAAGAGGGCGGCATGTCCAGTGCCGCCCCTTGGTGGGCGAAAGCATAATGGGGAAAGGGCGGCTTAAACAGCCTGTCCGATAAGCTCGATCCCGCCTTGCGCCATGGATCGTATACCGTATATTCGGCGTCAGCGGAAGGGGAGCAGATGATGAACGGGGTCCTGGTGGTGGGTGGCGGGGTGCTGGGCTTCTGCTCGGCGCTGGCGCTGCAGGATCGCGGTCTGACCGTGACGCTGCTGGATGAGGGGGCGGCGGTAAAGCCCGCCTCCTGGGGCAATGCCGGGCATATCGCGGTGGAACAGGTGGAACCGCTGGCCAGCCCGGCCAGCCTGCGCGCCGTGCCGGGTCGGTTGCTGGCGCGGGATGATGCGCTGTCATTGCCGTTGCGCGATATCCGCCACTGGCTGCCCTTCGGCCTGCGTCTGGCCCTGGCATCGCGGCCGGACCGGTTCCGCGCGGGCAAGGCGGCACTGAAAGCATTGGTGGCCGAGGCCATGCCGGCCTGGGAAGCGCTGGTTTCCGGGCTGGGGCGGCCCGACCTGCTGATCCGCGACGGGCATTACGTGATCTGGGATACGGGCGACAGTGCGGCGCGCGGCCTGGCCCGGCTGGAAAGGGGCGACCATGGCACGGCGCGGTATCGGCCGCTGACAGCGGGGGAGGGGGCGGACCTGGCCCGCCTGCTGGGCCGGGTGCCGGCGGGGGCCGTGCGGTTCCTGGGCAGCGGGCATATTGCCGGGCATGACCGGCTGTTCGATGCCCTGCGCGGCCGGTTCCTGGAACGGGGCGGCGTTATGCTGCACGGGCGTGCCGTCGGCTTGCCGCTGGCCGGCGGCCGCGCGCGGGTGGTGGTGGAAAGCGGGGCCGAACTGGCGCCCGACATGGTGGTCATGGCCGCCGGCGTGGCCAGCCGACCGCTGATGGAGGGGTTGGGCCACACGGTGCCGATGATCGCGGAGCGGGGATATCATCTGCACACCCATCCCGGTGACTGGCCCGCCGACCTGCCGCCGCTGGTGTTCGAAGACCGGGCCCTGATCGTCACACGGTTCCGTGACTATCTGCGGGCCTCCAGCTTCGTGGAGTTCAGCCATCCCGACAGCCCGCCCGATCGCATGAAATGGGAAAGGCTGCGCGGCCGCATCCGCTCCCTGGACCTGCCCTTCGCCCTGCCGGGGGCGGAATGGGTGGGGTGCCGCCCGACCCTGCCCGACTATCTGCCCGCCATCGGCCGCTCGGCCCGTGCGCCCAACCTGCTCTATGCCTTCGGGCACCAGCATCTGGGCCTGACGCTGGGTCCCGTCACGGGCCGGATCGTGGCGGACATGGCGGTGGGGCAGGGCAGGGGACCGGCCCCGTTCGACCTGTCGCGGTTCGGGTAATAGGGTCTGAGTAGCGGAGGCCCCGGAAACCTAGGTAAGGTAGAGGCAGCACAGATTAGAGGACTTTGTTATGGCCCTATCGGGATTGGTCGAAGAGGAAAACGTAGAGGCGGTCCTGGGGGCCAAGATTGAAGAGGGATCTGCCAGAATAGTTTATGCCTATGATGGGGAAAATTCTCTTGTAATAAAAAAGGGGAAGTATCCACCGTACATATCAAATTTCACTGAGTGGATTATTTGGTCACAAATTGCTGAAACCGAAAGAGCGGCAATTTTCGGTGCGTGCTACGCGCTAAGCAGAACAGGGCTTTATCTGATCATGGAGCGGCTGGACTCCCTGCAAGACACAGACGCCATGATAGGAGCACCCGTATGGACCACGGACTCAAAACGCAGTGCGCAAGGACGAAACGCCGCAAACATTATTAAGATTCGAGATTACGGCACGGTGGCGCTCAGCAGAGTTCTATGAACTATACCCTCAATCAGGCTGACCTAAAGGAGCAGGGACCCTGAAGGTGAGATATTGATACGCTTTCCGCGTCTCAATAGGGTTCTATTAAGCGCTCCAAGACAGCGTACGAAACCGGTGTGAACCCTATCGAGACACGCTGAGAGCTCGTATAGGTTTCCGGTTTCGCTGCTACTTGGCACTCGGCAGCAGGGTCGCGCCACAGCCCGCTGAAACATTCCGCATAAAAAAATCAAAAGGGCGGGATGAAGGGTTGGGGACAGGCGTTTACCTGCCATGACCCGCATCGCGCCGCGCCCCTCCACCGATATGTCCAGCCAGATCCGCCCCGCGCGCGATCCGCGCATCGACCTGTTCCGGGGGGCGGCGCTGCTGGCCATCTTCATCAACCATATACCCGGCAATCCCGCCCGGTTCCTGACCTGGGCCTGGCTGGGTTTTTCCGATGCGGCCGAACTGTTCATGCTGCTGGCCGGGCTGTCGATGGCCCTTGGCTATTGGGGGTATCAGGCGCGGCATGGCTGGCCGCGCATGGCGATGCGGCTGGCGGGCCGGTCATTCCGGCTCTACCGCTCCTATCTGCTGCTGGCGCTGGCGCTGTCGGCCAGCGGGGCGGCGGCGTTCGCCGTCACGGGGGACCGGTCCATCCTCTGGCATCTGGGCATAGAACCGTTGCTGGAAAATACCGTCGCGGCGCTGCCGGCCCTGTTCGCGCTGCAATATCTGCCCGGCTATGCCGACATCCTGGCCACCTATGTTCCGCTGATGCTGGTCAGCACGCTGCTGCTGCCCCTGGCGGCGCGCGGGCTGTGGCTGGTGCTGGTGCCGTCGGGCCTGGTCTGGGGCTGGGTGCAACTGACGGGGGCCAACCTGTCGGCCGGGTTCGATGGCGAACGCTGGATGTTCAATCCGCTGGCCTGGCAGTTCCTGTTCTGCATCGGCCTGTGCATCGGCGTCGGCGTCAAACGCGGACTGGCCTGGCCACAATCCCCCCTTCTGGACGGGGCGGCGATCGCCTGGGTCCTGATCGGGCTTCTGGTGCTGGAACCCTGGCGGCAGCTTGGCTTCGGCACCCCGCTGCCCGCGGCCCTGACCATGCCGCAGGGGGCCAAGGATGCGCTCGGCTGGCAAAGGCTGCTGCATATCCTGGCGCTGGCGCATCTGGTGGTGCGGTTCCTGCCGGCGACAGCACCGGTTCTGCATAGCGGCTGGCTGACGCCGTTGCGGCTGGCGGGGCGGCACCCGTTGCCCGTCTTCGCCCTGGGCGCCGTTCTCAGTTTTGCGGGCCACCTTGCCCTGACGGCATGGCCCGATCCCACCTGGGCGCGCGTCGCCCTGATCAATACCGGCGGCCTTACTGCCCTGCTGCTCCTCGCTGCCCTGCTGGAGTGGCTGGCCGCCGGTATGCCACGGCCCGACATGCCCCTTCGCGGGCCGTGGCACCTTTTCACCCCCCGCGTGCAGACGCGGGATTGACCCTCCGCCTCCCGTCAACCCTGTTCGAAGATCATGGACCTGACCCTGTCACAGCAACCCCGCCCCGGCATCGGTGAATTGGCGCCCTGGTTCAACACGCGTTGTGGCGAGATCCAGCAGTTCCATTTGTCCAGCCTGGGCGGGCGGCACGTGATCCTGTGTTTCCCCGGCATCGACAAGGCGGCGGGCACCACCGCGATGGCGATGCTGGCGGAATGGGTCAAGGGCGTGCATGACCGGCATTGCATCGGGTTCGGCGTGATGCAGCCCGACGACGCGGTGGCAAGTCAGGCGCTGTGGCCGCATCTGCGCGTCTTCCAGGAAATGCCGGGGATGGCCATCACCCGCGCCTATGGCATCGGCGCGGAGGGGGGCTGGGTCGTCATCGATACGCTGATGCGGATCATGATGCGGGCGCCCCTGTCGGCGGGGGCGGAACTGCTGGCCCGGGTGCGGCGATTGCCGCTGGCCGGGCTGGCCGGTCCCGCCGATGCACCGGCCCCCGTCCTGGTCCTGCCGGGCGTGTTCGAACCGGAATTCTGCCAGCATCTGATCGCGCTGTATCAGGCCGATGGCGGCGAGGATTCCGGCTATATGCGCGAACAGAACGGTAAGACGGTCGGTGTCATCGACCATAATTTCAAACGCCGCCGCGACATGCTGATCACCGATCCCGATGTGATGGCGCAGGCCCGCATCCGCATGGAACAGAGGCTGCTGCCCATGCTGACCCGGGCGCTGCAATTCACGGCGACACGCATGGAACGCTATATCGTGGCCTGCTATGACGCGCAGGAGCGGGGCTTTTTCCGGGCCCATCGCGACAATACCACGCGCGGCACCGCCCACCGCCGCTTTGCCATCACCATCAATCTGAACGCCGAAGAGTTCGAGGGCGGGGAACTGTGTTTCCCGGAATTCGGCCCCCGCACCTATCGGGCACCGACGGGCGGGGCCGTCGCCTTCTCCTGTTCGCTGCTGCATGAGGCACGGCCGGTGACCAAAGGCGTGCGCTACGCCTTCCTGCCCTTTCTCTATGACGAGGAGGGGGCGAAGGTGCGGGCGGCCAATCTGGGCTTCCTGGCCGATCCGCAGAATCGCGGCTACAATGCCAGCAGCCAGCGCACATCATAGGTGATGTCGACCGGCCGGGTCGCCTCCAGCAGGCGCATGGCCCGGCGCAGGGTGACGGGCGCCACGCGGCCCGGCGCATAATCCGCCCCGATCCCGCGAAGGGAATGCAGGAAATGGCGGGCATCGGCATGGTGTTCGATGAAATCCTGCCGTTCCACCCGCCCGCCGGCACCCAGCCAGTGCGACAGGGTGTCCCCGTCCGGATAGGCTGGACCCGCCCCCGGCGCCCCGGCGGCGGCCAGTGCCGCCCGCCATTGTGCGAACGTATCCACGCCCAGCGTGGCGACCAGCAGCACCCCGCCCGGTGCCAGCAGCCGGCGCCAGGCCGACAGCGCGCCCGCCGCATCGGGAAACCATTGCAGCGCCAGGCTGGAACAGATCAGGTCGAAGGGACCGGTGACGGCAGGCGCCTCCCCATCCATGGCCGCCACGGTCAGGCGCGGATCCTGCGACAGGCGGCGGCGGCAGGCCGACACCATGGACGGCGCGATGTCGGTCGCCAGCCAGGAACCCACACGCGGCAACCGGGCCAGCGACACGGCCGTCAGCAGCCCCGTGCCGCAGCCGATTTCCAGCGCCCGCGCACCATCGCACAGGGGCAGGGCGGTCAGCCGGTCGGCCAGGGCCGTGGCGATGCGCGCCTGGACGCGGGCCGACGCGTCATAACGCCCCGCGGCGGCGGCAAAGCGCCCGGCCACGACCCGCTTGTCCACCCCCGTCAGCATCGCGCCGCCAGGGCCAGGATATGATCGGCGCACAATGCCGGATGCGTGACCGGCAGGCCATGCCCCGCCCCCGCCACCATCACCGGATCGGGGAAACATTCGGCCGAATGGGCCGCCGGCACGATGGCATCGGCATCGCCGCACAGGGCCAGATGGGGGCTGGCAAAATCTCCGAATGCCCGCCGCGCGTCGATGGCGCCCAGCAGGTCCAGACCCTGGGCCAGGGTGTCGGCATTATACGGACCCGCAGGCAGCGGCAGGCCGGCACGGGCATGGAAATCCGCCAGCACGGCAGCGGGGTCGGCCAGCAGCCGGCGGCGCATGGTGGCCAGCACACGGCCAGGGGTGCCGGCGGGGAAATCGGCGGCGCTACTGAACCGGGTGAAGCCGTTGATGGCGACGAAGCCGGCCAGGGCCGGGCCATGGGAAAGCAGCCAGGCCGCCCCCAGGGAATGGCCGACGCCGATGATGGGCCGCCTTTCGGCGATGCCAACCCTCACCCTCCCATCGCTACCGCGATGGGCCCCTCCCTCTCCCGCAAGCGGGCGAGGGGCGATATCAGAGGCCGTGCAAAGTTCCGCCCCTCGCCCACGCAGTGGGAGAGGGAGGGGCCCAAGCCCGTCAGGGCTTGGGAGGGTGAGGGCGCCAGACCCGTCAGCCAATGGCAGGGCGACGGCACCAGGCTCCCCGCCACCCATCACCACCATATCCCCCGCTGCCACCCCCCGCGCCATCAACGCCGCACACACCCCGTCCCACAGGCGGGGTGTGCCGGCCCAGCCATGCACGAACAGGAACAGGGGACGGGACATCAGGGCAATCCCATGCCCGGCGGCGGCAGACAGGACAGGACGGTCAGCAACTGCCCGGCCGTATGGTCGTCCAGCGCCGCCGACAGCGACAGGCGCAGCCGCGCCGTACCGGCGGGCACCGTCGGCGGGCGGATGGCGACGGCCAGGAAGCCCGCCATCTCCACTATCTGCTGCAGGCCGAGTGCCGCCTGTTCCGTGCCGGCGATGACGGGGATGATCTGGGTGCTGCTGGCGCCCGTGTCATAGCCGATACCCTGCACCGCCATGCGCACCGCATCGCCCATGCTGGCCAGCCGCATGCGTTCCATATCCAGCGACGGGATCACATCCAGCGCCGCATCCAGCGCCCCCAGCACCGCCGGCGGCGGGGCCGTGGTGTAAAGGAACCCGGCGCAACGGTTGGTCAGGTAATCGATCAGCAGGCGCGATCCCGCGACATAGGCGCCAAAGCCGCCGAACGCCTTGCCCAACGTGCCCATGGTTACGGCCACCCGGCCCGGCAGCTCCGCCGCCAGCCCGCGCCCCTCCGGCCCCAGAACGCCGATGGCATGCGCCTCGTCCAGATAGATTGGCGCGCCATAACGGTCGGCCAGATCGGCGATGGCGGCAATGTCGGCGCGGTCGCCATCCATGCTGAACACCGATTCCGTCACCACCAGGCGCGGGCCGGACCCGTCCTTCAACAGATCTTCCAGATGGTTCAGGTCATTATGCCGGAACCGCTTGGCCTTCACCCCCTGTGTGAAGGCGCCGTTCAGGATGCTGGCATGGGACAGCCGGTCGACCAGCAATTCCGTCTCCGCCCCCAGCAGTTCGGCCAGGGCCGGCAACAGGGTGGCATTGGCCTGGAACCCGGTGCCGAACAGCAGCGCCGCCTCGGTACCCAGGAAGGCGGCCAGCTTTTCCTCCACCTCGCGATGGGCGGTCAGGGTGCCGCAGACCAGACGCGAGGCGCCGCTGCCGGCCCCGAACCGGGCCACATATTCGGCGGCGCGGTCGATGATGCCGGGGTCCTGGGCCAGACCCAGATAATCGTTCGACGCCACATCGACCAGTACATTGCCATCGGGCAGGCGCAGGCGGATGCCGTCGCGATCATAGGCGCGCAAGGTCCGGCGGCGGCCGGAAAGCTCCAGCGCGTCTAGCGCCTGGGCCGCCAGCATATCCAGCCAGCCGGCGGCGCCGCTCATGGATGACCCCGTTCAAGAACGCGGGCGATGGCCCCCGTCAGACGCATCACATCCCCCTCTGTCGCCGTGAAGGCCGGCGTTAGGTAGAGAATATCGCGGAATGGCCGGATCCACACCCCCTCGGCCACCAAAAGTCGTTTCAGGGCCCGCAAATCCCTGATCCTATCCATTTGCACCACGCCGATGGCGCCCAGAACCCGCACATCCGTGACGCCGGGCAGGCCCCGGCAGGGCTCCAGCCCCGTGGACAGCCAGCCGGCGATGGAAGCCACCTGCGCCATACGGTCGTGTGATTCGAACAGATCGATCGAGGCATTGGCGACGGCACAGGCCAGCGCATTGCCCATATAGGTCGGCCCATGCATCAGGGCCGCCATCGGATCGTCGGACCAGAAGGCATCGAAAACACGGGCGCTGGCAACGGTGGCCGACAGGGGCAGGGTGCCGCCGGTCAGCGCCTTGGACAGGGTCACGATATCGGGCACCACGCCGGCCGCCTGACAGGCGAACAGGGTCCCCGTCCGGCCAAAGCCCGTGAAAATCTCGTCAAAGATCAACAGGATGCCATAGCGGTCGGCCAGGGTCCGCAGGGTGCGAAGGACCGACGCGTCATGGAAGACCATGCCGCCCGCCCCCTGGACCAGCGGTTCCACCAGGATGGCCGCGATCTGCCCCGCATGACGGTCCAGAAACGTTTCCAGCGCCGCCAGGCTTTCCGCGTCACGCGGCAGCGGCTGCACGAAATGGTCCGGCAGCAGCCCGGTGAACAGGGAATGCATCCCTTCCTCGGGGTCGCAGACGGCCATGGTGGCGATGGTGTCGCCGTGATAGCCGCCGGTGAAGGACAGAAGCTTTGTCCGCCCCCGTTCCCCTTTGTTCAGCCAGTACTGGATCGCCATCTTCATGGCGACCTCCACGGCCACCGACCCGCTTTCGGCGAAGAATACCCGCTCCAGATCGCCGGGCAGCAGGGCGGCCAGCCGCGTGGCCAACCGCAGGGCCGGCTCATGGCTCAGGCCGCCGAACATCACATGCGGCAGGCGCGCCGCCTGCTGTTCCAGGGCCGCGCGCAGATGCGGGTGGTTATAGCCGTGGCAGGCCGTCCACCAGCTTGCGATCCCATCGATCAGCACGCGCCCGTCGGCCAGATGGATGCGCGTGCCCTCCGTCGCCACCACGGGCAGGGGCGGATCGGCATGCTTCATCTGGCTGTAGGGCAGCCAGACATGCCGCATCCCGTCCGTCAGCCAGCCGGGCGCCGCCGCTCCGGTCATTCGCAGGCGTCCGCTTCCACCTCGACCTGCATCGACCGCAGGCCCAGCTTCTGGAACAGCTTCACGTCGCGTTGCTGCGCCGGGTTCGGCGTGGTCAGCAGCCGTTCGCCATAGAAGATGGAATTGGCGCCGGCGGCGAAGCAAAGGGCCTGCATCTCATCCGTCATGTCCTCGCGCCCCGCCGACAGGCGGACGACGCTGGCCGGCATGGTGATGCGGGCAACGGCGATGGTGCGCACGAATTCGATGGGGTCGACCTGATCGGCCTGATCCAGCGGCGTGCCCTCCACCTTGACCAGCAGGTTGATCGGCACGCTGTCCGGATGCTGGGGCAGGGTGGCCAGCGTGCGGATCAGGCTGGCGCGATCCTCGCGCCCCTCGCCCAGACCCATGATGCCGCCGCAGCAGACATTGATGCCGGCGCTGCGCACCGCGTCCAGCGTGTCCAGCCGGTCCTGATAGGAACGGGTGGTGATGACGTTGCCGTAATGCTCCGGCGAGGTGTCCAGATTGTGGTTGTAATAATCCAGACCCGCTTCCTTCAGCTTCTGGGCCTGATCGGGGCGCAGCATGCCCAGCGTGACGCAGGTCTCCATGCCCATGGCCTTCACGCCTTCCACCATGGCGCAGACCGTGTCCAGGTCACGATCCTTGGGCGACCGCCAGGCGGCCCCCATGCAGAAGCGCGAGGCGCCCTGCTCCTTGGCGGCCCGCGCCTCGGCCAGCACCTTTTCCACCTGCATCAGCTTGGATGCCTTCAGGCCCGTGTCGAACTGCGCCGATTGCGGGCAGTAGTTGCAATCTTCCGGGCAACCGCCGGTCTTGATCGACAGCAGGGTGGAAATCTGCACCTCGTTCGGGTCGAAGAACTGCCGGTGCAACGTCTGCGCCCGGTACAGCAGATCCATGAAGGGCAGGTTGAACAGGGCCTCCACCTCGGCCTGGCTCCAATCATTGCGGATCGGATTACCGGCCAGGGCGGCGTGCGGGGCGGTGGCGGCGATGCTCATCTCTCATCCCTTCAACAGGAAAAGCGGGTTCCGGCTAGTGGTATAAAACCTGTTACACGACCCTGTCAGGACCCAAATGCAGGACAGCCGTCCCCGTCGCGCATGGGGGGGTTGAGGGAAAGGGGGGTAGCGCGGCTGAGGTTGACGCCACATGCGGCGCCACCTCTTCAGAATCTGAGGCCATGCCTGCATTGAAGCAATGCCGTCCCTTTGCTCGCTCCTTCGTGAAAGCCCCCGCCCGTCAGGGCCGTGGATGGTTTGAACCAACGGCCGGTGAAAAGTTGGTATGTTGCTGTTCTCAAACAATAATCATTAAACCCGGAAGGGAATACAAGTTGGTTCGGACGTCGACGCTTGTCTGAACGGACATTGCTGGCCTATCAAAACAGGCCCAGCCCACGATGGACCCCTCCACCATGCCCGCCCATTTTGTCACCGCCACCGGCACCGATATCGGCAAGACCTTTGTCAGCGCCTGTCTGTTGCGGCACTGGCGGGGGGCGGGGCTGGTGCCTGATGCGTTCAAGCCGCTGGTCAGCGGCATTGATCCCGATGATCCGGCGGGCAGCGATCCCGCCGCCCTGATCGAGGCCATGGGCCTGGATCTGACGGCCGATACGCTCGACCGCGTCTCCCCCTGGCGTTTTGCCGCACCGCTGGCCCCCAACATGGCGGCGCGCAAGGAGGGGCGGCTGGTGCCCTATACGGCCATGCTGTCGGCCTGCCGCCGCCGCGTGGCCGAGACGAAAGGCCCCCTGCTGGTGGAGGGGGTGGGCGGTGTCATGGCGCCGGTGGATGACGGGTGCACGGTCCTGGACTGGATGGCGGAACTGGGGCTGCCGGTGATCCTGGTGGCCGGCACCTATCTGGGCACGATCAGCCATATCCTGACGGCGCACGCCGTTCTGCGGGCACGCGGGCTGCGTGTGGCGGCCCTTGTCCTGTCGCAAACACCGGGCGGGACGGTGCCGCCGGACGATACGGTGGCGGCCCTGGCCCCGTTCCTGGACGGTCTGCCGGTCCTGACCCTGCCGCGCCTGCCGGCGGGGTGCTTCGACCATCCCGCCATTGCGGAACTTGCAACACTTCTGGGGTAACCCCTACCCGCCTGGATATCTATCCTTGCTGCAAGGAAAAGCGACAACTGGCATACAGAAGAATGAGTTTACGGCGGCCCTGTCCGCCGTGCCCAAGGGGTGCCGTCTTGCAGATTTCCTACCTCACCAGAGAGGGCGGACCGCGTCCGCGCATCATCCTGCTGCTGACGGCGGCGTTGATGCTGCTGGTGCTGGCCACCGCGTTCGTCGCCGGCAACGAGCAGCGCGCCCGCTATCAGGCGGAAATGGATGTGCGGCTGCGCACCGTGCTGTTGCAGCGCGTCGGGATCCTGTCCCGCACGCTGGAGGATCTGCGGGTGCAGTTGCGCTTCCTGTCGCAGACGCCGCCCGTGCCGGGTCTGGTGCGGGCCGATGCCGATGGCGGTTTCGACGCGCGGGAAAAGACCGCGGCCGCCTTGTGGCAGCGGCGGCTGGAATCGATCTTCGCGGGCTTTTCGCTGTCCCGGCCCGGGGTGGAGCGGCTGGCCCTGCTGTCGGTGCGGCAGGCCGCGCCCATCGTGGCCGTGGAAAGCCAGGAAGGCCAGACCCGCACCACGGGCCCTGAAGAGGCAAAACACCCGGACCTGGACCTGCTGGCGCTTCTGGCCAAGCGGACGGTGGATGACGTGCTGGTCGCCGACCTGGATCTGGCCCGCGATCCGGACGGGCGCATCACCGACCCGGCGCGTCCGCTGCTGCGGCTGGGCCTGTCGGTACCGGCGACCGACGGCAGCCGTTTCGGCGCGGTGACCCTGGCCGTGGATGCAAGGGGCCTGATGGCCGATCTGGTCAGCGATATCAATCCCATCTTTGATGTCTATCTGCTGGATGCGCAGGATAATTTCCTGCTGCATCCCGACCCGTCGCACGGTTTCGGCGTGGCCAAGGGCCATCCCCGCCGCTGGGAAGAGGAATTTCAGCCCCTGGAGGACGGCGTGCGCCGGGATGTCGGCGCCGCGACCTTCCAGACCGCCAACGGGCTCATGCATGTGATGCGTCAGCGCGTGCCCCTGGACCGCGGCGACCCCGGCCGGTTCCTGACCATCGCCATTACCGTTCCCGACCGGGTGATCGCCGGCAGCGCCGATAATGTGCGGCTGTGGGTGGCGGGGCTGGGCCTGCCGCTGACGGGGCTGGTGGCCCTGCTGCTGGTCCTGGGCCGGCTGGCGCAGCGCCGCAACCGGGAGATCATGTCCCGCGACGCCTGGCTGGGCGCCATTGTCGACGGGGCCAGCGACGCCATCATCGGCCTGTCCCATGATGGCCGCGTCACAAGCTGGAACGCGGCGGCCGCGCGGATGTTCGGCCGTGACGCGGGCGACGCCATTGGCGGGAAGACCGCAGCCCTGATCGTGCCACCGGGCCTGGAAATCCAGGAGGAGGAGTTGCTGGGCCGCGTGGCGCGGGGGGAGACGGTGGCCAACCTGCGCACCCGGCGCCAGCATCGCGACGGCCGCACCATCGACGTGTCGATCACGGCCACGCCCGTGCGCGGCAGCGACGGGACGACCGGGGCGGCCCTGATCATCCGCGACATCACCGAACAGGTGGCGGCCGAGGCGGGCATCCGCGACCTGAACAGCCGGCTGGAACGGCAGGTGCGCGACCGGACCATGGAGATCGAGGCGCTGGCCGCCCTGCGCAATGCCATCCTGCACTGCGCCGGGTCCGCCATCATCACCTGTGACCGGTCGGGTACCATCACCCTGTTCAACCCGACGGCCGAAACCATGCTGGGCTATGCCCCGCAGGAGGTGGTGGGCAAGGCCACGCCCGCCCTGTTCCACGACCCCGCCGAACTGGGCGCGCGGGGCGAGGCCATCCAGGCCGATGGCGACCATGCGCTGCTGTCGGCCATGGATGTGCTGGCGGCCGGGGCGCGGGATGGCGGCATCGACACGCGGGAATGGAGCTATCTGCGCAAGGATGGCAGCCGGCTGCCCGTGCTGCTGGCCGTCACGACGCTGCAGGAAAAGGGCGGCGGCATCGCGGGTTACCTGATCATCGCCACCGACATTTCGTCCCAGGTGCGCGACGCCGCCCGCCTGCGCGACGCGCTGGCCGGGGCGGAGGCGTCCAGCCGGGCCAAGTCCGCCTTCCTGGCCAATATGGGACACGAAATCCGCACGCCGCTGAACGGCATCATCGGGTCGGCGCATCTGGTGCTGGCCGATCCGCTGAGCGACAGCCAGCGTACCCATGTCGACAGTATCCGCCGGTCGGCCAGCGCCCTGCTGGCCATCATCAACGACGTGCTGGATTATTCGCGCATCGATGCCGGGCTGCTGGTGCTGGAACCCGCGCCCTTCCGGCTGGCCGATCCGGTGGGGGCCGTGGCCGATCTGTTCGGGCCTGTGCTGCGCACAAGGCAGGTGGATCTGGACATTACCATCGACCCGTCGCTGCCCGACTGGGTACTGGGCGATGCGGGGCGGGTACGGCAGATCCTGGACAATCTGGTCGGCAATGCCGTGAAATTCACCCCCGCCGGCACCATTGCCATCGCCCTGCGCCGCACCGGCGCCCGGCCCGACGGGTCGGTGGAGATGTCGGTCACGGTCAGCGATACCGGCATCGGCATGCCGCCGGAACAGGTGGCCCGCCTGTTCCAGCCCTTCACCCTGGGTGACGACAGCCACCGGCGCCGGCATGGCGGCACGGGCCTGGGCTTGGCCCTGACCCACCGGCTGGTACAGATGATGGACGGCACGATCCACGCCGAAAGCAACCAGGGACGGGGCAGCCGCTTCATCATCGACCTGTGCCTGACGCCCGTCGATCCGCCCGCCAGCGCCAGCGGACCGGTCCCGCCCGCCACGGTTGCCAGCCCGTTCGACGACATGTCGGGGCTGGACGGCGCCCGCATCCTGGTGGTGGAGGATAATGAGCTGAACCGCTTCGTCGCCAAGGGGTTCCTGGACCGGGCCGGCGCCGTCACCAGCATCGCCGTGAACGGGGCCGAGGCCGTGGCCGCCGTGGAGCGGGAGACGTTCGATCTTGTCCTGATGGATTTGCAGATGCCCGTGATGGACGGGCTGGAGGCCACGCGCGCCATCCGCGACCTGCCGGCCGGCCGTGACCTGCCCATCCTGGCCCTGACGGCGGCGGGGCATGAACAGGATCTGCAATCCTGCATGGATGCGGGCATGGACGATCATATCGACAAGCCCTTCGTGCCGGCCCTGTTCCTGTCCACGCTGCGCCGTTGGCTGTCGACGGGCCTGATGACGGTCCCGCCCACGCCCGTATCGCCGCCGCCCGTGCTGGCCCGGCCCGACCCCATCCCCGGCATCGACATGGAACAGGCCATGGGCCGCGTGCTGGGCAACCGCGCACTGCTGGAAACCATCCTGGACCAGTTCGTGGCGCGGTTCGACGGGCTGGGCGCCCGCCTGTCGGCCCGGCTGGCGGAGGGGCAGGCGGACATGGCCGTGCGCAAGCTGCATGAACTGCGCGGGGCGGCCGGCAATATTTCCGCCCTGTCCGTTGCCGAACAGGCAACCGCCCTGGAACGTGCCCTGCGCGCCGATCCCGCCGGCAACCATGCCGCCGCCCTGACGACCCTGGATGCCGCGCTGACCATGCTGGTGGCGGGCATCCGTGCCCGGTCCCGGCCGCATCCGGCCGATACCGTCCCTGTCACCCCGCCGCCCGCGACCGCGCCGACAGCGGCGCCGCCCGATCTGGAGGATCTGCGCGCCACCCTGCGTACACGCCGGCTGACAGCGCTGGATGCGCTGGCGGACCGAAAGGATGACTTGACCCGACGGCTGGGGACAGACAAGTTCCGGGAACTTTCCGGTCTGGTGGAGGCGTTGCGCTTTGACGAGGCGCTGGCGTTTCTGGAGGTGGAGTTTCCCGTTTGATACTTGGCCTGCCCTTCGTCCATGATTCCGCAGATGCCCGCATCCTGATCGTCGATGACGATGTGGGCACCATCCGCCTTCTGGCGCAGGTGGTGCGTGACCTGGGGGATGTGCGCTTCGCGACGGGCGGGGCCGATGCCCTGGTCGCCGCGCGGGCTGAACTGCCCGATCTGGTGCTGCTGGACGCGGAAATGGAAGGCATGGACGGGTTCCAGACCTGCGCCGCCCTGCGGGTGCTGCCGGGAATGGAAGCGGTGCCCATCCTGTTCATCACCTCCCATCGCGGGGTCGACGTGGAGATCAGGGCCCTGGCCGCCGGGGCCGTGGATTTCATCACCAAGCCCTTCCATCCGCATATTGTGGAGGCGCGGGTGCGCACGCATCTGGCGCTGAAACAGCGGACCGATGCGCTGTTGCGCCTTGCCACGCTGGACGGTCTGACCGGCATCGCCAACCGCCGCGCCTTTGACGGGGCGCTGCTGCACGAAACACAGCGCCTGGCCCAGGGCGGGACGGGTTCCTTGTCGCTGGTCCTGGTCGATGTCGACCATTTCAAGCGCTTCAATGATTTCTACGGACATCAGGCGGGCGATGACTGCCTGCGCGCCGTGGCCGCTGCCTTGTCCGGCGGCCTGCGCCGCAACGGAGAGGTCGCGGCCCGCTTCGGGGGAGAGGAATTCGCCATCCTGCTGCCGGGCCACGACCGGTCCGCCGCCCTGATCGCCGCCGAACGGCTGCGCCGCGCCGTGACCGGCCTGTCCCTGCCGCATGCCGCCCGCCCCGACGGCGACCTTGTCACCATCAGCGCCGGTGCCGCCACCCTGACCGAACCGGGCGAAGGCACCGCCCTGATCGCCGCCGCCGATCAGGCGCTTTATCGCGCCAAGGCCAACGGCCGCAACCGGGTGGTGATGGCGGCATAGGGGACGCGGCTCCCCTCACCCTCACCCTCCCAAGCCCTGAGAGGCTTGGGCCCCTCCCTCTCCCGCCAAGCGGGAGAGGGAGGGGCCCGCCGCGAAGCGGTGGGAGGGTGAGGGAACAACGCCCCCGCTCACCCCATCAACTGCGTCACCAGCGCCCTCAACTGCGCCGGTTTGACCGGTTTGGTCAGCAGGGCATAGCCGTCGCGCTGTACCCGTTCATGCACATCGGCCGTCCGGTTGGCGGTGATCACCATGGCGGGGATATCATGGCCGCGCGCCTGGATGATGCGGGCGATGGCGTCCACCCCCAGCGCTCCATTTTCCAGATGGTAATCGGCGATGATCACGTCGGGCCAGCCGCCAAGGGCGGGCAGGGCGTCCATGGCGCTGTCGGCACAGGGCGCCACCTGCACCTGACAGCCCCAGCCGCGCAGCAGGGCGCCCATCCCGTCCAGAATGGCCTGTTCATTGTCGATGACCAGCAGGCGGGCCCCCGTCAGGGGGCTGGCCGGAATGCTGCTGCGGGCGGGTGTCGGTGTGGCCGGGCGTTTCTTGCTGCCCAGCGGCACGGTGACGGTGAAGGCCGATCCCTTGCCCACCACCGACCGCAGGGTGATGGGCGTGTTCAGCATGCGGCCCGCCCGCTGCACGATGGCCAGACCCAGGCCCATGCCCCGGTCGCGACCGGCCGGACGGTCGCCCTCCAGCCGGCGGAATTCCTCGAATACCGCGTCCAGCTTGTCCGCCGGGATGCCGGGACCGGTGTCCAGCACCTCGATCCGCACCCCATCGGCCACCCGCCGGCACCCGACCAGTACCCGGCCCGTGCGGGTGTAGCGCAGGGCGTTGGAGACGAAATTCTGCAGGATACGGCGCAGCAGCCGCATGTCGGTATGCACGATGGCCCGGCAGGGCAGGACCCGCAGGTCCAGCCCGCGTTCCTTGGCCACCGGCGCATATTCCGCCTGCATGGAGGACAGCAGCATGGCCAGCGGGAAATCATCCAGTTGCGGCTGCACCACGCCTGCATCCAGCTTGGAGATATCCAGCAGCGCTTCCAGCAGGTCTTCCACCGACAACAGCGCCGCATCGGTCTTTTCCACCAGCACGCGGGTGCCGGTCTCGTGCTCCCCCTCCGTCAGGGCCGACACGAACAGGCGGGCGGCGTTCAGAGGCTGCAGCAAATCATGGCTAGCGGCGGCCAGGAACTTGGTCTTGGACAGGTTGGCCTGTTCCGCGGCGGTTTTCGCCTCGCGCAGCTTGGCCTCGATCTGCTGGCGCTCCGTGATTTCCTGCTTCAGGGCGGCGGTGCGTTCGGCGACGCGGCGTTCCAGCCCCTCATTCGCCTCGCGCAGGTCTTCGGCTGCGCGGCGGCGTTCCGTCACGTCCTGGATCAGGGAGAAGAAACCCAGCACCAGACCGTCGGGGGCAAAATGCGGGACATAGGTGGCCTGGGAATAGCGTTTGCCGGACCGTGTATCAAATTCCAGGTCGAACTGCGTTTCCTGGCCGGCCATGACGGTGCCGATATGCGGGCGGCGGCGGCTATATTCCTCCTCCCCCAGCAATTCGCGCATGGTCGATCCCACGATCTCGTGCCGGGGACGGCGGAACATCTCGCCATAGCGGCGGTTCACGAAACGGTAGATCTCGTCCGCATCGACATAGGCGATCAGGGCCGGCATGGCATCGGTGATCAGGCGGATACGTTCCTGCCCGTCGCGGGCGTCGCGTTCCTTGACATCGGTGATGTCGGTATAGATGCCGACAATGCCGCCATCGCGGGTGCGCCGTTCATTGATCTGGATCCAGCGCCCGTCGGCCAGGGCATGGACATGGGTGCCATCGGCGCCCGCATGCTGTGCCACCCGTTCGCGGACCCAGCGGTCGGGACCGGCGGCGTCGGACACGACCGACCCGCGCGACACCGCCATCCGTGCGATCTCGCCAAAGCTGATGCCCGGCCGGATCTGGTCGGCAATGGCGGGCCAGAGCGACAGATAGGTCTGGTTGCACAGGACCAGCCGGTCATCGGCATCGAACAGGGCAAACCCCTCATTCACGCTTTCGATGGCCTCGGCCAGCCGTGTCTGCGCCGTTTCCGCCGCTTCCTTGGCGCGCGCCAGTTCCCCGTTGGACGCTTCCAGCTCGCGCAGGGTTTCTTCCACCTGCTGGGTGCGTTCGCGCACCCGGCTTTCCAGCACGATGGCCGTCTGGAACAGGGAGAAGGCGCTGCCATGATAATCCATGGACCGTTCGACCCGGTCCATCAGCGCCTTGTTGATGCGGCGAAGCTTCCAGTTTTCCCGCTCCAGCAGTGCGATACGCTCCTGCTCCGGCGTGGGCAGATCATTGGCGGGGTCGGGCAGGGCACTCATCGCGCACCTATGGCCAGACCCGTGAAGGTCTGGTTCACATGCATGGCGTTATATTGTTCGCCATAGGTGCAGAAGCCCACGACATTCTGGCTGGCCAGCACCTTGGACGCCGCCTGTTTAAGCTGCTTCTGCTCCAGCTCCAGCGAGCGGAAAACACAGTCGAAGCCCAGGATCAGGTCGGGCTTGCCGATCTCCGCCGTCAACCCGTCGAACAGTTCCTGCAGATTACGCACGATATCCACGCCTGTCGCCACCGTCAGCACGATGCCCTCATCAATGGCGCAGAAGAAGGTCAGGCTTTCATCCTCGTTCACCTTCTGGATGGAACGCACATAATATTCCCCGCCCACCCGCACCACCACCGGGTAGGAGGCGAAGATCATGGGCGTCAGCGGCTCGCCCTCCAGCCCCACCATGCGGGCATATTCGCGGGCCGCCGGCTCGGCATTGATCTCCGTCACGATGCGGCGGGTGGGGTCGGCCTGGGTGACCACCATCTTCTGGTCGGTATGAACAAAATGCTGGTTGCGGAACACCTTGAAGGGCCGCGTCGTCGTCAGGATCAGCAGCACGCCGGCATCGACACGGAACTCCCCGTCATGCAGCACATGCGTGGCCTCGAACCGCATGTCATCGCCCGCCGACCCGCCGATCAGCGGCAGGCCGCCCAACGCGTCATGCAGGGCGCTGATGATCAGTTCCTCCTTCACGCACAGGCCATCGACCAGGAACAGGGCCACATGGCGGGCGTCCGGCCCCATTTCGATGGCGGTATCCTCCGCCTCGGCCAGAAGCTCGCGCACCTTGGGCTTGGCATCCCCGATCTCAAACCGGCTGACATGGTCGAAGCGCGCGACGGTCGCCGCGAAATCCCCCTTAGGGAAGGCCACCGCCGTGATCGAGCCATCCATATATCCCAGCGGCGTCAGCTCCCCCGACGTCGTGCAGCCCACGGCCGGCACACCGGGAAACCGGGCGCGCAGCGACGCCGCCACGGCGGGCAGGTCATAGTGGGAGGAGCAGAACAGCACGATCAGCGCCGGATCGGCCGCCGCCAGGCTGCTGTGAAGCTCGTCGATGGCCGCCGCCGGGTCCGCCAGATATGTGCAGGCCCGAACCAGCGACCGGGATGGAATTGGCGGCATGGCGCCCCTGGGCCTCGGCTCTGTCTGTCCCGGCGACGGGCCGGGGCATGGACCAGCGATGGTACGGCGGGCGAAGGGTTCTTGCCAAGCCGCCGTATCCGGTCAAGGGCTTAGACGATAGTGCAATGTTGCACGCGCCCGCACGGGCCTATGCGATGAAGGCACGATCCGCGTCCATGACCCGTGCATGACAAGGGGGGTGATGATCCATGCTGCGCGCCCTGTCGCTTGCCCTGGCCCTGTGCTGTGCGTCGCCGGTGCTGGCCGCCGACCCCGCCGCCAAACCGGCCGCCATGGCCGCCGTCACGCGCCTGTCCATCGGCTTCATCGGCACCGACGATCCGCCCGCCACGCCCCTGTCCTTCCTGGACCCCGTCATCCGCGACGGGGCGCTGATGGGCGCGCGCCTGGGCATTCAGGATGGCAATGTCACGGGCCGCTTCCTGAAACAGGAATTCGCGTTGAAGGAGGGGCGGGAAGGGGATGTAACCGCCCTGCTGGATGCCGGTGTGCGCTTCATCATCGCCGACCTGCCGGCCGATGCGCTGCTGCGCGTGGCGGACAAGGCGGCGGCGAAGGGGGCGATGGTGATCAATGTGCGGGCACGCGACGATGGGCTGCGCAACGCCCAGTGCCGCGCCAACCTGCTGCACACCATTCCCAGCCGGCGCATGCTGGCCGATGCGCTGGGACAGTATCTGGTCACGCGGCGCTGGACCAACTGGTTCCTGGTCACGGGGTCCGGGCCGGGCGACAGGCCCTATGCCGACGCCATCCGCCGCACCGCCAGACGGCTGGGGGCGAAGATCGTGGAGGAGAAGGACTGGACCTTCGATGTGGGCCATGCCCGCACCGATGACGGCTTCACCAATGAACGCGACGTGGTGTCCACCTTCACGCGCGGGGCCGATCATGATGTGCTGATCGTGGCGGACGAAGACGGGGCGTTCGGCGATTTCCTGTCCTACCGCACGGCCCGCCCGCGCCCCGTGGCCGGCACGGCGGAACTGACGCCCACCGCCTGGTCACGGGTGTTCGAACAATGGGGCGGGACACAGTTGCAGAACCGGTTCCAGGCGCTGGCCGGCCGGGTGATGACCGAACGCGACTATGCCGCCTGGACGGCGGTGCGCGCCGTGACGGAGGCAGCGGGCAAGGCCAGGGGCGCCGATGTGGCGGCAACGCTGAAGGACCCCGGCTTCACCCTGGCCGCCTTCAAGGGCCAGGCGCTGAGCTTCCGCCCCTGGGACGGACAATTGCGCCAGCCGGTGCTGATCACCTCTCCCCGACTGCTGGTCTCCGTCTCCCCGCAGGACGGTTTCCTGCATCAGCGCACGGTGCTGGACAGCCTGGGCGATGACGAGGGGGAGAGCCTGTGCCGGCGCTAGGGGCGGGGCGGGCGCTTATTTCCCCTCCGCCGCGAACACCAGCAGCGCATTGCCCGGCATCTTGAAATAAAGCCCGTAGCCCGACGTGATCACGACATGGCCGTCGCCGATGGCGGGGCCGGGGCCGCTCATCGATCCGCCCTTGGCGTCGATGCCGTTGACCGCCTTCACGGCCTGCGTCGTGTCATATTTCCACACGATCCTGCCCGTGGCCCCGTCATAGGCGCGGACCCAGCCGTCAGAATGGCCGGCAAAGACGATGCCGGGCATGGCCGCCACCGCCGCCGTGATGCCGGGATCGCAGAATTCGCGCCCCTGGCAGACATCCTCGGCCGGGTGGCTCCAGATCAGCTTGCCGGTGGCCCCATCCACGGCATACAGGCCGGGGCGCGGCGGTTCGGTGGGTTTGCTGCCGTCGCGCGCATTGGCCATGTCATAGATGGGCACATAGAGGCGCGATCCTTCCGCCGCCATGCCGAAATGCACGCCCCCCTGCACCCCGCCGCGCCCGATGCGCGTGCTCCAGCGCACCACACCCGTATCGGGGTCAAAGCCATGGACCACGCCGCTTTTCTGCCCGCCCAGCAGCACCTGCCCGCCGCCGGGCAGGCTGGCCAGGATGGGGGAGGCGGCGTAATCCAGGTCCGGCCCGCGTTCGGTGGGGCAATTGGGATTGTCGCCCATCATGCAGGCCACGTTCCAGGCATCCCGCTCCACCGTCTGCCGCACCCAGCGGCGCTGCCCGGTCTTCAGGTCGAAGGCCATGACGGCATCGCTGTTGCCATCGGCCGGGCTGGAATAATTCTCCCCCGACCCGACATACAGCACACCGCGCGCCGCATCCACGGAAGGGCTGTTCCAGACAGGCGCGCCGGAGGCGGCCAGAATGGGCGTGCCGGCGCTGGTGGTGCCCTTCTGTGTGGGTTCGTCGGGGATCGTGTGGCTTTTCCAGGCCTGCGCGCCCGTCGCCGTATCCAGTGCCGCCACCGCCCCCCGGAAGGTGCAGCAGGCATAGGAAGGATCCGCCGCCGCCGTCACCTCCAGCGAGGAGACGGGCACATACAGCCGGTCATTGAACAGGGCGGGCGTGCCGGTGATGGTGGCGCTGGAATGGTCATCCACCTTGGTGACCCAGACCTCCTGGCCCGTCACGGCGTCCAGCGCATAGGCGCGCGCCATCACGTCCCCGAAATACAGCTTCGGGCTGGTCTTGGACGCCTCCACCACGATACCCGTCCGCACCTCCGCCCGCGCCTTGTAGGTCCAGCGCACGCAGCCCGTGTCCAGGTCGAAGGCATAGACGGTGCCATCCTTGCTGCCCACAAAAACCGCGCCCAGACCGATGGAAGGCTGTGACCGGGCACGCATGGCGTTGGGAAAGGCGAAGGCCCATTTCAGGCGCAGCTTCGGCACGTCGGCCGCCTTCAGCCCCGCCACATCGGCGGGTACGAACCGGCTTGTATCATGGCCCCAGCCCACGGGGGCGGCGGGGCGCGACAGGTCGAACGTCGCCGCCTTGCCCGTGCATTGTCTGGCCTTGGGCTCGCTGGCGAAAGCGTCCAGCTTCTGGCGCGACAGATATTCGGCGATATGCTGGCGCTGTTCGCGCGACAGATGGGCCGCCTGCGGCTGCATGATACCTTCGTTCATGGCGCTGAACAGCATGGAAGGCGTCATCATTTCCAGCCAGGTGCGGTGGGGCGCCTTGTACACCCCGCCCTGGTGGCAGCCGGCGCAATTCTCCTGATACAGCGCGGCACCCGGCAGTTTTTCAGGATCGGCGAAGGCATCGCGACCTGATTGGAACTGATCGGTGGATTTTACCGTTTCGCCGCCCGGCGGGGCAGCAGCGGCCATGTTGGCGGCCAACAGGGCGGCAAGGCCCAGCATCCCGATCGTCACACGCCCGACCATCCTTCCCCCCTGTTTGTTTTTTTAAGGCGACCGTCACACCACGTTGAAATAATCCGGCACGCCGCCGGGCCAGACGGTGCCCCACATCTGCATGCCGCCATCAATGGTCAGCATCTCACCGGTGATGAACTTGCCCGACGGGGCGGCCAGATAGATCACGCCCTCGGCCACGTCCCAGGCATTGCCCATGCGGCGCATCGGGTTGGTATCGGCAAAGCGCGCGGTCGCCTCTGGCGGATAGACGTTGAAGCCTTCGGTGGCCACCGTGCCGGGGGCCACACAATTGACCCGGATATTCAGCGGCGCCCATTCGATGGCGACCGATTTCGACAGATAGATGACGCCGGCCCGTGCCGCGCAGGTATGGGCCGCCTGCGGCATGCCGCGTTCGACATAGGCGACGATATTGATGATCGATCCCGCTTCGCCCCGGTCGCGCCAGCGGCGGGCGGCGGCCTGCATCATGTGCCAGGTGCCGTTCAGATTGGTGTCGATGACGGCGTTCCAGCCCTTCTTGGAAAACTCGATGGCCGCCTGCGGGAACTGTCCGCCGCCATTATTCACCACATGGTCGATACGCCCGAATTCCGCGATGGTGCGGTCCATCAGCGCGTCCACCTGATCGGGGTCGCGGATGGTCATGGGCATGATGGCGATGTCCTGGCCCAGCAGGCGGCGGATGCCGTCGCGCGTCTCCGCCAGTTTCTCCTCCCGCCGGCCACAGATCATGACCTTCGCGCCCAGCCGCGTGAACAGATAGGCCATGGCCTTGCCCATGCCGCTGCCCCCGCCCGACAGCACCACCACCTGATCCTGCAGCAGGTCCGGGCGATAGACGGTGGGCAGGATGGCCAGTTCTTCGTCGCTGAAGCCCCATTGCCTGGTTTCGGTCATCTCTTCTTCTCCCTTTTGGGGGCGGCACGTTCCCTCACCCTCCCATTGGCTGACGCCAACGGGCCCCTCCCTCTCCCACTGTCGTGGGCGAGGGGCTTCAATTTCGCCCCTCTACCGCTTGCGGGAGAGGGAGGGCCCGCCCGCGTCAGCGGGTGGGAGGGTGAGGGCACATTGTCCCCTCAATCCCCCAGCCGCCCGATGATGGCGACCGATGTGATGTTGCGGTTGGGCAGGCCGCCCAGATTGTGGGTCAGGCCCAGGCGCGGGTCGGGCAATTGCCGTTCGCCCGCGCGCCCCTGAAGCTGCAAATAAATCTCGTAGACCATGCGCAGGCCCGTGGCCCCGATCGGGTGGCCGAAACATTTCAGCCCGCCGTCGATCTGGCAGGGGATCTTGCCGTCACGGTCAAAGAACCCGTCCATCACGTCGCGCACGGCCCCGCCTTCGGGCGACAGGCCCAGATCCTCCATCACCACCAGTTCGGTGACGGAGAAACAATCATGCACCTCGATCAGCGACAGTTCGGCGCGCGGGTCCTTGATCCCCGCCTCCTCATAGGCGCGTTTGGCCGCGATACGGGTGGTCAGGGTATAGGACCCGTCCCAGGACCCGTGCGCCAGTTCCACCCCGTTGCTGGGGGCGAGCTGCAGTGCCTTGACCGTCACCGGATTGGTCTTGCCCAGGGACCGGGCGATCTCCGGCGTGGTGACGATGGCACAGGCCGCCCCGTCCGACACGCCGGCACAATCGAACAGGCCCAGCGGATAGGCCACCATGCGCGCATCCAGCACCTGTTGTTCTGTGATGGGGTTGCGCAGATGCGCCTTGGGGTTCAGGGCGCCGTTGGCGTGGCTTTTCACCGAGATATGGGCCATGGCGCGTTTCAGGTCTTCCATGTCCGTCCGCGTGCGCGCGGCATAGGCGGCACCCAACTGCGCGAAGCCGCCGGGCGCCGTATTCTGCGGCAGCCAGAGGTCCTCAAACGTGCCCTTGGTCCGTTCCGGCAGGCCACCGAAGCCGGTATCCTTCAGCTTTTCCACGCCCATGGCGATGGCGATGTCGCAGGCGCCCGCCGCCACCGCATAGACGGCCCCGCGCAGCGCCTCCGTGCCCGTGGCGCACAAATTCTCCACCCGCGTGACGGGGATGTTGGGCAAACGTAGTGCCATCGACAAGGGCAGGGCCGATTTGCCGACGCTCTGTTCATCAAAGAACACACCCATCCAGCCGGCCTGGATGTCGGATTTCTGGATGCCGGCATCCTTGATGCACTCCTGAAACGCCTCCAGCATCAGATCGTCGGGACCGGCATCCCAGCGTTCACCGAACCGCGAACAGCCCATGCCGATGATCGCCACCTTATCGCGGATACCCTTGGCCATGCTCAGGCCCCTCCCTTATGCGCGTCCCGATGATCGTGACCGATGACGTGGACCCTCACCCTCCCAAACGCTGATGCGTCCGGGACGCCTGGTGCCCTCACCCTCCCAAGCCTTCCGGCTCGGGCCCCTCCCTCTCCCACGTTCGTGGGCGAGGGTTGAACTTTTGCACCGCCCCCAGATTCCGCCCCTCGCCCACGAAGGTGGGAGAGGGAGGGGCCCGTCGGCGCCAGCCGATGGGAGGGTGAGGGTAACAAGCGTCCCGTCGGCGCCAGCCGATGGGAGGGTGAGGGCACCAAGCGTGCCGTCGGCGCCATCATTTGGAAAGGTGAGGGTATCGCCGCCATCATCAGCCCCGGCCTCACGCTTTGGCAGCGACGGCGGGCGTCGCTTTCCAGAAATACCGGCGGAAGCCGCGCTTCTCGTCATCATCCTTCAGGCGGAAGACCAGACGCACGGGCAGTCCCACCGACAATTGCCCCGCCTGGATGTCGGTGAATTCCATCATGACATTGGCGCCATTGGCGAATTGCACATTGCCATAGGCCAGCGGCGGACACGGGGTGAAGCCCAGCCAATCCTCGGTAAAGGTCTTGACCGCCGCCGGTTCATCGGCCAGCCGCAGCGGCTCCTGCGTGTCGATGGCCGCGCAGGCCGGGTTCACACAGGCGCGGGTACGCGGGAACTGCGCACAGCCGCAGGCCGTGCAGCGCCCGCCCGTCAGGCCATTGACCATGTCGCGCTTGCGATAGGCCACTGTGTGGGCCGTGCGCTTGTCATGTTCGGCCCGCATGCCGAAATGGATATCGACCATCCCGGAAAAGGACAGGTGTTTCAGATAGCGATCTTCCGCCTGCCGCCGCGCCAGCCAGCCGGCAACCCCCGTGGCGGGGATAAAATCGGCCAGCGCCGGCGTGGTGCGCAGCAGGATGGCATCCGCCCCCTGACCATAGCCCACCAGCAGGATGACCCGCCCCGGCTGCGTGCGGCCCAGAATGTCGGCCAGCATCAGCAGCGCATGCGCCGCCCCGGTATCGCCCACACTCGCGGCCAGCGGGTCGACCACGCTGTCGGAACGCAGGCCCAGCTTTCCGGCCAGGGCCGCCTGGATCTTCGCCATGGTGCCGGGCAGGATGAAATGATCCACCTGATCGGCGCTGATTCCGGCTTGGGAAAGGGCCCCCTTCACGGCGGCGGGCACAATCTTCAGATAGCCTTCATCACGCGCCCACCGTTCCTCCAGAACGTAATCGGCTTCCTCCCCCTCGGCCCGATAATGGTCCACCAGATCGCGGAACACGCTGTGACCGGACAGGAACTCGGCAATCACCCCCGGCCCCGCCCCCACCGTGACGGCGGCGGCCCCATGGCCATAGCTGAAATCCTGCACCGACCCCGGCCGCGCCAGCCGGCGGTCACCCGCCGTCAGCAACGTCGTGCCCGTCTGTTCAAACGCCGACAAAAGCGCGCTGGTGCCGGCCCGCAGACTGCCCGTCGCATCGGCGGGGCGTGTCGTCTCCGCCAGACCCAAGGCGTCGGTGATCAGGCCGGCATTGGACCGGTCCTGGAAAGGCAGGGTGGTGGAGGCAAAGACCAGCCGGTCGGGGGCAAGGGAACGGGCGGACAAGAGGTCGCGCGCCGCCTCCACCGCCATGGTCAAACTATCCTCGTCCCAATTGGCGACGGCGCGTTCGCCCTTCGCGTTGGCGGCAAGGTTGGGGTCCAGCCAGTCCAGCGCCGCCGCCATCGCCTTTCGCGACAGGCGCAGGCGGGGGATATAGGCGCCAAAGCCGGTGATGCCGATGGGGGATTGGGTCACGGGGATGGACCTTTCGGAAAGTACAACCGGTGTGCCCTCACCCTCCCAGGCCTTGCGGCCTGGGCCCCTCCCTCTCCCGCAAGCGGGCGAGGGGCGATATTTCCACCCCTCGCCCACGAAGGTGGGAGAGGGAGGGGCCCGCCCGCATCAGCGGGTGGGAGGGTGAGGGAGAAACGGCCCCCCGCCCGCATGAGCGGGTGGGAGGGTGAGGGAGAGACGGCCCCCGCCCGCGCCAGCCAATGGCAGGGAGAGGGATCAACACGTCAGAAAACTAAGCCGCCTTCACGGCCTCGATAAACTTGCCCAGCACCTGCGCCACCCGCAGATGGTCGGGCACCGCGTCGCCGATGCGGCGGTCCAGTTCTTCATGCCAGTGATAGATGCGGCGTTCCTGATAGTTCAGCGAAATGCCCGTGAAGCCGCCGCTTTCCACCGATTTCTGGATGCTGTCGGCGAACTGCGTATCCTCTTCCAGGATACGGTCGAAATTGGAGATGCGGGTTTCCCAGATCTCCGGGCGCGGGCCATCGCCCCAATCGGGGGAGAACCAGCAGACCTCAATATACATGCGCCTTATATCGATGGGCCAGAACACGATGAAGGGCATGCCCGTGGGGGCCGGCGGTACCACGATGTTGGGATAGACATTGATCGACACATTGGCCGTGCGCGCGATTTCGCCCACGGTCGGGATGTCGGGCAGGCCCTTGGTGCCGGGGTCCTGCCAGCCGGGCCGGCGGTTGGGCGTGACCATGCGCGAATGGCCGCCGGGCCACAGCGTCATGAACGACCCGCGATGATCCAGGAACCGGTCCACCGTATTCTGGTGGATGGATTTCAGGTGATAGACCTCCAGGAACGCATCCAGCAGCACCTTCACATTGCATTCCACCACCACGCCGTGCCGGTCGGCCAGGCGCAGGTTCTGCGGCTGAAACTCCGACAGGTCGGGCACGACGGGGGCCAGATACTCCATGAGCGGCCCGGCATTTTTATCCATGTTGATGAAATGCCAGTTGCCGAAATTCTCGCACCGCACCTCGATCAGCGATTTGCATTTCAGGTCCAGCCCGACAAAGTCCCGCTTGTCGCGCAGGTTGATCAGGTCGCCCTTCAGGTTATAGGTCCAGCCATGATAGCCGCAGACCATGCCGCGACCCTTGCCCTTTTCCTCCGTCACCACCGGCGCGCCGCGATGGCGGCAGGTATTGTAGAAGCAGCGGATCTTGTTGTCGTCACCGCGCACAAAGAACAGCGGGTCGCCCAGCCGGTCCCATTTCAGATAGGAACCGATCTCCGGCACCTCATCGGCATGGATCGCATAGACCCAGGTGCGCCG
>NZ_JAGOGJ010000212.1 GCF_017996735.1 Niveispirillum sp.
CCTATTTCCTGCGTCTTTGGGGGGGGCTGGCCTTCACGGGCTGGATGGTGAAGGAGATCGTGGTCTCCGCGCTGAAGGTGGCCGGCGGCGTGCTGGGCATCGGGGAGAAGGTCTGCCCCGCCGTCATCGCCATCCCGCTGGATGTGAAATCGGATTGGGAGATCGAGCTTTTCGCCTGCTGCGTGACGCTGACGCCGGGGACCCTGTCGCTGGATGTCGCGCCCGATCGCAAGACCCTCTATGTCCACGCCATGTTCGGCTCTGATCCCGATGCCTTGCGCCACGAGATCAAGTCGACCATGGAAAGGCGCATCATCGAGGTGCTGGAATGACCCCGTTCCTTTCCGCCTGCATCGTCATCGCCATGTCCATCATGCTGGTGGCGCTGCTGCTGTCGCTGGTCCGCGTCGTGATCGGGCCGATGGCGGGCGACCGCATCGTCGCTGTCGACCTGTTTGGCGTGCAGGCCGTGGCCTTCATCGCCCTGCTGTCCCTTTACGTAGGCCAGGAGGTGTTCCTGGACGCCGCTATCGCGCTGGCCCTGGTG
This sequence comes from Niveispirillum sp., assembly GCF_017996735.1. Classification (GTDB taxonomy): domain Bacteria; phylum Pseudomonadota; class Alphaproteobacteria; order Azospirillales; family Azospirillaceae; genus Niveispirillum. The sequence continues at coordinate 548 of NZ_JAGOGJ010000212.1, forward strand.
GCCTTCTTCAGCACGGTGGCCTATGCCCGCTTTCTGGAACACAAGGCCACGCTCCACAAAAAGGCAAAGGCGCCGAAGCAGGAGACCGCGACATGATGCTGAGCGATTTCTGGCAGGCTTTCCTGGGTCTGATGGTGCTGGGTGGAGCCATTTTCAGCCTGATCGCCGCCATCGGCGTCCTGCGCCTGCCGGACGTGCTGACCCGCATGCATGCCAGCAGCAAGGCCGGCACCCTGGGCTGTGGCCTGATCCTGCTGTCGGTGGCCCTGTTCTTCCCCGGCATCGATGTCGTGGCGCGGGCGGCGGCGGCCATCCTGTTCCTGCTGCTGACCACGCCCGTGGCGGCCCACATCATCGGCCGCGCCATCTATGCGACCGGGGAGCCGCTTTGGAAGGGGGCGGGTGTGGACGAGTTGAAGGGCACGAAGGACGATCCGGCCCTGCGCCTGGGTGAGTGAGGCCGCCAGGGTTTTTCCATTCTGCAAAAAATCCGCATGCCTTCCGTTACGTCACCCGGAATAATCGCTTGAGGTTGCGTTTTGCCTCCCGATATAGGTCAATCAAAGGCGCGACGCTGGAGTGCGCCAAGAGCATATCGGGAGGACCGGACATGGCCGAAGCCGCCATCAAGATGCAGGCACGCGAACCTTTCCTGTGGGAGAAGAGCTATCCTGCCGGCGTGTCATGGGACATCGACCTGCCGGCCCAGTCGCTTCCCGACATGCTGGACGCCTCCATCCGGCGCTTCCCGAACAATCCCTGCGTCGATTTTCTGGACAAGAAATACACCTATGCCCAGATCGGGTCGCTGGTGGACCGGTTCGCGGCCGGTTTGCAGAAGCTGGGCCTGAAGAAGGGGCAGAAGGTCGGCCTGTTCCTGCCCAATACGCCCTATTCGGTGATCTGCTTCTTCGGCATCCTGAAGGCCGGCGGCACGGTCGTGAATTTCAACCCGCTCTATGCCGAGCGGGAAATCGCGCATATGATCAATGACAGCGAGGCCGACTGGATGGTCAGCCTCGACCTGAAGGTCACCTATGACAAGCTGGCCAAGATGTTCGGCCAGACGCGGCTGAAAAAGATCATCGTCGTGCCCATGGCAGACATCCTGCCCTTCCCCAAGAACTGGCTGTTCCCGATCGCCAAGCGCAAGGAAGTGGCCGATATCCCGAACGATGACCGCCATGTGCGGTTCAAGGCGCTGACCGCCAATGACGGGCGCCCGGCCCCCGTGGCCACCGATGCCGCGAACGATATCGCCGTGCTGCAATATACCGGCGGCACCACGGGCGTGCCCAAGGGCGCGATGCTGACCCATCTCAACATCACGGCCAATACCCGCCAGGCCACCGCCTGGTTCAATGAAGCCGTGGATGGGGAAGAGCGCATGCTGGGCGTGCTGCCCTTCTTCCACGTCTTCGCCATGACCTGCGTGATGAACCTGACCCTGATGAAGGGCGGGGAGATGATCCTGCTGCCCCGGTTCGAGCTGGATCAGGTCATGGAGGTCATCGACAAGAAGAAGCCGACGCAGTTCCCGGCCGTCCCCACCATCTATACCGCCATCAACAATCACAAGGACGTGGCCAAGTACGACCTTTCCTCCATCAAGCTGTGCAATTCCGGCGGCGCCCCCCTGCCGGTGGAAGTGAAGGCGCAGTTCGAGAAATTGTCGGGCTGCAAGCTGGTGGAGGGCTATGGCCTGTCCGAAAGCTCCCCCATTGCCACCATCAACCCGCCGCATGCCAGCCGCGCCGGCTCCATCGGCCTGCCGGTCCCCGGCACGATCATCAAGATCATCAGCCTGGAAGACCGCAAGACCGAGGTGCCGCGCGGTGAGCGGGGCGAGATCTGCATTATCGGTCCGCAGGTGATGAAGGGCTATTGGAACAAGGAAGAGGCGACGCGGGAAACGCTGGATGGCGACATGCTGCATACCGGCGATGTCGGCTATTTCGACGAGGACGGCTACATCTTCATCGTCGACCGTATCAAGGACATGATCCTGGCCGGCGGCTACAACGTCTATCCGCGCAATGTGGAAGAGGCGATCTATCAGCACCCCAACGTGGCCGAATGCATCGTCCTGGGCGTGCCAGACCCCTATCGTGGCCAGACCGTGAAGGCCTATATCAAGAAGCGCGAAGGCTGTGAGCTGAGCAAGGAAGACATGAAGGCCTTCCTGGAAGACAAGCTGTCCACCATCGAACAGCCCAAGCTTTACGAATTCCGCGATGAACTGCCCAAGACCATGATCGGCAAGCTGTCGCGCAAGGCGTTGCTGGACGAGTTGGAAGCGGAGAAGAAGAAGGGGGGATGAGCCCGTCTTGCCGCCGGGGCCTGACCCTTGTCAGGCGCCGGCCTGGCTATGGAACAGCTTGGCGTTGCGTCGTACCTCGTCCGCGATGAATTCCGCCGCCACCCGGATACGGGACAGGTGGCGGACATCGGAATGCATGACCAGCCAGAAGCTGCGAATCAGCTTCACCTCCTCCGGCAGCAGCCGGACCAGATCCTTTTCCCCCGCCGTCATGAAGCAGGGCAGGATGGCCATGCCGCTACCGGCCTGCACCGCCCGGAACTGCGCCACCAGACTGGCGCTTTTCAGATAGGGGCGGATATCGCGGGAGACCAGCGGGACGTAATCCAGCTCCGGCGTATAAAGCAGGTCGTCAATATAGGAGATGAACCGGTGTGCGCTGAGATCGCCCGGCCCGTCGATGGGCGGTGCCGTCTCCAGGTATGAGCGCGTGGCATAGAGGCCCAGTTCGTATTCGGTCAGTTTGCGCGCATGCAGGCGCCCGGCCTCCGGTTGGGCCAGGGTGACGGCGATGTCCGCTTCCCGCTTCGACAGGCTGAACAGACGCGGCATGGCCACCAGTTGCACCTCCAGATCAGGGTGCAGCGCGCCCAGACGGCCGATACGCGGGGCCAGGAAGAAGCTGCCGAAACCGTCCGGCGTGCCGATGCGCACGGCGCCCGACAGCTTGGCCCCGGCACCGGACAATTCCTCCTGGATGGTCAGCGCCATGCCTTCCATGGCCTCCGCACTTTGCAGAAGTGTCTCACCAGCCTGGGTCAGGCTGTATCCGGTGGCGTGGCGTTCGAACAGGGTGGTGCCCAGCGCCTGTTCCAGCCCGGTCAGGCGGCGGCCCAGCGTGGTGTGATCCACCCCCATGCGCTTAGCGGCAAGCGTCAGGCGGCCCGACCGCGCCACGGCCAGGAAGGATTGCAGATCGTCCCAGTCGAACCGGCTGGCCATCACCCACCCCATGGGAGTTTTCGCACATTAACGGCGAGGAACTTCGCATGGATGTGCGTCCGCCCGCAATGGTACTGGTTGAGATGCGGAATTCGTCGCCGTGGCGATGTATAAGAGGGCGATTGACGGCCCCGGCCGTGGCGACTGATTGGGAGGATGGGTTTTGAGCGAGGACGTGATCTGCACCGTGCGCGGTGCCATCGGCCATATCCTGTTGAACCGGCCCAAGGCGCTGAACGCGCTGACGCTGGGCATGGTGGAGGTGATGGCGCCGGCGCTGGAGGCTTGGGGCCTGGATCCCGCCATCAAGGCCGTGGTGATCCGGGGTGCGGGTGACCGGGCCTTCTGCGCCGGTGGCGATGTGCGCGCCGTCTGGGACGCCGGTTGGGAACGCCGGCGCGGGGAGGGTGACGGCGCCCTGACGGCCGCCTTCTTCGGCGGCGAATACCGGCTGAACCGCCAGATCAAACGTTTCCCCAAGCCCTATGTTGCCCTGATGGATGGCATCACCATGGGCGGCGGCGTCGGCCTGTCGGTGCATGGCAGCCACCGGGTGGTAACGGAAAAGACCCTGCTGGCCATGCCGGAAACCGGCATCGGCCTGTTCCCGGATGTCGGGGGCACGTATTTCCTGCCGCGTGTGCCGGGGAAGATGGGCCTGTATCTGGGCCTGACGGGCGCGCGGGTGCATGCGGCGGACCTGCTTTATACCGGTATCGGCACGCACCATGTGACCTCCTCATCGCTGGACACGATCGAGGCGGCGCTGGCCGAGGGGCAGGATGTCGATGCGGTGCTGGCGGCCCATGCCGTGCCGGCGGGCGAGGCGCCGCTGGCGGCGCTGCGCACGGCCATCGATGCGGCGTTCGAGGCAGACGATGTCGAGGGCATCGTGGCCGGCCTGATCTCCCAGGGCACCCCATGGGCCGACAAGGTGGCCGAAACCATCCTGTCCATGTCGCCCACCAGCCTGAAAGTGACGTTCGAGCAGCTTCGGCGTGGGGCGGAACTGGAGTTCGACGATTGCATGCGGCTGGAATTCCGCATGACCCAGGCTGTGATGGACGGCAACGATTTCTATGAGGGCATCCGCGCCGTCCTGGTGGACAAGGACAAGAGCCCGAAATGGAACCCGGCCAAGCTGGCCGATGTATCGGCGGCCGATGTCGCGCGGTACTTCGCGGTGCCGCCGGGTGGGGATCTGGTGTTTTGACAATGTCAGTTTAGCCCTCACCCTCCCAAGCCTTGGCAGGCTTGGGCCCCTCCCTCTCCCACATTCGTGGGCGAGGGGCGGAACTTTCGCCCCTCTACCGCTTGCGGGAGAGGGAGGGGCCCGCCGCGAAGCGGTGGGAGGGTGAGGGGAACCTGAAAGTACCAACCAAGGAGGAAATGACCATGGCGACCGTTGCGTTCATCGGGCTGGGCAATATGGGGCTGCCCATGGCCAAGAATCTTCTGAAGGGCGGGCACCGGGTGCTGGGTGTCGATCTGGCCCCCGCCAATATCGCGGCCGCCGTTGAGGCGGGGATCGATACCACGAAATCGGCGGGCGATGCCGCAGCCGAGGCGGATGTCGTGGTATCCATGCTGCCCGCCGGCCCGCATGTCCGCGCCGTCTATGGCAATGCCGGCGGCGTAATCGAGCGGGCGCGGCCCGGCACGGTCTTCATCGACAGTTCCACCATCGACGTGGACAGCGCCCGCGCCGTGATTGCGCAGGCCGAAAAGGCGGGGCACCTGATGGTGGACGCGCCCGTGTCGGGCGGCACCGGCGGGGCGGCGGCGGGCACGCTGACCTTCATGGTCGGCGGCGCCGATGCGGCGTTCGAGGCGGCCAGGCCGTTCCTGTCGCTGATGGGCAAAAACATCGTGCATGCGGGCGGACCGGGCACGGGGCAGGCGGCCAAGATCTGCAACAACATGGTGCTGGGCATTTCCATGATCGCCGTGTCGGAGGCGTTTGCGCTCGCCGATAAGCTGGGGCTGGAACGGCAGAAGCTGTTCGACATTTCCAGCACCTCGTCCGGCCAGTGCTGGTCGCTGACCAGCTACTGCCCGGTGCCGGGACCGGTGCCGACATCCCCCGCCAACCGCGATTATGCGCCGGGCTTTGCGGTCGACATGATGCTGAAGGATCTGAAGCTGGCGCAGCAGGCGGCCAGCAGCAGCGGCGCCAGCACCCCCCTTGGCGCGCAGGCCGCATCGCTGTATCAGCTATTCTCAGCGGCGGGGAATGGAGGTCTCGATTTCTCCGCCATCGTCAAGATGTTGCAGGGGAAATGACATGGACGGCGTGAAAAGCGGTAATCTCTACCATCTGTTCGAAAGCCGCTTTCCCGCCGACCCCGAGGCCCGTTTCATCACCCTGATGGACGGGCCGCGCCAGGGCGTCTGGTACAATTACGCCGACGTCGCCTCCATCTCCGCCCGCTTTGCCCATGCCATGGTGGCCCTGGGCGTCAAGCGCGGTGACCGCGTCGCGGTGCAGGTGGAGAAGAGTGCCGAAAACCTGTTCCTCTATCTGGCGACCTTGCGTCTGGGGGCCGTCTATCTGCCGCTGAACACCGCGTATCAGAGGGGGGAGATCAGCTACTTCCTGGAAGATGCGGCCCCGTCCCTGTTCATCTGCCGGCCGGAGGATGAGGCCGGGATGAAGGAACTGGCCGCCCGTTGCGGCGTGCCGGCGGTGGCGACGCTGGGTGTGGAGGCCAATGGCAGCCTGCCCGACATGGCCCTGCACCTCAGCCATGCGTTCGAGACGGTGGCGCTGGGCGAGGATGAACTGGCGGCCATCCTCTATACGTCGGGCACGACGGGCCGGTCCAAGGGGGCGATGACCAGCCATGGCAATCTGGCCAGCAACGCCCTGACGCTGCATCAATTGTGGCGCTTCGTGCCGGGGGACGTGCTGTTGCATGCCCTGCCCATCTTCCATGTGCATGGGCTGTTCG
>NZ_JAGOGJ010000213.1 GCF_017996735.1 Niveispirillum sp.
ATCAGGCCGGCTGTCCTGCCCGTGTCCATGATTACATGCCCATCCACCATGCGGCGGCCGGCGTCGCCTTCGTCACCTGGGAGAATTGATCATGCCGCTTGTCACGGGGATGGCGTCGTCCCACTCGCCGATCATTTTCCAGGAGACCTATGAAGGCTGGATGCGCTGGTTCCGGCTGATCAGTGCCGAAATCCCACAGCCAGCCGATGTGTTGTTGCAGGACGCGGCATGCGTGACGGGATGGATCGACCGTCGCCGCCGGGCCTTCGACCGGCTGGCCACCGTCATCGACCGGCATGCGCCCAAGGCCCTGATCGTGGTGGGCGGCGACCAGCACGAATGGTTCTCATCCGCCAACAATCCCAATATCATGGTTCATGCCGGCACGGAGGATATCGTCGGGTTTCATAATTACCGGGATTTCGATAGCGAACCGCTGGTCAAGTTCTGGGAACATCCCGACCGGTTCGGCGTCCGCCTGAAGGTCCATACCGAGCTTGCCGAACATTTCCTGAGCGAACTGGTCCGCCAGGATTTCGACATCTCGATCAGCCGCAGCCAGAACCCGCAGGGCCGGCCGGAACTGAAGGCGCCGCACGCGCTGACCCGGCCCACGCCCCTGCTGATGGCCAAGCGGGAAATCCCCATCATTCCCATCATCATCAAGACAACCGAACGCACATCGGCGGCCCTGTCCGGCGCGCGCTGCATCGAACTGGGCCGGGCCATCGGGCGGATCTGCGCCGATCTGGACGAACCGATCGCCATTTATGGCAGCGGCGGCATGTCCCATGATCCGGAAGGCCCCCTGTCGGGCTGGGTCGATCAGATGCTGGACGAATGGGTGCTGGACTGCATGAAGGCGCGCGATTTCGACAGGCTGGGCAGCTTGTTCTCCTTCCGCTCCGCCGCAACCGATTCCGGTACGGGCGAGTTGCGCACCTGGCTTGTCGCCGCCGGCGCCATGAACGCGGCCCAGCCGCAGGCCCCCTGCCAGGTCGTGGATTATTTCCCGGCCCATATCGCCACCGTCGGGGCCGGCTGGGTTCTGTGGGAAGCGGACCGTTGAGCATCAAAATGCTATGCTAGCATAATTTACTCTTGCATAGATTATGTGGGTCGTAGCAGTATCGCGGACAGAAAAGTGAAGTCGGCCAATGATAAGAATGCCGACCAACGTGGGAGGGAAAATATGTTGCGTACCAATCTTTTGAGCGGTGCGGCCTGCCTGATGGTCTCCGGTCTGGCTGCGGCCTGCCTTCCGGCGATGGCCTTGGCGCAGTCCGATGACCAGGGCGCCAAGGACAGTGATTTCATTCTGGAGGAGATTGTCGTTACCGCCCAGAAGCGTGTGCAAAATCTTCAGGATGTGCCCATCTCCGTTTCCGTGGTGACGGGCGACCTCATGCGCGATGCCCAAATCACGACGGTGACCGACCTCGGCAACCGGATCAGCGGCGTGAAGGTGAACCGGGCCGGCGCCTCGGACTCCCTGAATATCCGCGGCATCGGCTCCGGCTTCAACATGGGCTTCGAGCAGTCGGTCGCCACCTTTATCGACGGTGTTTATATCAGCCGGTCGCAGACGACCCGTGTCGGGTTCCTCGATCTGGAGCGGATGGAGGTGTTGAAGGGCCCGCAATCCACCTATTTCGGCAGCAATGCCATCGCCGGCGCGCTGAGCGCCGTGACGCGCAAGCCCTCGCAGACGCCCAATGGCCAGGCATCGGCCCTGTATGGGTTTTCCGACGGGGAATATGATGTGCAGGCCGCCGTGGGCCAGCCGCTGACCGACAGGCTGTCGGGGCGCATCGCGCTGCGCAAGTCGGGCATGGATGGTTACATCCGCAATGTCCGGATGGATCAAGACGGCCCGAACAATAACGATACCCAGGCCCGCCTGTCCCTGCGCTATGAAGCGGACGACCTGGATATCAACTGGCGCGTCGATTATGCCGATTTCGACAACAAGCGTGCAGAATTCCAGGAAATCCTGAACTGCCCGCCCGCACCCGGCTATGGAAGCCCCGGTGTCGGCTGCCTTTCCGTCATCTCTGCCGGCAACGCCGACAACCGTCTGGACTACCGCACCAGCACGGGGGATTCCTTCTTCAAGCTGGATTCGGTGAGCAGCGCGCTCAATATCGCCTGGACGGTCGGCAGCCACACACTGACCTCCACCACCGGCTATTACGAGCATGACATCCATCGCTTCACGGACAGCCCCTTGCTGCCCGTGGCCGGGCTGACGGGGATCACCAAGTCAAGCGGGTTGCCCATCACCCAGTTGGAGAAGTTCCATTCGTTCAGCCAGGAAATCCGGCTCGAATCCGACAAGGGCGGGTTCCTGGAATATATGCTGGGCGTTTATTACGATAAATCGAACCTTGAAGGCTCGCTGTCCTACGGCTTCTATTTCGCGCCCTTCTGGGCACGGCTGGGCGGCGCGGTAGCGCCCAATACGCCTTTGGCACAGCGGGCAGCGGGCGATCAGGACCAGTCCAACCGCTCCGTCTTTGCGGCCGGGACCCTGAATGTTGCCGACGATTTCCGTATCAACCTCGGTGCGCGCTACAGCTCGGTGGAGAAGAAGAATCACCGCGAGACGCATGTGGGTGTCGGAGACAATTTCGGGCGGTTTAGTGCCGGCAGTGAAGTATCGGCGGCCGCCTTTGCCGCCTTCACCGGCAGCGTCGGTTTCCCCGCCGGGGATTACGCCATCACCAAGCGCACCGATGACAAGTTCATGCCGTCGATCAATCTGCAATATGATCTGACGCGGGACGCGATGGTCTATGGCTCCTATACGACCGGCTTCAAGGCCGGTGGCTGGGCCATCGGCAATTCCAAGGACTTCTTCGGGCCGGAAACGGTCAAGTCCTATGAGGGTGGGGTCAAGGCGGCCTGGTTCGGCCGCCGGCTGACGACCAATGTCGCGGCCTTCAACAGCCGTTACAACGGTTTGCAGGAATCCACCAGCATCGCCAATGCCGCCGGCGTGCCCGTGTCGGTCATCGCCAATGTGGGCCGGGCACGGGTGCGCGGCATCGATCTGGAGGTCGGCGTCCATGCACCCTCCGGTCTCAGCCTGTCGGCCAATGTCGGCTATCTGGACGCAGAATATCTGGAATATCCCAACGCGCCCTGCACGCAGTTGCAATTGCTGGCCAAGCCGACAGGATGCACCCAGAATCTGGCCGGCAAGACCAAGGCGTTCGCCCCGGAATGGAGCGGTGGCGTCAATGCCAGCTACGGGTTCGACCTGACGGCCGATATCAGGGGGCAGTTGGGCGCCTGGCTGTACTTCACCTCCGGCTATTATCAGCAGGCCAGCATCGATCCGCTTTTCTACCAGCCGGGCAATGCCAAGCTGGACCTGCGGGCCACCATCGGCGCGGTGGATGACCGCTGGGAAGTGGCGGTCATCGGCAAGAACGTGACCGACAAGGTCACGGCCGGCTACCGCTCCGTGATGACGGCGTCGAATGCGGTGACGGCCGCCACGGACCGGTCGCGGTCGGTCGCGGTCCAGGTTTCAACCAAGTTCTGATACCGATGGTCCGGCGTCCCGGCGGCACTGGCCCCAGAACGTCGGATCGCGCACCCTGTACCCGGACATAACCCGAGGACATTCTTTCGATGCCCACTTCCAACACAGGTGGTGCTATGCCACAGGTCGCCAATTTCACGGCAGAGGTTCGTGACGGCCCGATCCGGGCCAGACAGGTGGCCGTACTTGTCACGCTGGGTCTGCTGGTGCTTTTCGATGGTATGGACACCCAGATGCTGGGTGTGATCGCCAATGATTTGACGCGAGATCTGGGCCTGTCCATTGCCAATTTCGGTTTGGTCTTTTCCTTCGGCCTGCTGGGGGGCATCGCCGGAGCGTTATTCATCAGCCCCCTGGCCGACCGGTTGCTGGGGCGAAAGACCATCACCGTGGCGTCTATGGCGGTAGCCAGCCTCGCCACCATCGCCACGCCCCTTGCGACCAATCTCTATGAATTGCTGGTCATGCGGTTCATCGCGGGGGTGGGGCTGGGTGCGGCCTTGCCCAGCATCTTTGCCCTGGTTGCCGAATTCTCCCCCAAGCGGTTCTCCCGGCCCATCACCTCCAGCCTGATCGCCTTCATGCCGCTGGGGTCGTTTCTGGGCGGGCTGATCGGACGGCTGGTCGTGCCCGACCATGGCTGGCCCATGCTACTCTATGTCGGCGGGGGGCTGACGCTTGTCCTGACGCTGCTGGCCGCGTGGATATTGCCGGAATCGGTCTATTTCCTGGCCCGCATCAAGAACAACCAGCAGCGGGCGCTGAAGGCGGCCCGGGCCCTGCTGCCCGATCTGCGCGCCACCGCCGTGATGGTCGAGGATGCTGACGGCGCGGCGCAAAAGAAGCAGCCTGTGGCCCGGCTTTTTGCCGGCGGGTTCTGGAAATTCACGCTGCTGATCTGGCTGGCCTACATCATGAACCAAGGCATCCTTTACTTCGTGCTGAGCTGGACGCCGGCCTTGCTGCAGAAATCCGGACTGGCCACCGCCGCCGGCATGGATGCGGCCGCCATGTTCGGTCTGGGGGGCGCGCTGGGCACCGCGCTTCAGGGCTGGCTGGCCACGAAGGTCAACATCCATAAGCTGATGTTTGCGGAAATGGCGCTGTATCTGGTGGCCATCCTGACCCTTCCCTTCATCCTTCACGATGGCGCCCTGACTTCCGTGGCCGTGTTCTTCATCGCTGTCGGCATCTGTGCCTATCAGGCGGGGTTCATCCTGATCGTGGTCGAATCCTATCCCAACGACATCAGGGCGACCGGATTTGGCTGGGCGCTCGGCATCGGGCGGATCGGTGCCACCGCCGCTCCAGTGCTGGCGGGCCTGCTGGTTGGTCTGGGCTGGGGCGCTGGGCAGATTTTCGTGGCGGCCGCCGTCCCCGGTATCATCAGTGTCACGGCCCTGCTGCTGATCACACTTCTGGTCAGACAGTCGAAGTCGGCAAGTCAGCCGTGAACCCCCGCATCCATCCCTGCTAAGGGGTTGCCATATGGAAATGTCTGTCGTCACCACCCTACACGGCCGGGTTCGGGGGCACTCTGTCCATCCGGAGGTTCGGGGGTTCTTCGGTATCCCCTATGCCGCCGCTCCCGTCGGCCACCTGCGCTGGCGTCCGCCGGAACAGCCAGCCTCCTGGCCGGGCATCCGCGAGGCCGGCACGTTCGGGCCCGATCCGATACAGCCCGCCGGCCTGCGTGTTTCCCGCGCGCCGGCACAATCGGAGGATTGTCTCTATCTGAATGTCTGGGCGCCCCGGCAATGGCGTGCGGGGGGCTGGCCCGTGATGGTCTGGTCCTGTGGCGGGGCCTTCACAACGGGTGGCGGGGCCTTCGTGGAGGAGGACCCGGCCAAGCTGGCGGCGAAGGGGGCGGTGGTCGTCTCCTTCAACATCCGTCTCAACATACTGGGATTTTTCGCCCATGCGGCACTCAGCGCGGAATCGCCCCATGGGGCCTCCGGCAATTACGGCCTGATGGATCAGGCGGCTGCACTGCGCTGGGTGCGCCAGAATATCTCGGCCTTCAATGGCGACAGCAGCCGGATCACCTTTTTCGGGGAGTCAGCCGGGGCAACCTGCGGTCTGCTGCTGCTCGCCTCTGCCCAGGTGAAGCGGCCCTATGACCGGGCCATCCTGATGTCGCCGGGATCCTTCAGCGCACTTCTGCCGCTGGAGGAGGCGGAGCAGCACGGCGCCGCCCTGGGTGCCACGGTGGAGGAGATGCGCGCCATCCCGGCCGCGCAGTTGCTGGCGAAGCTTTCCTCCCTGCCGCGCGTGCCGCCCAGCCTGTGGCTGGCCCGGCCGCTGCGTCCTATCGCGGACGGCTGGTTCCTCACCATGCAAGAGCCGCTGTCCGCCGGCAATTTCGATGCCGTGCCGGCCATCATCGGCACTAACGAGGATGAGGGCCGGTTCTTCGCGCCGCGCATGGGGATCAGGACGGTTGAAGACTATAAGAGCTTCGTCCGCTCCATCTTCGGCCCACGGACGGAGGCGGCGCTGGCGCGTTATCCGGTTTCTAGGGACGGGGATGTACCCGCGATGTTCGCCGCACTCTATGCTGATCGTGGATTCAACTATCCGATTGACCGGCTGGTCCACGCGTTCGCCCGCAGCGGCACGGACCTATACCGCTATGTCTATACCTATCGTCACGGGGACCGGGACCAGCCGCCGACGCATTCAGAAGAGATCGGGGTCCTAATGGATACGTTGCCGCATGTGAAGAAAAGCGATGCCGTGATGGCCGACATGATGGCCCGCTACTGGCTCGCCTTCGCAGGAAAGGGAAATCCGAATGGCCCGGGTCTGGCGGCGTGGCCAAGGTATGATGAGAGTAGCACTCAACATCTGCGACTGGACCTGCCGGTTGGCATCGAAAAGGGATGGCGCTCCGGTCACATCGATTTTATTTCAGAGAATAAAAGCGATCTTTAATCGTGCATCAGCAGCAAAGGCTGATGGTTTTATTCTGAATTCCTATGATTTTATTCAATATTTGTTTCCGCTTCTTTCTGATGATGTCTCCATATGGATACAGCGTGGCGTACATGGAACTCCAGTAACTCCACGGCCTCCTTCGGCTTTCGTGTGATACGAAGCTATCGCCCAGCGTCAATGCGGCCTGCTGGGCGCCCACCGACCGCTGCCGATCATAAATCTCCGAATAGCATTCATCCATGACCAGCACGAAGCCATGGGGCCGGGCC
>NZ_JAGOGJ010000006.1 GCF_017996735.1 Niveispirillum sp.
AAGGAAAGAAATTATAAGTTTTTTTCTAACAGATTCCACAGCGTCATTGGTTAACAACTGGAGGGCCCGAGCCATTCTCCGTCTTTCCATCCATATATCAACGGCCAACGCAGCACTATATTTACCTGCACGCCGGATTGCTTCACTGACATAGTCAGAAACGGTGAGCCCTCCTCCAATTTCTCCAAATGCCCCCGAAAAATGGATGACATTTGATAAGGCGCGTCCCGGGACAGGAGCAGAGGCACTACGCAGACCACCCCATAGGGCGGCATTATTCCTTACAGCCAACTCATTGACATGCTTCGCTGCGACTGTCTGAACCACGGGGACGCAAGCAACCGGAATATCGAATTTACTCATAATACCCCCAGCAATATTAGCATCCGGAGATGGGTATATCGAAATACACCGACCAGACATTTCTCCTTTAAATCCAGATTTAAGAATAAATGAAAGAACACATCTACTATCTCGTCCGCCTGTAATATCGACTACTACTTTTCTTTCATCACGATGCATCGCAGAGTAAACGGATTCAACATGCCGAGTTACGGATCTACTTGCACTCTCTAATAATTCCTCATAATTTCCGACTTTCACATTGCTAAATTTTATGAATTTCAGAACATGGCTTCCGCGGATTTTACACCCGAACGGAACCAACCTGATCTGCTCCACATGCGTTGAACCAGCAATGTTGCCGCCGAACACCATGTTCTCTATACATGAATCCAGGATGATATTTACATTCTCCCCATTTTTCGCCATGATAAACTGAATATACTGTATGTTGTTTGAAACCAACCACCCTGATCCTATCCGGCTCCAATAGAGTGGGAATTGCCAAAGAGCATCAACAATCATATCGAGACCATCGGGTGTTACAAACCCAACGCAGAAGACCCCACTGTCGGCTGATCTGGGGCCATCGGCGATCAGTTTATCAATGGTCCGACCCATCAATTTATCATCATATTTGGGCAGAAGATTGGAAAAATAATTTCCATCTATAGAAAACTGACCGTCCATGATATAGCATTTATCTTGAAACGAATCATAATGGCAGCCAGTCATGCACAATTGGAAACTACCAATTCGCCTAGCAGACCATTGATCTGGACTTTCAAGGGAAATTGATTTCAGGGACTCCGAAAATTCCAGAATTTCGATTCCGTACCCAACAATAAAGTCCATTTTTCTCTCTCCACGCTCGTTGGTATATACATTTATGCTTCACACGGTTTCAAAAAACCATTAAACTATAATTATTTAATGATATAGAATCTGTCTCATCTAACAATACGGGAAAAATCCCACTCTGCTGTATAAGACATACTGGTAGAATTGTCTGCTGGCACCGTAGAATCATCGGAATGTCCGCATTTCTGTATATAGAGGGAAATGATACCGGTATTCTCGGCCAACATGACGTCAATCACCGGCTCGTAATATCCGAGATCATCATCCCAAATGATCCATTGTTGCTCCGGTCGCACAATGTAATGAGGCGGTTCGAGTACATCCGCAAGAAGACGGCCGCCTAGATCACCGCTTCGGTATATGACAATAACCCGACCATCGGGCAAGGCAGCGCACACAGGTCGGCTATAAGCCAAATAGAGAGTACCCTTACCATTCAATTCTACTGAGTTTTCAAACTGGCTGACCTGCCTGGTACGCCACGTACCGGTTCTAGCTGGCCAGAACGCATGGACCTGTCTGGATCCGATCGTAGAGGCCCAGGAGGCAACGCCAAAGGGGCGGCCGTCCGGCAAGCGTGTCGCCCCTGACTGATTGCACAGTTCCCGACGCCATGGAACAGCGACAACCCGTTCGCTAATGGCGGGCGTCACCGGCGCGAAAAGCTTGACCCCGTCATAGGTCGTGTAGGTGCGATCGGCTAAATCCGCTTCCAGATAATCTACACCGATGTTGCACACACGCGTCCGGGCGCCAGCCAGCGACTCAGAACGCCAGACAATAAAAAAACCTATCCTTCCGTCACGCGGACTGACTGCGGTGCTCAGGTAGGGACCTGCTGGCCAGGCATTCTGGCAGATGCCGCTGACCAGGAGGAAGGATTGCTGGTTCCACGCCCCGCCAATGTCGTCATATTGCGTGACGCGCCAAGAAGAGCGCGCCGGAACGCCATGCCTTGCCATGAAAAACAATCCCCCACGGCCATCCATGACGAAGGACGGATAACTCAGCCGGTCATCGGACGCGAAAGGATCGGCCCCATCAGTATACAATTTCAGCGTGTTTTCGATTTCTTCTACGCGCAGGTAAAGCGGGCGGCCGACATGGGCGCCACCGGCCACATGGATGCATCCGTCGTTGTCGATACCCAGCGTCAGGCTGTAATGGGCGTCATGAGGAAGCGCCGGGGCATCCGCAGTGATCATTGCACAGGCTGAAGAACCGATGTCTCGTGCGAAGACCACAACCTTTCCGTCCGCATCATAGTAACATCCGAACTGCCTTCCCTCCCTGGAGACCAAACCGAATTGCCTGTATGTCATGCCATTCAAGGCATTTCCCGCCCATGCCGGACCAAGCGGGCATAGGGTAGACGGTGGCAAGACGTTCCTGGTCATGCCGCTACCTTGTTAACAGACTTGGCCCGCATACCCAGCCGAATAGGAAGATCATGCCACAGGCGGGCCTTGGACAGGATGAAGCCGATATCTTCCCGGCGGGTGACGGGGTCCGTATCCTTGATCATCACACACCATGTATCAGGCAGATAGGCCTTGATCCTGTCAACGATGTCCACGCCATAGACACGATAATGTCCGTGATCTTTCGGATTGGGATAACCCCAGTCAGCGGTCTTCTGTCTCTCTGCCGGGTTGGGAACAGAGACGAAGGCGAAGCCCCGCGTACTGGTGATCCGGCATAATTCGGTGAAGGCCGCACGATCATCTTCGACATGTTCGATGACATGATTGCAGACAACGACGTCATAGGCGCCGACAGGCAGGGGAATCTTTTGAAGGTCGTATGAATTGCGCTTCCCGTATATTGATCGATCGCAACGGCGAAACCATTTCTCGTCGATCGACGGGTCCAAGCTGAACTGCAGGGCAATAAGGTCCGTGAACAACGAGGTATCCAGACGGTTGAATATCGACCGCAACGCACGGTGCCGTTCAAGTGACCCGCATTTCTCGCATGTCGGGGGAATGCCGTTGAAGCGCCGCCCGCCGGGACCGTCACGGAACGCCGTCGAGCCGCAAATATTGCAGGCACTCAGGGCTATATTCTTAAGAAACTTGTCCAGTTGCATCGTCATATCGCTTGGGCCTCCACAGTTTGCCGGGCAGCAAAGGGAACGGGTTCAAAGCTGGTGAAGCGCGGCGGCGGCTCATGCCCGGCCTGAATGATTTCGATCATCTGCCATACCTGTTCTGGCCATACGGGAACGTTGGATCGTAGGAACCGGAAGCGCTGCCGCCCCGTCCGGCCTTCGGAAAGCATGCGGACACGGTCGAGGAATGCCGCATGTGTCGGGGCGATGAATATTCCTGGGTCGTTGCCATGGATGTTGCCCACATCGGTCGTCACCACCGGCCGACCGAGTGCCCGGTACACATAGATTTTCAGCGGATTCATCGAATCCGTCAGTTCGTTGGCAAGGTGGGGCATGATGGCGATATCGAACCCGGCACCGATCCGTTTCGCCTCTTCATATGGCACCGCGCCCGTCATCATCACGTTGCGGATCGCGCCCAGCCCCTGCGCCTCCGCATTGCCACCGGTGGGCCCCACAAGGATGATCCGGTAGTTGGGGTTGGACGTGGCGAGCTTGGTGATCAGGTCGATATCGATCCGGTCGCGCAAATTGCCGATATAGCCAATACGCGTCACGTCCTGACCGGGAAAGAAATCAATCACGTCTTCCGACGCGACGGCCAGGGGCTCCGCCGCATTCGACACGACATGGATCGGATTGTCGACCAGGCTTGCGAAACGATCGGCAACCCCGGTGCAATTTGCAAAGACGCTGTGCGCCGCAAACAGAACCTGCCGGTAATTTTCCTGCAACTGCGCCCGGAATGTGGGGGTGGTGGTGAATGAACGTTGATCGTCAATCAGGTCGGCCACGATATGTTCAAACCGATGGGCCACGGTAACGGCATCAAAATCGAAGGCCACGGGGCAGACCCACAAGATGGCCTCCCGGCTCAGCCCCGCCGCCTTGAAGTCAGCTTCGAATAATTCGGCGAGATCCTTACGCCGGGGCAGGCCGGCTCCTAGGAAGTTGCGCCCCGCGTCGTCGTAGATTCGGGTGATTCGGCGGATCGACAATCCGTTGTCCAAGCCCAGCCAGCGCTTGAGGACGTTTTTATACACCAGCGCATCACCGGTCCGCTCGGCAGCAGCCTGCAGTTTCTGCACGGCCTGCAGGCTGATGGACGCATCATATTGGAACATCCGGCCGACAAAGCCGGATTTCATCATATATTTGATGAGCATATCGGACCGGCGGCCGTACAGGCCCGTGTCGTTCTGCTTCCACAGGAACACCATGTCCCGCCCGACACCCTGATTGACAAAGGGCGCCTCGACAGCCGGCAGCAGATTTGCAACGGGCCGCGGGAGCAGAGCCCGGTCGAGCACCTCCACCATTTCCAGGTCTGGCGATTTCGCCTGACCGATCAGCTCATAGAGCGGTTGGCTGACCGATCCGACCGAGAAGTGGCAGAGAAATGTGTCACGGATGCTGGCCCTGTCCGGTACCCGGTCCAGCAATTCCCGCATCTGCGCAGACAAGGCGCGCTGGTCCCGGATGGCGATTCCCGGCAGCCCCTTCAGGTCGCGAAACGGCGGGAGGTCCTCCAGCAGCACAGGCACGCCCATGGCCAACGCGTCGCTCATCTTCGCCGGGGTCTGATAGGCAGCGACGGGCGATCCGGCTTCGGACGGCAGACAGACAAGATCAGCACAGGCGATCAATTGCGGTAGTTGGGCAAAGGGCACACCGTCCGCCTGCGCGATATTCGCCATCATTCCCCGGAGTTCGGTGCGCAAACTCGCGTCATCAATGGGGCCGACAAGGACAAAATGAACCGACGGATCGTTCAATTCGACAATCGCCTGGGCAATGCCCAGGACACCCTTATGACGCCGGATCGTGCCGGCAAAGAGCACGATACGATCTGATTCCGAGTAGCCGAGTTGTGCCCGAATTTTCTTGCGGTCGAACTTGCCGGGGTCGAATACTGTTCTGGAACGGGCATGCCGGATGATGGTCCCGCCGAACCGTTCCTTCAGGGCAATGCTGGAAACGGTCCGGTTTGGGAACTGATTGATCAGATTCTCAGCGATCTTCGTCGCTGCGGCGCCATGCGCCTCTATCCGCCCCGCCTCCAGCGCCTCCAGCAGACCCGCCGGGGTCATCTCACCTCCACTATCCTTGAAAAATGCCATCTCGTGGTCATCAATATCCAGAATGACCTTGCAGCCGCTGATTCTGGACAAGCGCCAGCCAAGGTAAAGGCCAGGCCAGCGGGGTTTGCAGATGTGGACAAGATCGTACCTCTTCTTGCAGAGGGTATCGGCGAACACCACCAGATCCTGAAAGGTGGCAACCGGTTGCGTGATGGTGGTCAGGTCCGGCTGACCGGCCAACGGCTTCCACAATGCGGTACCGAACTTCGCGAACAAGGGGCCGATCAGGTCGACTTCGCTATAGAGTGCCTTCAGGCACTCCACCAATACGAAGGCGCGTCCCGCCGGGTTGTGGGCCAGATCCCAGCAGACGACCGCGGCCTTCGCCGCCTTGTTCCACCGCCGGTCGATGGGGGCTGAATTCTCCGATCCCAAGGTCAGCTTCGCATGCAAGGCAAGCTCTGAATTGCCCAGCACCCGGACCACGATCCGGTGGGTCTTTCCGTCAACGAACCGGGATGGCTGCACCGGGATAGAAAAGCCACAGGGCCCAACCGCAAACCCCGCAGCGACCACATCGGGGCGTTCCTGGTCAACAACGCCGGCAGAAACAAATTCCCCGTCGATCTCCAATATCAGATGACGCTGATCGGTCTTCGCAATCCATCCATGAATACAGCCTTCGTGAAAGACATCAATATTCCCGATCATGACTAATACCCCATCGAATCAACTGGATTCCTTGCAGCTACGATCGCGTCGGAACACTCTGATGCAGTGCATCAACGAACTCTCGACCGGGCCGTCGAAATCCGTCACCGGAGGCGTATCCAGCAGCGCAGATGGACCTGCGGCTCCTGGTCGCTCCCTTGGGAACGGCTCCCGCCGCCGGGTTTCGCTCACGGGCCCGCGCGGGCACAACGACTTGCCGTGTGGTGCGGAAATGCGGCCGCTCCCGCCAAACAGCTTTTCATGTCTCGCCCTTTCGCTTGAAGATTTTTATCATGGTCAAATTCTATGCTTTTGCTTGACGCGAAGTGACATAACAGTTCTTCCGCACGGGGGCCGACGGTTCGCTTCTGCGCGCCCTTGTCTCCATCAGGAAATTACCGTTTCGGTAAGATAATGTAAACCATATCGTTCAGGTGACCTTACTGAATCGGTAAGATAGAATTGGCCCATGAGCGCCTTGAGACACATCCGCGAGCAGCGCGGCCTGACCCAGCAGCAGTTGGGTGACTATATCGGCACGACGAGCGTGACGATCTCACGCTATGAGAAGGAGGATAACCGTCTGACGCTACCGGTCCTGCGCCGCTTGGCGAAGGTCCTGCATTGTCGTGTCTCCGACATCATCGGCGAAACCCAACTCGAAGAGCCCTTTCCCGAGATTGAGATGCTGGCAGCCGTTAGGGCAGTCGGCGGCGCCGAGCGTATACGCGGCGCTGTGCGATCGGTTTGCGAGTTGCTGATCGCCGGTGCGCCGGACCGCGCTCTGATCGCTTCACGGATGCTGGTCCTGGAACTGGAAATGGCGCTGGCGGTTGCTCAATCGGAGGGGACATCCAACCCCAGCACCACATCCAAGTCGAGTTGACGACCCATCCAGAAATCCTGGTGGATGACACGATGACCGGTCCTGACCAACGGGGCCCGTACCCGCATGGCAAATCCCCCGGCGAACGCCCCCCAGTCAGGCAATAGCTCAACCAGCCCGGCATGGCGGATATGGATATAAGATTCAGCAAAGCGATTGCTACGCAGCGCTTGCAGTTCTTTACCAGCGATCCAGACCGTGATTATGGATGATGGTCGCCGGAAATCGGGAATAGCATGAAACATATAACGCTCCATCACTGTTAAAGAGTGGCGGATGGAGTGGAACGAACCACCTTTACCGGGATACCTTTCTAACCGTTCTGGTATATGTTGGAAAGAATGACTAACCCTATATATACCAATACGGAGTTGGACAGCTATTAAAATTCTCTGTCCTGGCGTCTAGGTCGGTGATCGTTTCAGCCCGCCTTTTGCAAACATAAATATGCGTTACTGATACAGATCGACGGTTCTTACATAAAAGATAAATTCACACGTCTCTAGAAAGCAGCCATTTGGCTGTCATCCTCGACGCACTCAAGAAGATCGATTGTTTTCTGTCTCCGTTATCTTTGTTGGGGGCAGTTTTGTACGGTATGGACAGGAGCACAAGGTCATAAATTCACCTTGACATTCCCCGATTCTGAGCGTCAGAGCGATCGCTGATAGCCCTGATGGAATAGGCCCTGATCAGAGCCTGTCCATCGGTACGGGCCCCCAGCTTCTCCGTTGCGGCTCTCAGATATCCGTAGACAGCCTTCTCCGACCGTCCAATGATCTGCGCAATCTCCTTGGGTCCATATCCACTTAGCTGATGTTCCAGGACGGTTTTTTCCTGGGGGGTCAATCCCACCTCTGCCCGCAGCAGACGGCCATGCAACTCCTCATGGTAGGCCCTGACCAGCATGTTGACGCCCCACCCGACATTTCGCCAATGGTCATTGATCTTCTCCTGCGTGATGGAAGAGTGGGCGCAGATGCCGATCCCCCCCACCCCGGCACCGGCGAAACCCGCCAAGGGCAATGTGTGGCCGACACACAACCCCGCTGACTCCGCAAGCCAGCCGTCGCATGCCCGCTCCATCGGGTTCATGATGGCATGAATGGCCGGGTCACCCCACAGGATCACTTCCGTTTGCCGGTCACACTGCCAAGCATAGAAATCCTGATCGACAAAGGGCTGGCTGGTCTTCAGATAACGTTCCATGAAGGAAATCGAAAGTGTCGTGCGGAAGCTGACTTCCCGCGATATCCGTTTCTTGAGGTTTCCCACACCCCACCCGTAAATGTAATTCCCGTATCCCAGACGATTTAGGGCTGCCTGCATAATTTTATCGGCTTCGACCGCCGTATCGGCGGACCGCAGACGCTTGACATGCTCGCGGGCGACATCATCGTATCGGACCGACATATACGGCCTCCCATGAATGCTCTAATGGACGATAACGGCCGCACAATTCCCCAACAAGCTGAATTCAAGGTGAAACGCCGTAAAAGCCGAACATGCGCTCCGGTGTGTTGTGCCCGCTGAGCCAGGGACCAGACCAAGGGTGAACGGTGACCGTCAATGAACAATTCCTTCCACCGCCGTATGGTCGGGTTTAAACAACCGGCGTCCGGTTTTGCGTCTGGGGAAACAGGCCCATGGGGAAACAACCTCGCCTACTGACCATCGCCACCCTGTTGCTTGTCGCGGCGACGTTCCTGCTGGGTAGCATCGGCTGGTTCAGTCATGGGGACCTCCAGACTCTACCCACGCCTGCCGACCGTCTTCTCGAAGCGCTTTTCCGGACGTTGGTCAGTTTCAGCCCGGACGGGCTTTATGTGCAGGAAGAGCCGCGCCTGACCTGGCCCCTGCAGATCGCCCGTTGGACGGGTGCCTTGTCCACCCTCATCGTCCTGCTTTTTGCTGCCGTCACATTGCTGGGTGAGCGATATGACGCGCTGAGAACACAGCGGCGGCGCCATCACCATCTGCTGATCGGCGCCACGACATTTTCGCTGGTGCGGGCCGAGCGGCTGGCCTGTCAGTCGCAAAAGCCGCTGACCGTCCTTGTCCCGGAGCAGGAACGGGAGCGGATGAAGGCGGCGGCCCGCCAGCGCTCCACACGCATCGTCGCCATGGAGGATCAGGAGCTTGCCAGCCTGCCGCCACTGGCCGGGCGGGACTTCAGCCATATCGATCTGGGAAGCGCCTCGGCGGATTTTAATCTGACCTGGGCCCGCACCCTGTCCGGATACCAGCCGGCAAGCTGGTCGATCCGAATCGAGGACAGTTCCATCGCCCGCGACTTCGAACCGCTGATGCCCTGGCTAGGCCGCGCCGAACTCTATTCGGTGGGGCAGATCGTGGCGCGCAGTCTGGTTTCGGCTATGGACCTGCCTGGCATGGCCCTGATCAGGGGGCAGGAACGCATCCATGTCGTTCTGATCGGCATGGGCAAGACCGGGGTCAGCCTGATTGAAACCATCGCCCTGTGGTGCGCCGGCACCACCGACCGACCCATCCGGCTGTCCGTCTTTGACAACGAGATCGAGGCCGCACGCACCCGCCTGTTCAGCGCCATGCCGACGCTTGGCGACGTCCTGGATATCCGCTTCCACGCCGTCGATGCCCGCTTGTTCAGTGCCGGCCAGGGGCTGGAGCAGTTGATCGGGGTTGAAAGCGAACTGCCGATTACCGCCATCGTCGTCGCCACGGGCAATGACGCGCGCAATACCGGCATTGCCGTGCGGCTGCGTCAGGTGCAGTTGCATCGCATGCAATTGCGCGCGCCGATTTTTGTGCGCAACCAGTCCATGCCGACCGTCGCACCAGCACCCGTCACCGACCTTAGCGGCGGAACGGTGTTTTTCGGCGGGCTTTCCGTCGGCGAGGCGGAGGTGCGGATCGAAGACCGGATCGACAAGATCGCGCGGGCCATGCACGACGCCTGGCTGCGGGGCCAATCGGTGGACCAGCAGGCAGCACTGGCCTGGAACCGGTTGAGCCATCAGCAGCGCCGCGCCAGCATACGTGGCGCGGAAGGCATCCTGGAACTGCTGCGCACCGCAGGGCTGTCCCCTCCCGTCCAGGCGGGAAATGCCGATGGTGCCGCAGCCCCGGCGGACACCCATGCCGGTTTCGCCATCGCCGCGGCGGCGGCGACCGCCATCCTTGCCGACACGGCGGTGATGGAACGCCTGTCACGATATGAACATGACCGGTGGCTGGCCGAGCGCCGAACCGATGGCTGGCGTCAAAGCCCCACGGGCCGGCGCGATGATGAAAAGAAACTGCACAAGGACATGGTTCCCTGGGAGGAACTGAGCGCGGAATCGAAAAGCAAGGACAGGGGCAATGTCGAACTGATCCTGCGCCGATGCGCGGAATGGGACGATGGCGGTGCCTGCTGGCGCCGACGCCTGAGGATCGGCCTTGTGGGGCGCCTGCATATGCGACAGGAGGTCCACCCGGACCGTATCCAGGAACTGCTGGAAGCCTGGATGCGGGAAACCGGCCGGCCGGCGGAACAGTTCGACCTGGAGGTGGTGACCCCCAACGCGCCGGGTTTCGACCGGACGGGTGCCGCAGCCCTGTTGACCGCGTGGGAGCATATTGCCGGCCGCAAGGGGCGGCTGCTGCGGCTGGAGGCGGCGCGGCCCGCGATGCTGGATACACTTGCCAAGGTGGATAAGGCGGAATGCCGGCGGCAATCGGCCCTGCTGGACCGCGCGGCGGCGGAGACGCGGGTTTGCGACATGCGCCCTCTTGGCATGTCCGACGCCGATATCCAGGGGTCAGACACCCTGTTCAAGCAGGCCCGCGCCGGTGTGGAAACACGTCTGGACGCCCTGTGTGATCTGGTGATCGTGGCGATGGAGGGCGATGACAGAAGCGAGAGCGGGGCGTTCCTGAACCAGCGCCTGCAAGCGGGACGCGCCTGTCTGCGCTTCAGTTGACGGGAAAACCCCAGACAGGGCCGGAAGGGAATGTCGCGGCCGATTCGGCCCCCCTGCGGGACTGCCGCCCTGCCTTGAGGGCAAGCTTGACAAGCCGGCATCGCTGTTCGACAAAACGGACCCGGCATGCGCCACCAGGCCTGATCAGGCAGGTGTCGCCCCTGCCCCCCAAAGGCCCAAGATCGGCGGATGGCCAGTGGTCAGCTCAATCCTATCCGCGACACTGGTGTTGGTTGCCCCGCTGTCGGCAACGGTCAGCCATGCCCACTGAGATCCGGCACATCATCTTCACCAATGACGAGGTGATCCGCGCCGTGGTGGATTATCACCGCCGCGCCGGCAATCCCTTGCCGTCGGGCAGCATCATCCGCCTGGAAATCCAGACGGAGCCGCAGGTGCGCTGCGCCCTGCATATCGGGCTGGATGACGGCAACCGCCAGGTGAGCTGGATCGATAATCCGACCCTGGCCGCCTGTCTGATCTTCTATTGCATCAATCAGCGCATTCCCCTGCCCACCAAGTCGGCCAAGCAGTTGCACATGATGAACGACAAGGTGACGCTGGTGGTCCACAAGAATGCCCAGACCGACCGGGGCGGCGCGCGCGTCGCCTGACCCGTTGGCTTGGCTTCACACGGCACGGGCCGCGCGGCGGCAGTCGCCGGCCTTCAAGGGGCATTCCATGCCCCTTGGTCTTTTGCACCTCAGGCGCCGGGCGCCGCCATCCGGCGGCTTGGCTTACGCGCCATCTGGCGCGGGCCGGCAGTCGCCGGCCTTCAAGGGGCATTCCATGCCCCTTGATCTTTGTACCTCAGGCGCCGGGCGCCGCCATCCGGCGGCCTGGCTTACGCGCCATGTGGCGCGGGCCGGCAGTCGCCGGCCTTCAAGGGGCATTCCATGCCCCTTGGTATAAGACGCATTTTATTAAATGTTGCAGTGCGGTCAGGATGGACAGCCGTGCCCAAGCGGCGCACCATGACCGCTCCTGTCCAACATGGTGGTCACCGCCCCATGCCTTCTGGTACGGCCAGTCTGTCGCAGCAGCCAACGGCTGCTTTCCAGGATCACCCGCCAGCCCTGCTGCAGCCTTTGCTGCCCTGGTGGCGGGCCTTACCGCGTGAAGGGGGCCTGCCCTTGTGGTCGGGGGAACTGGTTTTTGACCTGAAACCCTGGCTCGGTCACCTGCTGATGGCGCGCTTTCCCCGCAGCGGGGCGGAGGCACGCTATACATTATATGGTTCCGAATTGGTGGAATTCACCGGCCGCGACCTGACGGGCCGTGGCCTGCGCGATGCCAGCAAATCGCCCGGCTTCCGGGTCACCGCCGAATCCTATGTCACAACCCGTCAGAGCGGCCGCCCGCACTGGAGCCGGATCCGTGTCGACCTGCCCGGCGGGGACAAGGTGCGGTATGACCGGTTGCTGCTGCCCTTCGGCTGCGCCGACGGCGATGCGCGTGTATTGGGCGCCATCCGTTTCGATCAGCGTCTGCCCCGGTTCTGGGATGCCGACGACATGCATCTCAGCATCGAGCAGGAGGCATTGCTGGCCTAGAATCCGGCCGGTCGACATGACGGCGTTTCAACCGGGCGCGCCGTCGCTTCACCTGGAACCCTGCCATCCGTCGTGATTAATGCTGACCGTCAGCCAGACCGACGATGCCCTTTCGCGCCTCGCCCAGGGCGCAGCTCAGCCTGAACAGCCAGGCATCGTCCAGGACATGGTCGGCGGCCACTTGACCGCGCCGGCGGGCCACCGCCAGACGGGCGGCCCAGGCCTGGGCCAGCAGCCGTTGCCGCCGTGCCTGCCCCACCGCCAGATCAAGGACATCATTCCCCGCCATCAGGGCCGCAAGCCGCTGCCGCTGCGGGGGACGCCCGTCATAACGGGCATGTAAATCATCCAGAAGGGCCAGCGTGTCAGGGGACGGCAGGGGGCAGGAAGCGGTCATTGGGGGCGACTCCGGCATGGAAACACGGCATGCGCGGAGGATAGACCGGTAACGGCCCCCTGATCAATGATTTTATTCCTAGGACAATCAGGCCGCCAAATCCGACTCCCAACCTGTCTTGCGACTCGGGTCACCGCACCCAGGACAAGGGGATCCATCACTAGCAGTTGGGGGTGGTCGCGTCGCAGACCCCTACTGGCTGGCCCACATGATGCGCGCGATCCAGGCGACATCGCCCATGGCCAGGGACCGGTCGGGATGCGCACGGTTCAGAGAGGTCAGTTCCAGCCGATTGGCCGTCTGCCGCGCCAGTTGCTTGGCCATCACCTCCCCGTCGCGCGTGCGCACCACCACCCGGTCCCCCCGTCGCACCGAGGCGGCAGGGGAGATGATGATGATGTCGCCGTCGCGATAGACGGGCTCCATGCTGTCACCCGACACTTCAAGCGCATAGGCATGATCATCGGTGACATGCGGGAATTCCAGCTCATCCCAGCCATTGCCGGCCGGATATCCCGCGTCGTCGAAATAACCGTCATTGCCGGCCTGGGCATAGCCGATCACCGGCACACGCCGCAGGCTGGGCGGCGGCGGCAGCGGCGCATCGCCGCCCCCGCCCCCTTCCCCTGTCATGCCGACAAAATCGGTGAAGCTGCTGCCCGTCGCTTCCAGCACCTTGGCGATGCTTTCCGTCGAGGGCCAACGCAGCTTGCCATCTGGCGTCATGCGCTTGGACTTGTTGAACGTCGTCGGATCCAGGCCGCCACGCTTGGCGAGCCCGGAAGCGGAGAGGCCATGTCGCTGCGCCAGCCGGTCGATGGCCCGCCATATGTCGGAATGTTTCAGCATGGGAGTCTTATCCCAGAAACCCCCTTGCCTGTCCCTAGGATAATTTTCACTTATCCGTTGACATAGGAATTTATCCATGCAGTCTTAAGGGAAATTACCTATCGCCCATTGTCACGAAAGGTTCTTCGATGACCCGGACCGCATGCATGCCCGGCCCCCTGCCGCGCGCCTTACCCCCGTTCCCCCTTGCCGGGACCACCCCCTTCGACAGCGTCGAGGAGGCCTGGTTCTGGTTCATCTCGGCACAGGAAGCCAAGCAGGCCGGCGCACGGGTGAAGGCGGGGCAGGGATTGATTGCCCGTCCCTGCGAACCGTCCGACATCCTGGGCGTGGTGGACCGGCTGCACCGCCAGCGCCGGCTGCTGCGCGACCATCTGTTGGTCCTGGCCCATTATGGCCGGCGCCAGATGGCACCGGAGGCCGACCGCCGCCGGGAGATGCGCGACCATGGCCTGTGGGTCGAAGCCTTGTCGATCCTGGCGCCGGTCCTGCGCGGCAAGGGCATCGTGCGATGAGAGGGCCGGCCCTGCTGGTCTTCTGCCACGACACGGAAATCGCCTGGCTGCGCCTTCTGCGCCCCGGCTTCCGGCATGTCTTCGTGGCTCTGCCCGTTGCCGGCGGCTGGGTCACGCTGGACCCGCTATCGACAAGGCTGGAGGTGGAGTTCCATCCCCTGCCCGCCGATACCGATCTGGCCGCCTGGTTCCGCACGCGCGGCCATTCCGTATTGCCAGTTTTGTTATGCCCGCCCCTGCCGGCCCAATGGCCGCTGGCCCCCTTCACCTGCGTCACGGTGGCCAAACGGGTGCTGGGCATCCGCGCACCGTGGGTTCAGACGCCCTGGCAGCTCTACCGCCATCTGGGCGGCGACCCGCCTGCCCCCACCCCACAGAAGGAGTGTCCGATCTTGGCCCGCCTCGTCTCCTCCCCCAAACCGCGCCCAACCGTGGTGGCGGCCAGCCCCGCCCCGGCTGCGACGCTATCCCTTGCCAACCCCGCTCCGGCGGTCGCGACCGGCCCCGCCGCCCCTGCTTCCACCGCCGCCGAACAGAGCCTGCTGCGCCGGTCCACGGGGCGGGCCGGCACGGTGCTGACCGGCTGGCGCGGTGTGCTGGCGCCCGGCGCCCTGGCACCGGCGCGCAAGACCCTGCTGGGGGAATGATCCATGGCCCTGTCCGAACAGACACAGACCCCGCCCGACCCGCTGGCGGCCAGCCTGCTGGACCGCCATGCCCGCGCCGTCGCCCGCCGCGCCGTCTGGGAACCGCTCTGGCGGGAATGTTATGAACATGCCCTGCCCCAGCATGCCGGCTTCGATCCCGGAGCCACGCCGGGCACGCGGCGCGGCGACCGCCTTTATGACGCCACCGCCGCCGACGCGGTGGACCAGTTGGCGGCCTCGCTGCTGGCGCAACTGACGCCGCCCTGGTCGCGCTGGATGGGGCTGGCCCCTGGCCCGGCGCTGGATACCGAACTGGCGGCAAGCCTGTCGCCCCTGCTGCTGGAGGCTTCGGAAAGTTTCCATGCCCAGATCGATCGCTCCAACTTTGCGGTGGAGGCGCATCAGGCTTTTTTGGATGTGGTGACGGGCGGGACCGGCTGTCTGCTGGTGGAGGAAGCCGCCCCCGGCGCCCCCTCCGCCCTGCGCTTCACCGCCGTGCCCCTGTCGGATCTGGTGCTGGAAGAGGGGGCGGAGGGCCGGCTAGACCATCTCTACCGCCGACAGCGCCTGTCCCTGGCCGAACTGGCGGCACGGGTTCCGGTGGACCGCATTCCCGAGCCGGTGAAACGCGACGGCGCCGCCGACCCCTCCCGCCGCTTCGCCATGATCGAATCGGTAATGGCGGAGGGAACGGCCTGGCGGTGGCGGCTGCTCCTGGCCGATGGCGACGAACCCGCATTGCTGGCCGAGGGCCGCTTCACCGACATGCCCTTCATCGCCTTCCGCTGGCTGAAGGCCCCCGGCGAAACCTACGGCCGCAGCCCCGTGATGAAGGCCCTGCCCGACATCAAGACCGCCAACAAGGTCGTCGAACTGGTCCTGAAAAACGCCTCCATCGCCGTCACCGGCATCTGGCAGGCTGACCAGTTATATTTTCCGGTATATTCGCGCCCTTTCCAGAATGAAGCCATCCTATTGAAATAGCGTGGTTTTTGGCGTGA
Source organism: Niveispirillum sp. (assembly GCF_017996735.1). Classification (GTDB taxonomy): domain Bacteria; phylum Pseudomonadota; class Alphaproteobacteria; order Azospirillales; family Azospirillaceae; genus Niveispirillum. The sequence continues at coordinate 15,901 of NZ_JAGOGJ010000006.1, forward strand.
AAATCGGGCCGTTGGCAACGTGGGTAAACGACGGAATATTCCGCTTGCTGCTTACGTGGTGCTTACGGGCTGCTTCCAAGAGGGTGGTGTGATGCCGAAGATCACGAAGAAGCTGGTGGATACCCTGGAGCCGGGGGAACGGGACATTTTCGCCTGGGATAGCGAGCTGCCGGGCTTCGGTCTGCGGCTTACTCCGGGCGGCTCCCGGACCTATCTGGTTCAGTACCGGGCTGGTGGCCGGTCCCGGCGGATGACGATTGCCCGGCATGGCGTCATGACCGCCGAAGAAGCGCGCAAGGAAGCCAGGAACATCCTGGCCGATGTAGCGCGGGGCCTGGACCCGGCGGAGAAGCGGGCGGAACAACGCCGCGACCTGACCGTCGCTGAATTGTGCGACCTGTATGTCGCCGAGGGCATGACCACGAAGAAGCCCTCCACCATCTCCACTGACAAGGGCCGGATCGAGCGGCATATCAAGCCGCTGCTGGGCAAGCGGCAACTGCGCTCCATCACGCGGGCCGACATTGAACGGATGCAGGCAGACATTGCCGCCGGCCGGACGAAGGCGGACATCAAGGGCGGGTTCAAATCCCGCTCCATCGTCACCGGCGGTCGGGGCGTGGCCACGCGCACCTTGGGTCTGCTGTCGGGGATATTCCAGTTCGCGGTGAACCGCTCGCTCCGGCCGGACAACCCAGTGCGGGGAGTGAAGCGGCACGCCGATAAGAAGATGGAGCGCTTCCTGTCGCCGGCGGAGATGGCGCGGCTGGGCAAGGCCCTGGCCGATCTGCTGGACGACGGCACCAACGCCCCGCCGGTGGGTGTGATCCGGCTATTGATCCTCACCGGGTGCCGGCGGGGTGAAATCACAGGCTTGCGGTGGGAGTGGGTGGATTGGGAACGATCCTGCATCCGCTTCCCAGACTCCAAGACCGGGGCCAAGGTGGTGCCGCTGGGGACGCCAGCGCTGGAGCTGCTGGCGGAGATGAAGCCGGATCGGACTGCCGGGCCGGTCTTCCCTGGACGCGGGCGGGATGGAACCACTACGGCCGTCTATCAGGCCTGGGAGAAGGCAAGGGAACGGGCGGGACTGCCGGGTGTCCGTATCCATGATCTCCGCCACAGCTTCGCCAGTGTGGGCGCGGCCGGCGGTGATAGCTTGGTCGTGATCGGCGCGCTGCTGGGACACCGGGACACGGGCACGACGGCGCGTTATGCGCACCTGGCCGATGATCCCCTGAAGGCAGCAGCCGACAGGATAGCGGGGAACATTGCTGCGGCTATGAGTTCCCAGATTTCCATCTTAGCTGACAGTAAGCGTTGATCGAATTCCATTGCATGACTACACCTATTTGATAGAGAAATAACTCTGGCACATGATATTAAGCGCATGATGTAAGGAATATTATTATGCCATACGACGATAATGCGGTGCAAAAACCAAATGAAATAGTATTCATAGGCAGTTGGGCCTCTGATGAAGATTTTTCCATTCACCCAAAAGGCTCTCAGCCGAAGTCCACTGTTGTATGTCCGGACCCTGCCCCATTTGACTTTCTCATTCCAGGCCATCAGTACATATTTAAAACTTCGAAGAAGAAATGGCAAGAAATTCAACTTTGGTCGGAAGTTATATCATACAGGATATCCAAGATAGCCGGGATAAACGCACCCCCTTGCCACGTCGCTGTTAACGAAAACACGGGTGAGGTTGGTGTTCTCATGGAATTTTTCTTCGGATACCCATTGGAGGCCGAGCCTCAGCGTTTTATTCATGCATCAGAATACTTAGCGCGCTTGCTATCCGATAGAAAACGAGGTCGCCCTCATGAGCTGAGAACGAATCTTCGATTCTGTCGGGCCCTTAAACTTCCCGATCCAGAAATTTGGTGGGCTCAAATCTTGGCATTTGATGCGTTGATTGGAAATACAGACCGACACCCTGAAAACTGGGGATTTCTGGTGAATCAATGCACGGACGGAACACAGTCATTTCGATTCGCCCCGGCATTCGATAACGGGACCAGCTTGGGATACGAGCAGTCAGAAGATAAGTTGGGGGCTCTGTGTGAAAACGCGTCGCTATCGAGGTATGTGTCGAGGGGAACCCATCATTGCGGATGGAACGCTTCTGAAGATGGACCGTTACCCCATATGTCGCTCTGCGCAAAATACATCTCTGCCTATCCGCGCACTAGCGCGGAGATGCGAAATGTGATTCGATTCGAAAGGGGGCAGATCACCGCAATCTGTGACGAGTGCGCTGAGTTTGATGTGGGCGTTCGGTTCACGCCGGCTAGAGCGAGATTTGTTGCAGCGCTTGTCGAGGCTCGTAGGGCTGCACTTGCGGAGATTCTGGGAGGGTACAATGGCGAATTGGATTGAGCGTGTTTCCGAACCGCCAAAGCTTTTCCTGGCTTGGCAGGCGCCGGATCATTTACAGTATCGCTTCAGGTGGGCTGTGGGCATTATCGCTCCGCATTCTGACGGGCTGTCTTTGCGCTACTTTGAAGATGGCGTCGAGTTTGAACAGCATAACCAAGGTCAAACGTATGCGAAGCTGCTGAGTTATGGGTACAAGGGATATCCTGCGTTCAGCACGAAGCGCCTGCTCCACACTTCCGGTGTCGCCGATGTACTTGTTAGGAGGCTTCCCCCTAGCACTCGACCAGATTTTTCCGAATACAAGAAGCAGTTTCGAATTCCTTCGGAAATGAACTTGCCTCTTATATCTCTTCTTGGCTCCACCGAAGCAAAGCTTCCTAGTGACGGCTTCTCTGTGGTCGACCCACTGGATTCTAACGCGCAATACTGCGATTTAATGTTGGAGATCGCTGGATTCCGATATTATTCGGACACTTATACCCCAACAATCAATGAGCGTATTGAGGTCCTTGCCGAACCCGACAATCGATATGATGCTGGGGCCGTTAAGATATGTGCTGGTGGCAAGAAGATTGGGAATATTAATCGGCTTCAAGCGCCAACTTTTCTAAGCTGGATTAATAGTCGGAGCATAGAAGGAAATATCGAACGGCTTAATGGAAAGCCGACGAGTCCGAGGGCGTTTATTTTTGTTCGCGTTAGGCCAGCTGTGGCTACGCTAGCTGCTGAATGAAGATGTCAGAATCCATTTTGGCTGCTTGACGAAAGCGAACAAACATGGAACAAGTTGGGCGTCAACGCCCGAAGTGTGTGAAGCCCGCCCGGTTATGCCGTGGCGGGTTTTTCTTTGTCTGTGCGGCGGAGCCGGACGCCCGGCCCTTCGCCGTTCTCTTGGATGAAGATTACGCCGGCCGCTTCAAGGGCGGTGCGAATGGCTGTGAGGGTGCTTTGTCGGGCAGCACCTTCTTCAAGTTCAATTCGCGCAACGGTGCGTTCGGTGGTTCCCGCCTGATTGGCAAGTTCCTCCCGTGACCAGTTAACGAGGCCGCGCGCTGCTCTAAGCTGGGCAGGGGTAATTGCATCTTTCATGAAATACACCGTTGCGAATTTCATGAAAGATGACATATCTTCTGCAAGTACACAAGCGGCCGGGCAGAGAGTTCGCACCTCCCTACCCGGCCTAACCACAACCGACCTTTCACGGAGGCGCGGCATGGCTACTGCCGTCCATAGCACGACTTTGCCCGGATCGCCCATTGTCCACCTGCTGAGCCAGGCCAGCAGGGCTGATATCGAGGCGGCCATAGAAGCCCTTATCGCTCGTCTGGATAGTCTGGACGGTGACCCGGACCTTGAACCGGAAACGGACGGCTGTGATGCCCATGATGATATCGGCACCAGCAGCGCCTTTTCCCGGCTGCTGGGTGATGATGGGCGGCCAAGGGATGCCGACGATACCGAAGAGGATAACGAGGACATGTGCCCGGCGGGTGACCATGGTGGGCGGTTGACGCCGCGCGCCTATCGCCCGCCGATTCTCATCCTGGCACGACCGGACCAGCCGGAGGGCAATGGTCAATGGGTGATGGTCACCCGGACGGGTGAGGTGGTGTCATGCTGACCCGCCGCCACGCCCTTTCCGTCGTCGCCAGTGCCGCGCTGGTGCCTCCGGCTGCATCGGCGACCATCCACCCCGATGCTACCCTGTTGCAACTCGGGGATCAGTTCGAAGCCGAATGGGCCAAAGAGCGGGAGTTGTGGGCCGCTTCCCATCTTCACCCCTCGCCCGACGTCATCGGCAACGCCATCGCGGAGCAAGCTGAAGGCCAGAGCGACCGAACCGGCGAACTGGTGAAGCGGATTGTCAACATGCCGGCTCGGACATTGGAAGGCATCCGCATCAAAGCTCGTGCCATCGCCTGGACTCACAGCGAGGAGCCCGTCGAAATGGACACGTTTGGCGAGACTACCGACTGTCGGCTGGTCGCCAGCATTTTGATGGATCTGGAGCGTTTTTCATCCACCGCATAGGTGATTTTGCCCCCTTATTTTGTGGGAGCAAAATCACCTCTTGAAATTATCAAGAGGCTGCTGTACCTCTGGTTAATGCCAAGAGGAAAGGAGTTCCCATGATCCCCCCCAAGTTGACCACCGTGGCCGCCTGCCGTGTGGCCCGCATCGACCGTGACCGCTTCAATGAGCATGTGGCCGCCGGCCGCTTCACCTGCGCCCCAAATACCATTCCCGGCCGCGCACGTCTGTTCGATCCTAACGATATGATCGGACTGTGGCTGTTTCGGGAGTTGATGGATGATGGCTTCGAGGCCGCGCGGGCTGGCAGGATTGCGTGTGAAGTCGCAGATGCCGCGCGGCGGCATCCCGAGACGCGCGCGATTTCCTATGTGGAGGATTACTTCGTCCCTCCCAGCGGTTCGGCTTTCCCTGCTGACCAAGTGCCCGCAGCTTCTGAATGGCACAAGGTGACTTTCAGCGGAACCGACATTCGTAAGGTCACCACGTTCAATGTCGGCAAGCTGCGTGAGTTGATCGCGCACTACACCGAGGAAGAGCGTTCCATCATAGGCGAACGCGAATAATCCAGCAGGCAGGGAGCATGGCTTCCTGCCTTTAACCGAAAGGCCATTTTAGATGACGACCATGACCGGTCGGCCGGAAGACTTCCGGCCGCAAACGCCCGAGCTTTGCCTGCCGCTGGCCCTGCGAAAGCCCCGGCTGCGTCGCTGGGAGGCCAGCGAGTATCTGGAGACCGCCCACGGCATCACCATCGCTCCCGCCACGCTGGCGAAGCTGGCGAGCATCGGGGGCGGGCCGCCCTACCAGAAGAGCCTGAAGACGCCCCTCTATCCGCGCGACGAGTTGGACACCTGGGCTTTGGCCAGGCTGGGCAAGCTGCGCCGCTCCACCAGCGACACGGGGGAATGATCATGCACCTTGAAGCCATCAAGGCCCATTTGGCTTGGGCACGCGAAGCGGCCGACCGTGCCCAACGTATCCAGGACGCTCCCCACGCCACCCGGCGCCCGTCCAGGATGGCCGCGGTGGCCGGTAACTTCGCCGCCGCCTACGAACACATGGATCAGGCCTATCAGGCCATGGAGGCCCTGGCGGTTGCCCATAGTGACAACAGCGTCCTGGCACTCGAAGAGCTGAGGCAAACCATCGGCTTTTTGGAACGCATGGTGGAGAAGTATCGCCGGGCCGTGCTGGCGGCGAGTGTCCTGTCCGTTCATGTGCATGACCTGGAGGTCGGGATGCTCCTCGATCTGGACACCGACACGCACATTCAGACCGCCGGCCACGCCTGATATCGCTGGAGGAAGTCACCCATGGGCGCCCTCTCGCCCTCCATCACCACGAAGCTGGCCAAGATGCTGCCCATGCTCGCGTCGGATCGGGATGGGGAGGTCGTGGCCACGGCTGCGGCTATCGGACGGGTGCTAGCCGGTGCCGGTGCGTCTTGGCACGACGTGGCCGCCTTGCTGTCTCTTCCTCCCGCTCAACGGCCCGCCACGGCCGAGCGACAAGCATCCTCCATGGCCTTCAGCTTCATTCACCTGAGCCCGGAAGGCGCCCGACGCAGGGTCGCCGAGTTGCTGGCGGGGAGCGGCTGGAACGACTGGGAGCGCCGCTTCCTCACCGATATGGAAAACCTGCTTCGGGGCAAGGCGCGAAACCCGTTGTCCTGCAAACAAGCCCAGCTTCTAACGGATCTGTACTGCCGTCATTGGGGTGTGAAACCGTGAGCTATCGTTTGATCGACATGGCCTGGAAAGCCCGTGGCATCCAAACCACGGCCAAGACCGTCCTTGTCCGACTATGCGGCTTTGCTGATGACGATGGCGGCAATGTTTTTCCGGGCCTGCGTCGGGTTGCTGACGACTGCGGCCTGTCGGAAAGGGCTGTACGAGAACAATTTCGCCATCTGGAAGAAATCGGGCTTTTGGCTCTGGTGGAAGAGGGTGATCCCCGTTCCCATCGTCCGCGCACCTACCGGGTGGTGGTTGAGCGTTTGGAGACTATGAACGCTTCCCCACCCCCTGGGGAACAAGGTGCCCCAGCCCCCGGCACCACATGCCCCACCCTGGGGCATGATGTTCCCCACCCTGGGGCGCCAGATGCCCCACCCCCCGGCACCACGTGCCCCAGCCCTGGGGCGCCACGTGCCCCCAAAAAGTCAGTAAGAAAAATCATAGAAAGATCAGCAGGGGATTCCGTCATATCGCAGGCTGTGAACGATCAGTCCCAGGGAGACGACCCCGAAAAGCGTTTTGAGGAGCTCTGGGCCGCCTACCCGTCCAGGGGGGACAACCCCAATCCACGCAAACCGGCCCGAGAGAAGTTCCTCAAGCTGGTGAAGGCCGGCACCGCCCCCGACGAGATTATCCGGGGCGCGCTGGGCTATGCCGCCGCGATGAAGCGCAAGCAACAGGCACCTGAATACATCCAGCAGGCGGTGACTTGGCTGAACCAAGCGGGGTGGCAGCAGTACGCCAGCCCCCAGGCCAATGCCCCGCCGCATGCCGCCCGCCGCCAAGCCGCCGCAGAATCTGTCTTCGATCTGGTGAACACCCAATGAACATCTCCGCCCCAACCGATCTGATCACCCTCCCCGCCATCCAGGCTCTGGTGGACCGGAACTGGAGCCAGGAAACCGAACTAATGGTTCTGGCCGCGGCGCTGAACCTGCCCCATGGCTTCGCGTTGACGGTTGGGCACTGCGATGCCGGCGACTTCTTCGACCCGATCCATGCGGCACTATTCACCGAGATCGCGGATCGCCGCACCCAAGGGCGGGCGGTTGACGCGGCCCTGTTGCGGGAGCTGGCGGAGAGGATGGAAGCTGAAGGACAAGCGGGGGTACGGGATCTGCTGCGGCATCTCACGGGCACGCTGGTCCTCGCAGCCAATGTCACCGGCTATGCGGAAGATCTGCGCAATCTTGCCCGTCGGCGCCGGTTGATGGAGGTGACGTTGACAGCCTGCCAGCGCGCAGACCGAGCGGAGAACATCGACGACCTGGTATCCGCCACCATCGCGGAAGTGGAGGGGTTGGTGGGTGGCGGCAAGGCGCGACACCGATTCGAGGTGCTGCGCCAGGTGGTCAGTGGCTTGGAGCGGCCGGGCGCGATCTTCTCCACCGGCCTGCCGTCGCTGGACAGGGTCATGGGAGGCGGTTTGGAGGTTGGTCGGTTCTACGCCATCGCAGGCCGCGGCAAAGCCGGCAAGAGCCTGCTGGCAGGCACGATCAGCCATCACTTGAACCGCCGAGGCGTGAAGCACGCCTATGCCGCCCTGGAGATGGGAGCGGCGGAGATCGAGACACGGAAGATCGCCCATGACCTGGGCACCAACAGCCTCGCCCTGCGTGGGCAGGTTGGGGCGGCATTGCTGGGCAAGGTCGGCACCTATGCCGCAGAGGCTCCCGACCACATGATCTATATCGACATGCCCGGCGGGACGATGCAGCAGCTCCGGGCCGAGGTGATGGCGGCACGTCACAAGCATCGTTGCACCGGCATCATCATCGACTACTGGCAACTGGTTGGCGGCCGGGATCGGGCGGTATCAGAGGAAGAGCATCTGCGCATCGTTGCCCAATGGCTGGCCGCCGCAGCGAAGCGGCTGGGCATCTGGGTGTTGGTGCTGGCACAGCTTGCCGACGATGGGGAGGCGCCCGCCGTCTGCCGTACCGGCTTGAACCGGAATGCCGACCAGCTCTTCTTCATCCGAGGCGAGGCTGACAGTCCCGATCGCTGGCTGGAGATGAAGCTGAGCCGGTTCACGCCGGTGGCCGATATCGGCGGGCCGGATGCCCCGGCTTTCCGCATCGAGGGACCGGGCCCGTTCTTCCGTGATCTGGCCGCATAGTCATTCCCAGTAAGTGTAAGTAAACACCCGAAAAACTAACTTCTCTCACCAACGTCGAAGACGTTGAAGTTCTCTCTTCGTTCCGCCCAGGGTGATCCGTTATTCCCGTGAGGGTTTTCGGATGCTGGGCAGGATCAAGGCGCTATTGGCGCCGGAGCGGAAGAGTGGTGACGGATACGAGGTGTTGACCGGCAATATTTTGCCGACTGCCGCCGGCGTGTCAGTGTCCGCCGAATCCGCGATGCGATGCAGCACCGTCTATGGCTGCGTGAAGGCCATCGCCGAAACCGTCCAGCAAATCCCCTGGCATCTGTACCGCCGGCAGGGTGATGACCGCGTGCGGGCCACCGACCACCCCGCCTATGCCCTGGTCACCAAGGCCGCCAACGACTGGACTCCGGCCAGCGAGTTCCGGCTGATCCTGGCCACCCATCTCGCCACCTACGGCAACGCCTATGCCTTCGCCAACCGCGACCGCACCGGCCAGGTGGTGGAATTGATCCCGCTGGACCCGAGGCGGGTTTCCGTCCGCCAGCATCCCACCACCATGGCGCCAATCTATGCCGTCACCACGGGCGATGGCACCCGCGATTACGGCCGTGACGAGATCCTGCATATCCGGGGCATCGGGCTAGACGTGACCCAGGGCGACAGCCCCGTGGCGCTAGCGCGGGAGGCCATCGGCCTTGCCCTGACTCTGGAGGCGCATTGCGCCGGGCTGTTTGGTCGGGGCGCCAAACCCAGCGGCCTGCTGAAGCACACGAAGAAGGTCGCCGACGATGTGCTGGTGCGTCTGCGCAACAGCTTCAGCGCCTGGTACACGGGCACAGCCAATTCCGGCCGGACGATGATTCTGGAAGATGGCATGGAGTTCGAGCAGCTCCAGCTTTCCTCCACCGATAGCCAGACGCTGGAGATGCGCCGGATGCAGGTGGCGGAAGTCTCCCGCTTCTGGCGGGTGCCGCTGTCGCTGCTGAATGATCTGGAACGGGTGACGCATGCGAACGCGGAGACGCTGGGCCAGCAATACCTGACCTATTGCATGCTGCCCATCCTGCGGGCCTTCTGCGATGCCGCCGCCATCACGCTGCTGACTCCGGAAGAGCGGGACGAATATTATTTCGAGTTCCTGATTGATGACCTGACCCGCGCCGAAATCGCCAAGCGGTTCGAGGCCTACAGCCGGGCCATCAATGCCGGTGTGCTGAACCCGAACGAAGCCCGCGCCATGGAGAACCGACCGGCCTATGCCGGTGGCGAAACCTTCATGCGCCCGGTCAATACCGCGCCGGCCCCGGCTGCCACCTCCACCAATGACGAGAGCGGCGCCGATGGAACGGCTTGAACTGAAGTTCGTCCAGGATGCCGGGGCGGCTGGGCTGATCGAGGGCATCGCCTCGCCCATCGGTGGCACGCCGGATCGGGTGCGGGATATCGTGGCGCCGGGTGCCTTCACCCGCACCCTGGCCGAACACAAGGCCGCCGACGCCATGCCGGCCATGCTGGTCGATCACAACCACAAGGCCGTGGCCGGCACCTGGCTGCAGATGACTGAAACGTCGGAAGGCTTGCGCGTCTCCGGCCGGCTGGCCCTTGGCACCGATGATGGCGACCGCGCCTATGCGCTGGCCAAGTCCAAGGCCATCACGGGCCTGTCCATCGGCTATCGCGCCATCCGCGCCACGGCAATGCCCGGCGGCATCCGCCGCCTGGACGAAATCGACCTGCTGGAAATCAGCCTGGTCAGCGTGCCCGCCGCGCCGGGCGCCCGGATCACCAGCGTCAAGAGCTTCCCCGCCGCCGCTGCGGCATCATCGAGAGAGAGCACCATGGACGAGAATGAAGCCGGCGGCGGCACCCCCACCGTCGAAGAGCGTGTCAGCAAGCTGGAAACCGGCCTGACCGATCTGGACAAGCGCCTGAAGGCCGTGGAGGGCAACAGTGCCGCCGCCGCCAAGGGCGTGGACCGTATCGAAACCATGCTGCGCCGGCCGGGCGCTGCGGCGCCGGAGACGAAGGCGGCCGATGGGGTGGAGGTCAAGGCCTTCGAGAATTATCTGCGCTTTGGCCCCACCGGCATGGAGTTCACCGAGGTGAAGACGCTGCGCACGGCGGAAGATCCGTCGGCCGGCTATCTGGCGCCGGCGGAGTTCATCGCCGAGATCGACAAGAACGTCGTGCTGTTCTCCCCCATCCGCCAGTACGCCACCGTGCGCAGCACCGCGCGCGGCACCGTGGAACTGCCCAAGCGCATCGGCCGTCCCACCGCCACCTGGGTGGAGGAGCTGGAGGACCGCGACGATACCGACACCGGCAGCCGCTACGGCAAGTCCATCTATGACGTGAAGGAACTGACGGCCTATGTGGATGTCAGCTTCTCCACGCTGGAGGATGCGGCCGTCAACATCTTCGCCGAACTGTCCGCCGATCTGGCGGAAGAGTTCGGCTATGCCGAGGGTCAGGCCTTTGTGAACGGCAACGGCGTGAAGCGCCCCATGGGCTTCATGTCGGATACCAGCATCCCCACCGTGATCAGCGGCCATGCCTCCCTGATTACCGCCGACAGCCTGATTGATGCCTATCACGCCCTGCCCACGCCCTACCGGGCAAACGCGGTCTGGGGGATGAACAGCACGACACTGGGGGCCTGTCGCAAGCTGAAGACCACGACGGGCGAATATCTTCTGTCCATGACCGGTATCGCCGGCTCCCCGGCCACCACCATCCTGGGTCGCCCCGTCATCGAACTGCCGGACCTGCCCGACGTGGCCGGTGGTGCCGTTCCCATCGTCTTCGGTGACTTCCGCCAGGGCTTCCGCGTCTTCGACCGGGTGGGCTTCTCCATCCTGCGCGATGACCTGACCCAGCGGACCAAGGGCAAGGCCCGGTTCCATGCCCGCCGCCGGGTGGCCGCCGGGGTGCGGAAGTCCGAGGCCATCCGCAAGCTGATCGTGTCCGCGAGCTAAGGAAGCATCCCATGCGCGACCTGATGAACAACATCCATCCCGTCCGGGCCATTTCCCCGGCGGCGGCCGTCACCGACAACACGCCCTTCGTGTCGCAGGTGATCGATACGCTGGGCTTCAACAGCCTGACCTTCGTGATCCTCACCGGGGCGCTGGCCGATGCCGACGCCACCTTCACGGCGCTGCTGGAACACGGCGATGCATCGGACCTGTCCGATGCGGCGACCGTCCCGGATGACCTGCTGATCGGCACCGAGGCGCTGGCGAGCTTCACCTTCGCTGACGACAACGAAACCCGGAAGCTGGGCTATGCCGGCGGCAAGCGTTACGCGCGCCTCACCGTCACGCCGGCCGGCAACAGCGGTAACGCCTTCGTGGCGGCCGTCGCCTTGCTGGGCCATCCCAACCGCGCCCCCACCGCCAACCCGCCCACCTGATCGGAAGGTCGGAATGCTGACCATCATCACCCCGGCGGAAAGCCAGAGACTGACCACCTTGGCCGCGATCAAGGATGAACTGCGGATGACCGCCGGGGCCGATGATGCTTTCCTGCTGACCCTGATTGACCAGGCAAGCGGGGCCGTGCGGCGCTGGTGCAACCGCACCTTTGCCGCCGAAACCGTGCGGGAGACGTTCCGCCTGTCCACCCTCACCGACAGCCTGATGCTGTCGCGCTGGCCGGTAGGCGCCGTGCTGTCCGTCACCCTGGCCGGGGCGACGCTGGGCGAAGCCGGGTATGAGGTGGAGGGGGCAACGGGCCTGCTTTATCGCCTTACCGACTCAGATGAACGCTTGCCGTGGCCGCCTGGCAAGATCGTGGTGGAATATGTCGCCGGCTTCGTTTTGCCCGGCAACCCTGGCCGCAGCCTGCCTGACGACATTGAACGGGCCGCCATCCTGCTGGTGAAGGCGGCATGGTTCAGCCGCAACCGTGATCCGCTGATCAAGACGGAAGAGGTCGACGGCATCGGCGCCAATTCCTATTGGGTGGGCGGGTTCAGCGACGGGGCCACCTTGCCGCCCGATGTACAGGGCCTGCTTTCCGCCTATCGTCAACCCGCCATTGGATGACACCATGTTGAACCCAGGCACCTATGCGCTGGCCGACAAGCCCGTCACCACCGCCGCCAACGAAGCGCAAGCCCCGATCACAGATCTTGAGGGCATGACCGCCGCAACGATCCAAGCCCGGTTCGCCTACGGCACCGGCGGCACGTCCGCCAAGGTCTATGTCGCCACCAGCCTGGACGGCGGCACCACCTGGGTGGATATCGCCTGCTTCGCCTTCACCACCGCCGGCGGGGTGAAGGTGGTGAATGTGTCAGGCCTGACACCACGGACAGCCCCCATCGCGCCAACCGACGGCGCGCTTGCCGACGACACGACGGTTGATGGTGTGCTTGGCGACCGGCTGCGCGCCCGGATCGTGACCACCGGCACATACGCCAACAGCCTGTTGACCGTCCGGGCGGTGGTGCGATGAACCGGGAAATCGCCACCTTGGACCGTATGCTTGCCGTGGCCGGGGAATCCATCGTGCTGATGCGTCAATTCGGCACGACGCCCAACAGCTTCGCCAGCGTCGAATGCCTGGCCTTCGTGCGCGGCTATCGGCCGGAAGAGCTGATCGGCAGCATCTCGCAGACCGACAGCTTCGTCGTCATCTCTCCCACGGAAATCAACCGGGCGAAATGGCCCGGTGGTTCCGGCTTGCTATCGGCCACGGATGCCCGCATCCCCCGCAAAGGGGACAGGGTCATGATCCGGGGCCTTCAGCGCAATGTCGAGTCTGCTGGGCCGATCTATGTCCGCGGCGCTTTGGTCCGTATCGACATGCGCGTGTTGGGGTAAGCCATGCCATTCGCTCCGCCCCGTTCCTGCAAATGCGGCGCCCTGGTCCCCGCCGGCCAGCGGTGCCCGCGATGTGCCAAGGCCGCCGACATTGCCCGCGGTTCCGCCCGCCAACGCGGCTATGACCGGGATTGGGAGAGTGTACGGGCGGCATTCCTGGAACGCCATCCGACGTGCTGTGCCCCCGGCTGCGATCAGCCGGCCACGGACGCGGACCATATCCAGACCGTGAAGGAGGCCCCGCACCGCCGGCTTGATCCCACCAACCTGCGCCCCTTTTGCCACCGGCACCATTCCCAGCGGACGCGCCGCGACCAGGGAGGGCCACGGGGATAGGGGTTCCAGAGTTTCCAACCCGAGGGGGCCGGGACCGTTGGGGGGTCTTGCGCGCACTCACCTTGAAATTGGGGATTTTCCCGAAAGGGCTTTCAGATGAAGGGTCGAAAACCGAATTTGCGGGTGATTGAAGGGGGTGCCGCCACGGGCCGCTGTCCCTCTCCCCCGACCTGGCTTTCCGTTCACGCCAAGCGGGAATGGAAACGCTGCGCTCCTGAACTGCATCGCCGGCGGCTGCTGACTGCCGACACGTTGGCAACGCTGGAAAGCTACTGTGTCGCCGCCGGCCAGGTGCGGGAGTTTGAAGAGCTGATGGCCACCGACGGCCGGATGATTTCCGGGGAGGACGGGCCCAAGCCGCACCCGGCTTTCAAGATGCAACAGGCGGCAATGCGGGAATGCCGGCTGCTGGCGGCCGAACTGGCATTGACGCCACAGCGACAGGGCACCAGGGGCAAAACGGACGAAGGAAAAGGCGATGGCTGGGATTCTGACCTTCTCGCCTGATCCGGAGCTTTACCCTGATCCGACCGGCCGTGCCGACCGGATGTGCCGCTTCGTCAACAAGCTCCGGCTATGGGAAGGAAGGTTCGCAGGCAAGCCGTTCCATCTGCATGATTTCCAACGGTCATTGGTCCGCCGCATCTATGGCCCGACCACGGACGACGGGCGCCGTCTGGTGCGCATGGCCTGCATCTGGATACCCCGCGGCAATGCCAAGACGACGCTCGCGTCGGCGCTGGCCCTGGCTCATTTCCTGGGACCGGAAGCCGAAGCGGGCGGACAGGTGATCCAAGCCGCAGCCGACCGGGAGAATGCCGGCATCGCCTTCAAGCACAGCTTCGAGATGGTGAAGCAGGATGACGCCCTGTTGCGCCGCGTGGCACCAATCGAAAGCCGGAAGGTGCTGAACCACACGAAGACCAGTTCCATCCTGAAGGCTATCTCGTCCGAGGCATACAGCAAGCACGGCATGAACGCCTCGTTCTTCCTGGCGGATGAGGTGCATTCCTGGCCGCTGGCGGAGGGCCGGAAGCTGTTCAAGGTGGTGACGGACAGCATGGTGAAGCGAGAACAGCCACTGACCATCGTCATTTCCACCGCCGGGGAAGGTCAAGGCGGGCTCGCCTTCGACCTCTGGTCCTATTCGCTGGCCGTAGCGCGGGGCGAAGTGAACGATCCGACCTTCGCGCCCATCATCTTCGCCGCCGACCCGGAAGCGGATTGGCGCGATGAAGCGGCCTGGCACGCGGCAAACCCGGCCATCGCCGCCGGCTTTTGCAGCCTGGAGGAATTGCGCATCAAGGCCCGCCGCATCGAGCATTTCCCGGCGGAGATTGCCGACTTCCGCCGCTTCCATCTGAACCAGTGGCAGGAAGGGGCCGCAAACCCCTGGATGGATCTGGCCACCTATGACCAAGCCGCGGCGATGACCGCCCCCGATGACTTGATCGGCCGGCCCTGCTGGATTGGTGTTGACCTGTCGAGCGTGGAAGATTTGACGGCCGTGGCCGCAGTCTTCCCCTCTGGCGATGGCGACACCCGCACCTATGACGTGATCGCCACCTTCTTCCTGCCGGAAGCCGCCTTGGCCCGGAAGGCGGATCGTGACCAGGCGGATTATCTGCGTTGGCGGGACGCTGGGCACCTGAAGGTGACAGAGGGCAACCGCATCGATTACGACGCGGTGATCGCCCACGTCGTAGAGCTGGCGGAACGGTATGCCGTCCAGGAAGTTGCCATTGATCGATGGAACTCCACGGCTGTCACCACGGCATTGCAGCGGGAGGAAATCACCGTCGCCACCTTCGGCCAGGGCTTCGCCAGCATGGCCGCCCCCGTGCGGGAGTTGAAGCGGGCCATCCTTGGCGGTGAGTTCCGCCATGGAGATAACCCGGTCCTGCGCATGTGCTTTGGCAACGTGGTGGCAGAGAAGGACGCGGCGGAGAACGAGAAATTCACCAAGGAGAAGGCCCGCGGCCGCATTGATGGCGCGGTTGCCGCCGCCATGGCTATCGGCCGGATCCTGGCCAGCGAAGACACTGGTTCCGTCTATGAGGCCGCCCGGCCTGAAGGCTTCCTATTCGTTTGAGGACACCATGCGCCTGGATGTTATCCGAATCGACCGCCGCCACGACAATTCAGCCTGTATCGCTGTCGTGGCCGTTGCCATCCCGAAAGCCGGTGTCGAGGTCCGCGGCATTCGGATAATCAGACGTGATGACGGCAGCGTCTACGCGAACATGCCCCACCAACGCGACCATCTTGGAGCATGGTATCCCACCGTCCGGTTCATGAAGCCGGGCACAGTTGATGCCATCAAACGCGCTGCTGTGGAGGCTGTTTGCGGCCCGCAGTGAGTTGCTTACGCCACGCTTACGGCAAACCATGCCATCCCACCAAGAGCATGAAAAGCAAGGGCAATGCCAAATTGTCCCTAGCATCTGGCAGGCGGATGATGACGGGGTGCTGAATCCCGGTGCCATCCGGCTGGTGCCCGGGACCATCATCCCCAAGGCCGTGGGGTCGGCGGGGTTGACGCCGCTGGCCAGTCCGGGGCGGTTCGATGTCAGCCAGTTGGTGCTGGACGACCTGCGCGCCCGGATCCGGCATGCGTTGCTGGCCGACCGGCTGGCGCCCGTGGATGGGCCGCGCATGACGGCGACGGAGGTGCTGGAACGGGGGGCCGAGATGGCGCGCATCCTGGGGGCCACCTTCGGCCGGCTGCAATCGGAGTTGCTGGTGCCACTGGTGCGGCGCTGCCTGTCCATCCTGCGCCGGCGCGGGCTGGTGCCCGACATCGCGGCGGACGGGCGCCAGGTGCTGATCCGCATCCTGTCGCCGCTGGCCCGGGCCCAGGCGCAGCGCGATGCAGAGGCGACGCTGCGCTGGCTGGAAAGCGTGTCGGCCCTGGGGCCGGACGCCCTGTCGGTGGTGGATCTGCCGGCCTGTGCCCGCTTCCTGGCCGATGCGGCGGGGGTGCCGCCGTTGCTGGTCCGCCCGCCGCCCGCCGCCATGCCGGTGGAGGGCACGGATGACTGATCCCGGCTGGCCCTGGACCCAATCCGAAACCGAGGGCCCGGACGAGGATCATCTGGCCGCCGCCTGTGCCCGGCTGTTCGCCGGGGCGGATGGCCGCCTGCTCCTGTCCCACCTGACCCGCATCATTCTGGGGACCAGTCCCGGTCCCGAGGTGACGGAGGCAAGGCTGCGCCATCTGGAGGGGCAACGGGCGCTGGTCCTGGCCCTTCGCCATCTGGCCGCACGCGGCGGCCTGTCCCTGCTCCCTCCCCTCCTTTGAAACCTTCCCACCATTGATTGAGGATATCGCCATGGACATGACATCGACCGACGTCACGAACAGCACCGACGCCCATGCCCGCCCCGACCATGTGCCGGTCAAATTCTGGGACCCGGCCACGGGCGGCATCCGGGTGGAGGCACTGCTGAAATCCTATCAGGAACTGGAGCGCAAAATGTCCGGCCCCACCGATCCCGCAGCAGAGAAGGCCAAGGCCCTGGCCCTGCTGGGTGTGCCGGACAAGCCCGATGGCTATTGCATCCGCTGTGACCACGGGCTGTTCGAGCCGGATGCGGAGATCAACAACCGCCTGCATGGCGCCGGCTACACGCCCGAACAGGCCCAGCTTCTCTATGACCTGGCAGCCGAGCGCATGCTGCCGCTGCTGCAAGAGATGGCCGCGGGATATCAGGCGGAGGCGGAGCTGGAAAAACTGGCCAGCCATTTCGGCGGGCCGGAGAAATGGCAGGAACTGTCGGGCCAGATCCTGGCCTGGGGACAGCGCAACCTGCCATCGCCGCTGCTGGACGCGCTGTCGGGGACGGCTGACGGGGTGATGGCGCTGCACCGGCTGATGGGTGAGGGCGGGGGAGAACCGAAAGCCTTGCGCCGTGGCGCCGACTCCGATGCCACCGGCGGCGTGGGTGACCTGAACCGCATGATCGCCGATCCCCGCTACTGGCGCGACCGCGACCCCGGCTTCATCGCCAAGGTGACCGAAGGTTTCCGCCGCGCCTATGGCAATGGATAGGAAGCGGCCCTATCCAATCCCGGCGGCATCATGCGCCGCCCGTCAGGACCGGACCGTCACCGCCGATCACGGTGGCGGGTCCTTCCACCCCGTCCCAACCACAGGCGGCAAGCGCCTTCCGCATGTGGTCGGGTACGGGGGCGGTGACGGTGACGGGGGGCTTGGTGGCCTGGATGGGGACCGTGATGGCGCGGGAATGCAGATGCAGCACATCGCCCACCCGTCCCGGCGCACCGGCAGGCAGGTAGATCGGGTCGCCCAGCAGCGGATGCCCCAGATGCTGCATATGCACCCGGATCTGGTGGGTGCGTCCGGTCTTCGGGTTCAGTTCCATGAAGGCGACGGGGCCGATGCCCGGGAGGTCGCCGCGCCCGCGCACGCGCCAGAGCGTGACGGATGGCTGGCCGTCCTCCTTGTCGATCACCATGCGCCAGCCCCGCCGCGCATCGCTGATCTTGGTCAGGCCGGCATCGATCTTGCCGGTATTGTCAGCCGGATGGCCCAGCACGACGGCCCAGTAGGTCTTGGCCACCTTGCCTTCCTGGAACAGGATGCCCAGCCGGCGCAGCGCCTTGGGATGCCGGCCCAGGATCAGGCAGCCCGAGGTGTCACGGTCCAGCCGGTGGGCCAGCGACGGCGGTTTGGGAAAACCAAAGCGCAGCGCATCGAAATGCCGCTCCAGATTGTCACCCTTGCCCTTGGCCGTATCCGGACCCGCATGCACGGCGATGCCTGCCGGCTTGTCCAGCACCAGCATCAGGCCATCACGGTACAGCAGGCGGGAAAGAAGATCGTCAGCATTCATGGAACGGGCCGGGAAAAGCGGGTGGGAAATGGAATCCCCCTATCCGGCCGGGTGCCGGACAGGGGGAACGGCGATATCATGTCTGCGGGGACGCCACCAGCAGGCCCACCACCCGTCGAACCAGCGGCAGTATCACCAGCAGGGTCGGAAAGGCCACGACCCAGGACAAGGTCCAGTTCTGAAGCCACAGCCAATGGACGCCATCGGCGATGCCGACGCTGCGCAGGGTGGCGATGGCGGATACGATGCAGGTCATGAAGACCGACAGGACAAAAGGCATCACGATGCCGGCATAACGGGCCTGCAGTTTGCGAAACCCAAAGCGCCGCCCCATGCCGGAACGGCCGGTCCTGATGGTATCGTTCGTCATTTTACGCTCTCCTTCCCCCGCCCCGCCGTAGCTGTCGCACATGTACCGGCAGGGACCACGCTGTCGGGCGGGGTCCTGTTGGTACGTTGGCTGACGTAAACGCTTACGGCGTCTTGCGTTCGGGGCAAGCGCATCTCTGTATAACCCCCGCCCCCACCCTCTTGCAAGCGGGGCCGGCGCAAAAACAAACGGGGCGCCCGGTAAGGGGCGCCCCGCTGCCATGGAAAAGGTGGAGACCACCCCATCCATCAATAATGATCAGACGATCAATGCACTTCCGACCACAGGCGACGCTTCGCGGCGTACATGATGCCGGCGAAGAACACCAGGAACAGCATGACCATCAGGCCGACGCGACGGCGCTCTTCCAGCTTGGGCTCAGCGGCCCAGGCCAGGAAGGTCGTGACGTCGTGGGCCTGCTGTTCGATCGTGGCCTTGGTGCCGTCGGTGAAGGTCACACCGTCCGCGTACAGCGGCTGCGCCATGGCGATGGCGTGGCCGGGGAAGTACTTGTTGTAGTTGCTGCCCGGCGACAGTTCATGGCCGGCCGGAGCCTCGCCATACCCCGTCAGCAGAGCATAGATATAATCTTCGTGATGGGCGCGGGCCTTCACGATCAGCGACAGGTCCGGCGGAGCCTTGCCACCATTGGCGGCGGCCGCGGCCTGCTTGTTCGGGAACGGGCTCTTGAACCGGTCGGACGGCAGGCCCGGCCGGGTGAACATCTCGCCCTGGTCATTCGGGCCGTCGGTGATTTCCACCGAAGCCGCGATGGCCTTCACTTCCGCCTCGTTGAAGCCGATGTCGTGCAGGTTGCGGTACGACACCAGATGCAGCGAATGGCAGGCGGAGCAGACTTCCTTGTAGATCTGGAAGCCACGCTGCACCGAAGCGTAATCATAGCCCTTGAAGAAGGACAGGAAGCTGTTCACCCCGCCATGGGCCCAGGTCTGGGCCGGCGGCAGGGGCGCGTCGCCGGCGGCCAGGGCCGTGCTGGTCAGGCCAGCAATGGTCATGGCGCCTGCGGCGATAAGGGTACGAAGACGACGCATCAGGCCTTCTCCATCACTTGGCGGTGGCGGCGTTGCCGCCGAGGACCGGATTGGCGATGCTGGCCGGCAGCGGCAGCGGCTTCTCGATCCGGCCGATGATCGGCAGGGCCAGGAAGAAGGCGAAATACATCACCGTGCCCAACTGGCCGATCAGCACGTAGGGCTGCTCAGCGGGCTTGCCGCCGGCATAACCCAGCATGAAGAAGGCCGGCACCAGGCAGAGCAGAACCCACCACTTGAAGATCGGGCGGAAACGGGCCGACCGGACCGGCGAGCTGTCCAGCCAGGGCAGGACAAACAGGATCGCGATGGAACCGAACATGGCCAGAACGCCGCCCAGCTTCGCCGGAACCAGCACCACGTCGGTGAACGGCAGGCTGATGGCGAAGGTGATGGAGCGCAGGATCGCGTAGAAGGGCAGGAAGTACCATTCCGGAACGATATGCGCCGGCGTCACCAGCGGGTCGGCCGGGATGTAATTGTCCGGGTGACCCATGTAGTTCGGCGCGAAGAACACGAAGGCGGCGAAGATGATCAGGAAGATCGTCGCGCCGAAAATGTCCTTCGTCGTGTAGTAGGGGTGGAACGGCAGCGTGTCCTGCGGGCCCTTCGGCTCGATCCCCAGCGGGTTGTTCGAACCGGTGATGTGCAATGCGGCCACATGCAGGACCACGACGGCCAGCAGCACGAACGGCAGCAGATAGTGCAGGGCGAAGAAGCGGTTCAGGGTCGGGTTATCGACCGAGAAACCACCCCACAGCAGGGTCACGATGCTCTCACCCACCACCGGGATGGCCGAGAACAGGTTGGTGATCACGGTGGCGCCCCAGAAGGACATCTGGCCCCAGGGCAGCACATAGCCCATGAAGGCCGTGCCCATCATCAGCAGCAGGATGACGACGCCGAAGATCCAGATCAGTTCGCGCGGGGCTTTGTAGGAACCGTAATAGATGCCGCGGAAGATATGGATATAGACGGCGATGAAGAACATCGAGGCGCCGTTGGCATGGATGTAGCGGATCATCCAGCCCCAATTCACATCGCGCATGATGCGTTCGACACTGTCGAAGGCCAGCAACGTGTTGTTGGTATAGTGCATCGCCAGGACGATGCCGGAGACGATCATCGTCATCAGCACGACCATGGCGAGCGCGCCAAAGTTCCAGAAATAATTGAAGTTACGCGGAGTCGGGAAGGACCCGTACTCCTTGTTCATCATCGTGAAGATCGGCAGGCGCTGGTCGATCCAGTTCACCACCGGGTTCTCGAAATTGGACTGTGGGGCGTGAGCCATCTGGCACTCCCTGACTGGATCTGTCTTTTAGCCGATCTTGACGCGGGTGTCGGTCAGGAACGCGTATTCCGGCACGTGCAGGTTCAGCGGCGCCGGACCCTTGCGGATGCGGCCCGACGTGTCGTAGTGCGACCCGTGGCAGGGGCAGAACCACCCGCCGAAATCACCCTTCGATTCGCCCGAGGAGGTGCCCAGCGGAATGCAGCCCAGATGGGTGCAGACGCCGACCAGCACCAGCCAGTTATCCTTGCCTTCCTTGACACGGGCCTGGTCCGGCTGCGGATCGATCAGCTCGGCCGTGGGTACGGCGCGGGCGGCATCAATCTCTTCCTGGGTGCGGTTGCGGATAAAAACCGGCTTGCCGCGCCACATGGCCTTGATCGCCTGACCCGGCTGGATCGGGGCCAGATCGACCTCGATGCTGGCCAGCGCCAGCGTATCGGCGGCCGGGTTCAGGCTGTGGATGAAGGGCCACAAAGCAGCAGCGGCACCAACACCGCCCATGGCGGCGCCAGCCAGATAGATGAAGTCGCGGCGGGTCTGGCCGTCGCCCGCATGCATGGTGTCCGCCATACCTCTCATCTCCTCGGCGAATGGACGCGGCCCCCGTCGGGCCGACGCCTTTTACTGAAAACAACGACATGGACCCGGGAACCCGGGCTGAATTGGGCTTGTCCGCCGGTCTTTCCACCCCCATTTCACCATCGCGGCCCGCATCGGGGGATGCGGCACGACAGGCGGGAAAGGCCAGCACGAACGGAGCGGCCGGAGGCACCTCCGGTCGCGGATGTTCGATATACATGGCCCGCCAACGGTTGGGAAGCGCATGCTTCTGGACAATCTGTCGCGCTGTCCGGCGTCTGGAACATCGATCCCCCCGCGCGCGTGCATGGCGGCGCGCTTGCATCCGTCCCGGATTGGGAATATCCCTGATTTCACAGCGCAGCCGGCGTTCATTCCGCCCGCCGATTGTGCCGATTTACCGGCAAACAATCTGTCCGGCCCCGGAGCCGAAGGGATATCGCCCTTGTCCACCACGCCACCGCCTGTGCAATCACTCGCCGGCCGTCGTGTCCTGCTGATCGTGGCGGGGGGGATTGCCGCCTTCAAGACGCCCGATCTGGTGCGCCGCCTGCGTGAACGCGGGGCCTCTGTGCGTGTCGTGCTGACCGATGGCGGGGCCAAATTCACCACCCCGCTGACCCTGCAGGCCGTGTCGGAGGATACGGTCTATCAGGATCTCTGGTCGCTGACCGACGAATCGGCCATGGGCCATATCCAGCTTTCGCGATCGGCGGATGTCGTGCTGGTGGCCCCGGCCACGGCCAATATCCTGGCCCGCATGGCGCATGGTCTGGCCGATGATCTCGCGACCACGGTGCTGCTGGCCACGGACAAGCCGGTGCTGGTGGCGCCGGCCATGAATGTGCGGATGTATGAGCATCCGGCCACCCAGGCCAATCTGGCCCTGCTGGCCGCGCGCGGTGTGGGCATTATCGGCCCGGATGAGGGCGCCATGGCCTGTGGCGAATATGGGCCGGGCCGCATGGCGGAACCGCTGGCCATCACCGATCATCTGGCCGGCTGGTTCGCAGCAAGGCAAGCGCCCAAGCCGCTGGCAGGTCGCCATGCCCTGGTGACCAGCGGCCCCACCCATGAACCGATCGACCCCGTCCGCTATATCGCCAACCGGTCCAGCGGCAAGCAGGGCCATGCGGTGGCGGCGGCCCTGGCCGCCCTGGGTGCCCGCGTGACGCTGGTCAGCGGGCCGGTGCGTCTGTCCGATCCGCCCGGCGTGACGGCGGTGGCGGTAGAGACGGCAGCGGAAATGCTGGCCGCCTGCCGCACCGCCTTGCCCGCCGATATCTTCGTGGCCGCCGCGGCCGTCGCCGACTGGCGCGTGGAGGCCGCGGGCCAGAAGCTGAAAAAGGATGGCGGCGGGCCGCCGATCCTGAGCCTGACCGAAAATCCCGACATCCTGGCCACCCTGTCGGCTGCCGGGCCGGACCGCCCCGCGCTGGTCGTTGGTTTCGCAGCCGAAACGAATGACGTCGTCACCTATGCCCGCGCCAAGCGGCAACGCAAGGGCTGCGACTGGATCGTCGCCAACGACGTGTCACCGGCCAGCGGCACCTTTGGCGGCGACCGCAATTCGGTGCATGTCATTCGCGCCGATGGGACAGAGGAAGCCTGGGAAAACCTGGCCAAAACCGAGGTGGCAAGCCGCTTGGCCGCCGCCATCAGCAATCATTTCGAAAACGGAAAGAAATAAGAATGTCGGATATCAGCATTTCCATCCGTCGCCTGCCGCATGGCGCCGATCTGGCCCTGCCGGGCTATGCCACGGCGCTGTCCGCCGGCATGGACCTGCTGGCCGCGGTATCGGAGCCGGTGACCCTGGAACCCGGTCAGCGCAAGTTGATCCCGACGGGCATCGCCATCGCCCTGCCGGAAGGGTACGAGGCGCAGATCCGCCCGCGCTCCGGCCTGGCCCTGAAGAACGGCATCAGCCTGGTCAACAGCCCCGGCACCATCGATGCCGATTATCGCGGTGAGATCGGGGTGATCGTCATCAATCATGGCGACCAGCCCTTCACCGTGGAGCGCGGCACACGCATCGCGCAGATGGTGATCGCCCGGCATGAACGGGCGGTGTGGACGGAAGTGGATAATCTGGATGAAACCGCACGCGGGTCGGGTGGTTTCGGATCGACCGGCACGAAAGGGTGAGGCACGGGCATGCTGCGCATATCCAAAAAACTGATGTTCGCCATCGAGACGGTGCTGGACATCGCCTATAATGCCGGCTCCGCCCCGGTACAGTCGGCGGAGATCACGCAGCGCCAGGGCATTCCCAAGCGTTACCTTGAGCAGGTGCTGCAGGCCCTGGTCCGGGCCGGCGTGCTGGCCGGGGTGCGCGGCCCCAAGGGCGGCTACCGCCTTGCCAAGGAACGCCGCCGCATCACGGTGGCGGAGATCGTGCGTGTCGTCCGCGCCCTGGAACAGGCCACCGACCCGATCGAGGAAGAGGTGGGCGCCGAACTGGGCCGGCAGGTCGTCCGCCCCCTCTGGGCCGAATTGCAGGACGAAGTGATGGCGCGCCTGGAACAGACCAGCATCGAAGACCTGTGCGTGCGCGCCCATCAGGCCGGCGTGGCCAGCGAGGCGGCCTCGAAGCTGGATTTCAGCATTTAGTAGTCCCTCAGGCGCCGGGCGGCGGCATCCACCGCCTTGGCTTACGCGACCATGGGGTCGCGGGCGCTCAATGCGCCAACCAACACGCAATAACATATTGCGTGTTGGTATCGCCTCTTTGACAGCGTCACCACCACCCTATATACACAAAAGCGACCCGGTATTTCCGATAAATACCACAATGGAGATGTGAAATGTCCGCCAGCCCTGAATTCCGTGGCAAGATCTATGACAGCATCCTGGACACGATCGGCGCCACGCCGCTGGTGCGCCTGAACCGGCTGGCGGCCAAGCATGGCGTCGTGGCCGATGTCGTTGCCAAGCTGGAATTCTTCAACCCCCTGTCCAGCGTCAAGGACCGTATCGGCAAGGCCCTGATCGAGGCGGCGGAGGCCGAGGGCAAAATCTCCCCCGACCGTACCGTCCTGATCGAGCCGACATCCGGCAATACCGGCATCGCGCTGGCCTTCGTGGCCGCCGCCAAGGGCTATCGCCTGATCCTGACCATGCCGGAAAGCATGTCGATCGAGCGGCGCAAGATGCTGAAGCTGCTGGGCGCCGAACTGGTCCTGACCCCGGCCCCGCAGGGCATGAAGGGTGCCATCGCCAAGGCCGAGGAACTGCTGGCCAGCACGCCCGGCGCCTATGTGCTGCAGCAGTTCAAGAACCAGGCCAACCCCGCCATCCACCGCGCCACCACGGCAGAGGAAATCTGGACCGACACGGCGGGCAAGGCCGACATCCTGATTTCCGGCGTGGGCACCGGCGGCACCCTGACGGGCGTGGCCCAGGTCCTGAAGCAGCGCAAGCCCGGCTTCAAGGTGGTGGCCGTGGAGCCGGAGGACAGCCCCGTCCTGTCCGGCGGCCTGCCCGGCCCGCACAAGATCCAGGGCATCGGCGCCGGTTTCGTGCCCGACATCCTGGACAAGGAACTGATCGACGAAGTGCTGCGCATCTCCAACGTCCGCGCCTTCGAACTGGCCCGTGAGGCAGCCCGGACGGAAGGTCTGGCCGTCGGCATCTCGTCCGGTGCCGCACTGGCCGCCGCGTTCGAGGTGGGCGCGCGGGCCGAGAACAAGGGCAAGCTGATCGTGGTCGTCCTGCCCAGCTTCGCCGAACGTTACCTGTCCACCGCCCTGTTCGAGGGGCTGGAGTAAGGGACGGCAGGAACCGGGATGCGCCCAGGAGACCGGATGCATCCCGGCTTGCATCGCTGATATTATGCGTTGCATTCTTCTCACGACTTACCAGCGTGGGCGGTAAGGGTATCGTGGAGGAAATAAATGCGACGTGCCTCCGTCGGAATCATAATCGCCAGTATGCTTTGGGCCAGTTCGGCACTGGCACAGGTGCAAACTCCGGGTACCCGCATCCCAACGCCGCTGCGGGGCACTGTCACCGGTTTCGATTTCAAGTGCAATGGCAACCAGTCCTATCCCGAAATCGAAGCCAGGGGCGAGCGTGAGGGCTGGGTTGATTTACGCTTCACGTCGAAGGCGGACGGGAGCATTGCCGATATCACTATCCGGAGTCTTTTCGGCAGTACGGATTTCGCCGAAGCCGCTGCCCGTGCCTTGGCAAAATGTCGGATCGTCAATCCACAGCAGGAAAATGGCGTCGCGGTCGATACGGCGAACGTGCCCATGCGTTTCTTCTACAGGATCAGTACACCCGGGCGGACAAACACGCCGGGAATCGCTGAGAAAATGCAGAAAGTGCAGAGCCTTCTCACGGCAGGTGACCTGGACGGGGCGGAGACGTTGCTTGACGAGGTCGAAGCCGAAAGCACCCGTATTCACGAAGTCGCAAACGCTTTGCTACGGCGCTCAGTGATCATGGTGAAGCGCGGTCGATCGGACATAGCACTTCGCTATGTCCAGCAGATGCCAATGAACTCAAATGTGATTGCGACGACGGACTCCGGAGGCCTGTTGCGGACACGTCTAGGCATTGAACTCACCCTTGGGCTTGTCGCCGATGCAGAAGAAACGGCGACAAAGCTGGAGCAAGAGGGCATCGACCTGAAAGGCGATCCTCTCCTGGAGGGATTGAACCGTTTGCGCGCGATCGGTCAATCCGGCCAGCCCCTGGGCGTATCCGGGCGTATTCCAACCGAATGCCGCCCCGTCATCTGCGACATGGCCAAGCCCGACTGGTCTTATGTCCCCACTCATCGCATGCTGTCGCTGACCAATGTGAACGGCCGTGTGGACATGGTGTCTATCCGTTGTAACCGAAAAACATATGAGACAAAGGCGGCGGCCGATGTCACCTGGAGCGTTCCGGCCAAATGGGGCAACTGCCAAATCTCAGTGAGTGGGGATCCGGGAACCACCTTCACCCTGATTGACGAAATGCCGCCCGGATAAAGGGGGGCCCGACATGTCGATGCAGAATATCGGTTGGCGGGAAGGGCCGGCGACATGACCCCCGACGCCTTCCGCGCCCTGGTGCTTGCCAACCCCATCAACGCCACCATCCTGGACCAGTTGCCCTCTCTGGGCCTGGATCAGGCGTATCTGGTGGCGGGGTGTCTTTATCAGGCCGTGTGGAATGCGCGGGACGGGCGCGACCCCGGCTGGGGCGTGAAGGATTACGACCTGTTCTATTACGACCCGGACACAAGCTGGGAGGCCGAGGATGCGGTCATCCGGCGGGCGGCGGCGCTTTATGCCGATCTGGGGGTGGAGGTGGAGGTGCGCAATCAGGCGCGTGTCCATCTCTGGTACCCGCAGCGATTCGGCACGGTGATCCCGCCGCTGGCAAGCAGCCAGGACGGCATTGCCGGCTTCCTGGTGCGCTGTACCTGTGTCGGCATGTCGGCGTCAGGCGAGGTGGTGGCGCCCTATGGGCTGGACGATCTGGCCGCCGGCATCCTGTCCCCCAATCCCCGCACCGACAATCCGCCTCAGTACCGGATCAAGGCCGACAGCTACCGCGCCCGCTGGCCCTGGCTCGTTGAACGAGGGTGATGGAACAAACGCCGCTTTCGGTTGTTACCCCCGCATCGCCGGCTGATGGCCGGTTTCGATGCGAGAGGACATGATGAAGAAACGTACCCTGACCCTGGCGATCCCGCTGCTGCTTTCCGCCTTTGCGCTGTCGGCCTGCAATACTGTCGAAGGCGTGGGCAAGGACGTGAAGTCCGGCGGCAAGGCCATCGAAAGCACCGCCCAGGACGCCAAGAACTAAAAACCGGCGTCCGGTTGCGGGAGCGACGGCGAAGCGGTTTTTGTAGACCTCAATCGCCGGCGCTGCATCCGCAGCTTGGCTACGCCGCACATGCGGCGCGGCGGCCATTGCCGCCGGAGCTGTTTCCGGTCATCCGAAAACAGCTCTAGCAGGCTTGCCCCGGCGGGACGTTGGCGTCATGGTGACGGCCATGAGCACGCCCCCCGCCGACCCTGCCAGCCTGTCGCCGCCACCGCCCAGCAGCGGTCCGCGTGTGCGCATGGTGCCGCCGGGGGAGGACCGGGAGCGGCTGGTCTGTCCCGATTGTTCCTATATCGCCTACGAGAATCCCAAGATCGTCGTCGGGGCCGTGGTCACCGACCAAGAGGACAGGTTCCTGCTGTGCCGCCGCGCCATCCAGCCGCGCAAAGGGTTCTGGACCCTGCCCGCCGGCTATATGGAACTGTCCGAGACGACGGAGCAGGGGGCCGCGCGGGAAGCGATGGAGGAGGCGGGGGCCCGCATCGCCATCGACGCCCTGCTGGCCGTCTATAACATCCCCCGCATTTCCCAGGTGCAGATGATCTACCGTGCCCGCCTTTCCGATCCTGCCATTGCGGCGGGGCCGGAAAGCCTGGAAGTGGGCATGTTCCCCTGGAAGGATATTCCCTGGGACGAACTGGCCTTTCCCAGCGTCGTCTGGGCCCTGCATGAATGGCGGGACCGGCGGGAGCAGACGGGCTTTGCACCCGGCACCAACCCGCCGCCGCCCGTGGAGGGCTTGTAACCGCTGCCCTGTCCGGGCACAGTCGCGAACAGAAGCGACCAACAGCCGGACAGGAAGCATGCGCCGTTCCCACACCGCCGCCCAGGGCACCATCCACCGCCTGACGCTGGACAGCCAGGTGCTGCGCGGCAACCTGCTGGGCGACAGCCCGTCGCGCGCGGTGCATGTCTATGTGCCGGCCGGACATGATGGGCGCGACCTGCCGCTGCTGGTCGATATTGTCGGCTATACGGCGGGCGGACCCGCCCATACCAACTGGAAAAATTTCGGGGAGAACCTGCCCGAACGTCTGGACCGGCTGATCGATAGCGGGGCCATGGCACCGGCCGTCGTCGCCTTCCCCGATTGTTTTACGCGCCTGGGCGGCAACCAGTACATCAATTCCACCGCCATGGGCCGCTGGATGGATTTCCTGTGCGACGAGATGGTGCCCTTTGTCGAAGGGCGCTTTGCCTGTGGCGGCACGGGCCGGCGGGCCATCTTCGGGAAAAGCAGCGGCGGCTATGGCGCGCTGGCCCATGCCTATCTGCGGCCCGATATCTGGGCGGCGGCGGCCTGCCATTCCGGCGATATGGGGTTCGAACTCTGCTACCTGCCCGACATGCCCGGCGTGCTGCGGTCGCTGGGCCGCCATGGCGGCTCCATCGAGCGGTTCATGAATGCGTTCGAAACGGCGCGCAAGGTGGATGGCAAGGACACCCATGTCCTGATGATCCTGTGCATGGCCGCCACCTATGACCCTGACCCGTCGCAGTATCTGGGCATCCGCCTGCCCGTGACGCCCGACACGTGCGAATTGATCGAGGAACGCTGGGCCAACTGGCTGTCCTGGGACCCGGCCCTCATGGTGGAGAAACACGCGGAATCCCTGCGCGGGCTGAAGGGCCTGTTCATCGATTGCGGGGACCGGGACCAGTATAATCTGGTGTACGGTGCCCGCCGCCTGCACCGCCGCCTGGAAGCGCTGGGTATCGGCCACCGGTATGAGGAATTCCCCGACGACCATTCCTCGGTCGATTACCGGATGGATGAAAGCCTGCCCTTCCTGGTCCGCGCCCTGAACGGGTGAGCGCATGGCCGATCAGGACATCACCGCCCTTGACCCGTCCGATGCCGCCGAAATGGCCAAGGGCCGGCTGCGGCTGGACAAATGGCTCTGGTACGCCCGCTTCCTGAAAACCCGCAGCCAGGCGGCCAAGCTGGCGGGTTCCGGCAATCTGCGCCTGGGCGGGGTGCTGGTGACCAAGGCCAGCCAGGTGGTGAAGGTCGGCGATGTGCTGACCTTCCCGCTGGGCGCCTATGTGCGGGTGATCCGGGTGAAGGCGCTGGCGGCGCGGCGGGGGCCGGCCCCGGAGGCGCAGGCGCTGTATGAGGACCTGGACCCGCCGACGCCGGAGGCACGGCTGCCGCGCCTGTAAACCCATTGGCCGCGCTTTACTTTTCAAGCAGCTTCCACACCCCGTCCACGCCGGCGACCGAACGGTCACCAACGGTCAGCATGCCACGGGCGTAGATGACGCTGCGGCCCGCCCGCAGGATTTCCCCCCGCGCCACGATGAAGTCACCCACGCGGCAGGCGCCGATGAATTGCATATTCATCTGGATGGTGGCACAGGGCCGGCGATCGACGCTGTCCCAGACAATCAGCCCGATACCGTGATCGGCCAGCGTGGCGATCATGCCGCCATGGATGGTCCCCTGTTCATTGCGATGTTTGGTCTCGCACAGGATGCCATAGGCCACGCTTTCCCCTTCCCGCCGTCGCCAGAACGGGCCGACCAGACCGGCATAATCGGCCCATTCCTCCGGCTGCCAGCCCGCCGCCCGCAGCGTTTCGTGCGTTTCCATCTCCCCTCACCTGTGTGTTCTTACCTCGCGCTTATTATACATAAACGTTGATATCCGTATAAATAAATCGTATCCCTGGGGCCGGAAACCATAAGGCCAGGGAGGACGGGATGGATCTGCAGGGTCGCGCCGTGGTGATCAGTGGCGGCGGATCGGGGCTGGGAGCGGCCACGGCACAGGCATTCGCAGCGGCCGGGGCACGGGTGGCGCTGCTGGACATCAACCGCGAAGCGGCCGGTCAGGTCGCCGAACGGATCGGCGGTGTGGCCGTGCAGGCCGATGTGACCAGCGGTGACAGTCTGGCGGCGGCATTGGCCACGGCTGCGGCCGCACACGGACCCGCCCGCATCGCCGTCAATTGTGCCGGCATCGCCCCGCCGGCCAAGGTGCTGGGCCGGAACGGACCGCATGATCTGGACCTGTTCGCCCGTGTCATCCAGGTGAACCTGATCGGCAGCTTCAATCTGCTGCGTCTGGCCGCCGCCGGCATGGCCGGGCTGGAGCCGGTAAATGCCGATGGGGAGCGCGGGGTGATCATCAACACGGCGTCGGTCGCCGCCTTCGACGGGCAGATCGGCCAGGCCGCCTATGCCGCGTCCAAGGGCGGCGTGCATTCCATGACCCTGCCCATCGCCCGCGAACTGGCGCGCAGCGGTATCCGCGTCGTCACCATCGCGCCCGGCATCTTTCTGACCCCCATGATGCTGGGTCTGCCGCAGGAGGCGCAGGACAGTCTGGGCCAGCAGGTCCCCTTCCCCTCCCGCCTGGGTCATCCCGACGAATATGCGGCCCTGGCCCGCCACATCGTGGAAAACGCCATGCTGAACGGGGAGACGATCCGCCTGGACGGCGCCCTGCGCATGCCGCCGAAATGAACGGGAACGGTAGGGGGGAAACAGTCATGTCGGACCCGGCAACCGATCCCATCATCCTGGAACAGCATGGCGCCATCGCCCTGGTCCGCCTGAACCTGCCGGCAAAGCGGAACGCCCTGGTGCCGGCACTGGTCGCCGCGCTGACGTCTATCCTGGACAGGATCGCCGCCGACCGCACCATCCGGGCCGTGGTCCTGACCGGTGCCGGCGGCGCCTTCTGTGCCGGTGGCGATCTGGGCGGGATGGAGGCATCCGATCCGCTGGGCGGCACGGCGATGATGCGGTCCTGTCAGGGCATCGTGCGCCGTATCGCCACCCTGCCGCAGCCCGTGGTGGCGGCGGTGGAGGGGGCGGCCTTCGGCGCCGGCTTCTCCATCGCGCTGGCCTGCGATCTGGTGGTGGTGGGACCCGGCAGCCGCTTCTGCGCGGCGTTCGGCAAGGTGGGGCTGATGCCCGACCTGGGCCTGCTCTGGTCGCTGCCACAGCGTGTCCCCCTGGGCCGGGCGCGGGAATTGCTAATGCTGTGCGACGTGGTGGGCGGAGAGGCGGCGGTCGCCGAACATATCGCCGATGTGCTGGTCCCCGACGCCGAGATACTGGCCACGGCCCTGACGCGCGCACGGCGGCTGGCCGATGCCGCGCCGGGTGCGGTGACGGCGATCAAGCGGGTACTGGCCGCCTGGCCGCAGGGGCTGGACGATGTGCTGCGGGCGGAGGAGGTGGGCCAATCCCTGCTGATCGCCACCGCCGACCATGGCGCCGCCCGGACGGCCTTCTTCGAGAAGCGGCCCGTGGATTTCGAGGGCCGGTGACCGGCGGTTCAAACCGGGGGAGCGGCGACCTGCCCGGCGACGGTGGAGAACGCTGCGCGCAGGACCTGCTTCAGCGGCTCCCACGTCACCAGCGCCTCACAATCGGCCTGGGTGGCCCAGCGGGCGTCCAGCGCATCATCACCCGGCACCGGCTCCCCCGACAGCCAGTCGGCCGTGACATCCACGATGGTGTAGTGGAAGCGCAGCGTGCCGTCCCTGTCGCGGACGATATTGTCCACGGCGGTCAGGATGGATCGCGCATGGGCGACCACGCCCGTCTCCTCCCGCACTTCCCTTACCGCCGCCTCGAACAGCGTCTCGCCCAGTTCCTGCGACCCGCCGGGCAGGGACCATTCACCATAGCCGGGCGGCTTTCCGCGCCGGATCAACAGGACCTGCCCGTCCTTCCAGACCAGACAGCCGACGCCGACGCGGGGATGGGTGGGGGGAAGGTCAGACATGGTTAATTTTCAGCCCCTGGATTGACCAGCGTCAAGGCACGAACGCCGACGCGATCCTATCCTGCAGGCGAGAACGGGCGAGAAGGGATTTGTGTCATGGCGACCATCACCCTGATCCATGGTCATCCCGATGCCGGGAATGGCCACCTGCTGGATTTGCTGGCCGATGCCTATCTGGACGGCGCCCTGTCCGCCGGGCACAGCGTGGAGATGCTGCGGCTGAACGCGCTGGATTTCCCGCTGATCCGGTCGAAAAAGGAATGGGAGGAAGGGTCCGTCCCGCCCGATATCCAGGCGGCCCAGGGCGCCATTCTGACCGCCGACCATCTGGTCTTCCTGTTCCCGCTCTGGCTGGGCGATGTACCGGCCTTAATGAAGGCCTTTCTGGAACAGGTGGCGCGGCCGTCCTTCCTGCTGACCGACCCGGAAAAGGGCTTTGCCAGCGCCCGCCGGCTGGCCGGATGCAGCACACGCAGCATCGTGACCATGGGCATGCCGGCCCTGCTCTACCGGCTCTATTTCCTGTCACACGGGGTGCGCAGCTTCAAACGCAATGTCCTGGGCTTTGCCGGTCTTGGCCCCAACAGTGACACGCTGATCGGCATGGTGGAGAACATGCCGGCGGAGCGGCGCGACCGGCTGATCAAGCGCATGGAGGCGCTGGGGAAGGCAGGGGCGTAGGGCAGGCGCCGCAAACAGCGCCTGCCCCCACACGTATCAATACATGTGCTGACCGCCATTGATGGACAGGGTGGAGCCGGTAATGAACCCGCCCTCGTCCGCCACCAGGAACAGCACGCCACGGGCGATTTCCGACGCCTGACCCAGGCGGCCCACCGGCACCTTGGCGACAATCTTCTTCAGAACGTCGGCCGGCACGGCGCGGACCATGTCAGTGTCGATATAGCCGGGCGCGATGGCGTTCACGGTGATGCCCTTGGCGGCGCCTTCCTGGGCCAGGGCCTTGGTGAAGCCATGGATGCCCGACTTGGCGGCGGCATAGTTCACCTGGCCATACTGGCCGGCCTGGCCGTTGATGGAACCGATATTGACGATGCGGCCGAAATTACGCTCGCGCATGCCGTCGATCACGGCGCGGCAGGTGTTGAAGCAGCTTGTCAGGTTCGTCTGGATGACGGCGTTCCACTGCTCGAAGCTCATGCGGTGCATGGTGCCGTCGCGCGTGATGCCGGCATTGTTGACCAGGACGTCAACCGGCCCCAGTTCAGCCTCGATCTGCGCCACCGACGCCTTCACGGCCTCGAAATCCGAAACGTCGAACTTATAGGCCTTGATGCCCGTGCGTTCGGTGAATTCCGCGGCCGCCGCGTCATTGCCGGCGTAATTCGCGGCGACGATGTAGCCGGCATCCTTCAGCGCGACGGAAATCGCCTCGCCGATGCCGCGCGTACCACCCGTCACCAATGCCACTCGTGCCATTTGTTTCCCCCGTTGCTGTGGCCTTAAGGCCGGCTGAAAATAACTGAATGATATACTGACGGCAGCGTGCCGCCTTGATGTGCCTCAGGTGTCCGAATCCCTGAAAGCGAACGGGGGTGCTTTTGGCACCCCCGCTTAAACCTGGCCTCAGTCGCGTTCGACGCAGAGGGCGACGCCCATGCCGCCGCCGATGCACAGGGTCGCCAGACCCTTCTTGGCATCGCGTCGGATCATCTCATGCAGCAGGGTGACCAGCACGCGCGCGCCCGACGCGCCGATCGGATGGCCCAGCGCAATGGCGCCGCCATTGACATTGACCTTGGCCGGATCAAAGCCCAGATCGCGGTTGACAGCGATGGCCTGGGCCGCGAAGGCCTCGTTCGCCTCGATCAGGTCCAACTGGTCGATGGACCAGCCGGCCTTGCGCAGCGCCTCGCGGCTGGCCGGGATGGGGCCGGTGCCCATGATGGTGGGATCGACGCCGGCGGTGGCCCAGGACGCGATACGGGCCAGCGGAGCGACGCCACGCTTGGCGGCATTGTCGGCACGCATCAGGACCAGGGCGGCGGCGCCGTCATTGATGCCAGAGGCATTGCCGGCGGTGACGCTGCCCGTCTTGGAAAAGGCGGGGCGCAGCTTGGCCAGTGTTTCGATGGTGGTGCCGTGCTTGGGATATTCGTCGGTATCGACGATCACGTCGCCCTTGCGGCCCGCGACCGTCACGGCGGCGATTTCATCCTTGAAGCGGCCTTCCTTCTGGGCGGCCTCGGCCTTGTTCTGGGAGGCCACGGCAAACGCGTCCTGCTCCTCCCGCGTGATGCCGTACTTGGCGGCCACATTCTCGGCCGTCTGGCCCATGTGGTAGTTGTTGAAGGCGTCCCAGAGGCCGTCCTTGATCATGGTATCGACCAGGGCCGTATCACCCATCTTGGTGCCGCCACGCATATACATGGCGTGGGGCGACAGGCTCATGCTTTCCTGACCGCCGGCCACCACGATGTCGGTATCGCCCAGCAGCAGCGACTGGTACCCCAGCGCGACGGCGCGCAGGCCGGAACCGCAGATCTGGTTGATGGCATAGGCGGTGCGGCCGGACGGGATGCCGGCGGCAATGGCGGCCTGACGGGCCGGGTTCTGGCCCAGGGCTGCCGTCAGCACATGGCCCAGCACCACCTCGTTCACTTCCGCCGCGTCGGTCTTGGCGCGTTCCAGGGCGGCGCGGATGGCCACTTCGCCCAGCTTGTGCGCGGGCACCGACCCGAGCGCGCCGTTGAACGCGCCGATCGGGGTGCGGGCCGCACCGGCAATTACCACTTCGACCATGGTTCCTCTCCTCACACGTGCGGGGTCCGGATCCGGCCCCTGCTTGTCGCCATCACCCCGGAAGCTTAGGCGGAAGGGACCCGGCCACGCAAGCGACGGGTCCACGACAGCCCTGACACAACCGCATTATTGCACTGCAACATGGTCGATGGACAGGCTGGTTTCCGGCGGCTCCGCTTGTTTTCCGGGGCTTATCCGGGGGAAGGTCAGGGTAAAAAGCGCCCCGCCCTGGGGGGCTGCCCCCACCCGCACGGTACCGCCCATACGCACCGTGACGATATTGTAAAGAAGGTGGAGACCCAGGCCCGATCCGCCCATGCCGCGTTTCGTGGTGAAGAACGGTTCGAAGATGCGGGGCCAGAGGTCGCGGGGAATGCCCTTGCCGTCATCGCTGTAGGCCAGTTCGACCATGTCCCCGTCCAGCCGGCGCGCCGCCAGCCGCAAGGTGCCGCCGCGCCGCCCGTCGGGATAGGCATGGACGATGGAATTGATCACCAGATTGGTGACCACCTGCGCCATGGCACCGGGATAGCCATCCATCTCGATCCCCTCGGGCAGGGCCATCTCCACCTTGTGCCCGGCATGGCGGATGCGGGGCGACAGGCTGGCCAGCACCTCACCCACATAGCTGCGCAGGTCGAACGGGCGGCGGGCGTCGGACGACTGGTCCACCGCCACCTCCTTGAAGGACTGGATCAGTTCCGCCGCCCGCGCGGCGTTTTTTTCGATCAGGGTGGCCAGTTCGTCCACCAGCTTCAGATATTCGTCGAAGGTCGACCGCCGCAACTGCCCCTGCGCCGCCAGCGCCAGGATCTGCGCCGTCTCCGTGCGCAGTTGCGAGGCGCCGGTGACGGCCAGTCCCACCGGCGTGTTCACCTCATGCGCTACCCCGGCCACCATGGAACCCAGGCTGGCCATCTTTTCCTGCAGGATCATCTGCGCCTGGGCGTCACGCAGGTCAACCAGGGTCTTTTCCGCCCGGCGGCGACCTTCGATGGCGGCGTCGCGTGCCTGGGCCAGCATGCGCCGCGTCTTGGTCCGGGCCGATTGCGACGACAGGTTGGCCAGCACCAGCAGCAGCAGCGCCGTCAGCAGGAAGGCGAATCGGCTATGGATGTCCGGCGGCGCCTCGCCACTGTAAAGCTGCCACACATAGGTGCCGGTGATCACGGTCAGGAAGCCGCCGAAAAAATAGAGGATGGCGCGGTTGCCGCCGAAATTGCCCGTGGTGGCCAGGGCCGTCAGGAACAGCGGCACCAGCGGCGATGCCACCCCGTTCGTGTAATGCAGCAGGATGGCGATCAGGCTCAGCCCGGCCAGGTTGTTGGCGATGGTGATTTCATGGAAACGGCCCGTCATGCGGACCAGCACCAGATTGCACGCCACCAGCACCGCATAGGCCGCCCAGGTCAGGCTGACCGGATCGAACGGCCCCTCGTTCACGGCCCAGATGGCATAGAGCACCAGGATGCCGACCAGGATCAGCAGGGTGATGCGGATGAAGGCGCGGGCACGCAGCAGCGCCTTCTCGTCAACGCCGGCCTGACGCATCGCGACGGGAAGGAACGTGTCCGTCAGCGCGCGCAACGTCTTTCCAGGCCAGGACCGCCAGCCACCAGCGCCCATGCGAAAGCCCTCCGACAGCCGGTTGCCCCGCCATGATGCTGGCGGAACTCCACCGAAAGCTCAATGGGGTACGCGACGGTTCGCCGGCTGGTCCCTGCCCGTCCGGGCCTATCCCGCCAGGGATGCCGCCAGAACCGTTTTCACATCCTCCAGCGTCACATCGGCGCAGCGGAACGCCTTGCCGATGCCGCGCGCCAGAATGAAGGTGACGCGCCCGTCCTTGACCTTCTTGTCCTTGGCCATGTGGGCCGCCAGCTTGTCCGCCGTCCAGGTCCCGCCGCCCAGATGGGCCGCCGATACGGGCAGGCCGACCGATGACAGATGCGCCCTGGCCCGCGCCAGATCCCCGGCCGGGCACAGGCCCATGCGCACCGACAGGTCAAAGGCCATGACCATGCCGATCGCCACCGATTCCCCATGCAGCAACGCGGTGCCGTACCCGGCCTCCGCCTCCAGCGCGTGGCCGAACGTATGGCCCAGATTAAGAAGCTCGCGCAGGCCCGATTCCTTTTCGTCCTGGCCCACGATATCGGCCTTGGCGGCGCAGGAGACGCGGATCGCCTCCGTCAGCAGGGCGTCATCGCCATCGACCAGCGCCTTGCCATTGGCTTCCAGCCAGGTGAAAAAATCCGGCCGGTCGATCAGGCCGTATTTCACCACCTCGGCATACCCGGCCAGAACCTCGCGCCTGGGCAGGGTCTTCAGGCTGTCCGTGTCGGCCAGGACCAGGCGCGGCTGATGAAAGGCGCCGATCAGGTTCTTGCCATGGCGGCTGTTGATGCCGGTCTTGCCACCCACGGAACTGTCCACCTGGGACAGCAACGTGGTCGGCACCTGGATGAAGTCGATGCCGCGCAGGGCGATGGCCGCCGCGAAGCCACCCAGATCGCCCACGACGCCGCCGCCCAAAGCCACCAGCACGGTCTTGCGCTCGATCCCGCGCGACAGCAGGGCGTCCATCACCTCGCCCAGCTTTTCCATATCCTTGCTGGCCTCTCCCGACGGGACCACGATCGGGTCCAGCACCCGCGACCCGGCGGCACGCAGGCTGTCCAGCAGCGGGGAGAGATGCAACTCGGCCACGGCACTGTCGGTCAGCACCACCAGCGGGCGGTTGCCCACGGCATCACGGATCAGGGTGCCTGCATTGCGGATCAGGCCCGGCCCGATATGGATGTCATAGGAACGGTCACCCAGGGCGACGGGGACGATGGTGCTCGGGCTGGTCATGATCGGTTCCGGCAATCCTTGAAACGGCAGTCAGGCGGCACTGCTGTCGGTATCACCCAGCCATTGGCGAAGGGCGACGACGACGCGGTCGGTGGTCACATCGGGCGGGCTGTCATCGCTGTCCACGGTAAGGTCGGCCTGGGCATAGACGGGGTAGCGCACCTCCATCAGCCGGGCCAGAACCGCGCGCGGGTCACCATGGCGCAGCAGCGGCCGATGGTCGCGCCGGGCGGTACGGTGGACCAGAAGGTCCAGGTCGGCACGCAGCCAGATGGAGATGCCGCGTTCCCGGATCACATCGCGGGTGGCTTCGTCCATAAAGGCGCCGCCGCCCGTGGACAGGACCTGCACCGGCTGGTCCAGCAGCCGGGCGATCACCCGGCGCTCCCCATCGCGGAAGCCCGCTTCCCCGAACCGGTCGAAGATTTCCTGAATGGTACAGCCGGCGGCCCGTTCGATCTCATGGTCGGCATCGACGAAGGGCAGGCCCAGTTTGGCCGCCAGCCGCTTGCCGATGCTGGTCTTGCCGGCCCCCATCAGGCCGATCAGCACCAGTGTCTTGGGGATGGGCAGCACCGTCACGGACATGGGCTCCAACGTCCAGCTTGCCGGCCCCACAATGGGCGTAGCCGGGATGGCGGATGGTGGCGCGATTGCCAGCCCCTGGCATGGGCGCTATGGTGCGGGCAAGGCCACCGGAACGGACGTTTCCATAGCACGAGGGGGTGGGTCCACCCAACCCTGGGAGCCAAGGGAAAAGCGGAACCGGAACCGGTCGCCGACGCATGGCTGGACCCTCCATCCATGCGGCACACCTGTCACCTTCGCGTTCGGGAAGCCTTTTTCCATGAGCATGCTGTTGAAGATTCTGCTGCTGGTCGTTGTTCTTGTCGGTGTCGGCGGTGTCGCCGTGCTGGCCAGCGTCGACCTGCCCGCCCCTACGCAGCCGGTGGAACGGGTGATCCCGAATGACCGCTTCAAGTAACCGCCACCGCCTGGGCGGGCTGACGGCACTGGCCCTGGTCCTGCTGGCACCGGCCGTTCTGGCCCAGCAGAGCCCCGCGCCCACCGGCGCGCCCCTGTCGCTGTTCCCGCCGCCGCAGGCCACGCAGCCCATGGCGGAACCGGCCCCCGATCAGCCGGTCGGGGAAGAGCTGGCGGCTCCGCCCGCCACCGGTGATGCCCGTTCCCCGCGCGGCGTGATGGTGGAGGAACTGAAGGCGCAGGACCCGGAACTGGCCGGCACGCTGGGCCCCGACAATGGCGGCCTGCCGGCCGACCTGTGGCACGGCCTGCCCCGCGCCGATGTGGAGGCGCTGGTCGCCGGCATTCCCGCCGGTCTGACCAGCCCCGCCCTGCGCGCGGCCGCCAGCAGCCTGCTGCTGACCTCCGCCGACGGATTGGGCAGCGGGGAAAAGACCCGCAATTTCGCCGCCCTGCGGGCAGAGGCGCTGCTGCGCATCGGCAATGCCGATGGGGCCGACGCCCTGCGCAATGTGGCGCCCGCCGTGCTGGAGGATGAGGGGGCGGCCCTGGCCTGGCTGGAGATGCAGTTCTTCGCCGGCAACCGCCAGGCGGCCTGTGATCAGGCGCCGGGCCTGCTGTCGCGGTTCCAGCATCCGGTCTGGCAGAAATGGCAGATCGTCTGCCAGGTCGCCAATGGCCAGACCGATGCCGTCTATCTCTCTCTCGACCTGATGCGCGAACAGGGCGACAAGGACGACCTGTTCGCCCGGCTGGCCGAAGGGGTGGTGGCCGGCAACAAGACGCCGGTCAAGGGCGTGCTGGAACCGACCGCCACGCAACTGGCCCTGATCCTGGTCTCCGGCCGGCCCTTCCCGCCGGAAACCAAGCTGGCAGGTCCGGGCCCGCTGGCCGCGCTGGCGCGGCTGACCAGCCTGCCGCTGCCGCAGCGTCTGGCCGCTGCCGAGCGTGCCCTGGCGCTGGGTGGGCTGGACGGGGCCGGGCTGCTGTCCATCTATGAAAGCGTGCCTGACGCGGATGCCAAGCTGCTGACCGTGGCGACCGCCAAGAAGCCGACAGCGCTGCTGCGCGCCCAGGTGTTGAAGGCGCTGCGGGCGGAGCCGACGCCAGCGGCCAAGGCCGGCCTGTTCAAGGTCGCCATGCTGGCCAGTTCCACCGAACAGCAGGCAGGCGCCTATGGCGCCCTGCTGCTGGAGGAGGCGCGGCAATTCCGCCTGACAGTGGGCTTTGCCTCCATCGCCCCGCTGGTCGCCCGCCTGCATCTGCTGCAGGGGGAAAAGACAGCGGCCCTGCCCTGGATCAATTTGGCCCGCGACGATTTCAACGCTTCCAAGGATGAGGGTGCTTTTGCCCGGCTGTGGCCCCTGGCAGCCGCCCATGATCTGGTTCGGGAAACGGATTTCGACCGCGCCCGCTGGATCAGGGATCTGGGGGGCGAGAGCGCCCGCGACACGGCCGATGGGGTGCTGATCCTGCTGACCGCCCTGCATGGCGGCAAGGATGCGCCCCTGCCGCCGCTGGCTGACGGGTCGGCCCCGGCGGGGCAGGTGAAGGGGGCGGTGCTGCTGGATGCCGTCAATGCCATGGGCAAGGATGGACCCATCGGCACGCCGGCCCTGGATCTGTCTGAAATCCTGATCAATCTCAGCCGTGCCGGCCTGCCCGAGCAGGCCCGCCGCATCGGCGCGGAGGCGATTGCCGGCCTGTTGCGGCCGGGGGCGTAAACCATGGCGGATGCGGGCACAAAACCGGCAAAGGCGCGGCCCGGGCGGCCGCGCAAGGCCGCGGCCCCACCGCCGCCCTGGGTCGATGCCTTCCTGGACATGATGGTGGCGGAACGGGCCGCCTCGCCCAATACGCGCGATGCCTATCGCCGAGATCTGGTGGATGCGGCCCATTTCCTGGCCCAGGCCGGGCTGTCCCCGCTGGACCGGGCGTCCAGCGATGATCTGCGCGCCTACCTGGCGCATCTGTCGGCCGACCGGATCAAGGAGAAATCGGCCGTCAAGACGGTGGCCCGCCGCCTGTCCTCCCTGCGCCAATATTACAAGTTCCTGGTATCGGAAGGACAAAGGGCGGAGGACCCGGCCAGCGTGCTGGACACGCCCAAGCAGGGCCGGTCGCTGCCCAAGATCCTGACGGAGGCGGATGTGGCCGCCCTGCTGGCAGCGGCGGCCCGGCTGGGCGCGCCGGAAGGGCGGCGGCTGAACGCCCTGCTGGAGGTGCTGTACGCCACGGGTCTGCGCGTATCGGAACTGGTGGGCCTGCCCATGAACGCGCTGGGCCGCGACGGACGCGCCCTGATCGTGCGCGGCAAGGGCGGCAAGGAACGGCTGGTGCCGCTCTCCGCCCCCGCCCGCGACGCCATCGCCGCCTATCTGCCCGACCGGCCGTTCTTCATGACCAAGGGGCGGGAGGCCAAACAGCAGGTCTTCCTGTTCCCGTCCCGCGCCACCTCCGGCGCGCTCACACGGCAACGGTTCGGGCAGTTGCTGAAGGATCTGGCCATCATGGCGGGCCTGGACCCGGCCAAGGTCAGCCCGCACGTCCTGCGCCACTGCTTCGCCACCCATCTACTGGACCATGGCGCCGATCTGCGGTCGGTGCAGAAGATGCTGGGCCATGCCGATATCGGCACCACCCAGATCTATACCCATGTGGTCAGCGAACGCCTGCGCCAGACCGTGGAACAGCATCATCCGCTGTCCGCGGCCAAGCGGCGCTGATCCGTCCTATCCCCGCCCCTCGCGCCGCCAGGCCAGGACCAGCATGCCCAGGGCCAGCAGCAGCACGGGCAAGCCGGGCAGCAGCGGGGTCTGCGTCACGCCCGTGACCACATGGTCGCCATTGCCGCGCAGGCCCAGCCAGCCGGAACCGGCGGCATCGCGGTCGGGACGCACGCGGCGGATGCCGGGCACCTGTGATCCGTCACCTCCCAGCCAGTAGAAGCCGCCACCCGTGGCCTTCAGCGCCGGGGTCAGCGGTTCGGGGGTGGAGCGCACATCGGCCAGTTCCGGCGGGTTCACGGCCCCCACAACAGCAACGGCCGATTTCTCCCCATCCGTGACGCGCCAGATGCCGGGTTCGGACGCGATCAGCGTGCCCACGGCCTGACCATTGCCCCCGTCGCGCATCTCCACCTGCTGGGCCAGATCGGCGGGAGAGGTGACGGTGAGGGGCCTTGTATCGGGTTCCAGCGACCGGCGGGTGATGGTGATGCGGCTGCCATCCACGGCGGTGCGCAGGTCGTTTTCCTCCAGCTCCGGTTCCTTCATCAGCCAGTGGGCCAGACGGCGCAGCAGTTCCGCCTGCGGTCCCCCGCCCTCAAACCCACGCGACCAGAGCCAGAAATGGTCCGACGCCAGTTGCGCCACCCGCCCCTGGCCCACCCGGTCCAGGATCAGCAGCGGGCGGCCTTCGGCACCGGACATGACCACGCTGCCCTTGTCCGCCGTCACGTCGATCTGCCGCATCCAGCGGCCCCAGGGGCCCACCCCGTCGGCGGCATCGGTCAGGCCCGCCGTCACGGGATGGCGTTTGCCCAGATCGGTCACGGTGGGCTTGAACGGTTCCTCCATCACCCGCCCCGTGGGCTCGGCCGGCAGGACAGTGCCGATGGGGGAACGGTAGAGCGACATCGGCGTGGCGAAGGTGGGGCCGCTGGCCTCCAGAAAGGCGCCGCCCTTCTCCACATACTCGGCGATATTGGCCAGGTACATGTTGTTGATGACGCCGCGTTTTTTATAGCGGTCGAAGATGATCAGGTCGAATTCCGACAGCTTCATCTCGAACAGTTCGCGGATCGGGAAGGCGATCAGCGACAGCTCACGGATGGGGGTGCCATCATTCTTTTCCGGCGGTCGCAGGATGGTGAAATGCACCAGATCGACGGCGGGATCGGCCTTCAGCAGGTTGCGCCAGGTGCGCTCACCCGCATGCGGCTCGCCCGAGACCAGCAGCACGCGCAGCCGGTCGCGCACGCCATTGACCACCACGGCAGCCCGGTTGTTGGCCAGCGTCAGCTCGCGCCGTCCCGCCTCGGCCGTCAGTTCCACGATGTTCAGACCGCCATGGGACAGCGGCAGGGTGATCGGCACCTCCTGCCCCACAGGCACCGACATCATCATCGGGTCCTGCCCGTCCTGGCGCAGGGTGACACCGGCCAGATCATCACCTCCGCCGCCGGGCAGATCATCGACGCGGATGGTGAAGGTGATGTCCTTGCCCACGATGCCGAAGCTGGGCGCCTGCACGATGGTCAGGCGGCGGTCACCCTCATCCTTCTCCCCCGTCAGCAGGGCGTGGACGGGGCCGAAATCAGCCAGTGACGGCAGGGACGCCGCCACATCATGCACCTGCCCGTCGGTGATCAGGATGGCCCCGGCCAGGCGCCCGCGCGGCACGTCGGAAACGGCGCGGGTCATGGCCTCCATCAGGCGGGTTTCCTCCACCTCCGTGCCATCCGCGCCGCCACCGGCACGCACCACCCGCACATCCAGGTCGGAAAAGCGGGACAGTTTTTCGCGCACAGCGGATGCTGCCTTTTCGGTGCGGGCGGTACGGTCGCCGATCTTCTGACTGGGTGACTGGTCGATGACGACGACCGCCACATCCTTGATCGGCTCCCGCTTCTCCGTCACCAGCGACGGATTGGACAGGGCCAGCAGCAGGACCGTCAGCCCGGCCAGCCGCCACCAGCCGCCCCGCGCCCGGCGGTACAGCCCGTATCCCGCGATCAGCGCCGCCAGCACCGCCAGCGGCAGCAGCGCCGAAAGCGGGATCAGCGGAGCAAAGGCGATATCCTGGCCGATCATTGGCCCAGCCTTTCCAGGATGGCGGGCACATGCACCTGATCGGCCTTGTAGTTACCCGTCAGGGCATACATGACAATATTGATACCGACACGATAGGCAATTTCCCTCTGCCGTTCCGGACCCGGAACGACGGGATAGAGGGGGCGGCCGCGTTCATCCATGGCCCAGGCGGCGGCCCAGTCGTTCGATCCGATCAGGACGGAGGACACACCGTCATTGGACGCATTATCCTCCCGCGCCTCGGCCCACAATTCCCCCCCGCTGTAGCGGCCGGGAAAGTCGCCCAGCAGGTAGAAGGCCTTGGTCAGCACATGTTCGGCCCCGACCGGGGCCAGCGGCGGGATGTCCAGCCCGCGCAGCAGCGCCTCCAGCGCCGGGCCGCCCGGCCCGTCGCCGGCGGACGGGGTGCGCGTGTCGATCAGCACCATGCCGCCCTGGCGCATATAGGCGTTCAGGTGGGTACGCGCCGCCTCCGACAGGCTGGTCTGCCCCTCCGTCACCGGCCAGTAGATCAGGGGGAAGAAGGACAGGTCGTCATTCTCCAGATCCACGGGCATGGCGCCCGCCATGTCCACGGCCGTGCGGTCGGCCAGCACCCGGCCCAGCCC
The DNA here is from genome assembly GCF_017996735.1 of Niveispirillum sp. GTDB lineage: Bacteria > Pseudomonadota > Alphaproteobacteria > Azospirillales > Azospirillaceae > Niveispirillum. The sequence continues at coordinate 60,075 of NZ_JAGOGJ010000006.1, forward strand.
TTCCAACCCCGCCTTGCTGACATTGTCCACCGCCCCGTCGCCGGTGCGCACATAGGCCAGCCAGTTCTGGGCCGTCGCCTCGATCGCGCGGGCATCGTCGGCGTGCGCATCGCCAAAGCAGAGGCCCGCCGCCAGCAGCAGCGCCAGACCGGCAGCCGTCCCCCGGCCCAGGCCTGGCAGGCGCGGCAGCAGCCCGCGCAGCGACAGCGCGATCAGCAGATCGATCAGGCCCAGGATCAGCGCCATGGTCAGCAAGGTCGGCTTCAACTCGGTTTCGGTGCCGCCAGCGTACAACCCCTTGGGCACGCCCGCCAGCAGCGCATCGGGCGTGGTCATGGCGGGAACCGAAGGGGACAAGTTCAGGGCGCGGGGCGATTCGGCCGGCCCGTAATAGCCCGGCGGGTGGCGCGGCCCCACGGCCCCGCCCAGATCGCCTGCGGCCAGCGGAAAGGCGGTGCCCGGCGGGTCGGTCAGGTGGCCATAGCCGTCCAGGATGGCGCGCGGGGCCAGCACGCCCGCGGCCTCCCCCCCCTCCACCCCGGCGGAAAGGGCGACGACCCGGCGCAGCATGTCGACATAAAGGCCCGACAGGGCCAGATTGGACCAGTCTGGCCCGGCACTGGTATGGACCAGCACCAGGGCGCCGCGCCCCCGCCGTTCGGCGGTGACCAGCGGCGTGCCATCGGCCAGCCTTGCCCAGGTGCGGGGCGCAAGGTCGATGCCGGGTTCGGCCAGCACCTGCCGCTTCACCGTCACATCGGCAGGAACCGTCAGGCCGTGGAAGGGGCTGTCATCGGCAAAGGGTGCCAGTCCGGCCGGATTGTCCCAGGACAGCGCCCCGCCCAGTGCCCGCCCGCCAGCCCGCAGGGGCACGGGGATCAGGGCATCGGCATTCTGGGCCAGACGCGGCCCGGCAAAGCGCAGCAGCACCCCGCCGCCATCAATCCAGGTCTGAAGCCGCGCGATTTCCACATCGGCCAGCGACCCGACATCGGCCAGGATCAGGACCGACAGGCTGCGGTCCAGCAACTCCCCGATCTCCCCCTTGCGCAGTTCGGCATAGGGGGCGAGCGCGCGTTCCAGGTAATAAAGGTCGGACAGAAGCGGCTGTTCACCATTGGCCCGGCCCGACACCAGGCCCACGGGCCGGCGGCGCCAGCGTTCATCGGTCAGCAGGACGCTGCCCGCGGTATCCTGGCCTTCCAGCCGCAGGGTCGCCAACTCGTTGCGCAATTCGGTGGGAAGGTCCAGCGCCACCTCAACCCGCCCCTCTCCCGCCGCCAGCGTGGCGGTGGCGGCCCCCAGCAGGCGGCCGTCGGCCCCCTGGGCCCGCAAGGTCACGGGCAGCGGCAGACCGGTATCGGACCGTTCGACCGGCACACGCAGGCCGGTGCCTTCCAGCACGGGTTGCCGGATCAGCAGGGCCGGACGCTCCGCCCCGTCGCCCCGCACCTCCATGGCGCCCAGGCGGCGCAGAAGGGTGACCATCTCCGCCGCCGCCGGATCGGCGATGCCGGTCGGACCGGCCGTCACGACCCCATCGGTCAGCCAGACGATGTAGGGAGAGCCTTCCGGTTTGAAACTTTGCAGCGCCCTGACGGCCCCGGCCCGGTCCACGGCCCAGGGCAGCGGCGCCAGGGTCTGGGCCACCCGTTTGGCGGCACTGGCCGGCATCGGCCCCGTCAGGGCGGGCGCGTCGCCATTGGCCGATGGCGCGGTGGCCAGCAGGCTGACATGGCGCCCCTGCCGGTCGGCCTGATCAATCAGATTGTCCATGGCGGCCAGCCGCGCCGGCCAGTCCCGCGCCGCCGCCCAGCCATTATCGACGACCAGCAGCAGCGGCCCGCCACCGGGCAAGGTGGCCGCCGGGTTCAGCAACGGGCGCGACAAGGCCAGGATGACCAGCGCCGCCAGCAGGATACGCAGGATCAATATCCAGAGCGGCGTTCGGTTGGGCGTCTCCTCCCGCTGCACCAGATCGGCCAGCAGGCGGATGGCGGGGAAACTGACGGTGCGCGGATTGGGTGGCGTGACCTTCAGCAGCCAGTAGAGCAGCGGCAGCGCCACCAGCCCCAGCAGCAGCCAGGGGGCGGCAAAGGCGATGGGACCCAGGTTCAGCATGGCCTCACCCCTCACCCGACAGGGTGGCCCACAGCGACAGCAGCGCTGTCTGCGGCGGCTTGTCGGTGCGGTGCAGGGTCAGGGTCCAGCCGGCGGCGCGCGCAATGGCGGCCAGCCCGTCACGCTGAGCGGCCAGCCGGTCCAGATAGGCATCGCGCACGCCATCCACACGCGGGACCAGCAGCGATCCCTCCCCCTCCAGCCCCTTGAAGCGCACGCGCCCCGCATAGGGCAAGGTCTCCTCACCCGGGTCCAGCACCTGCACCAGATGGCCGCGCGCACCGCGTGCCGACAGGGCCGCCACCGAGGCCTGGATATCGTCCAGCGGCGACAGCAGATCACCGATCAGCACGGCCTGCGCATGGCGGGGCAGTTGCACAGTGGTGGGCGGCAGGCCCGGCCCGTCATGATTGTATATCTGCCCCGTCAGCCAGTCGGCCAGACGCGGCAGGATGGAGCGGGCCGAGGACGGGGGCACATCGCTGCCCGCCAGATGCACCCGCTCCCCCCCGCGCAGCAGCAGCGCGGACAGGGCCAGGGCCAGCAGATCGGCGCGGTCACGCTTGGTGGCCAGATCGCGGCCCGACCGCCAGTTCATGGACGGGCTGTCATCACGCCAGATCCAGACGGTCTGCGCCGCCTCCCACTCATTCTCCCGCACAAAGACATGGGAAGACTTGCCCGTCTGACGCCAGTCGATGCGGTTATGGGCGTCGCCCTGCTGATAGCGGCGGAACTGCCAGAAGGTCTCACCCGTGCCCACGCGGCGCCGTCCATGCGCACCCTGCGCCACCGTCGCGGCGATACGCTCCGCCGCCACCAGCAGCGGCGGCAGCCGGCGGGCCAGATCCTCCGCCCGGTGCTGGGCGCGAAGGGCGGCGGGCGCGTGACGTGTGTCCATCGCGATCAGGCCAGCGGGGCGCAAAGCTGGTCGATCAGAACGTCCAGCGTAATGCCATCGGCCCGCGCCGCAAAATTCAGGGCCATGCGGTGGCGCAGCACGGGCTTGGCCAGAGCCACGACATCATCCAGCGACGGGGTCAGGCGGCCATCCAGCAAGGCCCGGGCGCGGGCGGCCAGCATCAAAGCCTGGGACGCGCGGGGGCCGGGACCCCAGGCGACGTGACGGCGCACAATGTCCAGCGGGCTGCTGTCCGGCCGCGCGTTGCGTACAAGGTCCAGAATACCATCGACGACAAGGTCGCCCACCGGCACGCGGCGGACCAGGGCCTGGGCCGCCATCAGGTCCTGCGGCGTCAGCACCGCCGTCACGGTCCCGGCATCGGCCCCGGTGGTGGCGATCATCATGCGGCGTTCGCTGTCGCGGTCGGGATAATCCACATCCACCTGCAGCAGGAACCGGTCCAGCTGCGCCTCGGGCAGCGGATAGGTGCCTTCCTGTTCCAGCGGGTTCTGGGTGGCCAGCACATGGAAGGGCCGGGGCAGCGGGTGGTAATGGCCGGCCACCGACACCCGGCCTTCCTGCATGGCCTGTAAAAGCGCCGACTGGGTGCGGGGGCTGGCGCGGTTGATCTCGTCCGCCATCAGAAGCTGGGCGAAGACGGGGCCAGGGATGAAGCGGAAGGCGCGGCGGCCATCCTCACGCTCCTCCAGCACCTCCGACCCCAGGATATCGGCAGGCATCAGGTCGGGCGTACACTGGACCCGGCGGTCATCCAGGCCCATGACGGTGCCCAGCGTTTCCACCAGCCGCGTCTTGGCCAGACCGGGCACCCCGATCAGCAGCAGATGCCCGCCCGCCAGCAGGGTGACCAGCGACAGGTCGATCACCTCCTGCTGGCCAAAGATGACGCGGCCGATGGCCTGACGCGCGGCGGTCAGCTTGGTCCCCAGCGCCTCCACCTCGCGCAGCAGGGCCTGCGGGTCGCCGCCACGAACGGCATCCGATGAATTCAGCACCATCATCTTCCCTTCAACTGGGTGTCATCCGCTCAACGGTGACACGCCCTGGGTACCAGAAGCTAAGCACGACGACTATGTTATCAATGCGGCATCCCGACCGCGACCGACAGAGCTGGATGGTTCCTGCCACGATGATGGAAAGCAAGCAGAATGGGCATACCAATGCGCCGCAGGCCGATGGGGCCACCGGCGCCGATGCCGCATTGAAGGCCCTGGCCGGCAGCGGCCCCCGCGCGCCCAGTGCCGAGGACGAGGCCTATCCGATCACCATCCGCACCGATGGCACCTGGACCTATCACGGCAGCCCCATCGGCCGGCTGCCGATGGTGAAGCTGTTTTCCACGGTGCTGCGCCGGGATGAGGGCGGCGATTACTGGCTGATCACCCCGGCGGAACGCGGCCGCATCCATGTGGAGGACGCGCCCTTCGTGGCCGTCGGCCTGTCGGTGACGGGGGAAGGGCGCGACCAGGCCCTGAGCTTCACCACCAATCTGGAGGCCGAGGTGACGGCCGGACCGGATCACCCGATCCGTGTGGTCACCGATCCCGCCACGGGCGAGCCACGCCCCTATATCCGCGTCAAAGGGCCCGCCGAGACACCATTGGAAGCGCGGATAAACCGTGCGATCTTTTATGATCTTGTCGAACGGGCGGAACCGGGGGATGCCGGGGAGATCGGCGTCTGGAGCCGGGGGGTGTTCTTCCCCCTGGGCCGGGTGGATGGGGATTGAGTGACGGTGTCTGACACTGAGGTGATGGCGGCCAGCCCCCTGATGCAGGGCATCCGGGACCTGTTCGGGCGGATGGAACCGCCGGTGGGGCGGCGCGGCGACCTGGACGGCAATCCGGGGCTGGAGATGGCGCCTGTCCTGCGCGATGCAGCCGTGCTGGTCCCCCTGATCGACCGGGTGGAGGGGCCGACCCTGTTGCTGACCCAGCGCACGGCGCATCTGGCCGCCCATGCCGGACAGGTCAGCTTTCCCGGCGGCGGGGTGGAACCGCACGATACCGACGCCATCGCCACCGCCCTGCGTGAGACGGAGGAGGAAATCGGCCTGTCACGGTCGCAGATCGACGTGCTGGGCCGGCTGGACACCTATATCACCCGCACCGGGTTCCGGGTGGTGCCCGTGGTGGCGCGGGTGCGCCCGCCCTTCATCCTGACCCCCGATCCTTACGAGGTGGATGCCGTTTTCGAGGTGCCGCTGTCCTTCATCCTGAACCCCGCCAGCCGGGTGCGGGAGGCGCGGGACTATAATGGCGCGCTGCGCCATTTCTGGGCTTTCCCGTATGGCGACCGCTATATCTGGGGCGCCACGGCCGGCATGCTGGTCAATCTGTGCGACGTGCTGGGGGACCTGGGATGACATTGCGCGCAGCGCTGACCGCCTTGCTGCTGCTGACGGCCCTGCCGGCCGTGGCGCAGGAAATCATCCTGGTCCGCCATGCCGAGAAGGGCAGCGAGCCCGATCCCGGCCTGACAGCGGACGGACAGGCCCGCGCCCAGGCCCTGGCCGATCTGCTGAAATCCACCCCGCCGGTGATGGTCCTGACCAGCCCGGCCCGACGCGCCCAGGAAACGGCCGCCCCGGTGGCGGCACAGGCGGGTGTTGCGGCGGAGGTGGTGCCCATCCCGCCCGGCGATATCGCGGCCCATGTGCGGCTGGTGGCCGACAGGCTGCGGACATTGAAGGCTGGTCAGGTGGCCCTGGTCGTGGGCCATGGCAACACGGTCCCCGCCATCATCCGCGAATTGGGTGGCCCCCTGGTGCCCGACCTGCCCGACTGCGCCTATGACCATCTGTTCCGTTGGGACGCGGCGGAAAAGACGCTGCGGGAGGAATGGTATGGGGAGGAAAGTGCGTGTGATTGACGCGACGGCTTCCGGCGGAAGGGGGAATGTCCCCCTTTCCGCCGGAATGACCGACCGCGTCAGGCGACCACGGCCTCGGCCACGTCGAACGCCGCTTCCGTCTTCGACTTGATCTCCTCCAGCGTGACGCCGGGGGCCAGTTCGATCAGGGTCAGCGGGGCGCTGCCATGCTTATCCACCTGGAACACGCCCAGGTCGGTGACCACCAGATCGACGACGCGGGTGCCGGTCAGCGGCAGGGAGCAGGCGTTCAGCAGCTTGGGTTCGATGGCGCCCGTCTTCTTGTCGACGGCGCAATGTTCCATCACCACCACGACCTTCTTGACGCCGGCGACAAGGTCCATGGCCCCGCCCATGCCCTTGACCATCTTGCCGGGGATCATCCAGTTGGCCAGATCGCCATTGGCGGCCACCTGCATGGCACCCAGCACCGACAGGTCGATATGCCCGCCACGGATCATGGCGAAGCTGTCGGCGCTGCTGAAATAGCTGCTATAGGGCAGTTCGGTGATGGTCTGCTTGCCGGCATTGATCAGGTCGGCATCCTCTTCCCCCTCGAACGGGAAGGGGCCCATGCCCAGCATGCCATTTTCCGACTGCAAGGTGACATGCATCCCCTCGGGGATGAAGTTTGCCACCAGGGTCGGGATGCCGATGCCCAGGTTCACATAGAAGCCGTCGCGCAACTCCTTGGCGGCGCGGGCGGCCATTTCCTCACGGGTCCAAGCCATATTGTTGGTCTCCCAAATGTTTCGTGCCCCCTCAAGCGCCGGGCGCCGCCATCCGGCGGCTTGGCTTACGGCACCACCGGGTGCCGGGCCGCCGGTCGGCGGCCTACCCGCCGCTCGCGGGAGCGAGCGGCGGGTTAATCGCGCTTACGGGTAGTGCGCTGTTCGATGCGCTTTTCATGCTCGCCCATGATGATGCGCTGCACGAAAATGCCCGGCGTGTGGACATGATCGGGGTCGATCGTGCCGACATTCACCAGTTGCTCCACCTCCGCGACGGTGACCCTGCCGGCCATGGCCATCATCGGGTTGAAGTTGCGCGCCGTCTTCCGATAGATCAGGTTGCCTTCCGTGTCGCCCTTCCAGGCCTTCACGATGGCCAGATCGGCGCGCAGGCCCCGCTCCATGACATAGGTTTCGCCGTCGAACTCGCGCAGTTCCTTGCCCTCGGCCACCAGCGTGCCCACGCCCGTCTTCGTGAAGAAGGCCGGGATGCCGGCGCCGCCGGCGCGGATACGCTCGGCCAGGGTGCCCTGCGGGTTGAATTCAAGCTCCAGCTCACCGGACAGGAACTGCTGCGCGAACAGCTTGTTCTCACCCACATAGGAGCTGATCATCTTCTTGATCTGCTTGGTCTCCAGAAGCTGGCCCAGGCCGAAGCCATCCACGCCCGCATTGTTGGAGATGACCGTCAGGCCCTTCACGCCCGACAGCTTGATCGCAGCGATCAGATTTTCGGGAATGCCGCAAAGACCGAACCCGCCGGCCATCACGGTCATGTCATCGCGCAGCAGCCCTGCCAGGGCCGATACGGCGTCGGTATAGACTTTCTTGCTCATGAGCGTGCCCGCGGCCTCCTCCATTATGTGGGCTTTTCCCCAGAGGTGTACGGCGGTGCAGCATGGGAGTCAATGCGCCACCCCACACAATATGAAACATGATTCAATTTTCATATTGATTATATCCACCTGATGACAGGTGGCGGCGGCGGCGCACGCCATGTTGCTATTGTTACGCCTGTGGCGGCCGGGCGCGGGCTGCGGCATGATCGGTGGCGATGGGTTGGTTAACGGGCCTGGGGGCAGGCCCCGTCATCGAAGGTTTCCGAAAAAATCATGCGCATGTCTTCTATCATCCGGCGGGCCGCGCGTCCTGCACTGATATCCTGCGTCCTGCTGTGCGCGACGGGGGTGGCCATGGCCCAGGACAAGGTGGCACGCGGCGCCTATCTGGTCGGCATCCTGGGCTGTGGTGACTGCCATACGGCGGGCGCGATGGCGGGCAAACCCGACATGACGCGCCGGCTGGGCGGCAGTGATGTCGGCTGGCAGGTACCGGGCCTGGGCGTCTTTGTCGGGTCCAACCTGACACCCGACCGGCAGACGGGCCTGGGCGGCTGGACCGACACCGAAATCGTCACGGCCCTGCGCACCGGTGTGCGCCCCGACGGGCGGCAGCTTGCCCCCGTGATGCCATATATGGGTTATAGCCAGATGAATGACGCGGATGCCGCCGCCATCGTCGCCTATCTGCGTTCGCTGACGCCTGTGTCGGCCGGTGTCCCCGGCCCGTTCGGCCCGGGCGAGAAGCCGACCCTGCCCTATTTCGCCCTGACAATGCCGGGCACGTGACGGAGAGAAAAGGTGCGCATCGCCCATGTCGCCCTGTGGACCACCGATCTGGACGAAGCCGCACGCTTCTGGGTGACGCATTTCGGGGCGGAGGTCGGTGATCTTTATGAAAGCCGCCGCCGCCCCGGCTTCACCTCCCGCTTTGTGCGCCTGAAGGAAGGGGCCGTCATCGAATTGATGAGCGCGCCCTGGCTGTCGGGTGAAGGCGAACAGGGCTGGGAACGCTGTGGCTGGGCACATATCGCCCTGTCGCTGGGCTCCCAGGCGGCCGTCAACGACCTGGCCGCCCGACTGTCGGCCCTGGACCTGCTGGACAGCGGCCCGCGCTGGACCGGCGACGGCTATTACGAGGCAGTGGTGAAGGACCCGGATGGCAACCTGATCGAGATTACGGTTTAAAACCGACAGTCAGAATTCATGACCGTCGGTAAGGCGTAGGCCAAGGACGCGCCCGACCGGCGCCTGAGGCAGCGCGAATGCGCCCGCCATGGCAGCCTTGCCGGCCCGGCATTTTACTGTAACCGTCGGTTGGGGTAGAGGATGTCCATTCCCGACATCCCCTGTTCCCGCCCGGTGGCCGTGATGACCGACCTGGTCCTTTCCACTTTTATCGCCTTTTTCGTGACCATCGATCCCATCGGCCTTGGCCCCATGTTCGCAGGGCTGACGGCCGGCATGGATGCGCGCCATCGCCGCCGCACCGCCGTGAAGGGCGTGGTGATCGGCACCGGCCTGCTGTTCGGCTTCGCCTTCATCGGTGAATTGCTGCTGACCTCGCTGGGCATCGGGGTCGGGGCCTTCCGCATCGCCGGCGGCATCCTGTTGCTGCTGGTCGCCATCGACATGGTGTTTGCCCGCGAAAGCGGCCTGCGCACCGCCACGGCGGAGGAGAAGGAGGAGGCGACGCACAAGGCCGACATCTCCGTCTTCCCGCTGGCCATACCCCTGATCGCGGGACCGGGCGCCATGACCTCCGTCGTGCTGCTGATGGGCCGCGCCGATGGCGACCTGCTGATGCAGGCCACCGTCCTGGCGGTTCTGTCGGGCGTGCTGCTGGCCACCCTGTTCGTGCTGGTCTTCGCGGGCGAGGTGTCGAAGTTGCTGGGCGTCACCGGCATCAATGTGATCAACCGTGTGCTGGGCATCCTGCTGACGGCGCTGGCCTGTCAGTTCATCATCGACGGCGTCATCGAAAGCGGCATTCTGGGGCATTAAATGCCCACCCTCAATCGCCGGCGGTCGCCGCCGTACCGACAGTCAGGCTTGCTGGCCGTCGGTTTGATAACCCCTCACTCCCCCGCCAGCCGCGCGCCTTCCCAGGCCAGCAGGGTGCGTTTCTGCACCGGGCCCCAGCGGTAATTGTCCAGCACGCCCGTGCCCCGGATGACGCGGTGGCAGGGGATCAGCCAGGCGAGCTTGTTGGCGCCCACGGCATTGCCCACGGCGCGGGCCGCACCGGGCTGGCCGATGCGGTCGGCGATGCCGGCATAGGTGGTGACCCCGCCATAGGGAATGTCCAGCAGGGCGCGCCAGACCCGCATCTGGAAGTTCGTGCCCTTCAGATGCAGCGTCACCGGCCCCTGCCCCTGGGCCGCCGGGTCCAGGGAGGATGCGGCCGACCGCGTGGGTTCGGGGTCTTCCACGAATGTCGCCTGCGGCCAGTCGCGCTGCAATTCCTGCATCTGCCCCGCCGGATCACCATCGGCCCCGATGAAACCGAACCAGCACACGCCCCGGTCGGTGGCGGCCAGCAAGGCGGCGCCCAATGCGGTCTGATGCACGGCCCAGCGGATGACCATGCCCTTGCCGGCGGCCTTGTATTCGCCGGGCGTCACGCCTTCGGCCACCACGAAAAGGTCATGCAGCCGCGACGGGCCGGACAGGCCCAGATCCAGGCTGGCGCCCAGCAGGTCGTTGCCGCCCTCCCCGCGCAACAGGGCACGCGCATGCCCCAGCGTGGCGAACTGCGCGAAGCGTTTCGGGCTGATCCCGGCCCAGCGCTTGAACAGGCGCTGGAAATGCCACTGGGTCAGCCCCGCCTCTGCTGCCAGTTGCTCCAGCGCGGGCGGTTCCTGCCAGTCGCGCGCCAGCCGGTGAAGCGCCCCCGCCACCAGCCGCGCCCCGCCATCGGCCAGCACGGGATCGCGGGGGTCGTCGGGCAGGGGGCCGGTCTGGTCATTCATGACGGTCAGGGCGCGCAACGGGGTGAAGGGGGGCCGGGTCGCGGTCAGCATGATGGGTCCTTTCCTCTGATCTGACCAGAGGATGGCGCAGCCCCATGCCCCGCCCCACCCGATTGTTGCTGTGACCCGCCGGACGCGCCGTCTTCATGGGTGTTGTGCGAAGGAAGGGGGGGCGGCTGCCTTGCGAAGGCTGGACGAGCGGGTTATGGATAGCCCGCTCCGGCACCGGAGCCTTTGCGAAAATTACCCTGACCCTTGATGGAATGGCGTTATGGCGCGGCTTGTCCTGAAATTCGGTGGCACCTCGGTCGGCGATATCGAGCGGATCAAGAATGTCGCTAAAAAGGTGAAACAGGAGGTCGATGCCGGGCATGAGGTGGCCGTCGTCGTCTCCGCCATGTCGGGCGTGACCAACCAGTTGGTCGATTACTGCCGCCAAATCGCGAAGGTCCATGATCAGGCCGAATATGACGCCGTCGTCGCCTCGGGCGAGCAGGTGACGTCCGGTCTGCTGGCCATCGCGCTGCAGGAAATCGGCATTCCCGCCCGCTCCTGGCAGGGCTGGCAGATCCCGCTGATCGCGGACGAGACGCATGGCAAGTCGCGGATCGAGCGGATCGACACCACCAAGCTGTCGGAAAACATGTCCCAGGGCGTGGTCGGCGTCGTCGCCGGCTTCCAGGGCGTGACCGAGAAGGGCCGCATCGCGACCCTGGGTCGTGGCGGTTCCGACACCTCGGCGGTGGCGCTGGCTGCGGCCTTGAAAGCCGACCGCTGCGACATTTATACGGATGTCGACGGCGTCTATACGACCGACCCCCGCATCGTGAAGTCGGCGCGCAAGCTGCACCGCGTCACGTATGAGGAAATGCTGGAAATGGCGTCGCTGGGCGCCAAGGTCCTGCAGACGCGGTCGGTCGAGATGGCCATGAAGCACCATGTGCGGGTGCAGGTTTTGTCAACTTTTGAACAGGCGGCTGGCTCGGATCTGCCCGGCACCCTGGTCGTGGACGAGGATGAGATCGTGGAACAGGAACTGGTCAGCGGCATCGCCTATAGCCGGGACGAGGCGAAGATCACCCTGATTGGCGTGGAAGACCAGCCGGGCGTGGCCGCCCGTATCTTCGGGCCTCTGACGGATGCCGCCATCAATGTCGACATGATCGTGCAGAACGTGTCCGAAGATGGCCGCACCACCGACATGACCTTCACCGTGGGCAAGGCCGATCTGGACCGCGCGGTCCAGGTGCTGGAAAAGTCCAAGGACACGCTGAACTATCGCCGCCTCGTCTCCGACGCCAATGTCGTGAAGGTGTCGGTGATCGGTGTCGGCATGCGTTCCCATGCCGGTGTCGCTCAGCGCATGTTCAAGGCCCTGGCCGATCGCGGCATCAATATCCAGGTCATCAGCACCAGTGAGATCAAGGTCTCCGTCCTGATCGCCGAGGAATATACCGAGCTGGCGCTCCGCTCCCTGCACACGGCCTACGGCCTGGACAAGGCGTGATTTTCTGCTTCCCCCACCCGTCCGTTACGGGCACGGGTGGGGGTATTGCGGCTGCCCGTTGACGGCAGCGCCGATGCGGCCTGAAACCGGCCCCTCCGCCATCCGCCATAGGCCCGTACAGACGGGCCTATCCTTTCGCCTAGTTTCCCGAACTGTGCCTTACAGGTCACTATCGTTGCGAAATGGCCATGGGCCATCGCGGCAGGACCTATAGTGGGCAGGTGGGCGATGCCGACGCGGAAAAGGGGCGGATGTGGAAGCCATCAATGAGATGATCTTCCTGGCGGGGCTGCTGCTGTTGCTGGCCATTCTGGCCGGCCGCATCTCCTCACGCCTGGGCGCCCCGCTGCTGCTGGTCTTTCTGGGCCTGGGCATGCTGGCGGGGGAGGACGGGCCCGGCCGCATCCATTTCAGCGACTTCAAGCTGGCCTATCTGATGGGCTCCACGGCGCTGGCTGTCATCCTGTTCGATGGCGGGTTGCGCACCCATGCCGATACGTTCCGTCTGGCCCGCTGGCCGGCGCTCAGCCTGGCGACGGCAGGTGTGCTGATCACCGCCGTGGTCACGGGGGCAATGGTCTGCCTGGTGATGGATGTCGGCTGGATGGAAGGGTTCCTGGTCGGATCGATCATCGCATCGACCGACGCGGCGGCCGTATTTTTCCTGTTGAACCTGCGTGGTCTGGCGCTGCGCGGCCGCATCTCCGCCACGCTGGAGGTGGAATCGGGCCTGAACGACCCGATGGCCGTGTTGCTGACCCTGCTGGCCGTCACCACCCTGACCACAGCCGGCAGCGTCGAACCGCTGCATCTGCTGCTGGAACTGCTACAGCAACTGCTGGGCGGCGTGGTGTTCGGCGTCGCCGCCGGCTATTCACTGGTCTGGCTGGTCAACCGGCTGGATCTGGCCGACGGGCTGTACCCGATCCTGGCCCTGTCCTTCTCCCTGTTCGTCTTCGGCGGGGCGCAGGCGGCGGGGGCATCGGGATTCATGGCCGTCTATCTGGCCGGTCTGATCCTGGGCAACCGCCCGCACAAGGCCGACCGCCTGATCCGCCGCTTCCATGACGGGCTGGCCTGGTTGGCGCAGATCGGGCTGTTCGTGATGCTGGGTCTGCTGGTCACGCCCTCGACCCTGGGTCCCTATCTGCTGTCCGGCACGCTGGTGGCGCTGGGCCTGATGCTGGTGGCGCGTCCGCTGGCCGTCTTCGCCTGCCTGCTGCCCTTCCGCTTCACCCTGACCGAACTGACCTATATCTCCTGGGTGGGGCTGCGCGGGGCCGTGCCCATCGTGCTGGCCGCCATGCCGGTGCTGGCCGGCGTGCCCAATGCCCAGGCCTATTTCGCCGTGGCCTTCGTCGTCGTGCTGCTGTCGCTGCTGATCCAGGGCTGGACCGTGGGGCCGTCGGCGCGGCTGCTGGGCCTGCTGGCCCCGCCACAGCCGGAGCCGCCAAGCCGCGCCGATGTCGACCTGCCGGATGGGTCGGGGCAACTGGCCGTGTTCACCGTCGCCCGCGACAGCGAGGCTGCGCGGCGGGGGCGCGGCAAGCTGATCATCCCCGAGTCGGTGCAGCTTCTGGCCCTGATCCAGAATGGCCGGCCGGTGCGGCCGGAGGATGCCAACCGTCTGCAGCCCGGCGATACCGTGTTGGCCATGGGCGACGGATCGGCGCTGGCCGTCATGGACCGGCTGTTCGGTCGCAAGATCGAAGCCTTTGACGAGGACCGGCCCGCCGGCGACTTCCAGATCCAGGGCGACATGCCCGCCATGGCCGTGGGCGGCCTCTACGGGTTTGACGCGGGCGACGACCCGACCCAGACCCTGTCCGGCCTGATCCGCCGCCGCCTGGGCCACGACCCCTCGCTGGGCGACCGGGTGCGGGTGGGGGAGATGGAACTGATCGTGGTCAGCCTGAACGGCAGCGCGGTGGAGGTGGTGGGTATCGACCTGACCCCGCCCGCCACGGGCTGGGCCGGATTTCGCGACCAGTTGCGGGCCTATGGCGCCCGCATCCGCCGCCGCCTGTCCCTCCCCCTGCGCCGGCAGGCCGCGGGCAGCGATTGATCATCACGGCGACGTCATCGGTGGCGGAAAGACCTTAAACCGCGCCGACGCTGACATAGCTGGACACGCCCCTTATATGTTCGTCCACGGCCAACCGGTGCGACAGGGGCGGGAAGGCACGCTGGGTACAGTCCAGGCGCGGGCAGATGCGGCAATTCACGCCGATGGGCGTAGCCGCCTCCACATTCGCCAGGTCCAGGCCGTCGGCATAGACCAATTGTCCCGCATGGGCCAGATCGCAGCCGATGGCCACCGCGAACTGCCGCGCCGGCTGTTTCCAGCCGCCCCCCGGCTTTGCCACGGTCCGCACGATGGAGAAGAAGGTGGTGCCATCGGGCATGCGGGCCAATTGTGTCTGGATCTCGCCCGGACGGCGGAAGGCGTCATGCACATGCCAGCGCGGGCAGGCCCCGCCAAAGCGGGCGAAATGGAAACCGGGGGCGGCGCTGAACCGTTTCGACATGTTGCCGGCCGGATCGACACGGGCAAAGAAGAAGGGCACACCCTTCGCCCCCGGCCGTTGCAGCGCCGTCAGCCGGTGGCAGACCTGTTCGTAACTGGCCACGAAGCGGCGCGACAGGATTTCGATATCGTAGCGCACCTCCTTCGCCGCCGTCAGGAACCGGCCATAGGGCATCATGATGCAAGAGGCGAAATAATTGGCCAGCCCCACCCGCGCCAGCCGGCGCGATTCCTCATGGCTGAAGGACCCGCGCGTCACGGCGGCATCCAGCAGCGCCGCCTGACCCAGCAGGGCCGCCTGGCTGGCCAGTTGGAAGGTGCGGCCCGCCGGGTCCAGCATTTCGGAGATCAGCACCCGCTTGGAATGCCGGTCATAGCGGCAGATGGCGCCGCCCATGACATCGGTCGGCATCAGCCGCACCCGCACCCCGTGCTTTTTCAGAAGATGCGCCGCCAGAGTCCCGTAAAGATTGCCACTGTCCAGATCGCCATCGATCCACAGCGTCTCCGCCGCGATCTCCAGATCGGGGAAATGGTTCTGTTCGGCCTGGAAAAACTCCGACACCTCCTCCTGCGGGAAGGCATGGGCGCCCATGACCTGCAATTTGTCGCGGTCGGCCACCTTTTCGGCCAACCCCCCCAGATCCTCCCGCGCCTCACGATAGGCACGGTACATGGAGACGATGGCATGGCCCAGATTGGGGGCGGCGGCGGCCACCTCCTTCATGTCCTGGGCCTTGATGTCGCCCGCCTCGAACAGCGGATCGGCAAACACCTCACGCAAGGACGCCACCAGCCTCGTCTCGTCATCCTCGGCGAAACTGGCCATGTCGATGCCATAGACCGACGCGATCTTCAGCAGCAGCGGGACGGTCAGCGGGCGCTGGTTGGCCTCGATCAGGTTCAGGTAGCTGGGGGAGACGCCGATCTCCTCCGCCATCTGTGCCTGGGTCATCTTCAGGTCACGGCGCAGGCGGCGGACCTTGTGGCCCAGCATGGCCTTCTTTTCCGACATGGATCAGCCTTCCTTGCGCGCTCAGGGTCTGGGCCTGCCATCGGGCCTGATGGTGCCGCGCGACCGCGATGCAAGCTGCCCTGGCATGGCGCGGACTCTCACGAATTTCAAGCACTTAAGTTGCTATGCACCATAGCAATCGCTCCAGGCCGGCGCAAGCCGACCACCAGACGCCTGCCGCCAGGCAATTCCCCGCTCTCCATCGGGATCAGGGTCCCGCACAGTCTCCTTGTTGGTACCATTATGCAATTTTGGGAACGCACGTTCCGGTACTCGTTGTTTCCTATATTTTCTGCGGTTTATAGACAGAAAATTTTACCGACAACGTCACTTGCATTCCAATCATTAACTTGTATAATCATACTCACAAATAACAAATACAGGGAGGGAACGATGCATACCCGGCTTTTGGGCGGGAGCGCGCTGGCTGTCTGCATGCTGATGCAGGGGACCCCGGCACTGGCACAGAACTCCACCGGTATCGACACGCTGGAAGAGATCATCGTCACAGCACAGAAGCGCAAGCAGGGGCTGGCGGAAGTGCCCATCTCCATCAGCGTTGTCGGCGGGGAGGAGCTGGAGCGGGTCGGCGTCAACAAGGTTGAAGATCTCTACGCCATCGCGCCGTCGCTCTCCTTCTCACCGGCCCAGTCTTCGTCCGGGGCCGGCCTGCGTATCCGTGGCGTCGGCAGTGCCGCCTTCGGGTCGGCGACGGAGCCCAGCGTTTCCACCATCGTCGACGGTATTGTGTCGGGCCCCGGCGGTTCCGCCCTGGTGGATTTTTTCGATGTGGAACGGATTGAAGTGCTGCGTGGCCCGCAAGGCACGCTGTTCGGCAAGAACGCCTCCGCCGGTGCGGTCAATATCGTCAGCCGTACACCGACCGATGAATTTTCCGGTTACATGAACCTGCGCTACGGCGACACGCTGGAGGCAACCCGCATCGAAGGCGCGGTCAGCGGTCCCGTCGCCGACGGGGTGAAGGCCCGGCTGTCCGGCTATCGCCTGGATCAGGGCAAGGGGCAGGTCTACAACCCCGTGCGGAAAACGGACGAGAACAAGCGCGAGCGCTGGGGTCTGCGGCTGCGCACCGATTACGAGGTGGAGGCGACCAGCATCCAACTGATCGCGCAATATGAGGAGCAGGACAATGCCTGCTGCCGCACCAGCTTCTACGGGCTGGACCCGCGCGCCTACGGCACGCTGACACGGCTTTACCTGCTGCCCCGTCAGGCGGCCAACGGTGTCGTGCCCGGCCCGGATAACCGCCTGTCCATCGCCGACGGTCCCTTGCGGGAAGAAACGGAGACGATGCAACTGACCGCCACGGTCAGCCACGAATTCGACAGCGGCGTCACCCTGCGCTCCATCACCGGCTATCGCACCTGGGATGAGTTGGACACGATCGATGTCGATGGCGTTGATGTGAATGTCGGCAATGATCCGCGCCAGCAGCGTGACCTGAACCTGTTCAGCGAAGAATTGCAGTTGCTGTCACCCGATGAGGGCGCCTTCCGCTGGGTTCTGGGCGCCTATTATTACCAGCATGTGCTGAAGGGCAACACGATCACGGCGGGCGGCCGGGGCACCATCCTGGGCCAGACCTCCACCACCGGCATCGGCAAGACCACGACCCACAATTACGCCCTGTTCGCCGACGGCACCTATGATCTGGCCGAACAGTGGCAGGCCTTTGCCGGCATCCGGGGGCTTTACGAGGATCTGAGCGTCCGCTCCTACCGCAGCGGTAACTACTTCGCCTTCACGCCCGGCACGTTCCAGGGCGCCATCAAGACCGATGATACAAACTGGGTCGGCCGCGCCGGCATCCGCTTCACCCCGGAGACGCGACAGAGCTATTACCTGTCGGTGTCGCGCGGCTACAAGGGCCGGGCCATCGACAATAATACCGGCAACGTGTTTTTCCTGAACCCGGATCGGGCCGTCCTGGACCCCGAAACGGTGGTGTCCTACGAACTGGGCGCGCGCACCACCTGGCTGGATAACCGGGTGCAGTTGAATATCACCCTGTTCTACAGCGATTTCAGCGATTATCAGGCGTCCTCGTTCGATAATGTCACCTCGTCACAGATCCTCCGCAATGCCGGCAAGCTGCGCAGCAAGGGGTTCGAGGCGGATTTCGCCGTCAAGCCCTGGCAAGGCGCGACCCTGTCGGGCGGTGGGGCCTATGTCGATGCCGTGTTTGTCGACTACAAGGGCGCGCCCTGCACATCCGTCCAGACGGCGCTACGCACCTGCCCCGTCGGCGGGCAGGACCTGTCGGGCCAGGATCTCAGCAATAATCCGCGCTGGCAGTTCAGCGTCCGTGGCCAGCAGGATTTCGACCTGACAGCCGATGCCGGCGCCTATGTCCGGGCCGAATATAACTGGCGAGACGCCGTGACCTATGGCGGTGACCTGAACCCGGCAACCCGCCAGCCCGCCTTCGGTGTGACCAATTTCCGGGCCGGTGTCAGTTTTGCGGAAGGGCAATATGAACTGTCCGCGTTTGTCGAGAATGCCTTCGACAAAAGTTATGCCCTGCGCATCTACGATTCGCCGGGCTTCACCGGTTCCTATTCGGCCTTCTTCGGTCCGTCACGGACCTGGGGCGCCGAACTGCGGGCCCGGTTCTGAGAAAGGGGACGGACGATGAACGCGAAAGGCACGATCATGACACGCCGCACCATGCTGGGCACCGCCACCGCCGCCGGCCTGTCCGCCTTGGCACCGGCCGCAATCGCCGGCGAACGGCCCATCCGGATACGGCACTATGTGCTGGCCACCCATGACATGAATTTTGTCTGCGACCAGATTTATGAAGTGCTGGGCCTGCCCGCAACGCCGAAGAAGGAGGGGCCCGGGGTCACCGAACAATATGGCTTCTACAGCACCATGATGCGGGTCGGCACGACCATGATCGAGGTGGTGCAACCTATCAAGCCTGACCACCTGCTGAACCGCTGGTTCGAGGAGCGCGGCGGCGATGGCGGCTTCATGGTGGTCATGCAGACCTTCGATGCCGATGCCCTGAAGGCGCGGGCGGCGGCCGAAAACCTGAAGCTGACCCGCGACATGATGTTCAAGGGCCAGCATATGCTGCAATTCGACTACAAACATTTCGGCACGCATTTCGAACTCTACAAATACACGCCGGAGGAGGATTGGTGGGGCAATCCCCGCACCGGCCCCTATAGCGACGCCCGCGTCGCCTCCGATGTGGTGGGGGGCGAGGTGGCGGTGGAGAATCCGGAAGCCATCGCGGCCCAGACGGCGCGCCTGTTCCAGGCCCGACAGGATGGCACCAAGGTGCATTTCGAGGATCGGACCCTCAGCTTCGTGGAGGCAAAGGGCCAGTGGCGGGGTCTGGTCGCCCTGAACCTGAAGGCGCGGGAGCCCGCGCGTGTCGGCGATTGGGCCCGCATCTGTGGCGTCAAATTCCGGTTCGTGTAAGGGAGCGCCGACGATGAGCGAGCAGAAACCCCACCTGATCCGCCACTTTGTGCTGGCCAGCCCCGACATTGATGCCATATCGGCGCGTATCCAGTCGTTTCTGAAGGTGCCGCAGGGTCACCGCCACGACATGGGCGCCATTCTGGGCTTCCGCAATGAAATGATGATGATCGGCGAGACCATGTTCGAACTGGTCCAGCCGGTGAAGCCGGACCACCGCCTGCATCGCTGGTTCCAGGAACAGGGCGGCGAAGGCGGTTACATGATCGTCTTCCAGACCTTTGATGCCGATGCCTTCCGCGACCGCGCGGCGGCGGAGAAGCTGCGCCTGACCCGTGACATGCTGTTCCGGGGCCAGGACATGATCCAGTTCGATCCCAAACGTTTCGGAACCCATCTGGAGACCTATCGCTATACGCTGCCCAATGGCTGGTGGGGTGACCCGGTGGGCCGCAAATATGGGCGCAGCGAAGCAGCGTCGGAGATCGTGGCGGCCGATGTCGCCGTGAACGCCGCCCCGCCGGCGGAAATCGCCGCGCAGGTGGGGCGCCTGTTCCTGTCGCCCGTGGAAGGCGACCGGGTTCGGTTCCCCGGCAAGCAGGTACGTTTCGTACCTGCCGCCGGTCGGGCCGGGCTGGTGGCCCTGGATTTCAAGGCCACCGATCCCTCCGCCGTTGGTCGGGTGGAGCGTATCTGCAACATGGAGTTCCGGCTGGTCTGACCGTGTCCAGCCATCCCTTGATCACCTGGCCCCACCGGCACCACCGGTGGGGCCATTTTTATCAGCCCTGCTTGCGCGTGATCTTCGGCACTTCGTCGCGGTAGCGGAAGCGCAGGGCCGACCAGTCATCATCCAGCGCGATCTGGGTCACAGGGATCAGCCCCTCCCGCGTCAGCCCTTCCCATCCCGCATCGCGGGAAAGATCGCTTTTGATCGTGCCGCTTTTCTTGGGATGTGCAACCCACAAGGCCCCACCGCGTTTGTAAATCGGCAGCATGCGGTCGGCGAGCCCTGCCAGGGCGGCGACATCTATCGCGAAGCCCAGCAGCAGGTCGATATCACCGATAGGCCGTTCGACCGGTAAGTCGATGATTTTCCACATATTTTCTGGGGAATCCAACATCCAGGCCTGCTTGCCCGGCTTAAAACCCAGCTTGTCCGTGATGGTCTTCATAGCAAGATTCCCCGCTGTTCCGCCCGTCGATTTACAAACTTTACAACATGACAGCTTTTGACATTACAGACTGTGACAGCAATACTATTTTACGATAACAACCGTATTGATCATTTTATGTCTCGGGTCCATGTTCATCTCAACGGCGCTGCACTGCACACCAAACGGTGCAGAAACAAGAAGCGGCCCGCACGAGACACCAGAGAGCCCCACCAGGCCAGGAGTTGAGAGATGTCCCCGTTGGACCAGACCCAGAGCATCGACCTCGCCGCCATCCACGCCAAGCGCTTTGACGGCATCAAGCGCGATTTCACGGCCGAGGATGTGCGCCGTCTGTCCGGGTCGGTGAAGATCGAGTACACGCTGGCCGAAATGGGCGCGCGCCGCCTGTGGGAACTGCTGCACACCCGGCCCTATGTCCACACGCTGGGCGCCTTCACCGGCAATCAGGCCCTGCAGCACGTCAAGGCCGGCCTGGAAGCCATCTACCTGTCGGGCTGGCAGGTCGCGGCTGACGCCAATCTGGCCGGTCAGATGTATCCCGACCAGTCGCTGTATCCCGCCAACTCCGTCCCGGCCGTCGTGAAGCGCATCAACAATGCCTTCCAGCGCGCCGACCAGATCCAGACGGCCGAAGGCAAAGGCGACACCTACTGGTTCGCGCCGATCATCGCCGACGCCGAGGCCGGCTTCGGTGGCCCGCTGAACGCCTTCGAACTGATGAAGGGCATGATCGAGGCCGGTGCCGCCGCCGTTCACTTCGAAGACCAGCTGGCCTCTGAAAAGAAGTGCGGCCATCTGGGCGGCAAGGTGCTGATCCCGATCCAGCAGTTCATCCGCACCCTGAACGCTGGCCGTCTGGCCGCCGATGTCTGCGGCACCTCCACCCTGGTGGTCGCCCGTACCGACGCCGAGTCGGCGCAGCTGATCACCAGCGACGTGGATGAGCGCGACCATCCGTTCATCGACCGCAATGACCGCACGCCGGAAGGCTTCTTCCGCATCAAGAAGGGTGTCGGCGTCGATTACTGCATCGCCCGTGCCCTGGAATATGCCCCCTATTCCGACCTGATGTGGTGGGAAACCTCCAAGCCGAACCTGGACGATGCCCGCCGCTTCGCCGAGGCCGTGCATAAGAAGTTCCCGGGCAAGATGCTGGCCTATAACTGCTCGCCCTCCTTCAACTGGAAGGCCAACCTGGACGACGCGACCATCGCCAAGTACCAGGCCGAGCTGGGCGCCATGGGCTACAAGTATCAGTTCGTGACCCTGGCGGGCTTCCACAGCCTGAACCTGGCGACCTTCGAACTGGCCAAGGGCTACAAGGAACGCGGCATGGCCGCCTATTCCGAGATGCAGCAGCGTGAATTCGCCGCCGCCGATCAGGGCTTCACCGCCGTGAAGCACCAGCGCGAAGTGGGTACCGGTTATTTCGACGCGGTGGCCGTGGCCATCTCTGGCGGTACGTCCTCGACGACGGCCATGAAGGACAGCACCGAGACCGATCAGTTCCATTGATCGACATCTCAGTTACCTCAGCTTCGATCCGCCCTTCTTCCTGAACGGAAGGGCGGGTCCGCCGGGGGAAGGGGCTGCATCCTTTCCCCGGCTCTTGGCCCCCCAGGCTGGGACCTTTCCGCCTCCCTCCGCGCTGGATGGGAGGGGGCGGCGGAAAGCCGGCGGACGGCGCGATGGATCGCCGACACCACCGGATCGTACCGGCCACGGGGCCCTTTCAGAACCAGATGATGGCGGGCGCTCTCCGCCATCGTCTCCGGGGTCCGGCCCGCAACCGGGCCCCGGTCTCCGATCCCAGGATGATGATCGCACCGTCTGCCCGGCGACAAGGGTGGGCGGTGCGTCTTCATGTCCCGCCCCCTTTAAAAAGGTTCCGTGACCCGCCACGTCCCGATCTTCCACCCTGAACCCCGACCGGAGGAGAATAGCAGATGGATGGTTTTACACCCCTTGCCCTGGAAGAGGATCAGATGCTGACGGCGGTTCCGCCGTCGCTGGTGGAGGCCGGTGAATGGGTCGCGGTGCGCGCCGGTGACAGCGCGATGATGATCTGGTTCCCCACGGGGGATTGACCCTCTCCCGTTCCCCTCCCCTCCATCCCTGTTGGCAAACGCCCTGGCGCCCCGTCGCCGGGGCGTTGTCGTTTTGGCGGCTGCGTCGCCCTGGTTTATTCCAGCTCACGCCTCTTCTTGTATCTGAGGCTTACAAGTATATGACATATACAATGTTAACGAGTAAATGATTTGCCGGTCATACGACCTATCGTTAGTCTTCCGTCATTCAGCAGGAACGGGGGCGCCCCAGCGAACCGCCGCCGGTCGCCTGCCACAGGGGAGGCAAGGGAATGACCGACATACTGGATATTGCGATCGTGGGCGGTGGCGTGACCGGCACCTATTGCGCCTGGCGCCTGACGGGCGAACAGGGGATCACGGGCGCCAAGGTCGCGGTTTTCGAATATAGCGACCGTATCGGTGGCCGGCTTTACACCAAGACCATTCCGGGCATGCCCAATATCGCCGCCGAATTGGGCGGCATGCGCTATATCCCGCCCAGCGAAGGGGACGACGCCTCCAACCAGCCCATGGTCAGCAACCTGATCGATGCCCTGGACCTGCCCTCGCACATCTTCCTGATGGGCAATCCCAAGCCGGGGCCGGACGGACAGCCCATCGGGGAAAAGGACAACATCTTCTACCTGCGCGGCAAGCATCTGAAGATGAAGGAACAGTCCGACCCGGACAAGGTGCCCTACAACCTGTCCTGGAACGAACGCGGCAAGACGGTCAACGACCTGCAGGTCTTCGCCTTCGATCTGCTGGTACCGAAGAACCGGCGCAACTCGCTGAACGCACTGATGGAAACCACGGTGTTCGGGCACCCGCTCTATACCTATGGTTTCTGGAACCTGATGAGTCAGACCCTGTCGTCGGAGGCCTATCAGTTCATGAAGGATGCCGGCGGCTATGACGCCAATGTCGCCAACGCCAATGCCGTGGCCCAGTTGCCCGCCACCGAATATGCCAATACCAGCGGCTTCAAGGCCATCACCGGCGGGTATCAGCGCCTGCCCCTGACGCTGGCCGAACAGGCGGCCGCGCAGGGCGCCGACATCCGCATGAACCGCCGCATCTCCCGGATCGAACGCGACCAGGACGGTCTTTATCTGCTGACGGTCGTGGAAACGGAAACCCAGCTTGTCTATGCCGACCTGGGCGGCCTGCGCGAGGTGACTCGGGACAAGGAAGGGGTGGAACCCAGCATCGTGAAGGCGAGGGACATCATCCTGGCCCTGCCGCGCCGGTCGCTGGAACTGATCGAATGGGTGGAATGGAAAAAGCCCGACGTGAAGGCCATGGTCGATTCGGTGCTGATCCAGGACGCGTTCAAGCTGCTGCTGGCCTATGATTATCCGTGGTGGGAGGCACAAGGCCTGGTGGCCGGCCGCTCCATCACCGATCTGCCGGTCCGTCAGATCTATTATTTCGGGACGGAGGAGGATCAGCCGCATGGGGAGAAGGGCAATACCCGTTCCCTGCTGATGGCCTCCTACAATGACATCACCACCGTCCCCTTCTGGAAGGGTCTGGAAAAGGGTGCGCCCTTCCTGGGCCGTCTGCCTGAAGGGGTGAAGAGTGTGGCCAGGGAGCGGTCGGGGTCCGGTCAGGAAGGCACGCCCGTGCCGCTGGCCGAATGCATCGCCACCGACGCCATGGTGGCCAGCGCGCATTCCCAGATCCTGGCCGTCCACGGTCTGGTCGATGTCGATCAGCCCTATTCCGCCATCTATCACGACTGGTCGGGCGACCCGTATGGCGGCGGCTGGCACGAATGGAAGGCGGGTTTCCGCTACGACAAGCTGATGCCCGCCATCCGCCAGCCGGTGCCCGACGAACGTGTCTTCATCTGTGGCGAGGCCTATTCCAACAATCAGGGCTGGGTCGAGGGCTGCCTGCAGACCGCCGAGCATGTGCTGCTGGAGAAGTTCGACCTGCCCTGGCCCGCCTATCTGGCGCACCTGAAGGACAACCAGGCCGAGGTGCTGGGGCCGTAAGCCGCCCCAGCCCACGCCCGCCCCCATCCTTCACCTGCAATCCTACGGGAGATGGCGTCCATGAAGCCGCTTGAGCCGTTTTTCACCGTTTCCGACTATCTGATCCAGCGCCTGCATGAAGCGGGCCTGCGCGACGTCTTCACGGTGCCGGGCGATTATGTCGCCCGCTGGTTCGACTATATCGACGATAAGGACCGCAATGACGGCTACCAGTTGACCCGGCTGGGTTGCCGGTCGGAGCTGGAGGCCGGCTATGCCGCCGATGCCTATGGCCGCATCAACGGCATTTCCTGTGCCGCCGTCACCTATGGCGTCGGCGCCTTCTCATTGCTGAACCCGGTGGCCGGGTCCTATGTGGAACGTGTGCCGACGGTGGCCATTTCCGGCAGCCCGGGGACCAGCGACACCGACCGGCCCTTTGCCCGGACCTACAAGATCCTGCTGCACCATGCGACCGGCAATTACGAGGCCGACCGCAACGCCTATGAGGATATCACGGCCGAGGCCATCATCATCAGCGACGCCAGGCAGGCGCCCGCCATGATCGATGGTGCCCTGGGCGCCGCCCTGTCGCAAAAGCGCCCTGTCTATATCGAGCTCTGGCGCCAGCTCTGGGATGCCGAATGCGCCCGGCCGGTCGGGGCGTTGACGATCCCCGCCCTGCCCGTGGATCAGGACGCCGTGAAGGCCGCCGCCGCGCATGTGGCCGGGCTGATCAAGACCGCCGCCAACCCCCTGTTCTGGGGCGGGATCGAGGTTCAGCGTTATGGTCTGCAAAGCGCCTTCGCCGGCCTGGTGGACCAGACGGGCATCCCCTATGTCACCAGCCTGCTGGCCAAAAGCGTGCTGGCCGAAACCCATCCGGGCTTCATCGGCACCTATACGGGACCGTCGTCGGATTATTCCACCTACACTACCGTGGAAAATGCCGACATGGTGGTGGTCACGGGCGACCTGCTGACCGACGATTACGAAGGGTTCGTGTCCAAGGATTTCAGCCAGATGGTTGTGGCCTATGACGGCACGGTCCGGGTGGGGGAAGCCTATTATTTCCAGGTGCCGCTGGCCGCCTTCATCAGCGCCCTGTCGGACGCGCTGCAAGGTACGGGCAAGCGGGAACCCTGGGCCGTGAAAGGTCCGGCCGTGATCGACCCGGATTTTAAGCCCTTCCCGCCCGATGCCATCACCTATGCCCGGTTCTTCCAGCGCATGCTGACCTGGGTCGATGCCGACATGACCCTGGTGCCCGATGAAAGCAGCAGCATGTATGTAAGCTGCAACATCCCCGTGAACCGGGCCAATGGCTTTGTTTCCGAGGCGGCCTGGGGCAGCATCGGCTATGCCTCGGCCGCGGCGCTGGGCCTGTCGGTGGCGGCACCGGATGCGCGGCCGGTCGTGTTTGCCGGCGATGGCGGGTTCCAGATGGTGGCGCAGACGGTCAGCACCATGGCGCTGTACCGGCGCAACCCCATCATCTTTGTCATGGTCAACACCATCTATGGCATCGAACAGGCCCTGACCAATGACAAGGCCTATACCGAGGGCCAGCCCTTCAACGCGTTCAACGTCATTCCCTATTGGGACTATGCCGGACTGGCCGTGGCGCTGGGCGCCAAGGGGGTACGGGTGACGACCCTGACGGAGTTGGAGAATGCCCTGACGACGGTGAAGGCCGATCTGGATTCCGTCTGGCTGGTGCAGGTCAACCTGCCGGCCGACGACATCCCGCAGGAAATCCTGCGTCTGGCCACCAACGAACCGCCGTCGCCGCCGGCGGTGGGGTAAGCGGCCGGGGGCGGGCGCGAAACGCCCGCCCCACCCTTTCTCACACAAACAGCATCTGATCGCCGGGCCGCACCTGGCCCAGCAGGGTGACCATGCCCGTCGTCTCCACCTTCAGGTCGGGACGCAGCGCCGGTTCACGGATGCCCAGCGCGCGCCAGCCCATTTCGCAGGCCAGGAAGGTCACATCCAATTCGGCACAAGCCGTCAGCAGCTCATCGAACCTGCCCACGCCGCGCAGGGCCAGGGTGGCGTCGCGCGCTTCCGGGCTGGTGCCATCGTCGGAGAAATCCAGACGTTTCCAGCCTTCCCCGCTCAACAGGGCGGGCAAGGCCCGGCCCGTGAAGAACAGGGTCACAGGCCGGCCCGTGGCCACGGCCGCGGCGGCCGTGACCAGGGCGTAATGCACCCGGTCATAACCGCCGGACTGCACCACCAGCACCAGCCCCCATTTACCGTCGGACATTGTATGCTCCAAGCGTCGTTAAAACGGGTGGTGGGACAAATCCACATAGGTCGGATGGGGGCCGCAGACGGGGCATTCCGGATCGCGGCGGATTTTCACCGTCCGGAAGCCCGTCTCCAGCGCCGAATACATCAGCAGCCGGCCCGACAGGCTGTCGCCGATCCCCAACAGTTCCTTCAACACTTCAACGGCCTGAAGGCTCCCCATGCTGCCCGCCAGCGCCCCCAGAACCCCGCCTTCCGAACAGGACGGGATCATGCCGGGCGGCGGCGGTTCCCGGAAAATACAGCGGTAACAGGGGTGCGGGTCGCCCAGATGCGCCTTGAAGGTGGAAAGCTGTCCGTCAAAGCGCAGCATGGCAGCACTGACCAGCGTCTTGGCCGACAGATAACAGGCATCGTTCAGCAGGAACCGGGTCGCGAAATTGTCCGTCCCGTCGGCCACCACGTCATAATTGCCGATGATGTCCAGCACGTTGGACCGGTTCAGGCGGGTCTTGTGAACCTCCACCTTCACGTCGGGATTGATGGCGGCGATTCGGGCCGCGGCACTGTCCACCTTCGGCACACCAATGCCGGCCGTATCATGGATCACCTGCCGCTGCAGGTTCGACAGATCGACGACATCATCATCGACAATGCCAATGCGCCCCACCCCGGCGGCCGCGAGATACAGCAACATCGGTGCCCCCAGCCCACCGGCCCCCACGATCAGCGCGGAGGAGGAGAGCAGCTTCGACTGTCCCTCCCCCCCCACCTCGCGCAGCATGATATGGCGGGCGTAACGGTCGATCTGGCTGTCGGTGAGGTCGAGCATCAGGGGTCCTCATACAATTTCCAGTGATCTTGACGGTCACTGGACTTCTCGCGCCGGCGCCGCCATCCGGCGGTCTGGCTCACGGCGCCATCTGGGGCGCGGCGGCGAACAGGTCGCGGAGCAGAAGATATAGGGGGTGGTCAGGCTGCGCCACCAGTCGGATAGTCATACCCAGACAGACGATCACCAGCAGCGGCCGTACCAGTTTCGCCCCGAACCGCAGGGCGGCATGACTGCCGACCCAGGCACCGATCACCTGCGCCACCGCCATGATCAGGCCCGCCTTCCACACGATCTGTCCGCCCAGAGCGAACACGCCCAGGCTGACGACATTGCTGGTGAAGTTCAGCAGCTTGGTATTGGCCGTGGCACGCCGCATGTTCATGCCCAGCAGCGCCACGCAGCCCAGCGCGAAGAAACTGCCCGTGCCCGGCCCGAAGAATCCGTCATAGAAACCGACGGCGAACCCCACTGTCAGGCTGAAGGCCGGCAGCGTCATGCGCGCCTTCGCCTCCACATCGCCCACACGCGGGCTGAGCAGGAAATAGACGGCGATGGCGACCAGCAGCACGGGGATCACCGCCATCATGAAGCCGGTGCCCGTCATGCGCACCGCCATGGTGCCCGCGGCCGACCCGGCAAAGACGCAGGCCACCGTGAAGGCCATGGCGCGCAGTTCGATCTGTCCTGCCCGCCAGAAGGTGAAGGTGGCCATGGCGGTGCCGAAACTGCCCTGCAACTTGTTGGTGGCCAGCGCCGCCGCCGGCGGGATGCCCGTGGACAACAGGGCCGGAATGGTGATCAGCCCGCCCCCGCCTGCGATGGCATCAATGAAGCCGGCCAGCAAGGCGGCAATGGCCAGGAAGACCAGAAGGTCGGTGGACAGGAGTTCGGTCAAGATCGGCCTGCGGCGGTGTGGGGACGCGCCGATACTGATAAGGGGTTGAACGGCCGGGGGGAAGGGCGAAGGGGAAACGGGACCTCAGGCAGCAGCCCCCGCCTGGACATGGATATCAAGGCCAATGGCGGTGGCCATGGTCAGCAAATCCTTAAAACTGAAACCATCGATCTGTCCGCGTTGGAACGCGCTCCACCGATCCGGGCTGATACCCAGGCGCTCAGTTTGAGGCCGGCCCGCATCGCAGGATCATCCTCAATCGCGTCCCAGACGCTGGCAAATACCCTGTCGGTCATGACGCCCCCCTGGTCAGTGCGCGAAAGCGGCGGGTGGCGATGTCGATATCCGCCTGCGCCGTCTTCTGGCTCTTCTTCTCGAAACAATGCAACCCATGCTCACCACATCCACCCACCGATTACCCTCGCTCCCCGCTCCCGCGTTTGCTAAGAAGGTTGTTCCAGTCGAACTCGGGTGGGATGGCCGGAATGCCGGAACATGGTGCGGACGGGCGGCGGGGCGTTGCCCGTCCTGGTTACTGATCCCCGTTGTTGGTGATCATGGCCCAGATACATGCAAGCTGTGTCGCGGTTGATGGTCTGGCCCTGCTGCTGCGGGGACCATCGGGGGCGGGCAAATCCGATCTGGCACTGCGCCTTGTCGATGAAGGGGCGCGTCTGGTGGCCGATGATCGTGTCGATCTGCTTTCCGACGGACAGGGCGGCCTGATGGCCCGCTGTCCGCAGGCGATATCCGGATTGATGGAGGTGCGGGGCCTGGGCGTGCTGCCCGTCCCGTCGGTCGACACCGCCCCCGTTGCCCTGATCGTCGATCTGGAAACCGACGACGAAAGATTGCCGCAACCGGGGCTGGAGATGCTGGCCGGTGTCGCCCTGCCTCGCATCCGCGTGAACCCGTTCCATGCCAGCACGCCGGCCAAGCTGCGGCTGGCCATGGCGGCCCTGTCGCGCGGCTGGCCGCTGGTTCCGGGGGAAGGCGCGTGGCGCCGGATGGTCGCCATCGCCGCCGGGGGGCAGGCATGAGCGGGTCCGCCGGCCTGGGCCCCGATGGCCGCCTGCCCGTCGTCGTCGCCACCGGCATGTCCGGCAGCGGCCTGTCGACCGCCATGAAATGCCTGGAGGATCTGGGATACGAGGCGGTGGACAATCTGCGCCTGTCGCTGCTGCAGCCCCTGGTCAGCCAGCCGCATGACCGGCCGCTGGTCATCGGCATCGACAGCCGGACCCGCGATTTCAACACCCAGACCCTGCTGGCCCAGATCTCCCTGCTGCGCGACCGGCCCGACCTGCGCGTGCGGCTGCTGTTCATGGATGCCCATGCCGACGCGTTGCAGCGTCGCTATACCGAAACCCGGCGCCCCCACCCGCTGGCTGCCGACCGCCCCGTGCTGGACGGGATCGCCACCGAACGGGTGTTGATGCAGCCTTTGCGCGACGCGGCGGACGAGGTGGTGGATACCACCAACTTCTCCGTCCATGACACGCGACGGCACCTGACGGGGCTGTTCCGGTTGGATGGCGGGCCGGTCCTGTCGATCTTCGTGACCAGCTTCGCCTATCGCCATGGCGTCCCGCGGGAGGCCGATCTGGTCTTCGATGTGCGCTTCCTGGACAATCCGCACTGGGACAAGGCCCTGCGCCCCCTGACGGGGCTGGACCAGCCCGTGGCCGATTACATCACCCGCGACCCGGACTATGCCGAATTTTTCGGCAACCTGACGCGGCTGCTGGAACCCTTGCTGCCCCGCTATGTGCGGGAGGGCAAGCATTACCTGACCATCGCGGTCGGCTGCACGGGCGGCCGGCACCGGTCGGTGTTCATCACCCGCAACCTGGCCCGGTGGCTGGCGGAGCGGGGATACAAGGTGGGCGAGGCGCACCGCGACCTCGACCGCAAGGAGCAGGCGCCGCCACCCGTTCCCGAAGACCGGGCGGCGGCCGGCACGAACCTGAGGGAAAGCGCATGATTGGCTTGGTCCTGGTCACCCACGGCAATCTTGCCGTGGAGTTCATCGCCGCCATGGAGCATGTGGTGGGCCCGCAGAAACAGGTCTGCGCGGTCTGTATCGGACCCGAGGACGATATGGAGCAGCGCCGCAACGACATCCTGGCCGACGTCGCCAAGTGCGATACCGGCGATGGCGTCGTGGTCCTGACCGACATGTTCGGCGGCACCCCGTCCAACCTGGCCATTTCGATCATGGACCGCGCCAAGGTGGAGGTGATCGCCGGCATGAACCTGCCCATGCTGATCAAGCTGGCGTCCGTGCGCAAGACGGGGGCCGACCTGAAGGCCGCCGTGGCCGCCGCCCAGGAGGCGGGCCGCAAATATATCAATGTCGCCTCCGCCCTGCTGTCGGACGGCTGATCCCCCCTCTTTCCACCCCCTGTTTGCGGTCCCTTGAATGAGCGAAAGCATCCTGCCCCCCGGCGCCCTGTCGCGCACGGTCACCATCCGCAACCGGCGCGGCCTGCATGCCCGCGCGGCGGCGAAGTTCGTGAAGCTGGCCGGCGACTACGACGCACAGGTGGAGGTGGAACGCGCCGACAATATCGTGTCGGGCGTATCGATCATGGGATTGATGATGCTGGCCGCCAGCATCGATACGACAATCGACATCAGGGCGGCCGGCCCCCAGGCCCGCGAGGCGCTGGACGCCCTGACCAGGCTGGTCGACGAGAAGTTCGGCGAAGACTAAGAACAGTTCCGGGAGTGCCCGCCCATGACCACGCGACAGCACCCGCCCCGCCACGGCGCGGGAGACGCCGCCACGGCTGAACGCCTGTTGCGCGGCCTGGGCGTGTCGCCGGGCATCGCCATCGGCCCCGCCCATGTGATGGAAGCCGGCGCCATCCAGGTGCCCGAATATTGCGTGGCCGAAAATGCCGTGGATGAGGAGGTGGCGCGCTTCCATGGGGCCGTGGAAAAGGCACGGCGCCAGCTTGGCAAGCTGAAATCCAAGGCCGGCACCCTGCCCGCCGATGCCGCCGCCGACGTCGCCACCCTGCTGGAGGCGCATCAGGCCATGCTGTCGGGATCGCGCCTGATCCGCGGCGTGGAAAAGCGCATCCGCAGTGAATTCCTGAATGCCGAATCGGCGGTGCAGCAGGAAATCACAGTCCTGGCGCAGAGTTTTGCCGCCATGGACGATGCCTATCTGGCCGCCCGCGTGGCCGATGTGCGCGAGGTCGGGCGCCGGCTGGTCCGCAACCTGATGGAAACGCCCTATCAGGCCTTCTCCCGCCTGCCCGACGGCGCCATCATCCTGGCCGAGGAACTGTCCCCCGCCGACACCGCCCTGCTGGACCCCCGCCGCATCGGCGGTTTTGCCACCGTGCTGGGCGGGGCGGAGGGGCACACGGCCATCATGGCCCGGTCGCTGGGTCTGCCCGCCGTTCTGGGTGCCGCCGGCCTGTTGCAGGGGGTGGAGACGGGCGACCTTGTGGTCGTGGACGGGCGCGCGGGCCGCGTCCTGATCAACCCGTCCGAGGATGTGCTGGCCGATTACCGCCAGCGCCAGACCCTGTGGCGGGCGGAACGGGAGCAGTTGAAGGCCCTGGCCGGCCTGCCCGCCATCACCCGCGACGGCACCGACGTCACCTTGAATGCCAACCTGGAACTGCCGCGCGAACTGGACGGGGCGCGCGATGGCGGCGCGGCCGGCGTCGGCCTGCTGCGCACGGAATTCATGTATATGAACCGTGACGACCTTCCGGGGGAGGAGGAGCAGTATCAGGTCCTGCGCGATCTGGTTGTCGCCATGGACGGAAAGCCGGTCACGGCCCGCACCCTGGATGTCGGGGGTGAAAAGCTGGCCGGCGCGCTGGCCGACCGATTCGCCACGCCGGCCAATCCCGCCCTGGGCCTGCGCGCCATCCGCCTGGGCCTGAAGGAGCCGAAGCTGCTGGAAACGCAGCTTGCCGCCATGCTGCGCGCCGGTGCGCACGGGCCGATCCGCATCCTGGTCCCGATGATCAGCAACCCGTCGGAAATGCGCAAGGTGCGGGAACTGATGCGCGCCGTGGCCCGCCGCCTGCTGCGCCGGGGCCATGCCATCGCCGATCCGCTGCCCCCCCTGGGCGCCATGATCGAGATACCGGGCGCCGCCCTGGCCGCCGACAGCCTGTCATCCGTTTCCGATTTCTTCGCCATCGGCACCAACGACCTGATCCAGTACACGCTGGCCATCGATCGTGGCGACGAACAGGTGGCCTATCTCTACGATCCGCTGCACCCCGCCGTGCTGCGGCTGGTGCAGTTCACCGTGGAGGCGGCGGCCCGGGCCCGCATTCCCGTGTCCATCTGCGGTGAAATGGCGGGCGATCCGCGCTATGCCGCGCTGCTGCTGGGCATGGGCGTGCGCGAACTGTCCATGGCGCCGGCCAACCTGCCGCTGGTGAAGCGCCGGGTGCGCGGCATGGATCTGCGGGAAGCCACCCGCCGCGCCGGCATGATCATGGGTCAGACCGATGGCGGGCGCATCGCCGCGCTGCTGGATGATTTCAACGAAGCGTTGGGGTAATCTCGTCATGCGCCATCCGCAGGAGGCCCCGATGAGTTGGCATCGCACCCTTTTTGCCCTGTCCGCCCTGTTGCTGGCGGCACCCGTGGCATCCGCCCTGTCACCGCCGGAGCCGGAAAGCCTGCGCGAGGAACAGCGCCTGACCGTGAATGGGCGGGAAGAGGTATGGCAACTGGTCTGGGTCGGTCCCGTCCGCGATTATTGCGAGGCGGTGAGCCCGGAAGTGGCCATCACCGCCCCCTGCGCCGGCTTCGCCTATGGGCAGACCGGGCGGCTGTCGCTGCGCCGGCTGCGCGACGGACAGGTGGTCGACCGGTTCGACCCCGGCACCGCCTTTGCCGACGCGTCGGAACTGCTGCCCGGGCGGGAGGCCGGCTGGTCCGTGCTGCCCCGCCACGCCATGCAGGATGATGATTATGGCCGCTGGCTGGAGGATGAGGGCAGGTTCCTGCAGGCCGTGGAGCAGCGCCCCACCATCACCGTGATGCGCTTTGCCGATTATGACCGCGACGGGCGCGGCAGCGAATTCCTGCTGCAGACCGATGTCGAACCCGGCGGCAAGCCGCTTTACGCCGCCATCGGCCTGCCGGCGGGGCGGGAGAAGCTGGATTTTCTCCGGTCCACCGGGCGTCCCGATCAGGCCCTGGTCCTAACCTCCCGCGCCTGGGCCGCCCTGCGTGACCAGACGGGAACGGCCATCGTGTCGCACTGGATCTGCGGCGACCATGGGGCGGAAACGAAGTCGGACTATCTGCTGTCGGCCGATGCCGGCCGGATCAGCGTCAGGCTGCGCGAAAGCGCCTGCCCCAACGGGCCGGTGATCGACGAAACCGACTGGTAAACCGGTCAGGACACGGGCGGCGTCACACCCTTGGGCAGCAGCAGCCAGTAACGCCCGCTGCTTTTCATCAGACCGGCGCGCTGCTCCGCCTCCGCCCCATGGCCCCAGAACACATCGCCGCGCACGGGCCCCCGGATGGCGCCGCCCGTGTCCTGCGCCACCAGCAGGCGGCGGACGCGGGTCTTGGCCTGCACCGGGTCCTCGGCATCCAGCCAGACGGGCACGCCATAGGCGATGAAGGTGCGGTCCACGGCCAGCGACCGGCCCGGCGTCAGGGCCACCCCCTGCGCGCCCAGCGGCCCCTCCCCCTCCAGCCGGCGGAAGAACACGAAGGACGGGTTGGTGTTCATCACGTCGGTCGCCTTGGACGGGTTGGCTTCCAGCCAGGCGCGGATCGACTGCATCGACACGTCTTCCTTGGCCAGCGCCCCGCGCGCCACCAGTTCCCGCCCGATGGCGAAATAGGGCTGGCCATTCTGCCCGTCATAGCCGACGCGGATCTGGCTGCCATCGGGCAGGGTGACGCGACCCGATCCCTGTATCTGCAGGAAGAAGGCATCGACCGGATCGTCGACATAGAGCAGTTCCAGGCCCTTGCCGTTAAGCGCGCCGGCTTCGATGGAGCGGCGGTCGGCATAGGGTTTCAACTGCCCGTCCACCACCCGGCCGGCAATGCGCTCGCCCTTCAGGTTGGGGCGGAACTCCCCCAGATCGACCATCACCAGATCGGACGGGCGCTTATAGAGCGGGGTCTGGTACTTGCCCTGGCGCTTCGGCGACCCGCGCAAGGCGCTTTCGTAATAGCCGGTGAACAGCCCTTCCTCATTGCCATTGTCGCCGGCGGCCCAGGGCTGGAACAGTTCCTCCACCGCGCGGCGCAGGGCGACATGGTCACCAGCGGGCAGCTTGGCGATGACGGCACAGGGGCCGGTCCAGTCGCCGATGCGCCCCATCGTACCGTTGGGGCCCAGCGCCCGGTCGGCCGGTTGCTTCACCAGCCGGTCACAGCTTTTCAGCAGCGCCGGCAGCGCGTCGGCCGTGCGATCCACCGACCAGCCCGGCAGGTCGGCGAAGCGGACGGGGCGAAGGGTCAGGCGGGCCGCGGGTTTTTCCGCCTCCACGGGGGGCACTGACGGGACCGGCGGCTTCGCGGGCTGCTGGGCACAGCCGGCCAGCAGGCCAAGGGCGAACAGGGCGGCAAGGGGGCTAATGCGCATCGGATGATCCATGGAGCAGACATGGAAAGGGCGCCCGGCAAGGGGCGCCCCGTAAGCATGGGCGGCAGGGCGGCATCAGCCGCTGCGCGTTTCGGACAGGTGCCAGTTGGGATCGCTGGCGCGGGTATTGCGGCTGAAGGTCCAGATATCGACCACTTCCTCCGGCCGTCCCTCATCCCCGTCCAGGATATTGCCCTGGGCATCACGGGTGACATGGGTCTGACGCGTCGTGAAGGTGATGGTGCAATGCGCGGTGCGCCCATCCAGACGGGCAGCCGTCAGATCGACCCCTTCGAAAGCGTGGATACGGCTTTCCAGCGTCTCTCCCGCCGCCTGACGTTCCCGGATGGCGGCGGCGAAACGGTCATAGACGTCATCGGCCAGCAGCGGGCGCAGGGTCGGGGTGTCGCCCTCGGCAAAGGCCTTCACGATCATCTCGAACGCGGCCTTGGCGCCCTGCAGGAAGGTACGCTCGTTGAAATTGGGGTCGGCGGCGCGGATCAGGCGCAGGCCGTCTTCCAGGGAGACGGGGCCGGACGGATCGGGCAGGTCCGGCAACTCACCGGCGGGGCCGCGCGGCGGAAGCTGGATGACATTGTCGCTATCGACCGTGGGTCCGGTGGCACCGGCATTGTCACGCGGGGCGAAGGGGTTCGGACGCTCCCGTTCCTCCCCGTGCTTGCGGCCGAGGACGTTGCGCAGGCGGTAGATGAAGAACGCCGCCACCATCGCGAAAATCAGGATTTCCAGCCAGACGGAGCCGCCGCCCATCGCATCACCCATTTCTGCCCTTGCACCCGGCCGTGTATAGACACCATCTGATGCGAATGGCCATCCTCGCCATCCGCCCGCCGGGGCGTTAATTTATGAAAGCCTATTCGTTAGATAGGCCCTCGATACGTAAAGAGCAAGGACAGCCATGCGTTTCCTTCTTCCGTTGCTGCTTCTGCCCCTTTTGGAGATCGCCGGATTCGCCTGGGTTGGATCGCAGATCGGGGCGCTGAACACCGTGCTGCTGGTGCTGCTGTCGGGCGTCGTGGGCGTGCTGTTGTTGCAGCGCACCGGCCTGGAAAGCGTGCGTCGCGCGCAGGTGGGCCTGCGCACGGGCGAGACGGAGCCCATGCGGCAGATGTTCAACGGGCTGTGTACCGCCTTTTCGGCCATCCTGTTCCTGATACCGGGCTTTATCACCGATATCCTGGCCCTGATCCTGTTTCTGCCGCCGGTGCGCGCGGCCCTGCTGTCCCGCATGACCATCTTCATGCAGGTGAACGGCCAGACCGTGCGGTCCCGGCCCGGCCCCACGGGCCGCCCGCCGGTGATCGATGTGGAATATCAGGACGTGTCCCGCCCCGGCAGCGGCGATCAGGCCGGCGACCTGCCCCCGCCCGACAGCAAATGGCGCCCGCCCGCCGACAATTCCTGACCGGGTAGACAGCCGAGACCGGCCAGCGTCTCGGCCACAGCCCGGTCCAGGTCGGTATGCGGGACATCCCCCAGAAAGGCGGACAGCCTCTCCCCCGGCATGCGCAGCGGCTGTTGCCACAGATACCGCATGCCGGCGATTTCCCGCATCATCGGCATAACCAGCCCGGCCAGCCGGACCAGCGGCCAGTTCAACCGCTTCACCGGCAGGTCGGGCCGCCCCGTCACGCGGCGGATGGCCTCGGCCATGCCCATGCCATCCGCATCCCAATGGCCGGCGAAATGGAACCGGGCGAAGGAAGGAAGGTCGGCTTCACGGTCCAGCAGGGCCATCATGGTTTCGGCCAGATCGGGCAGATAGGCCCATTGATGGCCGATGCCGGGACGGCCCGGCAGGGTGATGGCACGGATCGGCCATTCCGCCTGGACCATGCCTTGCGCGAACCAGCTATTGCCGGCGCGCGGCCCGAAAAAATCACCGGCGCGCAGGATCAGTGCCCGGCCGCCCCCATCGGCCAGAAGCCGGATACGGTCCTCCAGCGCCACGCGGATGCGCCCCTTCTCCGTCACCGGGTTCTGTGGCGCCTCCTCCATCAGCATCGTGCCGGCATCCGGCCCGAAATTATAGATGGTGCCGGGCAGTACCAGCCGCGCGCCCGTCGCCCGTGCCGCCGCAACCGACGCGTCGATCATCGGCAGCACCAGTTCGGCCCAGCGCCGGTAACCGGGCGGGTTCACCCCATGCAGAATGACATCCACCCCGTCCGCAGCGGACAGCACGCTGCCGGCATCCAGGGCGTCGCCCCGGCGCCAGTCCAGGCCCTGCAGGGTGGACGCCACCTTTTCCGGATGGCGGTGCAGCGCCCGCACCCGCCAGCCGCGCGCCAGCATCAGCCGCGCCGCCTCCCCGCCGATGCCGCCCGTGGCCCCCAGAACCAGGGCCGTTGCACTACCGCTCATCACCGCCTCCATCCTCTTGATGGACGGGACAGTAGGGCTGCCGCCATGCTAAACGGAATTCGACAAATAAGTCGTGATGGCATACGGAAATAGATGAATACCGGACCCGATCCCGAATGGGACCTGTATCGCAGTTTTGCGTCCGTGCTGCGCGAAGGGTCGCTGTCGGCGGCGGCGCGGGCACTGGGCCTGACGCAGCCCACCCTGACCCGCCATATCGACGCGCTGGAACGGGGCCTGGGCCTGACCCTGTTCACCCGGTCGCAGCGCGGGTTGCTGCCCACGTCGGCGGCGCTGGAACTGGCACCCTATGCCGATCATATCGCGGCGACGGTGGCGGCATTGCGCCGGGCCGCCGGCGGACAGGGCGGGGCCGTGCGCGGCACGGTGCGCGTAACCGCCAGCGAGGCGGTGGGGGCGGAGGTGCTGCCGCCCATCCTGGCCGACCTGCGACAGCGGCACCCCGATCTGGTGGTGGAGCTGCAATTGTCCAACCGGGTGCAGGACCTGTTGCGCCGCGACGCCGATATCGCGGTGCGCATGGTGGAACCGGGGCAGGACAGTCTGCTGGTCCGCCGGCTGGGCTTCATCCGCCTGGGCCTGTTCGCCCATCGCCGCTATACCAACCGTTGCGGCATCCCGGCGGATGTGGCAGCGCTTCACGGTCATGCTTTGATCGGTCCTGACCAGGAAGCGCCCTTCGTGCGGGTGGTGAAACAGGCGCTGCCCTTCCTGACGGAGCTTCGCTTCACCTTGAAGACCGACAGCGATCTGGCGGCCCTGGCCGCGATCCGCGCGGGCTATGGCATCGGCATCTGTCAGACCGGCATCGCGGCCCGCGATCCGGACCTGATACCGGTCCTGCCCGGCGTGCTGGACCCGCTGCCCCTGCCGGTCTTCGTCGTGATGCATGAGGATCTGAAGGCCACACCCCGCTGCCGCGCGGCCTTCGACCTGCTGGCATCGGGGCTGGCGGACTATATCAGGACCTGCTGATCACTTGGTCCCGAACAGCCGGTCGCCCGCATCGCCCAGGCCCGGCACGATATAGGCGTTTTCATTCAGGTGGCTGTCCAGTGCGGCCGTATAGACCGGCACATCGGGATGGGCGGCGTGGAAGGTGCGCACCCCTTCCGGTGCCGAAACCAGGGCCATGAAACGGATCTGGCTGTCATCCACGCCATGGCGGTTCAGCACATCGACCGCATGGATCGCGGAATGGCCCGTGGCCAGCATCGGGTCGACCAGGATGAAGACGCGGCCCGCCGCGTCCGGCAGCTTCACCAGATATTCCACCGGCCGCTTGGTGTCATGATCGCGGTAAAGGCCGATATGCCCCTCGCGCGCGGCGGGCACCAGTTCCAGCAGCCCTTCCGCCATCACCAGCCCGGCACGCAGGATGGGCACCACGGCCAGCTTCTTGCCCTCGATCACCGGGGCATCCATGGGGCAGAGCGGGGTTTCGATCCGTTCCACGGTCAATGGCAGATCGCGGGTCAGTTCATACCCCATCAGCAGCGCGATCTCCCGCAGAAGCTGCCGGAACCCCATGGTCGACCGGTTCTTGTCGCGCATGCAGGACAGCTTGTGCTGGATCAGGGGATGGTCGAGGACGAAAAGATTGGGAAAGTCGCTGGTCATGACCCGGTTCCGGCAGGATAGGATATGGACGCCACCATAGCGGCATCGGGCCCGTCCAGGCCAGTCCCGCCGATCCTGGCAGTTTTCACCCCCTTGCCTTCCACCCGATCAGGCCAACTTTTATCTCATGGTCACCCAGCCCTCATCCTTTCCGGCCACGGCCCTGCGCCGATCGGTCGTCGCCCATCTGGCGGCGGCCCTGCCGCTGCTGGTCGCGGCGGGGTGGATGCTGGGCCGGGGGCTGGATCTTCCCGCGACCTATCCCTTGTCCGTTCTGGCGGCCTTCCTG
Organism: Niveispirillum sp.; assembly: GCF_017996735.1. Classification (GTDB taxonomy): domain Bacteria; phylum Pseudomonadota; class Alphaproteobacteria; order Azospirillales; family Azospirillaceae; genus Niveispirillum. Next base: position 99,158 of record NZ_JAGOGJ010000006.1, read on the forward strand.
CCCGTTCTCTGGTTCGCGCTGACCCGGCTGGGTGCCCATAACGGGCCGGGCTGGGGGGATGCCAACCGTGTCACCCTGCTGCGCTCCGGTCTTTTGGCCCTGGTGGGGGGAACCCTTCCCTTCGCCCATGTGTTGGACACAAACCAGACCTGGACCGTGGCGGTGATCGCCATCACGGCGCTGGCGCTGGACGGCGCCGATGGTTGGCTGGCGCGGCGTCAGGGATTGTCCAGCCCCTACGGCGCCCGCTTCGACATGGAGATGGACACGCTCTCCATCCTTTACCTCTGCCTGCTGCTGTGGTTGTCGGGGGAGGTCGGGATGTGGGTGCTGCTGTCGGCCCTGCTGCGGCCGCTATTCGTGGCGGGGGGCATGCTGCGGCCCTGGTTGAACCGGCCCCTGCCCTATAGCAGGCGTCGGCGGGCCGTCTGCATGGTTCAGGTGGGGGTGTTGGCCTGTGCCGTCACGCCCATCCTGGGGCCGCCGCTGACCGGGTTTGCGGTGGGCGCAGCCCTTGCGCTTTTGCTTTTCTCTTTCAGCGCCGATACGGTTTGGCTGATCAGCCACCGCAGCGACGCCGGTGGAACAAAAAATGGATAGCATGGTTCTGGAATACGCCTCTGCCGATCACGCCACCCCGCCGGACCATGCGGCCCAGCGCGCGGTGGACCGTGCCTTGTCCGACCTGCGTCGGGGAGAGGTGGTGGTGATCACGGCCGAGGATGGCAGCGCCCTTCTGGCCATGGCGGCCGAGGCGGTGACCACCCAGGCCCTGAACCATCTGGCACAGCTTGCCGGCAGCGCCCCCACCCTGGTGGTGACCGGGCAACGGGGCCGTTCCCTGGGCCTGGACGTGCCCATCGACCGGCCCGTGCGCATCGCCCCGCCCGCCGGCCTGACCGCCGATCTGGTCCGCGACCTGTCCGACCCCACCCGCCCGGCCCGCGCCGGACAGGGGACCGGCGCCACCTCCCTGCCCGGCGGGGCGGAGGGGGCGGCCACCATCCTGGCCAAGATCGCCCGTCTGTTGCCCGCCGCCATCGTGGCGCCGCTGCCGGTGGCGCGCGGCGGTCTGGTGGATGGCAGCGGCTTTGCCCGCCGGCATGATCTTCTGTGCGTGCGCGCCGCCGATATCGTCGATTATCGCCGCCGGTCGGCCCGCAGCCTGGCCCGCGTGGCAGAGGCGTCGGTCCCGCTGGAGGATGCGGAACGTACCCGCATCGTGGCCTTCCGGCCCAGCGATGGCGGGCCGGAACATCTGGCCATCGTCGTGGGCGATCCCCCGCCGGGACAGCCGGTGTTGACGCGGCTGCATTCGGAATGTTTCACCGGCGACCTGCTGGGGTCCCTGCGCTGCGATTGTGGCCCGCAACTGCGCGGCGCCATCAAGGAGATCGCGACGGCCGGTGCCGGCATCGTCCTGTATCTGGCCCAGGAAGGGCGCGGCATCGGCCTGATGAACAAGCTGCGCGCCTACCGGCTGCAGGATGGCGGGCTGGATACGGTGGATGCCAACACGGTGCTGGGCTTCGACGCGGACGAACGCGTCTATCTGCCGGCAGCCAGCATGCTGCGCCAGATGGGCTATGCCCAGGTCCGGCTGATGACCAACAATCCCGACAAGATGGCCCAACTGGCCGCGTCGGGGGTGGAGGTGGTGGAACGTGTCCCCCACATCTTCCCCGCCAATGGCCATAACGAAGCCTATCTGCGCACCAAGGCGGAAAAGTCGGGCCATCTGTTCTGACCACCGCCTGGGGGCGACACCCGGCAGAATCCGCCGCCCCGGACTTGGCACGCGACCTGCATTGATCTTCCCGAACCGGGAGGAACGCCATGCCGCCAAGCGCCATCCATATGGACCATGTCCGTGCCAAGACCCTGCAGGTCCCCGCCGCCTCGCTGGAGCGCCCGGCGGGTGCCGAGCCTGCCAAGGTCGAGACGGCCGCCAAGGGTGACAAGAGCGACAAGGCCGAAAAGGGCGAGGGCATGTCCTTCTGGGACGTGCTGGACGTGGTGAACCCCCTGCAGCACATTCCCGGCGTCAACAAGATCTATCAGGCCATCACCGGCGACACGATCCGCACCCCGGCCAAGGTTGCCGGCGCCGCCCTGTTCTTCGGCCCCATCGGCATGGCCGTGGCCAGCGCCGACGCCATCCTGGAAAATGAGACGGGCAAGGATGCGATGGACCATGTGGCCAGCGCCCTGGGCCTGGAAAAAGACAGCCCCGCCGCCCCGGCGGAGGATGATCCGTTCACCGTGACGGCCCCCCGTCCGCAACTGGCCGCCGATATAGCGGCGGAGCCGGCCCCCGCCACCCCGGCAACGGTGATCGCCACGGCGGGGCAGCCCGGTCAGCCGGTCGAACTCTCCGCCGGGCAGGCCGCCCTGCTGGAAAGCCTGATGGGTGGTGGGCAAGCTTTGCCCAGTGCCGCCCCCACCACGGCAGCCCTTGCCGCCCCGAAGCCCGTCGCCGCCACGCCCGGCATGGCTGCCACCACCACCTCCACCTCCATCAGCGCCCGTGCGCCGGCCGCGGGCGGCATCGCCACCGCGCAGCAACTGAAGGAACTGGAGACCACGCCCGGTGCGTCCGCCGCCCTGACCGCCGCGCGCGGCATGGGTCAGGCCGCCATCGTGGCCAGCCTGCCGGCCCCCGGTGCCGCCGGGGCCGGCGACAACCTGCTGGCCGCCATGGAGCAGGACCAGCAGCGCATGAAGGCCCCCAACGCCGGCAAGGGTCTGGCTGAATACCGTGCCGCCGCCATTTCCAGCGGGTCGATGCAGGTGAAGCCGGTCGTCGCGTCGCGTGCCAACCAGATGGTGCGGGCCGCCGGCGCCAATATGCCGGGCGCGGCCATTCCCACCCATTCCGTGAACACCGCCCGCACGGTCCAGCCGCAGACCAATGTCACCGCCCCGGCGCCGGCGACAGCGATACCCGTGGTTCCGGCACCCGCCACCGCAACGCCGGCCAGCAACCAGACGCAGCAGCAGCCCGAGGCTTGGCCGCCGGGTGGGGCCACGCCCCTGCCCAAGGAACTGATCGCCGACATGATGACCCGCGCCATGGACAAGTATCAGGCGCAGGGGCGGACCGGCACCAGCGGCGGCAGCACCGTCCACTGACCCTTTGGGTCAACCGCATGACGGTGGCGGACAGTGACGGGACCGGGCCGCCCGGACCCGTGCGGCACATGCAGCCCCCGTGATACTGACAGGCCCGATCGATCTTCCTTTCTCGATGAGGAATATTGAGAAATCGAACACGTCAATGGCACATATCGACATAACGAACGGATATTATCCCCACCTACAAGACAATTTATAAAAATATTTAAAAGAAAAAATCCTAAATAGTTCCATAAATCACAAGGTTTCGTTTTGGGCATTCAACCCGCCTGCCATCCCGCCCCGCCATGACATGGCCCGCGGCAGATGGATTTCCGCCACGCAACCCCGACATCTTCGGCTTTCAGGGGGGCGTGCACCATGGCTACGCTGACGGTAAAATCCGGCTCGACCGACGACATTCCCCCGTGTGCAATGGCACCAGATAGGCTATGATTGTTGTCAATCACACACCCCTTGGGATGCACCGCCGGTGGCCGCTCGCCTGTCGCGTCGTATGCTGTTGACGGCCGCCCTGACCGGGTTGGCGCCGATGCCACGTGTGGTGGCAGGTCACGCCCGCCTGCGCGTCGGTTTCGTCAATCCCGGCCGGGCTGGTGACCGGTTCTGGCAGATGGTCCACCAGGCTCTGCTGACGGCCGCCAGCCATTTCAACATCGAAATAATCACCGAATTCGCAGAACGAGATCGGCACCGGATCATTTCCGCTGGTCGGGATATCCTGACCCAGCGGCCCGATTACATGCTGATCGTGAACGAACATCGCACGGCCGTGCCCCTGATGACCGCAGCCCTGGAAGCCAGTGTGCCCTGCATGCTGGTGTTGAGCGGCCTGACGGCGGAGGACATAGCCGTGCTGGGCCGCCCCCGCGAACGGTCGCCGCTGTTCCTGGGCAGTTTGCTGGCCGACAATTTCGGGGCTGGAGCCTTCATGGCCCGCGCGCTGCTGGCCGATTGCCGGCACCGGCATGGAACAGAAAGCCCCGTTCCGCTGCTGGCACTGGGTGGGGTGGCGGCAACACCGGCGGGACGGGAACGGCTGGACGGGCTGCAACAGGTAGTGGCCATGGATGGCGCGGCACATTTGCTGGACAGCGTCACCTTGAACTGGAGCCGGGATGAGGCACGCGACCGCGCGGCGTCGCTGCTGCGCCGGCAGCCGCAGACACGCGGCATCTGGTGCGCCAACGACGACATGGCGCTGGGCGCGCTGGATGCCTTGACGTCCCTGGGCATGGAACCGGGGCGCGACGTTTCGGTCGTGGGCCTGAACTGGCAGGAGGAGGCGCTGCACGAGGTGGCGGCCGGCCGTGTCGTCCTGTCCATGGGCGGGCATTTCCTGCTGGGGGCCTGGGCGCTGGCCATGGTGCGCGATCTGGCCGACGGCAAGGATTTCGCGGAGGCCGGGGGCACGGAGCAGTATCTGAGCCTGTCCCCCCTGCGCCGGGAACAGGTCGGCCCCTATCTGGCCCGGTTCGGCGGTGACGGCTGGTCACGCATCGATTTCAACCGGCTGCGGCAGCACAAGGGACGGTACGATCTGTCGGTCGGTTCGGTGCTGACGGTTTGACCGCCACGGGATAGGCTGCACGCCCTTTCCCATCACCAAGGTCCGTTGCCCGTGCGCCCCGTGTCCGCCATTCTGATCCTGTTCCTGGCCCTGCTGGTGGCCGCGCCGGCACAGGCCGCTCCCGGCAAGGGGGACGACGTCCAGCGGCTGGAAAAGGCCCGTATCCTGATGGAATTGTCGGGCAGCCAGGCGCTGGCCGACCAGACCCTGCTGGCCGTCACCCGCCAGGCAGAGGAACTGATGGCCCATGAGAATCCGGGACGGGAGGCGGAGGTGACGGCCCTGGTGCGCGACCATTTCCTGCCCAAGGCGCGCGCCGCCCTGCCGGACCTGTCGCGCGGCATCACGGGCCTTTACGCCGCCCATTTCACGGCCGCCGAACTGGACCAGATGATCGGCTTCTACCGGTCGCCGGCGGGGCGGAAGCTGGTGGCCCTGTCCCCCATCATCATTGAACAGAGCATGTCGCTGGGTCAGGCCTGGGCCGAGGGGGTTGCCGACCGGGCCTGGGACAGTTTCACCAGGGCCGCGCGTGACCGCGGCCTGGCGATCCCAAAACAGCTTTGAGCCTAATACCATGTGTGGACGGCCCGTTGGGAACAAGGGGTAGGCGAGATGATTTGTTCGGGTCGAATGCGTTCATGTGTCCGGCCTTTTTGAGCGGCCCATGACCGCTGGCCCAGATGGGTTCCGCCAAGCGACTTCCAAACAACGGTCAAGAATTTTGACCGTTAGTATTACCCCTTCACCGCCCTTACCGGCGGCATGGCGTTGCAGACATCGGTGTGGCCAGACGCGCGGATGAAGAAATCATCCTGGCGGAAACGGCGGGCGTCGCGCCATTGGGTATAGGTCGCACTCTGTCCGGACAGGACCTCGATCTTCTCCCGCTCCGCCTCCGGCACATCGGCGGCCAGACGTACGGATGTGATGGGCACGCGCTGTTCCACCTTCTCATAGAAGCCCAGCGTGCCCGTGCCGCGCGGCAGCGCCGTCAGCAGTTCCATACCCTTCAGCACGCGGCCCACCAGGGTGATGATCCGGTCCAGCGGGCGCGGCGAATGGCCGATCACCGTGTACAGTTCGGCCCCGCTGCCACTATCCAGGGCCAAGCCGCGCCCGACGCCGACAATGCCATAGCAATGTGTCATCCAGGCCTCCCCCGTCTTGGGATCACGGGCGGCGGGGAAGATGTCGGAGATGCCAACCTCCGGCGCATAGGCATCGGGGTCGGGCAGCCTGGCAAAGGGCAGGGTCCTGGCCCCGTCCTTGACCGTGAATTCCGGGGCCAGCTTTTCCAGCGCCGTCTTCATCGGTTTGGGCGTTTCTTCGGGCATGCCCCATTGGGTGACGTAATTATCCTGCACGCGGACGATGAAGGTCCCCTCGTACCAGTTTTCCCGCGCCAGCTTGCGCATGTTCTCCACATGCACGGGGGCGAAAGCGGGGGCCAGTTCGATCACCACACGACCGCCGGGCAGGTCCATATAGAAAGTGTTCTCCGGCACCGGCGCCCGCCAATCGCCGGCGGGCGATGCCGCCAGCACCTCCGCCGGCGTCGGGCGCTTGGGCGCCTCCTGGGCGGCTGTAGGCAGGGACAGGGCCAGCAGGGCGGCCGTGGCAAGCAGGGTCAGGCGCATGGGGCTTCTTCTTTATGGATTGCCGAGGGCGGCAGCATCCCAGAAGCCCCCGGTCCCATCAAGGGGCGCTGACCACCTTGCCCGTGAACGGGTTCCAGCCCTGGGCCGCCAGCACCGCCCAGGCCGTGGCACCCAGATGCGGCTGCCGGTAATAGAAGAAGTCGGCTTCCCGGCTGTCGGGTCCGATGGCGAAACCAGTGGAAACCTTGTTGCCGCGCGTGGCCCAGAGATAGCCGCCGGGGCTGATATCATAGACCAGCGTGGCCAGAAGCCTTTCCGCCCGATCCTGGTCGCCAATGGCGGCCCAGGACAGGGCCGCCTGCGCCGTGCCCTCCACCCAGACCCCGTCACGGTCGCCGTTGAAATCATAGCCGCCGGCCACGGCATGCACCTTGTCGGCCCGGTCCAGTCCCCGGCCCCACTCACGCGGCGACTCGGGCAGCAGCAGCGGCCACAGCAAAGCGTCCAGACCGGAATTGCCGTCATTGACCGTCAGGCCATCGGGCAGGGTGCCGGTCGGGAAATAGCCGGCATCCGCCCGCCACATCGCCTTCAGAAAGCCCAGTGCCGTCGCCTTGCCGGCCGCCCAGTCGCCCCCCGGCACACCGGCCCGTTCCAGCCAACCGAACAGGGCAACAAGGTCGGTATTATGCTCCACCGATTTCCAGGTCAGGGCCTGTGCCCCCACCCCGTCGCCATGCACCCCACCCGTGAAGCCGCCCGGCCCCTTGTTGTCGCTTGTATTGGCCAGGACCCAGGCGCCCAGTTTCGCCGCCCCCGCGCGGTATTTCGGCTCGTTCAACGCATCGGCCAGCGTCAGCAGCGCCAGCCCCGCCCAGGCGACATTGCCGGTGGCGGTGCCGACCTGATAGGCATCCTCCTCCCAGCGCTGCGCCTTCTGGTTCCACCAGCCATTGGGCGGGATGGGGAATTCCTGCTGCGGCCCGGCGCGATAGGTGGTGCGCAGCCGACCCTGCGGCCCCGCCCGGTCGCTGTCGACCGCCGACAGCAGCGCGTCGCCGATACGCCTTGCCTTGCCCGCGCGGCGGCAGGCGACCAGGGCGATGGTGGCCAGCGCATTATCATAGGTGAAGGCGGCATTCTTCAGTGCATCGTCGGCGGGGGCCCCAGCCCCCGAGGGATGATCGAAACTGCGCAGAAAGGCCGGCCCCTTGCCCGGTAAGGCATCGATCGCCACCGTCAACGACCCGCACAGCCGGCTTTCCAGCAGGGCCGCCGGCTTCGGCGCCCCCTCCCCCGGTCCCGCCGCACAGGCGGGCAGGGTCAGGCAGGCAACCAGCAGGGAGGCGATGCACCGGCGTATCATTCGGCGCGCTTGGGCGGCAGAAGGGAATCGATCGGCAGGCGCAATGCCCCGGCAATGCGGGTAATGGCATCAAGGCTTCCTGTCTTGCGACCCGCCTCGATCTCACAGAGGTAAGAGGCTGAGACGCCAGCCGACTGCGCCAGGGCCTGCTGGGTCAAGCCCCGGTACTGCCGGAAGGCTCGGACCGGCTGCATGCCATCGATAATCTGTTCCACCAGCTCAATGGGGAATGCCTCTTCCTCTCCGCGTTGCAGGCGGGCCAGGGCTTCCCGGCTTTCCACGAGGTCCTGTGCGTCCTCCAACGCTTCCAGAAGTGCTTCATAGTCGGCTCGGTGAAGGGTCACCGTCTCCGCATCCTGATGCACCGGGTGCAATGTGAAGGCATTCATCGGTAAACCTCCCGACGGTTGCCGACCTGGGTGATCGTGACCGTCATGACACCATTGTCGATCGGGTACAGCGCGCGCCAATCCCCGTGCCGGATGCGGCCGGCACCATCGCCGAAGGACTTTGCCCAGGGATGCCGGGCATAAGGATCGGCGGCGAATAGGTACAGTTTCTCCAGCATCGCCTTCGCATCATGCTTGGGCATGCCCAGAAGGTCTTCTGCGCAGCGGACAGGATAATCAGCTTCATCCCCATCATCTTCGCCAATAGCGAAGATGATGGCAAGAGAGGATCCTATCCCCGGACCCTCAGCCCCGCCGCCAGTGTCTCCACCAGTTCGGCCATCATCAGTTCGGGGTCGGCGCTGCTGACCGGGGCCAGGTTGCCGGAGACGATACCTTCCACCAGGCCGTTCACGGCGGCCCAGGTGGTGGCGGCCGCCCGTTCCAGCCGGTCGGGGCTGGCATGGGGGATCAGGGGGGCCACCGCCATCTCGATCCCCCGCCGCAGCCGCACAATCCGTTCCAGCAGCCAGTCGGGCAGCGGTTCGGTCAGGACGGGCGGGCGGTTGTCGATCAGGGTCTGGAACAGGTTCAGGTTGGAGCGCGCGAAGGTCAGATAGGCATTGGCCAGCGCCAGCAACCGCGTTTCGACGGCGGCGTCGGGCGGAACGGCATCATCCGCCGCCGCCATCACCACCTGCAACCGGTCCAGCAGTTCGGCATTCAGGTGAAGGCGCACCGTATCCAGATTGGGATAAAGGTTGTAGAGTGTTCCAACGGAACAACCCACAGCCTGGGCCAAAGTCCTTGCTGTCAGGGCGGCCAATCCGTGGTCGGCGACGAGCTTGCGCGCCTCATGCAGGACGGCTTTGGCGAGTTCGGCACGCGGCTGACGGCTCATCGGCGATTTTTCCCTGACTTTCCCTGGATTTGGCCCCGGTCGACACTATGTTTAACACGGATGTCTTGTTTTCAATCGACCTTTGTCCGGATAGTCATGTTACCCGTGCTCACGGCAAAAGGCTGCCACGGCAGACCTGCATATTGATGACACCGATGCACTGACGTAAAACCGTCGCGGATTCTACAAGCCTTTGCACCCGGCCCCGGTGGGAAACACCGCGGCCTTTCCCACCGGAACCCCAAATGGCCCCCTACGATCAAGCCCCGAGCGAGCGCCTGTCCTTCCTCTTCGGCGCCAACGGCACCTTCATCGCGGAACTCTACGCCCGTTACCGGCAGGACCCGAATTCGGTCGATGCCAGTTGGCAGTCCTTCTTCGCCGAATTGGGCGATGACGGTCACGCCATCCTGGCCGAACTGAACGGTGCTTCCTGGGCGAAGACGACTGCCAAGGTGATCGGGGCCGCCGATCCGGACGCCCCGCCGCCGGCCAAGCCCGGCAAGGGTGACAAGGCAGCCCCGACCCCGGCCGCCGCCGCCCCGGTGGTTCAGGGCTTTACGCCCGAACAGGTGCGCGCCGCCCAGCTTGACAGCCTGCGCGCCCTGATGCTGATCCGTAACTACCGTGTCCGCGGCCATCTGCTGGCCAAGCTGGACCCGCTGGGCATGGACAAGCGGGCCGAGCATGCGGAGCTGGATTACCGCCATCACGGCTTCACCGACGCCGACCTGGACCGCCCGATCTTCATCAACAATGTGCTGGGGATGGAAACCGCCACCCTGCGCCAGATCGTGGACGCGGTGCAGCGCACCTATTGCGGCTCCATCGGTGTGGAGTTCATGCATATCCAGGACCCGGAGCAGAAGGCCTGGATCCAGGAGCGCATCGAAGGTATCCGCAATCAGACCGACTTCACCATCAATGGCAAGAAGGCCATCCTGCAGCGCCTGACGGCGGCGGAAGGGTTTGAGCGCTTCTGCCAGGTGAAGTGGACGGGCACCAAGCGTTTCGGCCTGGAAGGCGGCGAAGTGCTGGTGCCGGCCATCGAGCAGGTGATGAAGCGCGGCGGCCAGATGGGCCTGAAGGAGATCGTGCTGGGCATGGCCCATCGCGGCCGCCTGAACGTGCTGGCCAATGTCATGGGCAAGCCCTTCAAGGCCATCTTCAGCGAGTTCCAGGGCAACCCCGCGAACCCCGAGGACGTCCAGGGCTCCGGCGACGTGAAGTACCATATGGGTACCTCCAGCGACCGTGACTTCGACGGCAACACGATCCACCTGTCACTGTCGCCCAACCCGTCGCACCTGGAAGTCGTGAACCCGGTCGTCTGCGGCCGCGTGCGCGCCAAGCAGTGCCAGATCTCCGGTCAGGTGCCGCCGTCGGACGAAAGCCGTTCCAACGTGCTGGGTGTGCTGCTGCATGGCGACGCCGCCTTCGCGGGCCAGGGTCTGGTGCCGGAAACGCTGCTGCTGTCCGAACTGAAGGGTTACCGCACGGGCGGTATCATCCATTTCATCATCAACAACCAGATCGGTTTCACCACCGCCCCGCAATACAGCCGTTCCGGCCCGTATCCGACGGAAGTGGCCAAGTCGATCCAGGCCCCGATCTTCCATGTGAACGGCGACGATCCCGAAGCCGTCATCCATGTCAGCCGCATCGCCATCGAATTCCGTCAGAAGTTCCTGAAGGATGTCGTGGTCGATATCGTCTGCTATCGCCGCCAGGGCCACAATGAAGGCGACGAGCCGGCATTCACCCAGCCGCTGATGTACAAGACCATCGCCAAGCAGACCACCACCCGCGCGCTCTATGCGCAGCAGTTGGTGAATGAGGGCGTGATCAGCCAGGCCGAGGGCGACGCCTATGTCGCCGAATTCACTGCCCAGATGGAGCAGGAATTCCAGGCCGCCACCTCCTACAAGCCCAACAAGGCCGACTGGCTGGAAGGCAAGTGGTCGGGCCTGACCCCGGCCCCGGCCGATGTGGCGCGCGGCAGCACCGCCGTCGGACTGGATGTGTTGAAGGAAGTGGGTCTGGCGCTCTGCAAGACGCCCGCCGACTTCAACGTCAATTCCAAGGTTGCGCGTCAGTTGAAGGCCAAGCAGGACGCCATCCTGTCCGGCGAGGGTATTGATTGGGCCACGGCGGAAGCTCTGGCCTTCGGTACCCTGCTGATCGAAGGCAATCCGGTCCGTCTGTCGGGTCAGGATGTGGGCCGCGGCACCTTCTCGCACCGCCATTGCGTGCTGGTCGATCAGGTGAACGAGAACAAGTTCGTTCCCCTGAACTATATCCGCCCAGGCAGCCAGGCCAGCTTCGAGGTCCATGACAGCCCGCTGTCGGAAGCCGCCGTTCTGGGCTTCGAATACGGCTTCTCCCTGACGGAGCCGCATGCCCTGACCATCTGGGAAGCGCAGTTCGGCGACTTCGTGAATGGCGCCCAGGTCATCATCGACCAGTTCATCAGTTCCGCCGAATCGAAGTGGCTGCGCATGTCCGGTCTGGTCATGCTGCTGCCGCACGGCATGGAAGGCCAGGGTCCGGAGCACAGCTCCGCCCGTCTGGAGCGGTTCCTGCAGGGGTCCGCCGAGGATAACTGGCAGGTCTGCAACATCACGACGCCGGCCAACTATTTCCACGCGCTGCGCCGTCAGATCCGCCGCGAATTCCGCAAGCCGCTGATCGTCATGTCGCCGAAGTCGCTGCTGCGCCACAAGCTGGCCGTGTCGCCGCTGGACATGTTCTCCGCCGACCAGACGTTCCACCGCGTGCTGTATGAAACGGGCGTCGATCTGGTCGCCAATGACAAGATCCGCCGCGTCGTCATCTGCTCCGGCAAGGTCTATTACGACCTGTATCAGGAGCGGGAGAACCGGGGCGTCAAGGATATCGCCATCGTCCGTCTGGAACAGCTTTATCCGTTCCCCGGCGACGCGCTGGCCCTGGAACTGGCCAAGTACCCGAATGCCGATGTCGTCTGGTGTCAGGAGGAATCGGAGAATCAGGGTGGCTGGCTGTTCGTCGACCGCCGTATCGAAAAGGTGCTGACCAGCATCGGCCACAAGGCGGGCCGTCCGAAATATGCGGGCCGTCCGGATTCGGCCGCCCCCGCCACCGGCATGCTGAAGCGCCACAACCAGGAGCAGGCAAAGCTTCTGGACGACGCGCTGACGGTCTGATCCGCCGGTTCCCCATCCTCGACAAAGACCATCCAAACACGAAGGCCACAGATTATGGCGACGGAAATCAAGGTGCCCACGCTGGGCGAATCAGTCACGGAAGCGACGGTTGCCCGCTGGCTGAAGAAGGTCGGCGACGCGATCAATGTCGATGATCCGCTGGTGGAACTGGAAACCGACAAGGTCACCCTGGAAGTCAACGCCCAGGCCGCCGGTACGCTGGCCGAGATCGTGGCCGCCGAGGGTGCGAATGTCGCCGTCGGCGCCCTGCTGGGCGTGATCGGTGAGGGTGCGGGCGCCGCCCCGGCCCCGGCCGCCGCTCCGGCTGCTGCCCCGGCCCCGGTTGCCGCCGCCCCGGCGGCTCCCGCCGCTGCCGCCCCCGTGTTCCCGGCCGCCGCCAAGATCGCCGCCGATAACGGCATCGACACCGGCGCCATCGCGGGCACCGGCAAGGATGGCCGCGTGACCAAGGGCGACGTCCTGGCCGCCATCGAAACGCCGAAGGCTGCCCCGGCCCCGGTGCCGGCGCCCACCCCGAAGGCCGCTCCGGCCCCGTCGGGTCCGCGCGCCAAGGCCGACCTGGAAGAGCGCGTGCGCATGACCCGTCTGCGCCAGCGCATCGCCGAGCGTCTGAAGGAAGCGCAGAACACCGCCGCCATGCTGACCACCTTCAACGAGGTGGACATGACGAACGTGATCGCCATGCGCAACCAGTTGAAGGACGCGTTCGAGAAGAAGCACGGCGTGAAGCTGGGCTTCATGTCCTTCTTCGTGAAGGCCTGCCTGGTCGCCCTGAAGGAGCTGCCGGCCGTCAATGCCGAGATCGACGGCACCGATCTGGTCTACAAGAACTACTATGACATCGGTGTTGCCGTCGGCACGCCGCAGGGTCTGGTGGTTCCGGTCGTCCGTGATGCCGACAAGCTGTCCTTCGCCGGCGTGGAAAAGACCATCGGCGACCTGGGCAAGAAGGCCCGCGACGGCAAGCTGTCGATGGAAGACCTGTCGGGCGGCACCTTCACCATCTCCAACGGTGGTGTCTATGGCTCGCTGATGTCGACCCCGATCCTGAACACGCCGCAGTCGGGCATCCTGGGCATGCACAAGACCATGGACCGCGCTGTCGTCGTGAACGGCAAGGTCGAGGTTCGCCCGATGATGTATCTGGCGCTGTCCTACGATCACCGCATCATCGATGGCCGCGAGGCTGTGACCTTCCTGGTCCGCGTCAAGGAATGCATCGAGAATCCGGAACGCATCCTGCTGGATGTCTGATAAACCTGCGGCGTGGGGGCGGTCTCGACCGTATCCCCGCCGAGATGAAAAGGCCGCTCCCACCGGAGCGGCCTTTTTTCTGCGCGCATCGCCAGCCACCCATGGTCCGGCCATATCACAAAAAAGGCCACACCCCGAAAGGTGTGGCCTTTTTGTATCCGGGTAACTGGCGGCCGGTCAGCGCGGCGCCAGCACCATGATCATCTGCTTGCCTTCCAGCTTCGGCATCTGTTCGACCTTGCCCAGGTCGTCCAGCGCTTCCCGCACCTTCACCAGAACGGCCATGCCGATATCCTGGTGGGCCATTTCGCGGCCGCGGAAACGCATGGTGACCTTGACCTTGTCGCCCTCTTCCAGGAAGCGGCGCATGGCCTTCATCTTGATCTCGTAATCGTGCTCGTCGATGTTCGGACGCAGCTTGATTTCCTTGACCTCGATGATCTTCTGCTTCTTGCGGGCCTCGTTGGCCTTCTTCTGCGCCTCGTACTTGTACTTGCCATAGTCGAGGATCTTGCAGACGGGCGGATCGGCGTTGGGGCTGACCTCGACAAGGTCAAGCCCGGCCTCTTCCGCGGCATACAGGGCGTCGCGCAGGCTGACGACACCGACCATCTCACCCTCGGCATCGACGAGGCGGACGGAACGGACGTTGATTTCGCGGTTGATGCGGGGACCTTCGCGTTGCGGTTCGCGGTCCTGGGAGGTAGGCCTGGCTATGGAAACTTCTCCTGTTTTCCTGGGACGGCCGCCCGGCAGGCAGCTTTCAGTGCCGAAAGGCGGGCGGCGCGTCCGTTACATTGTTGGTTAGAGACTTTTAGAACGCAGAATCGGTTGAGGATGCGTCCGCGGGCGGACGGGCCTCTTCCGACAGATTAGCAATGGCGGCGTCAAGGGCAAGGATTTCCTGCGCATTGGAGCCAAGACGACGCATGGCGACGGTTCCCTGCTCCGCCTCACGCGCGCCGACGACCAGCATGACCGGCACCTTCTGGAGCGAATGTTCGCGGACCTTCAGGTTGATCTTCTCATTTCTGGTGTCAAGCTCGACCCGCAGGCCGGCGCGGCGTAGCTTGGCCGCCACCTGTTCGGCATAGCTGTCCGCGTCCGACACGATGGTGGCCACGGTCACCTGAGTGGGGGCCAGCCAGAGCGGGAACTTGCCGGCATAATGTTCGATCATCATGCCGATGAAGCGTTCCAGGCTGCCCAGGATGGCCCGGTGCAGCATGACGGGCCGGTGCTTGGCGCCATCCTGGCCGATATAGGAGGCGTCCAGCCGTTCGGGAAGCTGGAAGTCGAGCTGCAGGGTCCCGCACTGCCAGGAACGACCGATGGCGTCGGTCAGGTGGAACTCCACCTTGGGGCCATAGAACGCGCCTTCGCCGGGCAATTCCTCGAATTCCAGGCCGTTGGCGCGCAGCGCCACGCGCAGGCTTTCTTCCGCCTTGTCCCAGGTGGCGTCGTCGCCCAGACGGTTGTCTGGGCGCAGGGCCAGCTTCACGGCGATCTTGTCGAAGCCAAGGTCCTTGTAGACCCCCAACTGCAAAGCGAAATATTCTTTCGCCTCGCTGCCGACCTGATCCTCGGTGCAGAAAATATGCGCGTCATCCTGGGTGAAGTTGCGCACGCGCAGGATACCGTGCAGGGCGCCCGACGGTTCATTGCGGTGGCAATTGCCGAATTCGGCCATGCGCAGCGGCAGGTCACGATAGGATTTCAGTCCCTGGCGGAAGATCTGCACATGGGCGGGGCAGTTCATGGGCTTCACGCCCAGGAACTTCTCCGTCCCGTCCTCGGCCACGGACTCGCGGACCTTGAACATGTTGTCGCCATACAGGTCCCAGTGGCCCGACGCCTTGAACAGGCTCGAATCATAGAGCTGCGGCGTGCGCACCTCGACATAGCCGGCAGTGACCAGCTTGGCACGGATATAGTTCTCAAGGCTCCGGTACAGCGCCCAGCCCTTGGGGTGCCAGAAGACCGAGCCGGTGGCCTCTTCCTGCACATGGAACAGGTCCATCTCGCGGCCCAGCTTGCGATGGTCGCGCTTCTCGGCCTCTTCGATCTGGTGCAGATGTTCGGCCAGTTCCTTCTCGGTCCGCCAGGCGGTGCCATAGATGCGCTGGAGCATGGCGTTCTTGGCATCGCCGCGCCAATAGGCGCCGGCCACCTTCATCAGCTTGAAGGCATGGCCCACACGGGACGTGCTGGGCAGGTGCGGGCCACGGCACAGATCGTACCATTTGCCCTGGCGATAGATGGTGATCGTCTCCGACGCGGGCAGATCCTCGATGATCTGGGCCTTGTACTTCTCGCCGATCGACTTGAAATGCTCAATCGCCTCGGTCCGGTCCCATTCCTCGCGCGTGAAGGGACGGTTCTCGTCCACGATCTCATGCATGCGCTTTTCGATCTTCACCAGATCGTCGGGCGTGAACGGCGTGTCGCGGGCGAAATCGTAATAGAAGCCGGTGGCGATGGCGGGGCCGATCGTCACCTGCGTGCCGGGATACAGTTCCTGCACGGCTTCCGCCATGATGTGGGCTGCGTCGTGCCGGATCAGGTCCAGCGCGTCGGCCTCGTTCTTGTCCGTGATGATGGCCAGATTGCAATCCGCCTGAAGGGGCAGAGCCAGGTCACGGACAACGCCGTCGATCTTCACGGCCAGGGCGGCCTTGGCGAGCGACTTGGCGATGGAGGCGGCCACGTCGGCCCCGGTAGTGCCCTGCGCATAGGTCCGCACGCTGCCATCGGGCAGCGTAATGGCAACCTGGGCGCTGGAAACGGGCACTTCAGCCGATGACATGGCTTTTCCCCTGTGAGGAGTTGAAATAAGGTCGGACCGCGACTTTTGACCGCGCGGGCACCGGCGGTCAAGCGCGGGAGATGGGCGAATTTCACATGGAAGGGAAGGGGTTTCAGTGGGGAGCCGCCATTTCGCCCTTCGTTTGCGGCGCCCTTTCCGGTAAACGGGTTCGACGGTCACCATGATGCGGCAACCAGGGGCCCATGCGCGAACGGTCACGGCGGATAGTCAGGTCTCTCGCAGCGCTGATGCTGGCATTGCTGCCCGTGTCCGGCGCAGGTGCGGCGGAACCCCGCCTGATCGGCGTCTTCCGCGACTGGAACGCTTTCCGCCTGGACGAGGCGACGGGGCCCGTCTGCTGGATGGTGTCGCGGCCCAAGAAGATGGAAGGCGATTTCACCAAGCGCGGCGATGTCTTCCTGCTGATCACCCACCGGCCGGCCGAACGCAGCTATGATGTGGTGAACTTCATCGCCGGATATCCGTTCGCCGACCATGCCGAGGTGACGGTGCAGGTGGGTAAGCAGAGCTTCAAGCTGTTCAGCAAGGATGAACAGGCCTGGGCCCGTGACGAGAATACCGACCGCGCCATCGCTCAGTCGCTGCGCCTGTCCTCCACGCTGGTGGTACGCGGCACCAGCTTGCGCGGCAGCCGCACCACCGACACGTTCAGCCTGGCCGGCAGTACCGGTGCCTATCAGGCCATCGGCGATGCCTGCGCCGAACGGGCCCCGGCCCCGGAACCCGCACCGCCACCGGCGCCGTAGGTCAGTTGCCCTCCGGCTTGCGGCAGATATCCCTCAGCGCCCGCCATTCACCCTCTTCCAGCACCGCGCCCGCCGTCTGGCCACCGGCCGCCCGCTGCAGGGTGTTGATGCGTTCCGACAGGGTCGGGTGGCTGCCCATCCATTCGACCAGCGCGCCGTCGGCCTCGGGATGCTCCGTCCGGATCGTCTCGAACAGGCGGGCCAGCGGCAGGGGCGAGACGCGGGCCTGGGCCAGGACATCGATGGCAAAGGCATCGGCCTGACGTTCCTGATCCTGGCTGAAGTCCGACTCCACCATCTGGCTGACCCCCACGGCCAGGGCGCCGCCGCCGATATCACCCACCACCATGGAAATCAGCGCCGAACTGAGGCTGTAGCGCATCACGCGTTCCATGGAATGGCCGTGATGCAGGTGCCCCAGCTCATGCCCGATGACGCCCAGGATGGCGTCCGGCCCGTCGGCCCGGTCCATCAGCGCCGTGGTGACGCTGACATGGCCACCCGGCAGGGCGAAGGCATTGGGCAGGTCGCTGTCGATGACATGCAGCCGCGCGGTCCCGGCCATCGGACCCAGCCGGCCCGCCAGCTTTTTCAGGGCCGCAACACCGCCGGGGGCGGCGCATTGGGCGTTGCCGTCCTTACGCGTCAGCAGGGTGGCGGCGATGGTCTGCACCTGATCGCCGATGCGGGCCTGCCAGGAGGCCGGCACCAGCGGGGCCAGCATGCCGGCCATGGCCGGGATCACGAATTGCACCAGCAGGACCAGGGACAGCACAGCCCCTACCAGCCAGACCGGCAGCGGCAGGTCGCGGCGTACCCGATGCTCCCGCTGGGCCGGCTGCTGCATGCCGGCGGCATGGGCCCGGCGCAGCAGGATATCAGGATCGTCCAGCGCCAGGACGGCATGCGCATCCGCAGCCAGTCCCACACGCATGCGGCCATCGGGAAAGTCACCCGGTATGGGGGCCACATCGCGCCAGGACCAGCGGTCCAGTTCCCGCCCATCCTCCCGCTCGATCACCAGCCACTGGTCCAGGAAGGTGAGACGGACCGCGATGGCGCGGCCCGTCTGCCGGTCTTCATACTGTGCCTGCATGCCCGTCACGCGCCGATGCCGATATCGCCGATGGCGTCGGCCAGCCCCTCGCCCCGCGTCGGGGCCGGCTGACCCCGGTTCAGCAGGTCATCCAGCACGCCCATATTGCGCAGGCGCAGGTGACGGCCGATCTGACGCAGCACCTCCACCTGGGTCCAGGCCACGGAAATCAGGCTGTTCAGGGAAAGGAACACCACCATCAACACCAGCGGCAGCAGGAACAGTGCGGTATTGCCCGGACCCAGCGCCCGGACAAAAAATACGCCGACCGCCACCATCAGCACCAGGCTGACCACATAGACCAGGGTACCGACCAGCGGGATATAGAGCACCTGACGGGTGCGCAATGGCAGGTTGAACAGCATGTCGCCCAACTGCGTTGCCCCCAGGAAGGCGATGGAACGGCGTATCGCGTAGAGGAAGAAGCCCGCCGTACCCAGCGTGATCAGGATGGCGGCGACAATCCACACGGTCGGTTCGAATGCCGGCATGGGGCCAGGATGAACCCCGGTCACCTGCGCCTCCTGTACCGCCGCCGACCAAGTCATGAGGGGCATGAAACCCACGATCATGGCCCCATAGCCCACAACGAACAGCAGCCAGCTTGGCAGATAGACAGACCAGAGGCCGGCGCTGGTCGCCGTGGCACGGAACCGTTCGGTGCCGAACCAGCTTATACCGGTGCGGTAATTATACATCCTGGCATCCAGCTTTGGCTGTAACAGGCCGAACGACACCAGCACCAGCAGATAGGCATTGAGGTGTTTCAGCATGAACCGGCCCAACTCCCGGTCCTGCCCGCCATGGATGCCGCGCCAGCGGGTGCGGGTCAGCAGGTAGCGGCGGGCAAAATACATGGCCATCAGGCCCAAAAGACCGGCCCCCAGCGCCACCACAATCTGAAAAGCGAACCGCTGACCGAACGCCGCGGGCGGGATCATGGCGTTCAAAATGGCGATGATCACGCCGAAGGGCAACAGCGCCACCAGCGCCACCAGAAAGCCGATGAACAGTTCCTTGCCCGTGCCGGTATAGACAAACGCGTCGCCGCGCAGCGACACCGCCCCCCACAGGACCCGCCGCACCTTGGTCCGCGCCCAGAAGCGATAGAAGCCCAAGGTCAGGATGGTCAGCAGCGTATTCAGCAGCAGCAGGCCGATCAGCGGTCCCCGTGGCAGGTGGACCTCGATCCCCCCATCGGCTGGCGGCGGCCCATCGGCGGCGGGGCTGTCAGGATCATGGGCCAAAGGCAGGCTGGTCAATTTTTCCCCCCGGAATGGAATTACCCCCTGATTATGCGGGTCACGCAGGGCGCGGTAAAGCGTCGCGGGGCAGGGACACGTCGATTTTTCCATTTCTTTCAATGACATACACACGTGTGGGGAGTTCGGCGCCTTGATGCCGTTCATTGGATTTGCGAATCGCTCTCAATGGCATCTTGACAGGTGGGGGAGGCGGGCCGACATATCGGGCGACCCTTCGGCCGTCTGGCAGGCGGCCCCGCCAGCAGGAGCAGAAAATGAAAATGTTCGCCCGCCGCACCCTTCTTCGCACCATGACACGCCAGGTGGCTGCGGCCGGCCTGGGTGTGGCCATGCTGTCGCTGCCGGCGCTGTCGGCGGGTGCGGCCGAGGTGAATATCTATTCCTCGCGCCATTACGATGCCGACAAGCTGCTCTATGCCGCGTTCGAGAAAGAGACGGGCATCCAGGTCAATGTCATCGAAGGCAAGGATGACGAACTGATCGAGCGGCTGAAGGCCGAGGGGCGCAACAGCCCGGCCGATGTGCTGCTGGCCGTCGATGCCGGCCGCCTGTGGCGCGCACAGGATGCGGGCGTGCTGCAGCCCGTGAAGAATGCCGTCCTGGAAAAGGCGGTGCCGGCGGAATATCGCGAGAAGGACGGCTACTGGTTCGGCCTGTCTGCCCGCGCCCGCGTCATCATCTATAACAAGGAGACGGTGAAGCCGTCCGACCTGTCCACCTATGAGGATCTGGCCGATCCGAAATGGAAGGGTCGCCTGCTGGTCCGGTCCTCCACCAATGTCTATAACCAATCGCTGACCGGGTCGATCCTGGCCGCGCACGGGCATGACAAGACGGAAGCCTGGGCCAAGGGCATGGCCGACAATTTCGCGCGCAAGCCGCAGGGCGGCGATATCGACCAGATCAAGGCCGTGGCCGCGGGCGAAGGCGATCTCGCCATTTCCAACACCTATTATTTCGCCCGCATGCTGAATTCCAGCAACGCGGCGGAGAAGGCGGCGGCCCAAAAGGTCGGCCTGTTCTTCCCCAACCAGGGCGACCGCGGCGCACATGTGAACATTTCCGGCGCGGGCGTCGTGAAATATGCCCCCAACCGCGACAATGCCGTGAAGTTCCTGGAATTCCTGGCCAAGCCAGAGGCGCAGAAGATCTTTGCCGAAGCGAACTACGAGTTCCCGGTGGTGGCCGGCATCCCGTCGCACCCGGTGGTCGCCGCCTGGGGTGACTTCAAGCGCGACAGCCTGAATGCCAGCATCTACGGCAAGAACAACGCAGAAGCGCTGAAGATCATGGACCGGGCCGGGTGGAAGTGAGTTTCTGGGGGCGTTGAACCCTCACCCTCCCGTTGGCTGACACCAACGGGCCCCTCCCTCTCCCACTAGCGTGGGCGAGGGGTGTAAATCAGGAATATGGTTCGCCCCTCGCCCGCTTGCGGGAGAGGGAGGGGCCCAAGCCGGGAGGCTTGGGAGGGTGAGGGATCGGCAGCAGGGCCGTTCAGAACCCCGCCTCGACCGCCCCGACCTTCACCCCTGCCCGGTTGCGCAGGGCGGGATTGACCAGCGGCTGCAACGCCGTCCAGTCGGCATCACTCAACATCCCCAACCGGCGCAGCACGGCGGCCATGGCGGGGCCGGCGGCGCGTTTGGCGCCATCATCGATTTTCACAGCAATGGCGATGCCTTCGTCCGGGATGATCCCGACGCTGACACCTTCCGCCCCGGCCTTTGACAGAATGCGGCTGTCCAGGGCCCGCATGAACAAAGTGTCGAAGCCTTCCGTCCCGCTGATCAGGTCGGGATGGGCACCCCAAGCGGCCAGCAGGCGCTGCGCCGCGTCGGCACGGGCGGATGGCAGGTCCTGCGGATCGGCCATGCGGGCCATGCCAAAGGCCAGCGCCTCCAAAGGTAAACCGATCGTGGGGATGGAACAGCCATCCACGCCCCAGGGCGCCCCCGTCAGATCCTGCGCCGTCATCTGCTCCATGACGCCCAGGATGCGCTGCTGTACCCGGTGCTGATAATTCACATAGCCACGGACGGCCTCCCCCCGATGCAGGGCGGTGGTCAGCATGCCGGTATGTTTGCCCGAGCAGTTATTGTGCAGCGTCGTCGGCTCCTCCCCCCGGCGCAGCATCGCCTCCCAGGTCGGGACCGAATAGGGGGCATGGCTGCCGCATTCCAGATGGTCGGGCGTCAGGCCGATGCGCGACAGCCAGGCGGCCACGCGGGTGGTGTGGATCGGCTCCCCATCATGGCTGGAACAGGCCAGCGCCAGTTCCTCAGGTCCCAGGCCGAAGGCGTCGGCGGCCCCCGTTTCCACCAGCGGCAGGGCTTGCAACGCCTTGTTGGCGGAACGGGGGAAGGTGACGGCCTTCACATCGCCGAAACTGGCCAGGACATGGCCATCGGCCCCCACCATCACCGCGCGACCGCGATGGATGCTTTCCACCAGCCCGCCACGCGTCACCTGGACCAGGATGGGGTTGGCGCTGTCATCGGGCAGGCGCACGGCCACCGCACCGGCAGGACCGGATTCAGGATGATGGTGGCCACAGCCGGGGCCGTGGATATGGGGCGGATTGGGATCGGGAATGAC
>NZ_JAGOGJ010000214.1 GCF_017996735.1 Niveispirillum sp.
CGCGCATGGTCAGGACGCCTTCCACGGACCCGGTCTCCATCGCGAAATGTTGCACCCAGGCCGGGGTGTTGGGCGACGGCTCCGGCATCTGGTTTTCGCCCAGATCGAAGAAGGCGATGTAGGACCCGTCCTGCATGGCAAAGAACATATGGACATAGGGCTTTTCCTCGCCCGTGCTGGGCACGCGGTCGGCGGTCATGCAATTGACCAGCGGCAGGCCCAGAATGTCCTCGTAAAAGTGCCTTGTCTCCTCCGCGTCGCGGCAGGGATAGGCGTAATGGTACAGGCCCTTGATCGGCGGCGGCGTGGACATGGCGGGTCTCCCTTGGTTTGGTTGACGGCATCTTAGGGCGGATGAAGGGCAGCTTCGTCCCCCCGGCGGGAGGACAGAATGATGGCGATGCGCGACGATATCGGCATGCTGGCCGGCATGGTGGCCACGGTCGGGTCTCCGGACTTTCCGGCCCGCTTCCTGTCGGCCCTGGAAACGCTGTGCGGGGCGCGGCTGTTCTCCGCCTTCAGCTTCCAAGGGGCGGGCGCGCCCCGGACCCTGTTCGCGGAAGGGGAGTGCCGGGGCGCGCCGGACTTCGCCCGCACGGCCTCCACCGCCTATTCAAGGCGATATTGGTGCCGCGACAGTGATGTGCGGCGTGCGGCCCACAGCGTCAGCGTGGTGCGGACCCGTGCCGGCGACATTGCCGATCCCGATTATCGCCGCACCTGTTACGAGAATGGCGGCATCGGAGAACGGCTGAGCATCCAGGCCGCCGGCCGGCATCCGCTGGTCGCCAACGGCTACCGCGCAGCCAGCGACGGCGCGTTCCGACCGGACGATATTGCCCGGCTGGAGGAACTGGCGCCGCTGCTGATGGCGGCTTTGTCCCGCCATATCGAGCTGTCGGCCTGCCGGCCCGGTGACGAGACGCCGGCAATGGTGCGGCAAACCCTGCTGTCCGCCAATGCGGGTTTGAGCACGCGGGAGGCGGAGGTAGTCGCCGGCTTCATCCTGGGCCGGACCCAGGGGGAGATCGGAGCCGAGACCGGCCTGACGCTATCCAGCGTCATCACCTATCGCCGCCGCGCCTATTGCAAGCTGGGCGTGATGGACAAACAGGAACTGCTGGCGGCGTATCGGCAGTTGCGGCTGGGCACGCCTACCGCATCGCGTTGACAAAGCGCAGGACGGCGGGCGACGGGTCGGATTTGCGCCAGGCCAGGTGCAGGCGGAAGGACACGTCCAGATCCTCCACCTCACGCAAAACCACGCCCTGGCGCGGGACACCGCCGGTTTTCTGGGTGAAGCCGATACCCATGCCGACGGCGACAAGCGACAGCAGGATGCTGTCGGTTGCCGTTTCCTGCACGATATTGGGTGAGAAACCCTGTGACAGGCAGGCCTGCATCAGCCGGTCGAAATAGCGCGGCTGTGGCTTGCGGGCGGGGAAGATGAAGCGTTCATCGACCAGATCGCGCAGGTGGATCGGGCGCTGGGCCAGCGGATGATCTTCATACAGGGCCAGCACGATGTCGCTGCTACCCAGTTCGCAACTGTCCAGCAGGCCCAGATTCTCATCCGACAGATGGATGTCATAGACGATGGCCACATCCACGGTGCCGTTGCGTAACCCGTCAATCTGGTTCATCGAACTCATGGGCAGCAGGTTCAGTTCGACCAGCGGCTCATCCAGGCGGAACTGAAGCAGCTTG
Organism: Niveispirillum sp.; assembly: GCF_017996735.1. Lineage (GTDB taxonomy): Bacteria > Pseudomonadota > Alphaproteobacteria > Azospirillales > Azospirillaceae > Niveispirillum. The sequence continues at coordinate 1,708 of NZ_JAGOGJ010000214.1, forward strand.
GCCGGGATTTCGGGATGGCGGGATGCGATCTCGCTGAACCCGATCTGCACGGAGCCGACCTGGCCGGTGGCATAGCTTTTGGCCCGCGCCACGGAGCGCTGCAGCTTCTCCAGGATGGCGTTCGTATCTTCCAGAAAGGCGCGGCCCGCCGGTGACAGGCGCACGCCGCGCGGCAGCCGCTCGAACAATTGTACGCCCAGTTCCTCCTCCAGATCGCGCACCTGCCGGGTCAGTGCCGGCTGGGCGATATGGATGGCCTGCGCGGCGCGACCGAAGTGCTCCTCGCGTGCAACTGCTTGAAAATAACGGAGATGTCGAAGTTCCATGGTCAATTGATACCGCGCCGGCATCGGTTCTGCAAGACAAAGAATTGGACGGTTAAGCCTTCCGCCGGCCAGTAATTGGGCAACGTCAATCATGCGCAAAAGCGTTCAAGAAAGGTCATGGCGGATGAATAGCGAAGCGGCGGACGCCCTTTCCCCTTCCGGAACGCGGTTCCTGCAAGTGGGTGATGTGCGTCTGGAAATGCTGGAGAAAGGCGAGGGCAGGCCCTTGCTGCTGCTGCACGGCATGGATGGGGTCGAGGCCCTGGCACCCCTGATCGACCGGCTTTCCGCCACCTACCGGGTCTTTGCCCCGTCCCATCCCGGTTTCGGCGGTTCCGACCTGCCGCGTTCCTTCTCGACGGTCGATGATCTGGCCTATTTCTATCTCGACCTGCTGGCCCAACTGGACCTGCGCGATGTCGTGCTTGCCGGTTTTTCCTTCGGCGGCTGGATCGCGGCGGAAATGCTGGTCAAGAATAATGAACGCATCGCCCTGTCGGTGCTGGGCGCGCCGTTCGGGATCGAAACGGCGGATCGCAAGACGCGCCGGGTCCTGGATATTTTCGTGCAGGATGGCCGCACGGTGGAGGCCAGGTCGCAGGTGACGCCTGTGCCCAAGCTGGACCTGTCCGCCCTGCCGGAGGAGGTGCTGGAACGGCGCGTGCGCAATGCCGAGGCGACGATGCTGTTCGGCTGGTCGCCCTATATGTGCAATCCCAAGCTTCGCCATCGCCTGCACCGCGTCACCACACCCACGCTGGTGCTTTGGGGGGAGGGGGATGCCATCGCGTCGCTGGAATATGGCCGCGACTATGCCGCCCTGATCCCCGGTGCGGGGTTCGAGACCATCGAAGAGTGTGGCCATCGCATCTATGTAGATTGTCCCGATGTAGCGGCGAGCAGCATCGACAATTTCGTTCAACGCGCCATCGCGGCTGCGGTCTAGAGCGGGGAACCCGCTCCGGCGATGACCGTCAAGCCAAGCCGCCGGATGGCGGCGCCCGGCGCCTGAGGGCACAGGAAGGACCAAAAACATGAAAGTCTGGCAATTCAGCGAGCAGGCCTATCATCCCGCCTTCGAGGTGCCGGGGCCGATGCGCATCACCCTGCCGCAGAATCATTGCGATCCCGTCGAGGCGGGGCGGCTGATCAACCGTTATCTGGATGAATATGTCCTGGCCGACGAGCTGGGCTTCAACATCATGATCAACGAGCATCATGCGGCGGCGACCTGTATGTCGACCTCCTGCATGACGACGCTGGCCATCCTGGCGCGGCAGACGCGCAATGCCCGTCTGCTGGCGCTGGGCATTCCCATCGGCAACCGTGCCAATCCGGTGCGGGTGGCGGAAGAAATCGCCATGGCCGACGTCATCTCCAACGGGCGTCTGGAGGTGGGGCTGGTTAAGGGTGCTGCCTATGAGGTGTTCATGTCCAACCGTCAGCCGGTCCGTTTCATGGACCGGTTCTGGGAGGCGCATGACCTGATCAAGGAAGCGCTGAGCAACGAGGGTGAGAATTTCTCCTGGGACGGTGAATTCTTCAATTACCGCGCCATCAGTCTGTGGCCGCGCCCCATCCAGCAGCCCACGCCCCCCATCTGGATGACGGCGTCCAGCGGCAGCAGCGCCGCCCAGCAGGCCCGCCTGGGCTATGTCTGCGCCACCTTCCTGTCGGGTGCCGTGGCGCGGTCGGTGTTCGATGCCTATCGCAAGGCCTATCAGGAGGCGCATGGACGGCCGGCGTCCGAAGACCGTCTGGGCTATCTGGGCCTTGTCTCCGTCGCCCATGACCGCAAGACGGCGTTTGCGCGGGCCGAACAGATGAAGGCCTATTTCACCACGGCGGCCCGGTTGGACCCGCAATTCCGCAATCCGGCGGGCTTCACCTCGGTGAAGGATAATGTCCGTATCCTGAAGGCCGGCCCCAACGCCATCCGCCCGCGCCTGCGCGATGGCAGCCCGCTGCCGTCCGACCCAACCATCGAGCAATATATCGATGCCGGCCTGATGTTTGTGGGCACGCCTGACGATGTGTTCGGCCAGATCAGCCGCTTCTATGCCGATGTCGGCGGCTTCGGCAACCTGTTGATGATGGGGCAGGCCGGCACGCTGGGCCATGCGGAGACGGTGGAGAACCTGTCCCTGTTCTCCAGCGAGGTCATGCCGCGCCTGTCCGAACTGTCGGTCGCGGCACCCGACATCCGGTACGAGGCCTTCGCCTGAACGGGGGCGGTGCCATGATCGATGCTCCGGTTTTGCTGGCGGAAGGGATGGAGGCCTATCTGGCCGCCTTCCGCGCGGCACAATCCCCGGCCGGGGGCACGCTCGCGGGTGCCCGGCTGTCCTCCGACCTGGGCGCCGATGCCTTCGCCCGGCCGCCGGCGCCGGGCCTGCGCCGTCATGTCAGCTTCATTGTGCAGCCGGGGCGGGAAATCGCGATCACCATCCTGCATCCCGGACGCACGGTTGAACGGCCCGGCATCTGCTATTTCCATGGCGGCGGCTTTGCCTTCGGCAGTATCGAGACCTTTGATGTCGTGGCGCAGGCGCTGGCGGAGGAAACCGGTGCCGTCGTGGTCAGTGTGCAGTACCGCCGCCTGCCGGAAAATTCCTACCGCGCGGCGCAGGAGGATTGCTTCGCCGCGTTCCAGTGGTTCACCGCGCATGCGGCGCTGCTGGGTGTCGATGCACGGCGCATCGCGGTGGCGGGGGACAGTGTCGGCGCCCTGTTCGCCACCGTCACCGCCATGATGGCGCGGGATGCGGGCTTGCCCGTGCGACCCGTCTGCCAGTTGCTGATGTACGGCGCCTATGCGCTGGTGCCGGGCCGTTCCTCCTATCTGCGGGGGCGCGACCCGTTGTTGAGCGCGCAGCGGGTGGAGGATTTTGTCCGCCTGTACCGGCAATCGCAGGATGCCGACCCCTTCCACCCGCCGCCCCTGTCGGTGCCCGACCTGTCCGGCCTGCCGCCGGCCGTGCTGATCGGGGCGGAACATGATCCGTTGCGGGAGGAGGGCGACGAATATGCCGACCTTCTGCGCGCCGCCGGGGTGGGGGCGGAGGTCATGACGGCACCCGGCATGATCCATGGGTTCTTGCGCGCGGTTGCCCTGTCACCCGCCGCCGCTCGCGTCATGAAAGCCGCCGCCAAGGCAACAGGGCCCTATCTGTGGCCCGACAATCAGGAGGAAACAGCATGAGTTCGTCACATGATACAGAGGCGGCCGAACGCGGCCGCGCCCTGCGTGAACAGATTTTCGGGGCCGAGGGCATGAAAAGCCATATCGATGCCGATGATTTCACCATGCCTTTGCAGGATGCCGTCACCCGCATCTGCTTCGGGGAGGTGTGGAGCCGGCCGACCCTGTCGCTGAAGCTCCGGTCCATGCTGACCATCGCCATCCTGGTGGGACAGACCCGTCCCGCCCAGTTGCGCAACCATGTGAAGGGCGCCATCGCCAATGGCGTGACCAAGGAAGAGATCCGTGAGATCCTTCTGCATGCCACGCTCTATGCCGGGTTGCCGGCCGGGGCTGATAGCTGGCGTGAAGCGGCCGCGGCCTTGAGGGAAATCGATGCCTACTGATGTCACCGTCGCCCATGATCCGGCCCTGGTTGCGGCGGCCTTGCGCAAGGGGCTGCGCAGCTTGGCCAAGGCCGTCGTCGTCATCACCTGCCGGCATGGTGGCCAGCGCCACGCCATGACGGCCACGGCGGTAAGCGAGCTCAGCATGGACCCGCCCTCCATGCTGATCTGCGTGAACAAGACGGCCAGCCTGTTCGAACCCCTGTCCCAGGGGGCCGATTTCTGCATCAACATCCTGGCGGCCCATCAGGGCGGCATCTCCACCCTGTGCGCGGGGCGGGAAAAGGGGGAGGCACGCTTTGCGGTCGGCGACTGGCGCCAATCGGCGCTGGGCCACGCCTATCTGGCGGATGCACAGGCCAGCTTTTTCTGCCGCAACGTGGCGAACATGGCCTATGGCACCCATGGCGTGTTCATTGGCGAGGTGCTGGAGGTTCTGGACACCGCCCCCATCAATCCGCTGGTCTATATGGACGGCCGCTACGGAAGCTTTGCGGTGGCGCCAGGGTGAGGCGGCCGACCGGCGCCGTTCATTGTATTGCCTGTGATTAATTGAAATTAATAAAAATTATATATTTGATCAGAAATTATTTTATAAATTTTTTATTTTATTGTGGTGAAAATTTAATTTTCTAGATCGCTTGCGCCCATTAGTATTTTCATTTGATTTACGGAATGGCCGGTCCCCGTATAACGGGACCCGTTGGGGTGTCCGGCTTGACCATCGCGATAGCATATCGTAATGTATCGCCAAGGGTGCAAAAAGTTGAAATAGAAAACCAATTTTTAGGGCTTTGGCCTAGCACCATCCGGGCTATTCAGCACTTGGAAGTTGGTAAGTGGCCCAAGATGATTTGTGTTCCAACCCATCAGTTCAGCCACCCTTGGGTGTCGCACCCAAGGGCGCACGCGCCCGATCACAGTGTGCCCGTCCATGATGGAGGATGACCATGCCGTTGCTGGGACAGGATGTCATTGATGTCGGGGTGAGGAAGATTGGTCAGCGA
>NZ_JAGOGJ010000215.1 GCF_017996735.1 Niveispirillum sp.
CACCATGCAGCGTGAACACATGCTTGGAAATGTCGATCGCAATCCGTTTATACTCCATCTGGGCGGCTCCCGATGTTGGTGTGTGACAACCCAACTATGGCACAGCGATGCCGGGGGGCCGTCCACCCTAACAAGCTGCCGAGGGTTTGACGCTTGGCAGATTGGAGTCCGGCGACTGCCGGCCCGGCACCGCGTGGTGCCGTAAGCCAAGCCGCCGGATGGCGGCGCCCGGCGCATGAGGGCGCATGAAGTCTCCCTTGATCGGCACGATCAAGGGAGATTGGTGTAAGACCAAAAGTCGTTTCAAAACCTTTGGTGGCCGGCATCTGACGAAACAGCAATAAAAAAGGGCACCTAGTAGGGCGCCCTTTCCATGAAGACCATCAGTCCTCGAAATCTTCGTCGTCGTCGTTTGTCTCCGGACCGACATCCACATCAATCGGCACGCCGGGGGCGTATTTGGACTGGCGGATGGCCAGGGCCGATTTTACGTGGCTGACATTGGGTGCCGCCGTCAGCTTGGTGGTCAGAAAGCGCTGATAGCTGTCCCAGTCGACGGCGACCACCTTCAACAGGAAGTCCGTCTCACCGGCCAACATGTTGCACTCCCGAACCTCCGCCCAGGAGTTGACCAGCGATTCGAAGCGCTTCAGATCGCTTTCCGCCTGGGACGACAAGCCGACCTGTGCGAAAACCGTGACATGGAAGCCCATGGATTCCGGATTGATGTCGGCATGGTAGCCCCGGATGTACCCCGCCTCTTCCAGCGCGCGCACGCGCCGCAGGCAAGGGGGAGCCGAAATGCCGGCACGCCGCGCCAATTCGACATTGGTCATCCGGCCGTCCGCCTGCAGGTCGCGCAGGATGCGCCGATCAATTCGGTCGAGTTTGACCCGCCGCATGGTGATTTTTTAACTCCAGGAGTTCGTGATTTGAGCAAGGATATTACACGGGACGGCCCAAGTCGCAAGGGCGAGGCGGATCACGACACAAAATTTCTTGGGGACAAGTCTTCGCATACGTATGCGAATAGCAAAGTACCCACCTGCTGGGTTCTCTCCGACGGGCGGGCGGGAATCGAGAATCCCTGTCTGGGATTGGCGGAAGCCCTGGGCCTGACCCCCACCGTGAAACGGGTGGCGCTGCGCAGCCCCTGGCGGCAGACCACGCCCTACCTGCCCCTGCCGGGGATCGGACTGGCCCTGGCCGGCACCTCCGACAGGCTGACCCCGCCCTGGCCCGACCTGTTGATCAGTTCGGGGCGGCAGGCGGTGGCCCTGTCCATGGCCATCGGCAAACGGTCATCGAAGACCGTGCGGGTGCATATCCAGAATCCGGGGGTGGCGTTCGACCGGTTCGATCTGGTCTCCCTGCCCCGCCATGATGGCAAATCGGGCACCAACCTCGTGGAAAGTATCGGTGCCATCCACCGTGTGACACCGGAAAAGCTGACCAAAGCGGCGCTGGAATGGGCACCGCTGGCCGCCGGTCGGGCACGGCCGCTGGTCGCGGTCATGATCGGCGGCTCCAACCGCTTCTGCCGCCTGACGCCCGACCTGATGACGGGGGTGGCGACGCAGTTGGCGACCCTGGTGCGGGAACAGGGTGTGGGTATGCTGATCACCACCTCCCGCCGCACCGGGGCGGAGAATGAGGCCCTCCTGAAGCAGGCGCTGGCCGGTCTGCCTGTCTTCATCTGGGACGGCAGCGGTCCGAATCCCTATTTCGGCATGCTGGCCCTGGCCGATGCCTTGATCGTCACGTCCGACAGTGTCGCCATGGTATCGGAGGCGGCCAGCACCGGAAAACCGGTGCACATCATCGACCTGCCCGGCAACGCCCCGAAATTCCAGCGCTTCCACGACCTGCTGCGCCATGCTGGCGTTACGCGGCCCTTCCAGGGACAGTTGGACGCGTGGGATTACCGGCCGCTGGACGACACGCGCCAACTGGCCGGGCGGGTGCGCGTGCTGCTGGAACAACGGGCCGGATAAGCCCGCTGTCCTCAGAGGGCCGGCGGCAATCCGGGATGTTCGTCCGATCCCGGCGGTGGTGCGTCGGGGTCCCCCAGCGGGCGGACCATCAGCACCCAGTCCAGCCAGCGGGCATGTTTCACCCCCAGCCCCGGCACGGTCCCCGCCAGTTCAAACCCGAGGGCGCGGTGCAATCCCACCGACCCCTCATTGCTGCCATCACCGATAACGGCCACCATGCGCCGGAATCCCGCGCGGGTGCATTGGTCGATCAGCGCCTTCAACAAGGCGCGGCCGACCCCCGCGCCTTGGGCCTGCGGCGCCACATAGATGGAATTCTCCACCGTGAAGCGATAGCCGGGCCGGGTGCGAAAGGCGCTGCCATAGGCATAACCCAGGATCGTGGCGCCACTCTCCGCCACCAGATAAGGGAAACCCTGGGCCTGGATGGCCGCCATGCGCAACGCCATCTCGCCGCCGTCGGGCGGGACGCTTTCGTAACTGGCCGTCCCCTCGCTGACATGCGGGGCGTAGATGGCGGCAATGGCAGCGGCATCGCCGGCATGCGCAGTCCGGATCAGCATACCTTCCCTCCCCGTTCAGCGGCTACGCGGACGCAACGACTCCGCCGGCACAGCGGCCAAACGGGACACCAGCTGGCGCATGTGGCCGGCCAGCGTGTCAAGATAGGGACGGCGTGCCAAGGCAACCTCATCCATATAAAGGGAACGGTTCAGTTCGATCTGCAACGCATGGACCCCGTCGGTCGGCCGGCCGTAATGCCGCGTGGTATAGCCGCCGGCATAAGGGGCATTGCGGCCCACGACATAGCCCAGATCGGTCAGCACGGTCTCTGCCGCCTGGATGACGGGCGGGGCGCAGGCGCTGCCGAAACAATCACCCAGGACCATGTCCAGCGCGCCGCTGGCCGCCGCCTCCGGCGGCAGATCGATCGACGGCATGGAATGGCAATCGACCAGGATGCAGAAACCAAAGAGCGCCTTGGTCTGGTCGATCAGACCGCGCAAGGCGGCATGATAAGGGTAATAGCAGCGATCCACCCGCTCTACCGCCTCGGCAAAGCGCAGGCGCTGGCGATAAATTTCCTCGCCGTTGGCCACGACACGGGGGATCGTGCCCAACCCCGCCGCCACACGCGGGCTGCGGCTGTTGACATAGGAGGGCAGCGCCCCCTCGAACATGCCGGGATCGAATTCGAACGGTTCGCGGTTGGGGTCCAGGTAGGCGCGGGGGAACAGCGCCTCCAGCAACGGCGCCCCCAGATCGACGGCGGGACGGAAAATCTCGTCGACGAAACAATCCTCCGACCGGCGCAGGGCATTCGCCTCCAGCCGGGAACGGGCCACAAAGCTCTCCGGATAGTCGCGCCCGCTATGCGGGGAGGCCATGACCACGGGTAAAATCTGCTGCCAGGGTCGCGAAATGCGGAAAACATCGCCGCCCGTGCCGACGTCCAGGGGACGACCGGCCGCCTTGTCGTGGGAAAGGGCGGGGTCCAGGCTGCTCATGGCTGAAAGATGTATCGAATTGTGACGTGGCCCGCCACCTGAACGGAGGGCTTCCCGAAAAAAACGACAAATTTCTGAAAACAGGGTGTTGCAATGCCCGAATGAGGTCGCTATAAGCACGCCCACCCCGACGGCGCTGCCGACGACGGCGACGGAAACGAAGCCGCAGACGACAGGGACGCAGGGGCGATAGGACGGATGGGCGCGTAGCTCAGCGGGAGAGCACTACCTTGACATGGTAGGGGTCACAGGTTCAATCCCTGTCGCGCCCACCATCCGATCCAGACCGAAAAGGGCCGGTACCCGCCAGGGACCGGCCCTTCGGTTTTTCGGCTCTGCCCCGCCTGACCAAAAGGATAGGCTCCACGCTACGGTCAGCGGTACCCTGGCCTGATAGGTTGTCCTGCATGGAAACCGGCGCCAAGGCGCCCTGGGTCAGGATTCTGGTGCGGGCATGATCGTCTGGCGTTCCTGGAAGCTGTTGCTGGCGACGTTCCTGCTCACCGGCCTTGCTGTCGGCGGCATGATCCTGGCTCGGGGAAACGGAACCAAGCAGCATCTGGTGGTCGCAGAAAGCCGGCAGATGATGTCGGCCCTGATCTTCGTGGCCCAGGCGGATGGATATTTCGCCGAACAGGGACTGTCCGTGGAAATCATGCCCGTCGCCAACGGCAAGCTGGCGATGGAGGCCCTGATGGATAGCAGGTCCGATCTGGCCCTTTCCTCCGACGTTCCGGCCGCTGGTGCCATGCTTGCCGGCAAACCAATCCGGATTCTCTCCACCGTTCAGACCTCTGATCGCGACATCGTCATCGCCTCGCCCAGCGGCAGCGGCCTGACCAGCCCCGCCACCCTGGCGGGCAAGCGGGTCGGCTTTTCCCCCGACACCAATTCGCAACATTTCCTGGACCTGCTGATCACGCAGTCGGGATTGACGGGCATGGTCACCGTTGTTCCCATTGAAAGTGACCGGATCATGCAGGCCCTGGCCGATGGACAGATTGATGCGGCATCGGTTTGGACCACCGTTCGCGTCGGCGGTGCCGCCCTGTTTCCCAAGGGGTTGGACATTCTGAGCATGCCCGGTCTTTACACCGGTAGCTGGATCCTGTCCGCCCGCCGGGACGTGGTGGAGACCAAACGTGACGCCCTGGTCCGCTTCGAACGGGCCCTGCTGGCGGCTGAATGGTCGATCCTGAAGGATCGCGAACGTGCAATCCCGATCGTTGCGGCGGGGACCGGCATAGATGAGACGCTGGTCCGCAGCCACTGGGAGAGTTATGGTTTCACCTTGCGCCTGGACCAGGCGCTGCTGTTATCGCTGGAGGGGCACCTCCGGCGCGCCGGTGGCAATCCGGGTCCTGAGATGCTGGGCTACTTGCAGAGTGATATTCTGCGGGAAGTCGATCCGACACGTGTCACGGTGCTGGACTGAGCTGATGAATATCCGCACGCGAATCACCACGGCCCTGGTCTTCGCGGCAGTCGCTTTTCTGATCTCGACGGCATCCGCCCTTTGGTCGTGGCAATGGATGGGCCGGTCCACGACGCGTGTAACGGAGGCACAGGCGCTGGTCCGCGCCGTGTTCGAACTGAGCCTGCTGGTTCATGAATACCGTGACACCGGTAGCGAGCGCGCCTTGTTCCAGTGGCAGCGGTCGCACGAGAAACTGTCGGCCGAGTTGGAACGGATGCAGGGCTTCGGCAATGATCCGGTGGACCTGGCCCTGCTGCGCCGGCTGTCGGCGGACAATGCCCTGATGATGGACGGCATGGTGCGGCTGACCCAATCACGCACGGCACCGGAAGCGGCCAGCGTGGCCCAGGATACGTTGCAGCTTCGCTATAACGTGATGGCGTCGGATGCCGACCGGCTGGCCGCCCACGCCAATGAACGGGTAAATGCCTGGGGCCGGCTGCTGATGGTGTTGCAGGTCGTGCCCCTGCTGCTGCTGGCCATCACCGTAGCCCTGGCGACCGCCGCCAGCCGGCGGGTGCTGCGCGGACTGAACCGTATCGCGACCGGCATGGCGGCCATCGGCCAGGGCAAGCTGGATTATCGTCTGGCTGTGTCGGGACGGGACGAATTCGCCACTCTTGCGGCCGGCGTCAACCGCATGGCCGAGCAGTTACAGACGCTGTACGCCGACATCGCCGGCAAGGTGGAGGCCCTGTCCAGCGCCAAGGGGCAGGCGGAAGCGGCCGAACGCGCCAAAAGCGCCTTTTTGGCCAATATGAGCCATGAGATCCGCACACCGCTGAACGCCATCATAGGCTTTGCCGACCTGCTGCGGGATGAGAATGCGCCCTTGGCGGAGCGGGAGAAGTGGCTTTCATTGCAGATGGAGGCGTCGCGCGCCCTGGTCGCCATCGTCGATGACGTGCTGGACCTGTCGAAGATCGAGGCGGGGCGGCTGGAACTGGAGATGGGGCCGCTGAACCCGGCGCAACTGGCGGAAAGCTGCATGGCCCTGCTGGCCCCCCGCGCGGCCGACAAGGGCCTGTCCTGCCGCACGGAGATGGCGTCGGATCTGCCGGAATGGGTGCTGGGCGATGCGGCGCGGCTGCGTCAGGTGCTGCTGAACCTTCTGTCGAACGCCGTCAAATTCACGGCCAAGGGCAGCGTCGTCCTGTCGGTGGCGCGTACCGGCGCGCAATTGCGGCTGACGGTGACCGACACCGGTATGGGCATCCCCGCCGATCGCCAGAAACACCTGTTCATGCCGTTCAGCCAGTTGGACGCCTCGGTCACCCGTCGTTTCGGCGGCACGGGCCTGGGGCTGGCCATCACCAAGCGTCTGGTGGAGGCGATGCAGGGCCGGATCGAGGTGGACAGCCAGCCCGGTGCCGGCAGCCGGTTCGATGTGACCCTGCCCCTGGCCGTCACCAGCGCCCCGCCCCCTGACACGGAAATGGCCGCCACGGCCTCTCTTCCCTCCTATCGGCCCTTGTCGATTCTTCTGGCGGAGGATGTGTTCGCCAACCAGATGCTGGTGCGCACCATTCTGGAGAAGGCCGGCCATCGCGTGACGGTGGTGGAGAATGGCGCCGATGCCGTCAGCACCGTGGTCCGCGACGCGGCAACCCTGGATCTGGTCCTGATGG
>NZ_JAGOGJ010000216.1 GCF_017996735.1 Niveispirillum sp.
GGAATGAAGATCGAGGATTTTTTGCAATCGTGAATCCAATTCTTGATTCAACAAATTCTTCATTAATATCTGGCAGACCCATAATTTCTGCTGATTTATTACTTCAGATGCAATCCGAATAATACACCATCTAAGTTTCACATAAAAATATTTATATTTACGAACGCATGTTTTGGATAGAAGGAATTTGAATTCAGGATAGATCAGGTCACTACCAAGGCAAAAGCATAGCAGGCGCCCTCCCGGAGTAATTGCTCACGTGGTTGGCTTGAGCGGCGTTCATTTCCGGTTCTGGCACCATCTGGGAAACCATCGAGCGTGATGAAATGGCGGAAATCAGCCCTTGTCGAAAACCAGATCACCGGTCAGAATCCAGATCCTGTGCTGGACGCGCCAACCACGTGAGCAATTACCCCCCACGCGCCTGCCGGCCCCTTCCCTTAAATCCCGAACCCGCCGGCCACGTCGATCACCCCGCCGGTGATATACCCCCCGTTCGGCCCCGCCAGGAAGCAGACCAGGGCCGACACTTCCTCCAGGGTCGCGATGCGGCGGATGGCGTGCAGGTTCATCAGGGCCTCGGGCACGCCGTCGCCCAGCACGGCCGCCGCCATGTCGGTCGGCATCACGCCGGGCTGCACGACATTGACGGTGATGTCGCGCCCGCCCAGGTCGCGGGCCACGCCCTTGGCATAGCCGGACAGGGCCGACTTGGTGCCGGCATAGTCGGCCATACCGGCGAACGGCACATGGGTGCCCAGGCCGGAGCCGATCAGGATGATCCGGCCGCCATTGGACAGGACGGGGGCCGCCGCGCGGGTGGTGGCCACCGTGCCCATGACATTGATCTGCCATTGCCGGTCCAGATTGACGATATCCAGGTCGGGATCATCCACCGGCTTGCCCTGCACGGCGATGGCTGCGTTGGCGACCAGGATGTCCAGCCGGCCGAACGCGGCCACCACCTGATCGACCAGCGGCTTGGCCGCCGTCATGTCGGCCTGATCGCTGCGGATGGCGATGGCCCGCACGCCCTTCTCCTTCAGGCTTGCCACCACCGCCTCGGCCTTGTCCGCCGAGGCGACATAGCTGATGGCGACATCGGCCCCCTGCTCGGCCAGCGCCAGGGCCGTGACGGCGCCCAGACCGCGCGACCCGCCCGTGACCAGGGCGACCTTGCCCGTCAGTTCCTTCGACATGGGAATTCCTTTTCAAAAGGGGAGAGATGAACGTCGCCCGATTATCGTAACGAACGTTATGATAATGATCGTTACGGAATATGGACATTCCGTGTCAAGCGGTTTAATAATGACCGTTATGGAAATCGTCGGACAGGGCTGATGGGACGCCATCGCGAATTTGACATGCAGAAGGCGCTGGACGCCGCGCTTTGCGTTTTCTGGCGCAAGGGCTATGAGGGCGCATCCTATGCCGACCTGACGGCGGCCACGGGGGTGGAACGTCCGGCGCTCTATGCCGCCTTCGGCAACAAGGAGGCTTTGTTCCGCAAGGCGCTGGACCGCTATTACGAACTGTACCTGGACTTCGTTCCGCAGGCACTGGAGCAGCTGACGGCGCGGGAGGTGGCGGCGCACATGCTGTATAATTCAGCCGACCTCAACACCCGCTTTCCCGACCGTACCGGCTGTTTCAACATCAATGGCGCGTTGGCCGTGTCGGACGGGGCGGAGACGATGCGCCGAACCCTGATCGAGGCGCGCGCCGAGGGCGAGGCGCAGTTCCGTGCGCGGTTCGAACGCGCGAAGGCGGAGGGCGACCTGCCCCCCACGGCCAAGCCCGACGTGCTGGCCGCCTATCTGATGGCCGTGCTGCACGGCATGGCGGTACAGGCCAAGGCCGGGTTCAGCCGGGAGAAGCTGAATTCTGTGGCCGAACAGGCGCTGTCCGCCTGGCCGGCGGGAAAGACCGTCGATTAGCGCCCGGCCGGATAGATCACCGCCCATACGCTCGCCAGCCGCGCCTCGTCACTACCCGGCGGCAGGGTGGCCATGGTGGCTGCCGCCGCCTGCATCTGCCCTTTCTTGTATTGCAGCATGCCCAGGCGCAACCGGACCGCCGCCGGTGACATCAGCTTGCCTTTCAGCGCCTGCTGCAAAAGGGAGATACCCTGGTCCAATTGGCCCAGCGACGCATAAACCATGCCCAATTTGGCGATGGCGTTGGCATCCTTGGACCCCAGCACCCGGGCGTGGTTTTCGTCCAGTTCCTGTTTCTGCGCGGCCAATTGCCGGGCAGCATAATCGCGCAACCGCTGCTGACGTTCCAGTTTGGGGCCGTGGCCCAGGATGCCGGCCTTCCACCCCTTCTCCAGCACGGATGCCGCCTCCGCCGGCAGTTCCTCCACCATGGCGCGCTGGGCCATTTCGGTGAAGGAGTCCGGGTTTTCATAAGCGTCCACGGCCAGCCGCAGCCGTGCCCAATCCAGGTCCAGCCGCTCCGGGATCGGCTTGTCGCGTTCCATGGCATCGAACAGGCGGAACCAGTCCACCCTGCTGTTCTCCAGCATCAATTGCTGGCGCAGAGCCTTGATATAGCCTTCATTATTGCCGGACCCGAATTCGGAGGCGGCCTGCAATTGCAGCAGTTCCACCGAAGGGGTGCGCCCGGCCTTGCGCTGTTCTTCGATCATGCCCTGCACAAGCCGGGCCGCCTTTGCCGGCTCCTTCGCGCGGTAATAGGCTTCGGCCACCATCTGCCGGAAGGCATCGCTTTTACGGCCCGCCGCCATGGCCTTTTCACCGAAGGCCGCCGACTTAGCGTAATCGCCCGCGCGGTACCATAGCTGTGACAGGGTTTCCAATGCCCCACCCTGATCCGCCGCCGACATCGGCACCAGGGTCAACGCCGCTTCGAAGGCGTCGGCGGCCTTGTCGAACCGGTTTTGCGCCTTGTAGATCGCCGCCCGGGTCAATTCCACCGCCCATTTCTCCTCGGCGGTGATCCCCGGCGCCGCCCCGGCCTTGGCGATCTCGGTCAGTGCCTGATCATACCGTTTCGCGTCCAGCGCCGCCCGTGCCGCCTTCAACGGAACACCCACAGCCGGGCTGACCGTGATCTCCGCAACCACCGGTGCCGTCAGCAAGGCCAGCATGGTCGCCAAGGGCAACAGGCCCCGACGCAAAGCACTGAAACGGACGGGATACATCTTTCCTCCGGGCGGGATGGCGTGCGGACAGACCGGCTTTTTTGCGTCGGATTACGTATGGGATCAAGGGATTGAACGAGGGACAGGACGGAAAATCCGAACCGGACGGGAGCGGACATCGATCCCGTCCTGCCGCCGATCCGTGAAATCAGTGGCCTCAAGGGGGTCCCCCGCCCCTGCTCATCCAGGATAGTCCGATCTATGTATGACACTTGCACTACACGTCTGGGATTGATTCCTGTGTCATTCCTGCCTTATTTCTGGGCATGGGGCAGACATTTGCAGCATGACGAGGTTTATTTATGGTTTGCGTAATCCGGGCGTTCGTGGGGCTGGCATTGCTGGCCATCCCGCCGATCGCCGTGCCCCTGGCGCAGGCCAGCGCCACCGTCGTTTCCGATGAAGAAAGTTGCACGGAAACCGCTGCAGGCCGCTGTGATTTTACGGCGGGGAGCGAGGGCGTGCATCGTATCCGGCTGGCGCTGGCCAAAACCCAGCCCCAAAACATAAGCCAACTGTCGATCAGCGGCCAGCAATGCCCCCTGTCGCGAGAAACCGCGGCCGACGGGACGGTGACGCTATCCTGCTTCGCCTACCTGTCGGGCGGAATGGTCTATCAACTGTCGATCCCCGCGCAGGCGCAGGTGAGCATTGCCAAGGCGAATGCCGCGCAGGGGCAGTCGGTGACCCTTATCCCCTGACCGCGTCCCTGCTCTGACGCCCCCGTTCTGCCGCCACCATCATGGCGACAAGCGCCGGCAGATCGACCGTCGGGGACCAGCCCAAACGGTCGCGCGCGCGGGTACTGTCACCGCGCAGTTCCCCCACCTCGGCGGGGCGGAACAGGGCCGGGTCGACGGTGACACAGGTACGGCCGCTATCCAGATCGATAGCGGTCTCCCCCGTCCCTTCGCCGCACCATTGCAGGCGCATGCCCAGCGCCCCGGCCGTCAGGGTCACGAAATCGCGCACGCTCCAGGTGCGGCCGCTGGCCAGGACGTAATCGTCCGGCCCACCCGCCTGCAGCATGGACCACATGCCCCTGACATAATCGCCGGCAAAGCCCCAGTCGCGGCGGGCATCCAGGCGCCCCAGCGCCATGGGGAGGTCTTCCATGCCCGCATGCCAGCGGACCAGACGCCGGACGATCTTGGCCGTGACAAATTCCGGCCCGCGCAGCGGCGATTCGTGGTTGAACAGGATGCCGTTGACGCAGAACAGCCCATAGGCGATCCGGTAGAGCGTGGTCATCTGATGCGCGGCCACCTTTGCCACGGCATAGGGGCTGCGGGGCCGGAACAGGGTGGTTTCCCGTTGCGGCACCTCCGGTGCGTCCCCGAACATCTCCGATGTGGACGCATGATAGAATCGGGCGCCCGGATGACGGGTCCGGATCACCTCCAGCAGGTTGGTGGTGGCAACGGCGTTGCTGGCGAAGGTTTCCGCCGGCACGTGGAACGAGGAATGAACCGAGCTGTGGGCCGACAGATGGTAGATCTCGTCCGGCGCATGGTCGTCCAGCAGCCAGGAAACGGCGCGGGCATCGGTCAGATCGACGGTGACACCCGTCACCCGCCCCAGCAGCCCCATCTCTTCCAGCCGCCATGCCCGGCTGATCGGTGTGCCGCCGGGCCGCAGGGTGCCGGTCACACGATATCCCTTTTCCAGCAGCAGCGCGGCCAGATAGGCCCCATCCTGACTGGTGATGCCGGTGATCAGCGCGCGCCGGCCACCCGTTCCAATGTCCCCACCCATCAACCCGTTCCGACGATTGCGATGGCATCGGCGGTGCCGATGCGGATATTGGGTATCTATAGAATGTTCGGCACCGGGTTGGATCAGGAATATCGGTGCCAAAGGTAATCTATCCCAATGAATCGACATCGGAACCGGCCCATGCCCGCCTTCACCGACCTTTTTACTGCCGCCGCCGCCCATCACGATGCCGGACGGGTGGCCGAAGCGCGGGCCGGATACAAGGAAGTGCTGCGGCAGCAGCCCGGCCATACCGACGCGTTGCAACGCCTTGGCATACTTCATCTCCAGGCGGGTGATTATGCGGCGGCCCTGCCATTGCTGGAACAGGTGGTGACGGCGGAACCGGACCGTGCCGTCCACCATTCCAATCTGGCCAGCGCCCTGCGTCGGCTGGGCCGGTTGCCGGAGGCGCTGGATGCCTGTGTGCGGGCCTTGCGCCTGTCGCCCGACTTTGTTGATGCCCATCTCAATCTGGTCAATGTCCTGGACCAGATGCAGCGCTATGGCGATGCCATCGCCGCGCAGAAACAACTGATCACCCTGCGCCCCTATACCGGCGAGGCGCGGTTGCAATTGGCCCGGTTGCTGATCCTGGATAACCGCGCCGAAGAGGCAGTGGAGGCGCTGCACGAGCTGCTGGCCATGCAGCCCCTGTCGGTGCATGCCTATACCAATCTGGGGGTGGCCCTGCGCCGACTGGGACGGCTGGACGATGCCGCCGCCGCCTATCGCACGGCGCTGGGTTTCGCCCCCGATGATACGGGCCTGCTCAGCAATCTGGGGATCGTGCTTCAGGACCAGTACCGGTATGCCGAGGCAATGGAATGTTTCCGGCGGGCCCTGGTCCGCCAGCCCGACAGCGCCACCACCCATCTGAACCTGTCGGTCGCCTATCGTGAGGAAATGCGGATCGCGGAATCGGTGGAAAGTGCACGCGCCGCCGTTCGGCATGATCCCGGCCTCGCCGCCGCCCATACGGCCCTGGCCGTCGCCCTGCTGATGCAGGGCGATTATGAGGAGGGGTTGGCGGAATATGAATGGCGCAGCCGCATGGCGGATTTCCCGTCACCCCGGCGTGATTTCACCTCCCCCGCCTGGGACGGGTCGGCCGGGCCGGGCCAGACCCTGCTGGTGCATGACGAACAAGGGGTGGGCGATGCGCTGCAATTCGTGCGCTACCTGCCTGTGCTGAAGGCACGCGGCTTCACCGTCATCCTGGAATGCAACAGCCAACTGGTCCGCCTGCTGGGGCGCATGGCGGGCGTGGACCAAGTGATCGGGCGGTTCCAGCCGCTGCCGCCGCACGACGCGCATATATCGCTGCTGTCCCTGCCGCATCTGCTGGGCGCGCGCATCGACACTATTCCGGCCGATGTGCCCTATCTGGCGACGGAGCCGGAATTGCAGGCGCACTGGGCCGACCGGCTGTCGGGATTTGCGGGGCTGAAGGTGGGGCTGGTTTGGGCCGGCAATCCTGAATTCAAGGCCGACCATCTGCGCTCGCCCGGCCTGCGGGCCTTCCGTCCTTTGCTGGACCTGCCCGGCATCTCCTTCTTCGGCCTGCTGATGATCTTGGGAGCCGTCTTTTACTTTTCCAAATGCAGGAGCAACACCATGTATGACTATC
>NZ_JAGOGJ010000007.1 GCF_017996735.1 Niveispirillum sp.
GTCCGACACCCCGGCCGAACGCCGCACGCATCCGCGTACCCCGACCGAACCCGTTTATCTGATGGTTGCCGGCCGCCCCGCCCGTCTGCTCGACTGGTCGTTCGGGGGGCTGCGTGTGCGTCCGGAGGATCGGGGCGGCGGTTTTGTCATCGGCCAGCGGGTGGACATCACCGTGTTGCGTCCCGACGGGCGCAGTTGGGCCCGTCTGCCCGTCACCATCCGTCATGTCGATCACGCCGATGGCGGTGCGCTCGGCGTGATGCTGGTCGACCGGCTGTCGGCTTTCCCGTTGCTGCTGGAACTGTTCAACCACTCCCTGGCGCGGGCCTGATACCAAGAGCCATGGGGGGTATGAGCACTCGCCCTCACGCGCCGGGCGCCGCGGCCTCCAAGGGTCATGGTCCATGACCCTTGATATGAGCCTTCCGCTCCCTTGCCCGCGTCGGCCGGCCGGGGCATCCTGCGCGCCGCGATGCCGGCCTTGGAAAGGGATGACGTGGACGAGCTTGACCTTCTGATGCGGCTGGCCGTGGCGCTGGCCATCGGCTTGCTGGTGGGGCTGGAACGGGGTTGGCGCCTGCGCGACACGCCGGAGGGACAGCGCGCCGCCGGCCTGCGCACCTTCGCCATTACCGGGCTGCTGGGCGGCACCGCGGGGCTGCTGACCCATTCCTTCGATAATCTGCTGTTCCTGGGCCTGGCCTTTCTGGGCTTCGCCGGCGCCTTCACGGCGTTCCACTGGCTGGAATCCCGCGAGGAAGGGCGTAATTCCGCCACCGGCGTCATTTCCGGCCTGCTGGTCTTTCTGCTGGGGGCCTATGCCACGCTGGGCGACTTGCGCGTGGCGGTGGCCGTCGCCGTGGCCGCAACCTTGTTGCTGGCCCTGCGCGACCCGTTGCATGACTGGCTGCGGCGGCTGCAATGGGCGGAAATCCGCGCTGTGCTGATCCTGGCGACCATGAGTTTCCTGGCCCTGCCGGTCCTGCCCAACCGCACCATCGATCCCTGGGGTGTGCTGAACCCGGCGGAAATCTGGTTCCTGGCCATCATGATCGCCGCCATCTCCTTCGGCGGCTATGTCGCCGTGCGGGTGCTGGGCGAGAAACAGGGCGTCATTGTTGCGGCCCTGGCGGGTGGCCTCGCCTCCTCCACCGCCACCACCCTGACACTGGCCCGTCTGGCGCGGCAGCAGCAGGAGGCGGGTCCCCTGCTGGCGGCGGGTGTGCTGATCGCCGGCATGGTGATGGGGCTGCGCGTGGTGCTGGTGGCAGGCCTGCTGAACCGGGCGATGGTGGTGCCGCTGGCCGTGCCGGCCGGGGCGGCGCTGCTGGTCCTGGCGCTGGCCAGTGCCGTCCTGCTGCTGCGTGATGGCAAAGGCAAGAGCGATCAGACGGACAGCCCGCCCCTGGCCCTGTCCAACCCGCTGGAACTGGCCACGGCGCTGAAGCTGGCGCTGTTCATTGCCGTCGTCCTGGTGGGGGCCGAATTGCTGCGCCGGTTCGTAGGCGATACGGGCCTGCTGCTGGGGGCCGCCGCATCGGGCATCGCCGATGTCGATGCCATCACCATCGCCATGTCCCGCATGGGGCAGCAGCAGCCGGACAGCCTGCATCTGGCCGCAGGCGCCATCCTGTTGGCCGTGGGCGTGAATACGGTGGCCAAATCCGTGATGGCGGGGTCGGTCGGCGGTCTGCGCCTGGGTCTTTTTGTCGGCGGCCCCAGCCTTCTGGCCCTGTTGGCCGGGGGGGCCGCCTACTGGTTCTGGTGATGGCGCGGCGCGGGGTCAGCGCACGCGGCGGAAACGCTGTATGTCGGCCAGGGCAAAAATCGACAGGCTGAGCCGATGGACAGGGTTTCCATCAATGGCCAGTTCCACATTCGGCGCCTTGATCCCCGGCTTGGCATGAACGGCCATGATCTGAAGCCGACGCCGGGGCGGCGTCAGTTCCTCCACCCATTCCCCCGGAGAAAAATCAATCACTTCCCGCGCCATGATGGCTCCCATTGCACCGACAGGGGGACATCATACGCAAATTTCCAACCTTTTGGGAAGGGTGGCGGAGGTGGGGATAGTCCATTCGGAATAAATTTGCCTGCATGGACATGTCTAGAAGACCCCCACTCTCCGCTTTAACAAGTTAATTAGCCGAAATATCCGGTATCGCACGCGCACGCACCATTCCAATGGAGATCGTCGACATGACGACTTCATCCTTCTGGTTCAGCACTTCCGTCGTCTGCCGGATGGTGCCCATTTCAGGGCGCGAGCGTGAGCGCTTCACTTCCACGATGCGCACCCGGACGCGCAACCGGTCGCCCGGACGCACCGGCTTCAGCCAGCGCAGCTCATCCAGGCCAGGGGAGCCCAGCGATGTCTGCGGCGACAGCATGTGATCGACCAGCATACGCATCATGAAGCCCGCCGTCTGCCAGCCGCTGGCCACCAGTCCGCCGAAATGGGTGGCCTTGCCCGCCGCCTCGTCCAGGTGGAAGGGCTGCGGATCATATTCCCGCGCAAAGGCCACAACCTCTTCGGCCGTGACCAGACGGTCGCCGAATTCGAATGCCATGCCGGGGGCGAAATCTTCCAGGTAACGGACGGGCGGACTCATGCTGCTCCTTTCGGGGAGGGGTACACGCGATTGGTTATCAATCGCTTTTCCCTTCAATTGCAATACGTTATCAGAAGACAAAGGCGGTGGACCATGCCAGTATCGGGTCAGCGGAACATTGTTCCAACCCGTTCCTCCTGATCCATTGTGAAGGTTCCCATGCAAGGCGACGCCACCGTCATCCGCCATCTCAACACCATCCTGGTCAACGAGCTGACGGCGATCAACCAATATTTCCTGCACGCCCGCATGCTGAAGAACTGGGGTTTTCTGCGCCTTGGCAAGAAGGTGTACGAAGAAAGCATCGGTGAGATGAAGCATGCCGACCTGCTGATCGAGCGGGTGCTGTTCCTGGAAGGGCTGCCGAACCTTCAGGATCTGCACAAGCTGAAGATCGGCGAGGATGTGCCGGAATGTTTCGAGGGCGACCTGTCCATCGAAACCCGCAACCGCACCGAGCTGCTGGAGGCCATGCATTATTGCGAGGGCGTCCGCGACTACCAGTCCAAGGAGATTTTCCGCCGCATCCTGGAGGATACGGAGGAGCATATCGACTGGCTGGAGACACAACTGGGCCTGATCAAGTCCGTCGGTCTGCAGAACTACCTGCAAGAACAGATGGGCCGCGACGACTGATCGCGCGGACCGGCCCTCGCGGCTGCCCTCTTATCCCCGGGGTCATCATCGGTGACCCGGGGGATTATTCCCCCGCTTCCGGTTTCTGCCAGTAGCCAGAGGCCTTGATCCGCTGTGGATCGATGCCATGGCGGGTGGAGAGCAGGTCGCGGATCTGGCGCACCTCCCCGGCTTCCGCCGCCACCCAGGCGAAGATGTCCGTTTCCGTGACGCACAGACGGGCGACCGCGTCGGCCAAAGCGTGACCGCCATGGGCCGGATCGCGGAACAGCCAGTGGATGGTCGCATCGGCCCTGCTGTGCAGTTGCAGCTTTTCCGCCGGATTATCCACGGCGACCAGGACCAGGGTGCGCGTGCCGGCCGGCAGTTCCTCCAGCCGGCGGCCGATGGCCGGCAGGGCCGTTTCATCCCCGATCAGCAGATGCAGGGCGTAATCCACGGGCCAGACCGTGGAGCCGCGCGGCCCGCCCAGCACCAGCGTGTCGCCGGTGACGGCGCGGTGTGCCCAGAGCGTCGCCAGTCCCGCCGTGCCATCCGCCACCCCATGCAGGGCAAAATCCAGGGTGAGCCTGCCCGCCGCGACGTCGAAATAACGGGGTGTGTAGTCGCGGGCGATGGGTTTTTCATCCCCGCCCGGCATGGCGATCAGACCCGTTGCCGGATCGGGGAAAAACAGTTTTACATGATCGTCGAAACCCAGGGACTGGAACCCCTGCATATCGCCCCACAGGGTGATGCGGCGCATATGGGGCGACAGGTCCCGGATGGCGGTTACGGTCAGGTCGCGGCGGCGTGTGTCGAACCGCACGCGGCGCGGCTCACGCGCCGGAAAAATGGCATCGGGCATGCTTATTGCCTTTCGATCTTGCGGGCCAGCTCGTCGATCCAGTCGACGATGGTTTCCACTTCAGTCTTTGACAGGGGGCGCATGCCACGGGTGCGCAGCGCACCCTTCAGATTGTGCATGGCGCGGAACAGGGCGGCATATTCGTGGATACCGCCGCGTTCCTCCTCCCCCTCCAGCATCAGGGACAGCAGGCGGGCCACCTCGTCCGCCTGTTCGGCCAGGAAGGACTGGCCGGCCGGAGTGATGCGGGCCAGCTTGCGCCCGTCATCCGCCGCCGCGATGGTGATCAGGCCGCCATCCTCCAGCCAGCTCAACGCCGGATAGACGACGCCGGGGGAAGGGACGTAGCGGCCCTGCGACCGTTCCTCGATCTCCTTGATCAGCTCATACCCATGGCGGGGCCGGTCCTCCAGCAGCTTCAGCAGCACCAGCCGCAGACCGCCATGGCCGAAGCCGCGCCCATGGCGCCCGCCCCGACCGGGATGGCCGTGGCGGTGCCGCCCGCCGAAACCGCGCATATCGTCATCATCGTCACCGCCGCCGAAGCCGCCGCGTCCGAAAAAACCACGCATGTCGAATCTCCATATCCGATCATAACTCGATATATCTGATATCGCGCTGAGTGACGGAAAAGTCGATAGGGATTAGATGCATATTAGATATATCGAGTTATGCTCTGAATGCAGGGCTGGGGTTTTTGCGGGTTTTCCTCGCCCTTGTCTGGGAGGGGCGGTCTTCTCCTTTTCCCTCACCCTCCCACCCGCTGACGCGGGCGGGCCCCTCCCTCTCCCGCAAAGCGGGCGAGGGACGAAATCAGGCGTGGGGCCAAGTTCCGCCCCTCGCCCACGCCAGTGGGAGAGGGAGGGGCCCAAGCCCGTCAGGGCTTGGGAGGGTGAGGGTGGCGAGGGTTTGGGAGGGTGAGGGTTTAAGAGGCGAGGGGTTTGGGTTGGCAAACCCCTCGCCCCTATACCAGCGGCATGAAATCTTGACCTTCGGTCACTCTTTCCTGCCCCTCAAGCGCCGGGCGGCTGCATCCGCAGCCTTGGCTAACGCCGCACGTGCGGCGCGGCGGCGGTCGCCACCGATACTAACGGTCAAGAATTTTGACCGTTAGTATTACTCGGCCCCGCCCCAGCCGCCGGGGGCGGTCGGTCCCGTCTCGTCCTTGCGGACGCGGAACCAGGCGGCATACATGGCGGGCAGGGAGTAGAGGGTGAGCGCCGTGGCCACGATCAGGCCGCCCATGATGGAGATGGCCATGGGTCCCCAGAAGCTGGACCGCGACAGGGGGATCATGGCCAGCACGGCGGCGGCCGCCGTCAGGGCGATGGGCCGGGCGCGGCGCACCGTGGCATCGACCACGGCGTCGAAACGACCATGGCCGGCGGCGATGTCCTGTTCGATCTGATCGACCAGGATGACGGAGTTGCGCATGATCATGCCGGCCAGCGCAATCACACCCAACTGTGCCACGAAGCCGAAAGGCTGCTGGAAGGCAAGCAGGGCCAGCGTCACGCCGATCAGGCCCAGCGGCGCCGTCAGGAACACCAGCACCACCCGCTGGAAGCTTTGCAACTGTACCATCAGAACCGTCAGCATGATCACGATCATGGCCGGAACGACCGCCATGATGGAGGCCTGACCCTTGGCACTTTCCTCCACCGCACCGCCCACCTCGATCCGGTAGCCAGTGGGCAGTTTGGCGCGCAGGGGGCCGAGGACGGATTCGATTTCCGCCATCACCGTCGGAGCCTGGACATTGCCCCGCAGATCGGCGCGCACGGTCAGGGCCAGATCGCGCGACCGGGTCCAGAGAATACCTTCCTCCAGCCCGTACTCCAGGCTGGCCACCTGTGACAGGGGAACGGGGCCGTTGGGGCCGCGCAGACGCAGTTGGGCCAGCCGGTCGGACGCCACGCGTTCATCCTGTCCGGCGCGCAGCACCACGTCGATCAGTTCGATGCCCTCCCGGTACTGGGTGGCGGTATAGCCGGTCATCACCGTCTGCAGCGCCAGCGCCAGATCCTGGCTGGTGACGCCCAGCGCGCGGGCCCGGTCCTGGTCAACCACCAGCCGCACGGACTTCACCTTCTCCGTCCAGTCGAGATTGACGTCGGTCGTGTGCGGATTGTCCCGCATCAGGTCGCGCAATTCGCCGGCAATGCTGCGCAACAATTCCGGGTCACGCCCCATGACGCGAAACTGCACCGGATAGCCGACGGGCGGTCCGTTTTCCAGCCGTGCCACGCGGGTGCGCACGTCGGGGAAGCGGGTTTCCAGATCGTGCGGCAGGGTGCGGGCCATTTCCACGGTCCGTTCCAGCGACTTGGTCACCACGATGAACTGCGCAAAGTTTGGCCGCTTCAGCTCCTGGTTCAGGGGCAGATAGAAGCGGGGGGCGCCGCTGCCGACAAAGGCGCTGAAGCTTTCGATGCCGTCATCCTTGGCGAAGACGGCTTCCAGTTCCTTCACGCGTTCCTGGGTGACGCCGATGGAGGTGCCTTCCGGCAATTCCAGATCGACCACCAGTTCCAGGCGGGCCGAATTGGGGAAGAACTGCTGCTGCACAAAGCCGAAGCCGACGATGGACAGCACGAAGGCCCCGACCGTGGCCGCGATCACGATGTAGCGGTGGTTGACGGTCCAGACCAGGCTGGCCCGAAGGCGGCGGTAGAGCGGCTTGTCATAGGCGGCGTTATGGTCGTCGCTATGCGTGCCCTCCAGGTTCTGCGGCAGCATCTTGTAGCCCAGATAGGGCGTGAAGATCACCGCCACCAGCCACGAGACCAGCAGGGCCGTGGCCACCACCCAGAAGATGGCGCCCGTATATTCACCCGCCGCCGAATGCGCGAAGCCCACGGGCACGAAGCCCGCCGCCGTCACCAGTGTGCCCGACAGCATGGGAAAGGCCGTGGAGGTCCAGGCAAAGGCAGCGGCCTTGGCCCGGTCCCAGCCCTGTTCCAGCTTCACCATCATCATTTCCACCGCGATGATGGCATCGTCCACCAGCAGGCCCAGCGCGATGATCAGGGCGCCGATGGAGATCTTGTGCAGGTCGATGCCCGCCGCCTTCATCACGCCGAAGGTCACGGCCAGCACCAGCGGCACCGACAGGGCCACCACCACGCCGGTGCGCAGGCCCAGCGACAGGAAGGTGACGATCAGCACGATGCCCAGCGCCTCGGCCAGGGCGCTGGCGAATTCGTTGATGGAACTGCGCACCACTGTGGGCTGGTCGGCGACCAGCGAAATCTCGATCCCGTGCGGCAGGGTGGCCTGGATGTGTTTCATCTCCGCCTTGACGGCGTCGCCCAGCTTCAGGATGTCGCCACCCGCCGCCATGGCGATGGACAGACCCGTCACCGGCTCACCATTATGGCGCATCAAGGTTTCGGCCGGGTCGCGGGCGGCGCGGCGGATGGTGGCGATGTCACCCAGGCGCAGCAGCCGGCCGCCGGCCTGAATCGGCACCTGCGCCACCTGTTCCTCCGTCTTCAGCGCGCCGGAGACACGCACGCGGATCAGGTCGGTGCCGGTATCGATGGTCCCGGTGGGGTTGACCTCGTTCTGCGCGGCCAGGGCCTGGCCGATCTGCTGTACCGTCACACCCAGCGAGGCGAGGCGGCCGGTGTCGAACTCCACATAGATCCTCTCATCCTGCACGCCCAGCAGATCGACCTTGCCGATCGATGGCAGGGTCAGCAGCCGCTGGCGGGCCGCCAGCAGCACCTGTCGCATCTCCGTCTGGCTGAAGCCTTCGCCGGAGAAGGCGTAGATGATGCCGAACGTGTCGCCGAATTCGTCGTTGAACTGCGGACCGATCACGCCGGCGGGCAGGGTATGGGCCATGTCGGCCACCCGCTTGCGCACCTGATACCAGATGTCGGGCAGCGTGTCGGAGCGGGTATAATCATGCAGGTTGATGAAGATCACGGTTTCGCCCGGCCGCGCATAGGACCGGGTGAAGTGATAGTTGGGCACCTGCTGCAAAGTCTGTTCGATGCGGTCGGTGACCTGTTCCTGCACCTCCCGTGCGGTGGCGCCCGGCCATTGGGCCGTGACCACCATGGTGCGGATGGCGAATTGCGGGTCCTCGGCCCGGCCCAGCGTCACGAAGGAATAGACGCCGATGGCCAGCGACATGACGATCATGAACAGCACAAGTGCCTGATGCCGGATGGCCCAGGCGGAAAGGTTCAGTCCGCTCACGGCAGGCCCCCATCCCAGACGCGCACGGGCAGGTTGGCATCCAGCCGGTGGGCGCCGGCCGTCACCACCAGTTCACCTTCCTTCAACCCGGCCTTCACCGCCACCCCGTCGGGGCGATAGGCGCCGACCTCCACGGGGCGCAACTGCACCCGGTCCTTGGACGGGGCCAGGACCCAGACAGCGGGCTTGTCCCCCTGCTGGAACAGGGCGGACGACGGCAGCAGGGCCACGGAAGGTGCCGCGGCGTCGGGGAAGCTGACACGCGCCGTCATGCCCAGACGCACGGCATCGGGCGCGTCGGCCGGCAGGGCCACACGCAGGCGGAAGGTGCGGCTGGCGGGGTCGGCCACCGGGGTGATCTCGCGGATCGTGCCGGTCAGGCTCAGGTCACCATCGGCCCACAGCGCCACGGTCGCGGTGCCGCCGACCGATAGCCGGGCCAGATCGCCTTCCGCCACGTCGATGGCGATTTCGCGGCCCAGATCGGTCGCCATGCGCAGCACCGTCTGCCCGTCGCCCACCATCTGTCCGGCATCGGCCAGGACGGCGGTGATCACCCCGCCCTGGTCCAGGGTCAGGGACCCATAGGCCCGCTGGTTGCGGGCGATGGACAGGCTGGACGCCGCCTCCCGCTTCTGCGCGGCGGCGGTGTCGGCGGCGGCCTTCACCTGATCGAACTGCGCCTGGGCAATGGTGCCGCTGGCCAGCAGGGGGGTGTAGCGTTTCAGGCTGGCGGCCGTCTGGATCGCCTGCGCCTCGGCCTGGGCCAGCCGCGCCTCAGCGGCCTTCAGCGACAGTTCCAGGTCGGTCGGGTCCAGGCGGGCCAGGATCTGTCCGGGCTTCACCCGGTCACCCACCTCCACCATGCGGGCCGCGATGCGGCCGCCGACACGGAACCCGGCCTGCACCTCTGTCCGGGGCACGATCGTGCCGGTGAAGGACCGGTCGGCATGGCTGTCCTTGAAGGTGACCGCCGCCACGCGCACGGGGCGGGCCGGCACCGGCTCCGCCTCCTTCGCGCCGCATCCGGCCAGAACCAAGGGCAACAGGACGGCCAACGCCGCCCCCCGCCGCCAATTGCCGCCGGCGCCCCGAAGCCCCACCATCTGATACCCCCCAAAAGAAACCCTGTATGGATGGATAGGATAATGTAACGTACATTACAGTCTTCAAGTGATGACCGTCACGCCCCGTTGCGGGATGTGCGGGGGGAGTGCGATGATCCCGCCATGACAACCGAACTTGCAGAATCCGCCGACCATTCCCCCCGCATGGTGGCCCGGCGGCAGGCCATGATCGACGCCGCCGCCACCGTGTTTTTCGAGCATGGGTTCGAACGGGCCAGCCTTTCCGCCATCGTGCGGCGGTCGGGGGGCTCGCTCTCCACACTCTACCAGCTTTTCGGCAGCAAGGAGGGGCTGTTCGAGGCCATGATCACCCAGCGCTGCGCGGAGATCATGGAGCCGCTGACGGCCCCCAGCCTGCCCGACCAATGCCCGCGCGAAACCCTGACGCGCATCGCGCGCGGGCTGATGGGTGTGCTGATGGACCCGGAGGCGCAGGGACTCTGGCGCATGCTGATGGGGGAGGGGATCAAGTTCCCCCGCCTGCCGGAGATTTACTTCCGCTGCGGGCCGGACCCGTTGCAGGCGGCCATGATCCGGTATCTGGGGGATCTGCATGAACGGGGCATCGTGCGATGTCCCGACGTGGCGGCCGTGGTCAGCGCCTTCTGCGGCATGATGCAGAGCGACCTGTTCTATCGCACCGTTACCGGCATGCGCCCCATTCCCGATGCGGCGGAGGTGGAGCGGCATGTGCAGAAGATGGTGGACCTGTTCATGCGCATGGTGGCGCCGGGGTGAGGGGGCGTTGCTCCTGTTTCTGTCGAGTGGGGCCGATGGCGCGCCTTTTGCCCTCACCCTTCCACCGCTTCGCGGCGGGCCCTCCCTCTCCCACGTTCGTGGGCGAGGGGCGACATTGAGCGCATTGCCAAAGCCAAAGTTCCGCCCCTCGCCCGCCTGGCGGGAGAGGGAGGGGCCCAAGCCGGCAGGCTTGGGAGGGTGAGGGAGCGACGCACCCTTTCAGCGCTCGCTGTCCAGATGGGCCATCTGCACCGACGGGTACCGGTCCCCGGCCACGGCGTCGGCCGGCATCGCCGCTTCGATGGCGGCCAGTTCGCTGGCGGACAGGACCAGACCCGCCGCCCCCAGGCTTTCCGTCAGCCGGTCGCGGCGGCGCGCACCGATCAGCGGCACGATGTCGGCCCCGCGTGACGCCACCCAGGCGATGGCGACCTGTGCGACGCTGGCCCCGATCCCGTCCGCCACCTTTCGCAAGGCCTCCACCAGCGACAGGTTGCGGTCCAGGTTCTCCCCCTGGAAGCGGGGCACGGCGGCACGGTAGCCGGCATCGCCCCTGTCCTTGGTCCAATGGCCGCTGATCAGGCCGCGCGACAGCACGCCATAGGCCGTGATGCCGATGCCCAGTGCGCGGCAGGTGGGCAGGATCGAGGCCTCTATTCCCCGGCTGATCAGGGAATATTCGATCTGCAGGTCGCTGATCGGATGCACGGCGGCGGCCCGGCGGATCGTGTCCACCCCCACCTCCGACAGGCCGATATGGCGGACATAGCCTTCCCGAACCAGATCGGCGATGGCGCCCACCGTGTCCTCGATCGGCACCGCAGGGTCCAGGCGCGAGGGGCGGTAGATGTCGATATAGTCGGTGCCCAGCCGTTTCAGGCTGTAGGCCACGAAATTGCGCACCGATTGCGGGCGTCCATCATAGCCCAGAAAGGCCCCGTCCGGCCCGCGCACGGCCCCGAACTTCACCGACAGCACCACATCCTCGCGCCGCCGCTCCTTCAGCGCTTCGGCAATCAGCATCTCATTATGGCCCATGCCGTAGAAATCGCCTGTGTCCAGGATATTGATCCCGGCATCCAGTGCGTCATGGATGGTGGCGATGCTTTCGGCCCGGTCAGCCGGACCATACATGTCGGACATGCCCATGCAGCCAAGGCCGACAGGGGCAGTGGCGGGGCCGGTGGTGCCAAGATTGCGGCGGTGCAGCATGATGGGTCTCCGTAGGGGAAGGATTGGCATGGCCCCATCCTGCCATCCCGGATATTATGCGATAATCCGTCCTTATAAGAATGACCTGTTCGGAAATCCGTACAATGGCACCCTTTGTGAAACCCTATGCCCTTTCCGATCTGGATGCCTTTCTGGCCGTGGCGCGGCACCGTAATTTTCGGCGCGCGGCCAAGGAACGCGGTGTTTCCGCCTCCACCCTGTCGCAGGCGGTGCGCGATCTGGAAGAAATGATGGGCATGCGTTTGCTGCACCGCACAACGCGCAGTGTAACCCCGACAGAGGCGGGGCAGCGGCTGGTGGAAAGCCTGTCGCCGGCCATGGATGCCGTCACCCAGGCGCTGGACGGGCTGAACCAGTATCGCGACACGGCGTTCGGCACGCTGCGCCTGAATGTGCCGTCCATCGTGGCCCGCACGGTCCTGCCCGGTCTGATCGGCCCGTTCCTGGCGGCCCATCCCGGAATCAGCCTGGACATCGTGGATAACAACGCCCTGGTCGATATCTTCGCCGCCGGGTTCGATGCCGGCGTGCGGTATGAGGAAATGCTGGCCCAGGACATGGTGGCGTTGCCTATCGGGCCGCGGGTGCAACGCTATGTGCTGGCAGCCTCCCCCTCCATTGTTGCGCAGCATGGGCTGCCGCAACACCCGACCGACCTGCTGTCCCGTCCCTGTTTGCGCCACCGTTTCCCGGATGGAGGGCCGCTGGCCTGGGAGTTCGAGCGGCAGGGGGAGGTGCTGAAGCTGCATCCGCAAGGCCCACTGGTCAGTTCCTCGACACCCCTGCTGCTGCGCGCCGCCCTGGACGGTCTGGGCTGGATTTACACGTTCGAGGATTTGCTGGCCGACCATTTCGCCGCCGGCACCCTGGTCCGGGCCTTGCCGGATTGGTCGCTGTCCTTCTCCGGCCCATTCCTCTATTACAGCAGCCGCCGGCATGTGCCGGGGCCGCTCAGGGCGCTGGTGGACTGGCTACGACGGGTTTCCTGACGGACGCTTATATGGCTACCGGCATCGCCAGATTTGCCAGAGACCGCTCGCCAGAAAGACCGCTGCAACGGCCAGCATGAACAGACCCCCAACAGGCTTCTGCATCATAATCGCCCCCGCGGCGGGCACCCAGCAAAGGGCCGCCGTCACGTCAAAGGCGAGCGCCTCACGGGGTTGATTGGCCCACAGACGGACCGGGTGATCAGCGCGCACCCAGCGCCCACCAACCCACAGCAACAGGAAATTCAGGAACAGATTTCCCGTCAGCCCGGCAACGCCCGGCAGAAGCATCGCTTCCCCCATGCCTGACCACCAAAGAATGAAGGCGAGTTTCAACAGAAGGATGTGGAAACAGGCCATGGCTGTGGTCAGTTTCGGCAACCAGCCGGCCCAAGCCGGGGACAATTGACGCAGATAGCGACCGGATTGCCATTCGTCACCGCGAGGCTGCAAAAAAAACGGTATGGCGGCTCGGGTCCAGACTGGCTGCCAATGAAAGAAACCGTAATAGACCTGCCCATCTTCATCGATGAACAACGCCATCAGCCGTCCCCCACCGCCAGCGCCAATCTCAAAGCCCTGTTCTCCCGCCGAACCGCCTTCACCCGGCCCCAGAGCAGCCAGACCCAGACCAACGCCAGGAAGATGGATGGCCCGTCCCCGTCCATGACGTCCAGCCCCTTGACCCAGGTTAGCACATAAAGCGGCCCCGCGAAGGACAGGATCAGGGCGAGGCGCAGCAGCCGAGGCGGCCAGGGCTGGACCGGAACCAGCGTCACCGGTCCCTCGAACGGCACGCCCTGCGCACAGATCTCCGTGACAAAAAACAGGCGCAGCGCGGCACACCACAGGAAGCCCGTCACGGCCAGCGCCAGGGCAACAGGCCAGTCCCGTTCGGCCAGCAACAGCGACGCCAGGGTCAGGCCCAGCCCGCCCGTTATGGCGGCAACGCAGCCAACCCGCAGCCAGCCGGCCCGATCCGGTCGCAGACGGGCAATGTGGGGCCGGATGCCCTGCGCCATACGCTCCGCCGACAGGGCCGGCGGGTGCAGGATAGGTGCGATCCGGTCATGCCAGTAGCGATGGCCTTGATTGTCCTGATAAAGCGGCATTCTGGTCAGGAAGGTCGAACGTGCATCCGCATCAGGGAAAGCAAAAGCAGACCCATCTGCGCCAACATGAATAAGATACCGCCCCCCAGCACCAGGGCGACAGCCTGACGCCAAAGGCTGTCCATATCGTCGCCCAGCATGTCAAGCGTGACGGACAGGTACAGGGTGATAAGAGACAGTTTGCCGGCCAGTTCCAATAGCAGCGATCCCCATGGCTGTGGCCGCAGCAGACGCAGGACCGTGCTTGGCACCATCTGGATACCGGTGCGCCGAAGGATCACCATTTGGCCGATGAGGGCGACCATGACGGACATCGCAGGCAGGCCTCCTGCCATATCGTGCCCGCCCCTGATCATCAGCACCACTGCCACCGCCGCCAGCAACAGGGACAAAGACCCGATCAATCGCCCGGACCATGTGAAGCTGTCCAGCCGATGCCCATGGATCAGGAAAGGCGCACCCCATCGGTGAGCCCGATCTTCGGTGTATGTTGTGATGACCGGGCCTGCCGCATCGATCCAGTAGAGATTGCCCATATCATCCTGGTAAAGCGCCATCACCCGTTCTCCGCGACCCACCGCCCCCGATTACACAGTGCCGTCAGCAGGCATAGGGCCATGAAGCCTGCAGGCGATCATCATCGCCGATTCATTCCTGAGGTTGCGATGCAATGGCTTTGTTCGCGCATCATAATCGGGCGGTGGCGGTCCTGTCCAGGGGCGGGGCCGCCACCGCCCCTGGATTTCTTGTCCCCGGATCAGGTCTTGGGCACGAACGGCATCGCCGCCCCGTTCAGCTTGTGTACCGTGCCCTGGCGCATCACGAACTGCACACGGCTCAGTTCCGTCACATCCTCGATGGGGCTTTTGGCCACAGCGATGATATCGGCATCCTTGCCGGCTTCCAGGGTGCCGATGCGGTTGCTGCGGTCCAGAAGGTCGGCGGCGTTCACGGTGGCGGCCTTGATGGCGTCGGCGGCCGGCATGCCGGCATCGACCATCAACTTGAACTCATAGGCATTCGTGCCGTGGGCGGACACGCCGCTGTCGGTGCCAAAGGCCACCTTGACGCCGTTCCGCACGGCGTTGCCGAAGCTCAGCTTCATGCGCTCACCCACATCCAGGGCCTTGGCGGCCTGGGCCGGGGTCAGGGTGGTGCTGTTCTTCGCCATGTTCACGACGGTGTAACCGGCCAGCAGGGTTGGCACCAGATAGGCGCCGGACTGCTTGAACAGCTTGATGCTGTCGGCATCGATGAAGGAGCCGTGTTCGACAGAATCCACGCCGCTGCGCAGCGCCAGATTGACGCCGCCGGCCGCGTGGGCGTGGCTGGCCACCTTCTTGCCCATCAAATGGGCCGTGTCGATGATGGCCTTGGCCTCGTCATCGAACATCTGCTGGCCGGTGCCAGCGGCGATGTTGGACAGCACGCCGCCGGTCGTGGCCAGCTTGATGACGTCCGCGCCCTTGCGGATCTGTTCGCGTACCGCGCGTCGGCAATCATCGGCGCCGTTGCAGATGCTTTCGGGGCGCAGCGCGTGGGTCACTTCCTCGCTGAAGCCGTTGACATCCCCATGGCCGGCCGTGATGGAAACCATCATGCCGGCGGCCAGGATGGTCGGCCCCTCGACCTCCCCCTTGTTGATGGCATCGCGCAGGGCAAAGCCGGTGCGGGCGGGTGCGCCCAGGTCACGCACGGTGGTGAAGCCGGCCATCAGGGTGCGGTTGGCGTAAACGACACCGTCCAGCACCGTTTCCTCCGGGTCGTCCTGCACCTCGGCAAGTTGCGAGCGGGGACCCAGTTCGCCCGTGATATGCACATGGCAATCGATCAGGCCCGGCAGCACAAAACTGTCCTTCAGGTCGATGGTGCGCGCATCGGCAGGGGCGCCGGCCCCGGCGGCATCCAGATAGCCGCCCTTGACCGCGCTGACCTTGCCGTCGGTGACGATCAGGGTCTGCTGCGTCAGCGGCTTCTGCCCCGGTACCGCCAGCAGGGTGCCGGCATGGATCAGTACCGTTTCAGCCCCCGCCGCCCCGGTCAACAGGGCGACCGACGCCACGGCCCCGGCCAGATTGCGGCGCCAGTTTGAATGTATGGACATGGGATTGCCTCACCCGCGTTTGTTATCCGTTACGGATGGAATGACCGGGTTCGGCAGCGAAGGCAAGGGGTTGCTTCAGGCATCATCCTTCACGGCCAGCATGGAAAGGGCGGCCAGGATCATGGAGCATCCGCCCAGGACCAGCGCCCAGATGGCCTCCCCCCCGAAACCCGCGCGCAGGATGGCGCCCAGGATGCTGGCCGCCAGCACCTGCGGCACCACGATGAAGATGTTGAAGATGCCCATATAGACCCCCATCTTGGCCGCCGGCACCGCCGCCGACAGGATGGAATAGGGCGAGGACAGGATCGACGACCAGGCAAAGCCCACCCCGATCATGGGCAGCCACAGCAGGGCCGGGTCCGTGATGAACATGAAGCTGATCAGGCCGGCACCGCCCAGGCACAGGCTGAACATATGCGCGCCGCGCCGCCCGATGACCCGCGCAATGACGGGCAGCAGGAAGGCGGCGATGGCCGCCACGCCATTATAGACCGCGAACAGCAGACCGACCCAGTCGGCCCCGTCATTATAGGCCTGAGATGCCGTATCGCTGGTCCCGTAATGGAAGGCGGTGACGGCCGAGGTGGTGTAGATCCACATGGCGAACAGGGCGAACCAACTGAAGAACTGCACCAAGGCCAGCCGGCGCATCACGGCGGGCATGGCGAACAGATCCTCCATCACCTCGCTGAACCCGTTCTGCGCCGTGCCCGAGCCTTTCAGCCGCGCATGAACCAGAAGGCACAGGCCGAAGGCGATCAGGCCCGCGCCCAGGATGTGAACCTCCTTCTCCAGGTCCAGCGCCCCCACGGCCAGCGTCACCCCGGCACCAAGCAGCGCGGATATCAGGCCCCAGCGGCGGAAATCCGTGGCCGGACGGTCGGCGCGCGCGACGGCATCCACCCCGCGCTGGGCCAGCCTTGCAGCCTCGAACGCTGCCATCTGTTCGGGCGAATATTCGCGTGTGGTCAGGACGGTCCACAGAACCGCGATCAGGATGGCGGCGGCACCCACATAGAAGGCGATATGCACCGTCAGCGGCACCACGCCGGGGGCGGCCGTATTGTCCATGCCGAACCAGTGGGTCAGCATCCAGGGCAGGGCCGAGGCGCCCACGGCACCCACCCCGATAAAGAAGCTTTGCGCCGCGAATCCGGTCATCCGCTGTTCATCGGGAAGCAGGTCGCCCACAAAGGCGCGGAACGGTTCCATGGTGATGTTGATGCTGGCATCCAGAATCCACAGCATGGAGGCCGCGAACCAGAGCGCCGGGGACGAGGGCATGATCAGCAGGGACAGCGTCACCAGGATGGCGCCCAGCAGGAAATAGGGCCGGCGCCGGCCCAACCGCCCCCAGGTCTTGTCCGACAGGTGCCCGATGATGGGCTGTACCAGCAGACCCGTCAGCGGGGCCGCGACCCACAGGATCGCCAGTTCGTTGATGTCGGCGCCCAGCGTCTGGAAAATGCGGCTGGCATTGGCATTCTGCAACCCGAACGCCACCTGGATACCCAGGAAGCCGATGGACATGTTCCAGATCTGGATCAGGCTCAGCCTGGGCTTCTGCATGGTCCCGTTTCCCCCGTAGCATTCTGCTTTGTTGCCCGCGACCATGCGGGGGGTGGGGCACGCCGTCAACGGCAGGTCCGGTTGAATACGTAGTCAGGCCGCGGTCCGCCTGCATAAGAAAAACCAGGGTCAAACCCCAGCAAATATCATTCGCCGTAGCCGCGCGACAGGCGACCGAGGCTTTGTGATCACCCGCGCAATGGCTTAGGCTGGCGCCCGATGAAGCTGACTGAGAATGACAGGCTCCGCATGACCCGTCCCGCCCTTGCCCGCCGTTCGCTGCTGACCGGCGGCGGTGCCGCCCTTTCCATGGCTCTGCTGGGCGGCTGTGCCACCGGTCCGGTCAAGGTCGCCCGTGCTCCGGCCCCCAAGGCTCCGGTTCTGACCCTGCCGTCCTTGCGGGTGTCGGTCGACCGCATCACCCAGATCACCGTTTGCACCCGCCCCTTCCGGCCGCAGGGCCCCCGGATCGAGCGGGTGAGGTTCGGCGACAAGGACATGGTCCACCATTACGGGCATGGCGGCTCCGGCTGGTCGCTCTCCTGGGGGTCGGCCAGCATCGCCACCGACCTGGCGATGGGGACGGGCGCGCGGGAGATCGCCGTCATCGGCTGTGGCGCCATCGGCCTGACCACGGCCTTGCAGCTTCAGCGTGCAGGCGCGCGGGTCACCATCTATGCCAGGGACCTGCCGCCGGCCACCCGTTCATCGCTGGCCACCGGCGTCTGGTCACCGGAAAGCCGCATCTGCCTGCAACAGCACGCCACACCGGAATTCAAGGCACAATGGGCCGGCATGGCGCGGATCAGCTTCGACCGGTATCAGACCCTGCTGGGCCTGCCCGGCACGCCCATCGAATGGATCGATACGCATAATCTGTTCTCCAACGCCCCGTCCGTACCCGATGACCGCCCGGCCTTCGCCCATGGGCTGACGCGGGAGATGACGCCCGAACTGCGCACCCCCCGCGTCACCTATGCCGCCGGCAACCACCCGTTCGGCGACCGGGAGGTGCTGACCACCTCCGGCCTGATGTTCAACATCGCGGCCT
The DNA here is from genome assembly GCF_017996735.1 of Niveispirillum sp. Lineage (GTDB taxonomy): Bacteria > Pseudomonadota > Alphaproteobacteria > Azospirillales > Azospirillaceae > Niveispirillum. The sequence continues at coordinate 18,231 of NZ_JAGOGJ010000007.1, forward strand.
ATTCCGACTATCTGCTGTCCGGCTTCCTGTCGCTGGGCGGGAGGATCGAGGTGCGGGAATTCCACAGTGCCGCGGAACTGTCGGCCCTGCCGCAAAAGACGCTGGTCAATTGCACCGGCTATGGCGCCAAGGCCCTGTTCGGCGACGACACGCTGGTGCCGGTGCGCGGACAGTTGGCCCGCATGATCCCCGATGGCGAGGTCCGCTACGGCCTTTATTTCAACCAGACCTCCTTTGTGCCGCGCCGCGACGGCTGGGTGTTCCAGGTGACGGGGGCCAATGAATATTACGGCTTCGGGATTGACGATCCCACCCCCGACCGTGCAGAGGCGGAACGGGCCGTCACCACCATCGCGGGCCTGTTCGCGGGGGTTTGAGCGCGGTTAGCGCCGGTCGACAAATCCCGGCGGGCGCAGCTTGATCAGATGGTCGGGGTCGGCCGGGCTGCCATCGGGGTTCAGGCCCAGATAGTAGCTTTTCTGCCATTTTTCGGCCTGGGCGGTGGAGCCGGGCTGGGCCAGATCGGCATTGAAGCGCAGGCGGCCGGACGACCATTCCTGGAACCGCCGTTCCAAGTCCGGATCATCCCCGATGGACCGGATTTCCGGCTCCACACTTTCCAGCAGGCGGCGCTGCACGGGGAACAGGGCGCAGAACGGCTCCCCCGCCGCGAACCGGACCACGCGGCCGGGAGCGGTGAATTTCCAGTTCATGGTGAAGCTGTAGGGCGCCCAATCGGTTTCGATGATGCCGGTCAGGGCGGCGATGCCGTCCTTCGGCATGTTCACCGGCCCCTGGGCATAAAGGCTCCATCCCGGTTCGGTGCGGAACACCGCCTCGATATGGAAGGTCAGCACGCCGGAGCCGAAATGGCTGATCGCCGGGGCCATGGTGCCCGGATCGGGCGTGATGGTGATGGCATCGGTGGAGGCACCGCCATCCCAATGGGCCGTGAAGCCGGACCGGCACAGCACCTCCCACCCGTGGGCATTGGCGATGTTCAGCGGCAGGCAGCGATAGGCATAGGCCTGCGGCGTCGCATCCATCCAGTCCCGCGTGGCAGGTGCCGCCCGCAGCAGCGGCGGTTCGCCATGCAGGGCATAGCAGGTGAGTTTCATGCTCAGGCCCGCATGGGGTTCAGGCTGGCACCGATATCGATGCCGGGCTGGTCGGAGATCTGCATCAGCAATTCATCCACCTCCCGCTCCGCCGTGTCGGCGAACCGGTCGAACAACGTCTCCAGCACCGCCTGCTGATACCGCTCCCGCGTACACTCGCCGCTGGCATAGTCGGTTTCCAGCGCCACCTGCTGTGCCGTGCGGAACGGGGCGGTCAGCGTGCCGGGGATGTTCGCCGCCTCCATCAGGCAATGCAGGCCCAGGATGCCATCATCCCAGGCCAGGATGCCGGCCGCCTGCGGCGTGATATTGGCCCGTGCCGCCATGCCGGCCACGAACAGTTCCAGATCACCGGCGCACAGGGCCCGGAACAGGACCTGGGGTGTCAGCCGGCCCTGACGGTAAAGATACTTGGCCACCATCTCCGCATCGTCGCGCGACAGCAGCAGCGGTTGCAGCACGCGCAGGGTCGCCGCCTCCCGCCCGCCCTCCGCCAGGCGTTTGGCCAGTGCCGGCTCGATCTTGTGATCGCGGATCAGTTGCTGGCGCACATCCTCCGACACCAGGGCGATCATGCGTTCGACGATGGCAAAGGTCACCTCCGGGCGGGCCGCGATACTGTCGGCCACGATGCGGAACTGCCCGAACCTTTCGGCGGCGCGGGTCAGGGTGGCCGCCCGCACGGCGGCGCCCCGGTTGCGCAGCAGATGCACCACGGTGACGACATTGCCGGTTTCGACCAGGGCGGCCGACACCGCCGCCGATACGGTCCGGCGGCCGGCGATGGCCAACTGCTTCTGCGGATCACGCTCCGCCACGATCTCCAGCAGCAGTTCCTCCGGCAGGCCATCCACATATTTCAGGATGGGGACCGCGACCTGCGCCACGTCGCGGGCCAGCTTCTCGGCGATGTCGGCGGTCAGGATGGGGCTGTTATGGATCTGCCAGGCCACGGCGGCCCGCACCTCGGCTTCCGCATCGGACGCGAAGGCGCGCAGGATATCCAGCGCCAGCCGCTTCTCCGCTTCGGTGAGGTCGCCTTCCTCCATTTCCATGACCAGCTTGGACATGGTGTCGATTCGCGGCGCGGCGCCGGGCTGGTGCAGCAGACGGTCAACATCGCTGCTGTTCAGCCGCGACCGGAGGATGGGGCGTAACGGGGCTTCCGGGTCCCCGCTGGTCGGGGGCATCATCATGCCATCAGTCCTGACCACGGCTGTCATAGCGCACGACGTCGCCCCACAGACGTTCCAGCCGGCGCAACATGCGGTAGGTGGTCTCCAGGTCCTGTGCATCGCCGGGGGTGCGCAGAAGCTGCGTCGCCTGCCGGCTTTCCAGCTTGCCGATCTCCGCGCACAGCCATTCCCCCTTTTCCGACAGGCGCAACCGGGCCGCGCGGCGGTCGCGGGCCGAGGCGCCGCGGTCGACATAACCCTGTTCGACCAGATGCTTCAGGTTGTAGCTGGCGTTGGAGCCCAGGTAGTAGCCGCGTTCCATCAGGTCGCGGACCGTCAGCTCGTCATGCCCGATATTCAGCAGCATCAGCACCTGCATCGGGCTGATATCGTCCACGCCGATCCGGCCCAGCTCCACCCGGACCACATCATGCAAACGGCGTTGCATATGGTCGATGACGCGGGCGATATCTGCATAAAGCGAGACTTCGCTGACCGGCGCTTCCCCCCGGTCGTGGGTAACATGTTCGATGGGTGCGTCGCCCATGCGGGTCAACCTGATCATCGTTCCAAAGCCCCGCCCCTCGTCACCCGCCATCATGACCGCCTCTTGGCTCGCCGGGCCATAAAAAACCGTCCTGCCCGGCTCATAGATTAGACTCTATGGCGGTTACCGCAAGTGCGCAGGAAGGAAATCGGTGCACCCCGGAGACATAGGTCGTTGGTGAGGGGAGGGGGTCAGCGCGCGAAGATCATCGCCTCGTCCCGGAATGCCTTGAATTCCAGGGCGTTGCCGGAAGGGTCCAGCAGGAACATGGTGGCCTGTTCCCCCACCTTGCCCTGAAAACGGATGCCGGGTTCGATGATGAAGCGCTGACCCGCAGCGCGAAAACGCTCGGCCAGCGCGTGCCAGGCGTCCCAATCCAGGATCAGGCCGAAATGGCGCACCGGCACATCATGCCCGTCCACGGGATTGGTGTCGGCATCGCCGCATTCATCGGGGGCCAGATGGGCCACGATCTGGTGCCCGTACAGGTCGAAATCCACCCATTCCGGGCTGCTGCGCCCTTCCGGACAATCCAGCAGCCCGCCATAGAAGGCGCGGGCGGCGGCAAGGTCATGGACGGGGAAGGCCAGGTGGAAGCGGGGGCGCGACGTCACGGTTCAATCCTTCATTTCGCGGCGATGGCGATGGTTACCGTATCTTCATACTGCCCGGCCTGACGCTGGGCGCCCGCGGGCACGGAGACCGACAGAACCGTCTGGCGCCCGCTGCCCGTGACATCGCGGGCGGTGGACAGGGTGCCGTTGCTGCTGCTGTTGTCGCCATATTGCATGGTATAGGCGATGGTGGCACTGCCGGACGACAGCGCCCCGCCATTCTTGGACGTCAGGCTGACCGTGTAGCCATTGGCGGCGTTGCAGCGTTCCTCCACCGTCGCCACGGGGATGGAGGCGGACCCGGCATTCAGGTCCAGCGTGGCATTGCCGGTGGACAGCGTGACGGCACAGGTGGTGGTGACGGTTGCACGCAGGGTGATGGTTCCCTGGGCCGACCCCTGTGCCCCCGCAGAAGTGGCCAGCAGACCGAGGCCCGTGATGCATAACGCCAATAAATACCCCGTCCGTGCCATGGCCGGTCCTTTCCGCCCGTTCTGGGCAACCACGGCGGTTTGGTCCGCGCCGTGACGGTCATGATATGCCGGTCCTGAACCCATCCGCCTTGATGCCGATCAAACGACGGATGCCGGCCGTTTCGCCAGCTTGGTATCAGTTGGCAGTGATGGTCAAGATCAAGTTGTCATGATAGGTGCCGGCCAGCACCTGTCCCGCCGCCCCGGTTTCCACCCGCAATTCATAACGGCCGGCTCCGCCCAGATCGACATTGGCCCCGCGCGCCACCGACACGGCCCGGCCGGAGACGTAGAGCTGATAGCCCACGCTGCCGCCACCGGTGGTGACAAGGCGTCCGCCATTCTCTGACGACAAGGACAGCGAATAATCGCCATTGCCGCTGATATCCAGGTCGAAACGCCCGGACCCGCCACGGGTCAGGTCGCCCAGATCCACGGTGCCCACCGTGCCGCTCAACGGCCGCGCCACCCCATCGACGATGACGCTGGCGCTGACCACGGACCGGACCTTGGTGCGGACCTGGGCCGTGCGGGACGCGATGGGGCCGACCGGAATACCATCCAGCAACTGATAGACATTCACCGTCACCCGGTCGGAATAGGTGCCCTTGACCACCAACTGCCCGCCGGGGATGTTGGAGAAGAACTGGATCGACGCCTTGTCGTTCTTGGGGTCCATCGCCAGGGCGAACATGTTGCTTTCGCTGCCCCTTATGTCGCCGACCCGCTGGCCCAGACGGCTGTCCTTGTACAGGTCGTAGACCAGCCGGTCCTTGGAGCTTTCCAGCACGCGGCTGCCATTGTTGCCATCATCGATGCCGACCAGCAGGGCGCAGGCCGGCCCGTCATCATGTTCGAGTTCCACCGTGTGATATCCCGTGGCGTTGCCGCCATAGGGGTCGTATTCGGCCGTGGGTTCGATCCGGTCGATACTGCGGATGTCGATATCGCAGCGGTTCTTGTCCGTCGCGGATACCGGCGCCGATAGCAGCAGGCACAGGGCCAGGGCGGAGGCGAGGCGGGACGGGCGGGCAAGGATCGGCATGGTCATTCCAGGTGTCAACGGTACCACCAGAGGTGGATGCAACGAGAATGCCAGCTTCGGTGGCGGCAATCCAAGCGATACGATGGATAGCACCAAGAGCCATGGAGCATGGCTCTTGGTATGTGCCCTCGCCCTCACGCGCCGGGCACCGCCATCCGGCGGCCTCCAAGGGTCATGGTCCATGACCCTTGGCAAAAGCCTGGATCGCGGGGCCGCCGTCGCTATGATGACCACCCCTTCAGCCACCCGCCGGTCTTTCCGATCATGCCTGACTTCGCCCGTATCGCCGAGACCGCCCTGGACCGTATCGCCCGGTTCGATCCGCATCTGCACGCCTTCGCCCTGGTGGAACCGGAATGGGTGCGGGAGGAGGCCTGGCGGCAGGACAAGGCGGCGCCGAAGGGGCCGCTGGCCGGTCTGACCCTGGCAGTCAAGGATCTGCTGGACCTGCGCGGCCTGGCCACGGGCGGCGGGTGCCGCACGCCCGTGATCGCGGATGCGCCAGCGAACGCGGCGGCCGTCGACGCCCTGATGGCGGCCGGCATGCTGACCCTGGGCAAGACCCATACGGTGGAACTGGCCTTTGGTACCTGGGGCATCAACCGCGCCACCGCGACGCCACGCAACCCGTGGGATGCCGCCACGGTCCGGGTGCCGGGCGGATCGTCCAGCGGGTCCGCCGTGGCGGTGGCGGCGGGGCTGGCCGATGCCGCGCTGGGCACCGATACGGGCGGATCGATCCGCATCCCGTCGGCCCTGAACAATGTGGTGGGGCTGAAACCCACGCGGGGCCGGGTGCCGATGGGCGGCTGCCTGCCGCTGTGCCCGGAACTGGACACGATCGGGCCCCTGGCCCGCACGGTGGAGCGGGTGGCCCGCATGCTGGGCGCCCTGCGCGACCCGGCGGCGGGGCCGGTCCAGCCGGGGCCGAAGCTGGCGCGGCAGGCACAGTTCGATGCCGATGCCGCCCTGGCCGCCAGCCCGCGCGGCCTGATCCTGGCCGTTCTGCCCGACCGGTTCATGGATGGGGTCGACGGGGCGGTGGGGGCGGCCTATCTGGCCGCCCTGGCACGGCTGGAGGCGCTGGGCGTGAAGCTGGTGGAGGCGGCGCCCGCCATCAATCCATCGGCCTGCGTGGAACCGTCCGGCCTGTTGATGGCGGGGCGTGCCTGGCGGCTGTGGCAGCGGCGTATTGATCATTACGATTCCGAAATGGATGCCGGCGTGTTGGGTCGGCTGCGCGGGGGCGAAGATATTTCGGATGCGGAATTAACCAGGCTGATCAAGGCCCAGGCGCAGGATAAGACGCGGTTTTACGCCTGGGCACAGGATTTCGACGCCATCGCCACGCCCACCGTGCCCATCCCCGCCCCGGCCCTGGCCGATGCCGACGAGGGGCGGTTGCCGTTCAGCCGGTTCGTGCGCATGGGCAATTGGCTGGACCTGCCGGCCCTGGCCGTGCCCTGCGGGGCGACGGATACGGGCCTGCCGCTGTCCCTGCAGCTTCTGTCCACACCCTGGCGGGAGGCGGTGCTGGTGACGCTGGGCCACGCGTATCAGTGTGCCACCGACTGGGCCGACCGTCGCCCCGACCTGGGGGCGATCGTGGCTATGGCAGCCGGATCGGCTCCAGCTTCACCACACCTTCCGCCTCCGACGGCACGGTGACGGGGTAGGGGGTCTTCTCCGCCCCCGTCACGATCAACCGCCATTCGCCGGGCCGCACGCTGTCGATCCGGAACAGGCCGGTCCGGTTGGTGAAGAAGGCCAGATCCTTGGCATCCTTGATGCCCACGGGCCGCAGCACGCCCGACAGCAGGGCGGCGGGCTTGCCATCGGCCGTCACCAGCGTGCCGACCAGCGAGGCGATGGCATCGGTGCCGATGGTGATGATGGTCCCGGACTTGTACCCCGGCTGAACGGCCGGCCGGTCCTCCCCCAGGTCGTAATTGGCCGGCGCATCGGGCACGTCCAGCAGGATGGGCCGCACCAGATAGGCGGAGATGTTGGGCACCACGGGCACGCCCAGCCAGTCCGTCTCCGCCGTATAGCGGTCATCGACGGGATCGACGCCCACATCCTTGCCGTCAAGCCGTGGGTGCGGCACGACGATGGCGAAGCTGTTGGTGATGGGGCGTGTCACGCCGACATGCCCGTCGGCAAAGGCCAGCGCCGTGGCCGCCGTAAGCTGGGTCCGGCTTTCCACGCCCTTGGCATCGTTCAGGCTGCGCCGCACCGTATCCTGTCGCAACTGCGCCTCGAACCGCTGATGCGTGTAGCTGAGGTTGCCCTGGACCCGGTCGCCCGCCGTTCCCTTCTCGTTCAACAGTTCCAGCCCGCCCGACAGGGCATTGACCGGGTACAGCGACTGGAACCGCCAGTCCAGGCGCTGCTGCCGGGAGATCGTGTCGATATTCAGACCGGCACTCTGCCGCCCGCCGCTGAAGATGAAACGGGTGGTGAGATAGAGGCCCGTCTCCTTCACCCCGAAACCGTCGCGGCCATGGCTGAAGGTCAGGTCGATATTGCCGGTTTCGAACAGCCGGCGGCGCAGCGCCAGATCGACCGAATAGCTGTCATCCTCGCTGCTGCCCCGCGTTTCCCGATAGCGGCCGCCCAGCGAGGCGGTGATATCGGCGAATAGCGGATGGCTGACGCGCAGCGCCGCATCCAGCTTGGTATTGGAAATGAAGGTGGAGCCGAAGGAACGGTAATTGGGATCATAGTAGGAGACCTGCGCCGTGATCGCCTGACTGTCCAGCACGGAGGCACCGTTGGAATAGGAGCGATAGCGCAGTGTGCCGCCATAACCCTGTTTGCGGTCGGCCGGGGTTTCGGTCGGGTCCCAGTCCCGCCGCCGCAGATAGGCGGCCGGTTCGATGCCGAACGTGCCCAACGGCGTCGCCACCAGCGCTTCCGCCGTCACGCTGGTTTCCGTCTTGTTGATCTGCGTGCCCAGGGTCAGGGTGAAATTGTCGGTGACACCCACCCGGTGATAGGCCGACAGGACGGGGTCCTTCTCGTCATAGACATAGCGGTCATTGACGACCTGCGAGGTCACGCCCAGGCTGTAGCCATATTCCTGCACCCCGGCGGCCAGCAACTGGCTGTCGAAAAAGAATGGGAAATCGATGGTCTGTTCCCGGCCATAAGCATCGGTGATGCGGATCTGCACATCGTTGGTGCCCGACGCGCCGGGGAAATTGTTCAGATTGTAGGGGCCGGGTTCCAGACGGAAGGTGCGGGTGGGGCGCCCATTGACGATGACCTCCACCACCGACGGGTTTTCCAGGATGAAATCCCGGTTGCCGCCCGGCTGCACCTGATCATAGGGCCGGATGGAGAAATTCTTGGCCACCGAGATGCCGGCCATGGCACGGCCCACCTGTGCGCCGACCACCGGCACCGACAGGTCACCCACCTGTGTGCGCATGCCCATGTCGGTGAAATCATGCACCAGCCGCACCGCCCCGCGCGACAGGGTGCGGACGGCGTTTTCACGATAATTCACCTCCCCTTCCACCACCCAGCCCTTCCAGTTGATGGCCGGTTCCAGGGAGACGGAAAGCGGCCCCAGCCCATCCTTGCCCAGGCCGGTGGGCACGGACAGATAATCGATGGCGGCCCGCATGTTCATCTGTGCCGACAGGTCGGCCTGCGGGATGATCGTATAGGCGCGCGCCGCCGCGCCGCGTTCCAGCACAGACAGGTCGCGCGGTTTGCGCGCCGCCGCCGGCACTGTCACCTTCACCAACTGATCGGCACCATCATAGGCCAGTTGGATGCCCGTCCGGGCCATACGCGCCGGGGCCGCCAGCCCGTCCGCCCCCGCCTGGGCCAGGAAGGCCTGCAACGGTTCATCCTGGGCGATGGGGCGCAGCAGGTCTGCCAGCTTGCGCAGGTCCACCACCGTGTCGGCCGCGTTCAGCGACACCATGGCCGGTACCTGCCCGATCTCGAACCCGTCGAAAAAGACGGGGATGTCGGCCTTCTGGCTGGCGGTCTGCTTTTTCTGGCCAAACGCCTTCTTGAACAGTTCGTCCGCCGTGATCTTGGCCGGGGTGGCCGCCGGGGGCGGCGCCGGTTCCGTTCCCGCCCCCGAAGCCAGCCGGGCCGGGGCCAGGGCAAGCGCCAGCGCCGACGGCCAGGCGATGGCCAGCCGTCTTTGCCGTCGGGTCAAAAGGGCGCGTGCGGACATGGGGGCAGGGCGGCGATCAGGGGAGGTTCAGCTTTGCCTGCAGCGGCCCCTTGGGCAGATCGGCGGGCCAGGGCAGCAGGAAGCCCCGCGTCACGCCGGGCAGCACATTCTCCCCCGCCAGCCCCCCCAGCCGGTCGGACGGGATGGTGACCGACTTGCCCCCCGCCGACACGGTCAGTGTCGGGTCCTTCAGGATCTTGTGGGCCGTGCCATCGTTGCGGACCTGGATTTCCATCACGGTCCCGTCGACCAGTTGCCGCGGGCCGGCACTGATCACGTTGATCTGCGGCTTCACACCCGGCGGTGTGACATAGATCGACGCCTTGTATTGCACCAGCAGCTTCACTTTCCCGCCTTCGGTCGGGGTCTGACCGATATCGACATCCAACTGCTCGGCGATCAGCCGGTATGCCAGTTCACGGTCGGGCGTGGCATTGCCTGTCCATTGCACCCGCACCGACTGGCTCTGATTGGGTTCCAGCACGATCTGTTCGGGGAAGATGATCCATTCGTCGGACGGTTCGGCCGGCAGATCCTCCCCATCCGGTCCCATCTTGCGTCCCGTGATATGGACCTCGATGGCGATGGGGAGCTGGGTGTCGTTCTCCACCCGGAAGATCTGCGTGGCGCCCCGGCCCGACGGCTCGAACTCCATCTCGATGGGAATGAGGCGGAAGGCGGCGGCGGGGGCGCTGTACAGCAGCAGGGCCCCCATGGTCAGCAACAACCCGCGAATGACGCTTTTCATGATCTCTGCCCCGGACTTTGCATTCCCGATGCCGTCCTGCGGACGGCCCCCACTGGCCCGAAGGTTTAATCCCAACGGACAGACCTTTGAATCATATCGACCTATCATTTGCCACAACGAAGCACGGAACAAGATGACCGGATGCGCATCGGTGGGGCGCACCCTGTTTTCATTCATCCATGTCCGGTACCAGCCAGGCCGCCGCGATGCAAGTCGACAGAAAAAATTCCGCGCAAATCCGTGTTAATGTGTTCATGAATCGGAGGCAGAATATTCACCATCCTCTACTATAGATCATGTTGGGGTCGCCATTCAGTGGTCGCGATTGCGTATTGAGCCGCCATGTTGCAAGATGGACGGGCTGCTCAATCTTCTGTTTACGATCGCTGCTGTCATTTTGACGACCATGAACCTGGAATATGCCCTGCTGCTAGTCAACGCTGCGCCCCTTCTGGGGGCCAGTGCGCTGCTGGCTGTTGTCTGGTGGCATGGAAGGCGGGAAGTCTATGCGCTGGCATGGGCCGGGACTTTCGGCCTTGCGCTCTTGGCGGCGCCGATGATCGGTGTGGTGAAGGGGCCGTTCACCCTGGCCACGGGGATTGTGGGGCTGGTGGCCGATTTTTTGTACAATCTGGCCCTCTATCTTTTCGCGTACGGGGCCGCCCATTATGCCGGCCAGCGCCTGCGCTGGCGACGCTGGCTGGTGGGGGGGCTGCTGGTGATGGTGCTGGTGGCCGTGGCCCTGGCCCGCAATGACGGCGTTCTGCGCCAGTTGCTGAATGCCGGCTTCATCCAGGTTACGGCCATCGTCGCCCTGTCGTCCCTGGCGTCGGTGCAGCCGCGGCGTCTGCCGGAATGGGTGCTGCTGGTGGCGACGACCGTGGCATTGCTGGCCAATTCGATCTATCTGGCCGACCTGCTGATGAACCGGCCCGACAATGTCTTCGATCCGCTGACCATGGGCAATCAGGTCATCGCCTTCGCCCAGCCCTTCATTGTGGCGGCCGTGGCCATGGGTGCGTCGGCTTCCGCGCTGCTGCGCGTCACCGACCGGCTGGCGGCGGAGCGGGCGGCGGCGGAGGTGGCGGCGGAGCAGGCGCGCGCCGCCGACCGGGCCAAATCCGAATTCCTGGCCACCATCAGCCACGAGATACGCACCCCCATCAATGCCATCCAGGGCTGTCTCCAGATTCTGGAGACACACAACCTGAATGCCGCGCAGATCCGGCTGCTTGAGGTGATGGGCGGGTCGAGTTCGGCCCTGCTGACCCTGATCGACGATGTGCTGGACATGGCGCGGCTGGAGGCCGGGCGGCTGGAGATGCAGACGGGTCCCGTCGATCTGGGCCTGCTGCTGGGCGATCTCATGTCCACGGTGGGGCCCCGGGCGGAACGCAAGGGCCTGGTCCTGTCGCTGCGCACCGGGGACGGTGTGCCGTCGGGTGTGGTGACGGATGCCAAGCGGTTGCGCCAGATCCTTCTCTGCCTGCTGGATAATGGCGTGAAGTTCACCGAGCAGGGGCGCGTCACCCTGTCGGTCGACCGGGTGGAGGCGCCGGGTGCCGTGCCCGGCCTGTCCAGCCCGTCGCCCATGCATTGGGTGCGGTTCCAGGTGGTGGATACCGGTATCGGCATCCCGCCCGAAAAGCTGGACCGGATTTTCGAAGTGTTCAGCCAGGCCGACAATTCCATCACCCGCCGCTTCGGCGGGGCGGGCCTGGGCCTGTCCATCGCCCGCTCTTTAACGGAGATGCTGGGCGGCAATCTGACGGTGGACAGCGATCCCGACCAGGGCAGCCAGTTCACCCTGTGCCTGCCGCTGGTGCCGCTGCCTGTAGAACGGCCGCGCCAGGATGCCCCCATCCTGGACAGCCTGCCGCCGGGGGCCGCCGGTCCGCCCATCGTCCTTCTGGTCGAGGATGACGAGGTGAACCGTTTCGTCGCCACCGAACTGCTGGTTCAGCACGGGGCCGAGGTGCTGCAGGCCGCCAATGGCAGCGAGGCGATCGCCGTGATCAAGGATAAGCATGTCGATGCCATCATCATGGACCTGTCCATGCCGGACATGGACGGGCTGGAGGCGGCGCGGCGTCTGCGGGCCATGGGCGGCAGGGGGCAGCTGGTGCCCATCATCGCCCTGACCGCCAACCTGTCGCCGGAAATCCGCCAGCAATGCCGCGATGCCGGCATGCAGGCCTTCCTGGCCAAGCCGATCAAGCTGGAACATCTGATCGGCACCCTGTCGGCTGTGCTGCCGCAGGAAACGCAGCCCGCTGCCTGATAATTCTGTCCTGATCCTGTAAGGAATCGGCGGGTCCGCCTGTCTAACCTATCAGATCGAACGGGAGCGGATGATGGGCGGGGCGCGGGACACCCTTTTCAGAGAATGGATGCGGGACCATCTGGACCTGCTGCGCCGGGTGGCCCGAGGCTTCGCGCCGCCGGCCGACCAGCCGGACCTTCTTCAGGAACTGATGCTGGCCGTGTGGCGGGCCCTGCCGGCCTTTCGCGGCGACAGCCGGCCCGCCACCTTCATCTATCGCGTTGCCCATAACCGGGCGCTGACCTGGCAATCGGGGCAGGGCGGCCGCGCCAGACGGGACGCGGAAGCAGCGGCGGAGGCTATCCGGCGGGAATCGCTGGCGGCCGATCCGCAGGAGGTGCGGATGCTGGACCGGCTCTATGCCGCCATCCGGCAATTGCCGGCGCTGGACCGGTCGATCCTGATCCTGTCGCTGGACGGGGTGCCCTATCGCGACATCGGGCAGATGCACGACATGACCGAAAGCAATGTCGGCGCCCGCCTGACCCGGGCCAAGGCCCGGCTGACAGCAATCATAGCCAAGACGGAAGCGGAAGAGGAGCAGGGAGCATGAGCATGGATATGGAAAGACTGGAACGGGCCTGGGCCGGGGCCGCCAACCGTGCGGATGTGGCGGCGGGCCTTTACCTCATCGACAGCACCCTGGGGGAGGTGGCGCGGCGGCGGCGGCTTTTCCGGCTGCGCATGGGGCTGGTCGGGGTGGCGCTGGCCGGGTGGAGCCTGGTGGCGGCCTATGGCATCGTCTGGCGCGGCACCACCGATCCGCTGCGCGAATGGGGGGCACTGCTGATGCTGGCCATGACCTGGGCCGTCTATGCCATTGTTCTCCGCCGTGGGTGGGAGGGGGCGGCGGAGGCGCCGGCCGCGTCGCTGCCGGCGGGATTGCGCGCGCTGCTGGACCAGACGGACGGGGCGATGCGGCGGATACGGGTGATGGCGGTGGCGGTGCCGCTGTTCCTGCTGGCCATGGGCGTGGCCGTGGCGCAACTGGGACAGGTGGGCAAGATGAATGCCGGCAATATCCGGGATTTCGCCTTGCTGGCCGGGATCGGTTTCACCCTGTCGGGTGGCATCTTCGCCATCCGCTATCACCGCGTGCTGAAACCGGAGGCCGAGCGGCTGCGCCGGCTGCTGGGGCAGTACGAGGACAGCCCCAGCCGTTGAGCAGGCAGATTTAGTGTTCGCTCTTGCGGCGTAACCGAGTCCACGGATGTGGGCGCTGGTGACTGAAGCGCTTGAAGGAGTGACCATCGGTCACTCTTTCAAGCCACTGGGGTTACACGCCGCGAATTTCCAGCGCCTCGATCACGGGGACCGGGGCGTCGGGCTTGTTGGAGGGGGCGGCCAGCCGCAGGTCCAGATGGCCCCCCGCCTTGGCCACCAGATCCCGCTTCAGGGCCACGATGTACCGGTAACGATGCCCCATATTGGGCATGTGTCCGCCGAAGAAGGTGATGGCCCCGGTGTAATAGGGACTGTCGGGGCCGGCACTTTTCACATCGGGCGGCGCGTTCAGCAGGACGGTATATTCGCGGGCGGAATTTTCCGGCCGGGTGAAGCTGATGATGGCCAGCAACTGTTTGGCCCCCGTGCCCACGGACCAGTCCGACAGGTCGTCCACGGCCTTGGGCGAAGGGGCGGAGGCCAGCAGCAGCGGTGTCGGAGCCGGCTTCTGCTTCATCGCCGTCACCAGCTTTATCAGGTCCTGGCCCACCGGTTCGGCGTAGCGATAGTCGAAGCGGGCGGGGTTGATATAGTCGCCGGCCTTGCCGTCCAGAACCGGCTGTCCGTCCGCCGTCCAGAAGAACAGGAACGGATCGCTCTTGAACTGGGCCAGGGTCTGCGGGTCGGTGGGCAGGGTGGGAAGGCCCAGGGAAAGCTGCTTGCCCTCCCAGATCCACCAGAGCCGGTCCATGTTGGAATGGTGCAGGAAAAAGATCGGGTCCACAGGCGACAGGTTGTTCGTCATGTTGCCGAACGGCCCGTCCCCCCAGTTGCCCGGCCCCTGGAAGGCCCCGCCGATGAAATTATGCACCTTGTTGTGCGGGTCCCCCTCCAGCAGGGAGAAATCCGCCGAACCGGTGGGCATGGCATTGTGCGAGGCGGTCAGGCGGCTGGTGAAGCTGTTCGACATGTTGGGACTGTTGAACAGGGTGGGTTGCAGGCCCAGCGCCACATGCTCCGGCGCGCACAGGTCCGCCACCGATTTCACCAGATCGGGATTGGCCGCCGTGGGATAGCGCGAACGGTCGGTGGCGGCAAAGGCCCGGTCGCCGATGTCGACGCCGTTGGTGCCGGCCACCCCGTCCCACAGCTTGCCGAAATCCGTATTGCCGCGCAGTTTCTGCTGCTCCATCTGGAACCGGTTCAGGCCGTTGTAATAGGTCTGCAGGGCCGGCTGGATGAAGGCGGTGAAGGTAGGCAGATCCTTGGCATAGGTGGAGAATGCCTGCGCCACCGGCGTCAGCACCCCGTCGAACATTGTGGCCGGCAGCCGCTGCTGTGTCGTCCAGTCCCAATAGGGGAAGGCAAAATCCGCCATGCCGCTATATTTGCGGATGGTCTGTTCGACAAAGCCGACATAGCCGCGATGCCAGACATAGAACCACCAATTGCCATGCGGGCAGTCCATGTAATGGACGAAGGCGTTGCGGAACCAGTTGTGCGGATGGGTTGCGGGCTTGGCCAGCATCACCTCGATCGCCTTGGCATAGCCCCGCAACATCCGCTGCCCTTCGGGACTGGCCACGTCATGGCGGATATAGCGTGGCGGCTTCAAGGCCATCGCCGCCATGCCCGGCATCACCCCCAACCCGGTAAGGGCCGCCCCGCTGGCCAGCAAATCACGTCTTGCTACGCGCATAACCCCATCCTCCCGTTCCCGTTGGAGGGGCAGGATAGGGTGTGTGGGGGAATGTGTCACGCTTATATGCGCGTTATGGTAGTTTTTGGGTGTATGGCCATGCGGTGCGGTGAGATGGCCCGAGATGATGGCCGCTACCCGGCCACCCCCATCGAAACGATGAACACCACAAAGGTGATGCTGGTCATCAATGTGATGAACAGCAGCGCGACGGTGCGCCACAGCGCCCCGAAATTGGACAGGCGATAGGTACCGCGCAGCTGGAAGAACATGTGTACCGGCGGGGCCACCAGGATCAGGGATGCGATCAAGCCCTCCCATCCCGGTACAAACTTGATCGCCAGCGAGATGACAATGAACAGCAGCGACATGAAGGACAGGGAGTAGAGCGAGAAGATGGCATGGTCATACATGGCCACGCCGCGCTTCCAGAAGAATAGCAGCCACAGGAACGGCAGCGAGATGGGGATCAGCAACCAGGAGAATTTATAGGCCGTGTTCTGCATCTTATAGAGAAGCAGTTCCGGATTCTTCAGTTTTTTCTTGATCTTGGCCTCAAGCTCCGCGTCGCCGATATTGATATTCAGATCTTCATCGAAATTACGGACAAGCACGTCCGACAGGTTTTCAGTCGTCACGGGACCGTTGGTGACGACCTTGGGCAGGTCCGGAACGGTCGGCTTCTCTCCCGGCTTGGGTGGGGTGGGGGGCACAATGGCCACGCCCGCCGCCGCCAGGGCCGTATCCATGGCCTCAACGGATTTCTGCGCGGTTTCCAGGCGCCGCTTCGCCCGGTCACGCTGCTTCGTCTCGGCCTTGACATCCTCTCCGGCGCTCAGCGCCTGGGCCAGTTCCGTCTCCGCCTCGGCCAGATCGGCGCGGGCTTCCTCCAGCCCCTGCCGGGCATGCTCCAACGCTTCGCGCTGCTCCTGCACCGGCACGGCCACCGGCACATTCGTGCTGATCCCCATCAGGGAAAAGCTCATGAACATGACAAAGACGGTGAACAGGAACATGGCCATGGGCGTGACATAGCGCGCCCGGTGGCCATGGATGTAATCATAGGTCAGCTTGCCCGGCCGGAAGACCAGCATGGGCAGCGTCCGCCACGCCTTGCTATCGAAATGCAGGATGCCGTGGAAGAATTCCTCCACAATATGCAGCATGGACCGGTGCAGATGCCCCGCCTGTCCACAGGCATGACAGAAATTTCCTGTCAGCCTTGTGCCGCAATTGGCGCAGGCCCCATGGGCGCCATGCCCATGATGCCCGCTCTCCCCCTCGATGGCGGCCGCCGCCAAGCCAGCCGTGGCCATGGCGCCCACAGATTCGATACCGTCGCTCATAAAACCCCCCACCCCACACACAGGCAGAAGGGTGCCAGGGAAGGCAGGCGAAGATCAAGGACCAGTAGGGGCCGGTATTACATGCCCGGTTAACTCACCTTAGGGTCCAACTCGACCTCCTGCCCCTCGCGCAGCCTTTCGGCGCCGCGCACGATCATGCGGTCGCCGTCACGCACGTCACCCGTCACCTGCACCCAGTCGCCGATGCTGGTGCCGGTCTTTACCGCCACGCGTTCCGCCTTGTTCTCGGTATTCACCCGGAACAGATATGTGCCGTCACCGCGCAGGACCAGGGCGTCGCGATGCACGGCCACCACCTGTTCGGCCGTGGCCGAGGGGAGACCCACCTTGACCGCTGAGCCCACGATCCAGGGTGCCTCGCCCTTGGGCAGGGCCACGCGCACCTCGAAGGTGCGGGACTGCGCCTCTCCGATGGCGATGATGCGGGTGACCTTGCCGCGCGCCGCCTGCCCTTCGATATCCAGCGGCACCTCGCTGCCCTCCACGATATGGCGGGCGATGGAGACGGGCGCCTGGGCCCGCACCTCCACCTGATCGACGGCCACCAGACGGGCCACCTTCACCCCCGGTGCCGAATATTCACCGACCTCCAGCATCCGCTCCGCCACCTGTCCGGTGAATGGCGCCTTGACGGTGGTGCGCTCGATCTCCAGCGCCGTGCGGTCGCGGCTGGCCTGGGCGCGGACCAGATCCTGGGCCAGCACGTCGCGCTTGCTGGTCGTCTCCTCCAGCCGGGTCACGGGCGTGGTGCCGCGCTCGGCCAGTTGCCGCTGGCGGTCCACCTCGCGCTCCTGAAAGGCCAACTGACTTTCCAGGCTTTTGATCTGCGCCTCGTACTGGCGCAGTTCCAGGCGCAGCAGCCGGTCATCGACCCGCGCGATGGCCTCTCCCGCTGCCACCCGCGTGCCCGCCTCCGCCACCCAGGTGACGCGGCCCGACACTTCGGCCGCCACATCGGCATCCTGGCGCGACATCACGCTGCCCGGCACCTGCAGCATCGGCGCCATCTGCCGCAGGCTGGCGGCTTCCACCTTCACCCGGGCGGCCGGTGCCGGTGCCTGCTGTGCCGCTGCCGGCAGCATGATGGTGCCCAGCAGCAGGGCGGCGGCGATCTGGTGCGCAATGCGGCGGGTCATGGCGATGATCCCTTTTCTGGGGGAATATTGCACCCTTGTAATCAAAACCCCGTTACGTGGGCGTTTCGATATGTAACGGGGGTGTAAAGGTAGAGAATAGGCGGGGGTGCCGATTTTGCCCTCACCCTCCCACCGCTTCGCAACGGGCCCTCACCCTCCCGAACGCTGGCGCGTTCGGGCCCCTCCCTCTCCCGCAAGCGGTAGAGGGGCGAATTTAAGCACACCGCCAAGTTCCGCCCCTCGCCCACGAAGTGGGAGAGGGAGGGGCCCGCCGCGCAGCGGGGGGAGGGTGAGGGCGCGACCAAAACGTGAGGGAGCGACACCATCCAAGGAAAACCCCCACTACTCCGCCGCCAGCCGCGTCACCTTGGCCCCGTAATCCGGTCCCGGTTCCTGCACGGCGCGGCGGTGCTTCTCCCCCATGCGCAGCAGGGCCGGCAGCAGCAGCAGGGTGAACACCGTCGACACGGCCAGCCCGCCCGTCAGCACGGCGGCGATACCGCGATAGATGACGCTGCCCTCCCCCGGCACCACGATCATCGGCGCCATGCCGGCCACCGTCGTCAGGGTGCCCATGAAGATGGGCTGGATGCGGGACCGCAGGGCCTGATGCACGGCCTCGGCCCTTCCCTTGCCCTCCGCCTCGCACAGGCGCGTTTCATCGACCAGCAGGATGGCATTGTTGACCACGATGCCCAGCAGGATGATGAAGCCGATCATGGTCAGCAGGTCCAGCGGCTGGAACGTGAACAGGTTGGTGAAGTCCAGCAGCGCCAGCCCGCCCACGGTGGCCAGCGGGATGGAGATCATCACCATGGCGCTGTCCTTCACCGATTTGAAGGTCAGGGCCATCAGCAGGAACAGCAGGCCCAGGGCGATGATGAAATTCTTAGCCATGGCCGCCACCGTTGCATCCAGCCGGTCGGCCGATCCGCCATACCGCAAGGTGCCGTCGGCCGGCAGGAAGGCGCGCAATTGCGGCTCGATATCCCGCCGCAGCATGGTCATCACATCCTCCAGCGCGATATTCTCCCCCGGCTGCAGGTTCAGCGTGATAGTGCGGCGGCCATCGACCCGGGTGATGCTGGATGGCCCCACCTCGCGGGCAACCGACACAAGCTGGCCCAGCGGCACCACCGTGCCCGACGGGGTGGCCACCGGCACCTGTTCCAACTCCTCCGGACCCGTCCATTCCGGGGACCGCATGATGATGTCCAGACGGTTCTGCCCGTCGAAATGCTCGCCCAGCCACAAGCCATCGCCCAGGGCGCGCACTACCTGGCCCACCTGCACGCGGGTCCAGCCCACCTCCGAAATCCGGCGGTCATTGGGGGTCACGGTCAATTGCGGCTGTGCCATTTCCGGGTTGGGGTTGGACCAGGACTGCACGTCGGGCAGCTTTTCGCGCAGCAACGCCAGACCCTTGGATGCCGCGTCGGACAGGCCGGCCGCGTCGGACGATTGCAGCAGGATGGAGACATTTCCCTCCGCCCCCAGCCCGCCGAACAGATTGCCGCGATTGGCGAAGCCTTGCACATCGGGGAAGCCGGCCAGGATCTCGTTCTTCACGATGCCCATCATCTCGTCCAGGCGCGTGTCATCTTCCAGACGCACCGCGATGGACCCGCCGCCGGGCCAGCCCAGGACATAGAAATTCTTGGCCTTGGGCTGCTTCTCGCCTGTGTAATAGGGCATGAACCGGTCGACGATGACCTTCGCCACCTCCTCCCTCGACAGGTCGACCGACGTGCCCACGGGGAAGTTCAGGAAGGCATCGACGCTGTCGCGCTTCACAGGCGGCAAGTACGACATGGACGGGAACAGCAGGTACGATCCGCCCAGGGACAACGTCAGCAGACCGGCAATCACGGCGGCGCGCTTCCTGTTGGTGGCCGTCAGGTCCATGATCTTCAGCGACAGCCATTCCACCCACCGCGCCTCACCCCCCATGCGCGGCGTCACCTTCATCAGCTTGGCAGTCGCCACCGGCAGCACCGTGGCACAGACGATCAGGCTGATGGTGACGCCGACCGCGATGGTCAGGGCCAGATCGGCGAAGATCTGCCCCTCCACCTCGCGCATGAACACGATGGGCACAAAGGTGATCACGGTGGTGGCGGTGGACGCGAACAGGGCGGAGATGACGCGCCGCGTGCCCTCGTGGCTGGCCTCGTCATTGCCCATGCCCCGGTCGCGCATGCGCACGATATTTTCCAGCACGACGATGGCGCTGTCGATCACCATGCCCACGGCAAAGGCCAGCCCCGCCAGGGAGATGACATTGATCGACCGCCCCGTGATGGCCAGCACGGCAAACAGCGACAGCAGCGAGATGGGAATGGTCATGGCGACCAGCAGGGTCAGTTGCGTGCGCCGCAGGAACAGCCAGAGGGCCGCCACCGCCAGCACGATGCCCGACACCAGATTGCCCGACAGCAGGCCGATGGCATTCTCGATATAGACGGAGGGATCGAAGCTCTGATTGTTGGTCAGACCCTTCGCCTTCATCTCCCCGTCGCGCATCCCGGCCATCAGCTCCTTGACCTCGGTCAGGGTGGCCAGGACATTGGCCCCCTCGCGCCGGATGACGCGCAGGCCGATGGCCTCGTTGCCATTCTGGAAGGCATATTGCCATTGCCGGCCCAACTGCACCTTGACCTCAGCCACGTCGCCCAGCTTCACCGGCCGCCCGTCGCGCCATTCCAGGACCAGATCGCTGAACTGTTCCGGCTTGAACCTTCCCTTATAGCGGACCGTATAGATGCGGCGGCCATCATCGACGAAGCCGCCCGTCACATCCTGCGCCCGGCCCACCAGGCCTGACACGGTGGGGATGGTGATGCCATACTGGGCCATCCTGAACGGGTCGAAGATGATCTGCACTTCCTGCTGCGGCGCCTCGGCCTGTCCGCCGAAATCCACGCGCGCCACGCCCTGGATCGCCTCGATCCGGGGGATCACATCCTCGATCAGGTAATGGTAATGGTCGGTCAGGGCGCCGGCCGTGCCCGGCAGCTTCTGCACGAAATAATAGATCAGGGTCTCATTGGCATTGTCGCCCCCGCCCATGATCAGGCGCGGCGGATCGGCATCGGCGGGGCGCGAGGGGATGCGGTTCAACCGGCTGATGACATCCAGCATGGTCTGCTGCATGTCGGTGCGCGCATCGAATTCCAGGCTGACAAAGGCCCCGCCGGGATTGGCGAAGCCCTGCATCTCCGTGACGCCGGGCAGGCCCTTCATCACGTCCTCGATGGGCTCCAGGATCTCGCTTTCCACCTCCTGCGGGCTTGCGGCGCGCCAGGATGCCTCGATGCCCAGCGTGGGCTGCTTGACCTCGGGGAAAAGCTGCACCGGCAGCGTCAGCACCGACCAGATGCCCAGCCCCATCACGATCAGCACCGCAACACCCAGTGCCGCCGGATTGCGCAGACCCAGCTTGATGAGATCCATGACCAACCCCTGTCCGTTCGGGACTTATAAAAAGGGCGTGTCCGGCCGTCCGAAAACCGCCCGCCCATGGGATCACCATAGGCGGGGTCATGTAACCTGTCCGTTGGGCTTGGTTAATGAATGGTAGGGATTTGTAACGGATCGTTACAAAAGGGAAGGGCAGGGGGCGTCGGGCATGTCACCCGTCTCACCCGCCGCCGCCGGCCGGTGTGGCGCCAAGGTTGGCCGTGGCCTGACGCAGGGCAAAAATCCGCTCATAGATGGCCTTGCGCATGCGGTTGACGGCGCCCAGCGGCTTATGGTCCGGCAGCGCGTGCCAGGGGGAATAGGAACTGGCCTCGCAGGCCGCGTTCTGCGGTTCGGTGTTGAAATCCTGCTCCGGGATGTCGATCCGCGCCACCTCCTGGAACGGGGCCTCGGTTTCCGACCATTCATAGCGCGGATCCTCCACGCTCATCCCCGCCGTCCGCACCTGGACCATGAACCGCATGCAGGCATTGCCCACCGACAATTGCCGCACCATGGCGGCCCGCAGATAGTTGGGGTTCTTGGTATCGGGAATGATCACCGGCAGCGGATCGCATGGCATGGCGGAATATTTGACGGCCACGGCATCCGGGCCGCTGCCCAACTGGTACGGCACCATCGACCAGTACCGGGTGTTCAACGGGTTGTCGATGCGCGAACTGGTGGCCCCCACCGCGTTCATCGTGCCCTTCCAGCCGATGGAGGTGAGGACAAGCACGGGCTGCAGCCATTGCGTCAGCTTGTTGGCGCTGTCGGTATAGCCGACCAGGGTCTGATAATCCTTGGGCGCCGCCACCAGGAAGGTGGGGTAGTTGATCATGATGAAATCCTGCGACGGCACGGCCCCCGGTGCCACCAGCAGGGGCGTACCGGGCAGGGGCCTGTCGGCGGTGCCCGTCACCTTCACCGCCATGCCGCGCCCATCCTTGTCATAGTCGGGGCGCGTGGGATTCTCGTTGGAATTGGAATAGCGGATGACGGCGTGATAGGTGCCGGGTTCCGCGAACAGGCCCCGGCGCAGCGCGGCGGGGACATCATCCCGCACCGTGAAACGGGCCTGGACACAGCCATGCGGCTTGGGATGCGCATCGCGGCGTACCGGCACGTCGACATACATGCGCAGCAGATGCGCCTGAATGATGGCCGCCACACGGGCCGCCGCCTCCACCTCGTCCGGCTGCAACTGTTCGCCCGGCCCGTCGGCGCGGGGATAGTCGGCCGGCGGTATCGGCCGGTAATATTCATCACCGGTTTCGGCACAGCCGGCCAGCAGGGCGACGGCGGCGGTGCCGAAACAGAGGCGGGTCCATTTGGACATGGTTCTTCCCCGGTTGGTGCGGACGGTCATAGCGTCTTCAGATATTCGATCAACGCCAGCTTGTCGTCATCGCCCAGTTCCGTCCCATAGAGCCGGCCGGTATGGCCCGTGTTGAAATTGCCGGGAAAGCCCGTGTCGAATTCATAGGTCTCGCGACCCGGCTCCGGCTCGGTCTGGTAGCCGACCTTGACGGGGTCGAACTGCCGGCTGCCGACATGGAAGCTCGTGGGCCGCCTCTTTTCATCGGTCAGCAGGTCGGCCAGGGTGGGCACGGAACCATTATGCAGATAAGGGGCCGTGGCCCAGATGCCCGTCAGCGGCCGCGCCTTGTAGGAGCGGGGGTCCGCCCCCTTGTCGAAGGAACCGGTATAGGTTTTCGACAGGCGTCCGGCGGAGATCGTGTTGCTGAAATCCGACAGCAGCACACCGGCCACCTGCACGACCAGCGCCTCGCCACGGTCGGGCAGGGTTGTGCCGTAAGGCTTGGCCCAGAATTCGACGAGGTTCGGGCGCTTGCCTTCCAGCTTGCCGCTTTCCCATTCCAGACCCGTTTCCTTGTTCAGCCGCAGCAGGAAATTGTCGGCCATGGCGGGGTCGGTGCCGATGACGGAGGTCTGGATCAGGGTGGCCTTGTAGGGTTCCCCCTCATCCTTGCGGGCGATCACCTGATGGCACAGGCTGCAATTCACCTTTTCGTCCTGCTTGCCATTATAGATCTGGGCGCCGCGTGCGGCCTTTTCCTTATCGATGGCGGGCAGGACACCGTCCGGCCAGCGCGGCGAACGCAGGCTGGACAGCCAGTTCTCGATATGGCCCAGATTCATGGTCAGCACAGTCGAGGCAAAACCGAAACGCGGGTCCTTGCCGGGCACATCCTCGAACGAGCCGTCAGAGACGGTGTATTTCGAGGGATCGTTGGGCGTGACCCGGATGCGCCCGTAAACGCCCAGCACCTCGCCCGTATTGCGGCCCAACGGACCGACCCCAATACCCAGGACGGAGGTGTTCTGTGCGAAACCATTCCATTGCACCACGTCCGACTGGGGTGCGCCCCAGAGGAAAGGATAGCTGACCGGAGCATTGGACGGGGAGTAGTTGGCCTCCGGCACCGCGATATTGTAGCCGGATACCTGATTGAAAATGGCGCCGATGGCATCAATGCGGCCATTGCCCGGCAAGGGCACATAATTATCCCGGATGATGGCATCCTGCCGCGCCCGCGCCTCCAGCGTCTGGATACGCAGATTGGCCTTCAGCGCCGTGTTCTTGGCCTCATAGGCGTCATAGGTGGAGACGCCCGGCTTGGCATCGACGGGGCATTCCTTGCTTTGGTGGCTGCCGCACAGGTTGCGGCGCAGATATTCGGCCAGCCAGATCTGATGCTCCGCCATCTGGCCCAGCAGTTCATTGCGGGCGGCGGGCGTATCGGCCGGGATGAAGCCTTTGGCCACCAGTTGCGTCACGAACCGGTCGAACTTGTCCTTCTGCTCCGACGTGACCAGCAGGGCATCCAGCAGTTCGGCGTTGAGACGGTAGAAATCACCCAGCGATGGCGCCCCGTCGATAATCAGCGACTTGCCGCCGTAATCCAGCCGGTTGGTGTGGCAGGCCGCGCAGTTGGGACCAGCCCAGGCCATGCCCGGCTTGCCATCCGGCCCCTTGGCCCCCGGCGTCACGGTAAAGCCGATGGGCAGCGCCTCCGGATTCCAGATATCCTTTTGTGCGGGGATATAGCCCAGCCTTTCCATATTGGCGGGCGCGAGAAATCGTTCCTGATTGTTCGCCTGTTCCACCGCCAGAAGCCAGCCATAGGGCACCATCCAGGACCCTTGCGGTGTGAACCAGAAGGCGCGGCGCTGATCGGCGGACCAGCCCTGATCCACCCCCCACCAGCCCGCCCAGCCATCCTGGCCGGGCGCCAGCTCCGCCACGCCGCCCATGGCATTGCTGGCCTGCCATTTCGGAACCGGCAGTTTGCCGGCCGGAACGCTGCCAATCTCGACATGGCTGGTATCGGCCCCACAGGCCGTCAGCCCCAGGATAAAAGCTGCCAGCGGCAGAGTCCGTATCCAAGTCTTGCGCACCATGCCCCCCTGTTCCGCCCCACACATGATCGGTATCATGGTTAAAATCACTCGCCGGACGATTGCATGATTTTAGTACGTTAACAATAATTAATATGTTTAAGGATTATGGCCTATGGCACGGATTGCGACAATCCGGCGGCCTCTGTTTTCCGCGTAACCTTTCTGGCGTCGCGTGCGAATATCGAAGGGCTCGCTTCCAGGGATATCGTCTTGCGCCTTGTGCTTTCGCTCTGCCTGGCCGTGATGGTCATCGCCGCCGCCCTGCCCGCCGGTGCCCAGACCACCGATCTGCGCTGCGGTCCCGATCTCTATCGCCCCGGTATCATTCTGACCGCGTCACCCGTTTGCGGCGCTGTCTATAGCGAGCATGTCCAGGGGCTGGGCCGCCTGCATCTGGGCGTTTTCCGCTCGCTTGACCGCACGAAACCGGATGAGGCGGCAGGGCGGGTCATCAATCTGACGGCGGGCACCTTCTACCGCCTGTCCGACGACATCGCGACATTCACGGATTACGGGTTCCGCATCGAGGATGGGCACCCGGCCTTCGCCCTCTATCATGATGTCATCCATTACGCGTCCGACGAGCTGCGGTTTTTCGCGGGCTATGAGGGGGTGCGGTTCTTCAACGGTTTCACGCGCGCCTATGACAGCCTGCATGTGGCAGCAGAACAGAAGCTGCGCCTGGATGATGGCCGGCTGACCATCGATCTGGTCGCCATGGCCTATTGGACGCGGCGCGGCGACGGCCCCGCCGCCGCCAGTTTTTCCGGCCTGAACCCGTGGGTGGAGGCGACGTGGCAACCCTGGCGCGCCACCGGCCCCCGCTGGCAACGGGTGCTGCGTTTCTATACGCAGGTTGCGGGGTTCACGGGACAGAAGGGGCGGCCCGACCTGTACCTGACCGGGTTCGCCGGCATCCGCACCAGTTTCTGAGGCACATGAGGCGAAAATTCATGTCCGGCTACAGTAACTGATATAATATCCAACACCCCTGCGCACGCTGCCGTGGCGCCCGGCCGGTTTTACTTTCACCAGGAAAAATCATGCAGAGCATTGATATCGAGCGGGTCCAGCGCACGTTCGGCAAGGTCGCCCTCCAGAAGGAGGCGGTCGCCGCCCAGTTTTACGACCGGCTGTTTGAGTTGGATGCCTCGCTGCGCCCCCTGTTCAAGGCCGACATCCGTGCCCAGGGCGAGAAGCTGATGTCCACCCTGGCTGTGGCCGTTCGCAACCTGAAGACCCCGGACCTGATCCGTGATTCCATCGCCAAGATGGGGCAACGACACCAGACCTATGGCGTCAGGGACAAGGATTACGACACGGTCGCCGCTGCCTTGCTGTGGACGCTGGAGAAGAATCTGGGGCCGGACTTCACGCCAGAGGTCCGCAAGGCCTGGACGGAGGTCTATCTGCTGGTTGCCAGGTTGATGAAGGCGGCCTGACCATCCTTGCTGGAAAGGATTGCCTGTCCCTGTCGGGCTGTTGCATGGTCCCGCCGGCATTGGCAGGAAAGGGAAGGCGGATGTTGGACAAGCTTTTGAAAGGGGTAACCCTGGCCGACCTGGAAGCGGCGCTGGAACGGCTGGGTCTGCCCGCAACGCAGGACCTGACCCCGGCAGGCGCCCCCGTGTTGCGCAGCGCCATCGGCGGCCTGACCTTCAATATCCGCCCCGGCGCCCAGGTCGACCCCGAGGCCGCCCGCTATGGCGACTATAATTTCAACCTGATGTTCCAGGTGCAGGATCATTTCGATCCCGCCATCCTGAACCAGTGGAACCGCCATAAACGGTTCGCCCGCTTTTCCCTGCGGGATGATTTCCTGGTCCTGGAGATGGATAATCTGGCCGTCGGCATCAGCGGCGATCAGATCCTGGCCAGCCTGGAACTCTGGGGCCGGCTGGTGGTGGAAGCGCTGAATTTCCTGCGCACCGCGCATGGGGCGGAGGCGGGGCACTCGTAAGTTTTCATGCGCCTTCACGGGTCAGCCGTAAAGAAGCCCTAACTCACGGTGTAGGGCACCACCCGCCGCTCATGCGCATCCACGCGCAGCGCCTTGCCGATGGGCGGGAAGGCGCGGTGGCGGCAATCCTCGCGGTCGCAGACCTTGCAGTTGGAGCCGATGGGCACCGCCGCGTCGACATTGCGCAAATCCAGCCCCGCTGAATAGACCAACTGGTCGGCGTAGGCGATTTCGCAGCCCAGGCCCACCGCCGCCTCACGCGGGCGCGACAGGTAGGAATTGCCCTTTGCCACCACGGTGCGCGCGATGCACAGATAGGTGGCGCCATCGGGCATGCGCGCCTGCTGTACCAGGATGCGCCCCGGCTGGGCAAAGGCCTGATGCACGTTCCACAGGGGACAGGCGCCGCCGAACCGCGCGAACTGGAACCGCGTGGCGCTGGACCGTTTGGCAATATTGCCTGCCATGTCCACCTTTACGAAATAGAAGGGCACGCCCGGCATGCCGGGCCGCTGCATGGTGGACAGGCGGTGGCAGACCTGTTCGAAGCTGACATTAAAATGCGCTGACAGCCGGTCGATATCGTAGCGCATGCGCTGCGCCTCGGTCAGGAACCGCTTGTAGGGCAGGATCAGGGCGCCCGCGAAATAGTTGGCCAAGCCTACGCGCAGGATCGACCGCGCCTCGATGCTGGACAGGCCCGCCTCGGCCACCAGCCGTTCGATCTCCACCCCGTAATCCAGCAGGGCGATCTGGTGCGCGGCGAAGAAGGTCCGGCTTTCGCGCGGGGTGCCTTCGGAAACCAGCAGTTCCTTGTCGTCGGGATCATAGCGCCACAGCACGTCATGCCGGGCCAGCATGGGCGAGACACGGATGGTCACCCCATGCCGGTCGGCCAGATGCTGGGCAAGATGTTCCAGCAGCCGGTCCTTGGAAAAATGCCCGCCCTCGAACAGATCCTCGGCCGCGTGGTCCAGCGTTTCGAAATGGTTGCGCTGCTGCTGCACGAAGTCGCGCACCTCGTCATAGGGGAAGGCCGCCGGCCCTACCACCGCGTCGCCGCCCCCCACCTTGTCCATCAGCGCCTTATATTCCTCGTCCAGCCCCTGATAGGCGCGATATAGTTTCAGCAGCGATCCCATGATGGAAGGTGCGGCGCGCACCGCATCGCGGATGCCCGCAAACGTCACCGACGCATCCCCGAACAAGGGATCGCCCAGCACCTCGCGCAGTTCGGACGCCAGCCTTGTGTCGCTGTCATCGGCGAAATGGCTGGGCTCCACCTGGAAATAGGTGGACAGGCGGATCACGGCGGCGGCCGATAGCGGCCGCTGGTTATTCTCGATCTGGTTCAGGTAGGAGGTGGAAAGCCCCACCTCTGTGGCCAGTTGCGCCTGGCTGATGCCCCGCGTCTCGCGTAGTCGGCGGATGCGTTCACCGGCATAGATTTTGGCGGTCATGCTGCGGCGCTCTCCGTTGCCCGTGCGGGTCCCTGTCGGGCCGGATGTTACCCGGTCCGGGGCGCAGCGCCATAGGCTTTCACGCCGGCAGGATGACGCGGCCCCGCGTGATCATCTCTCCCACCGTGCGCACGCCCAGCTTTTCGCGCGCCCGCTCCCGGTGTTTCTGCACCGTCAGAGGGCTGATCTTCAACAGGCGTGCGATCTCCTTGCTGGTGCAGCCAGCCACGACATGGCGCACCACCTCCGCCTCACGCGGGCGCAGCAGGTCCCAGGGCAGGGGGGCGGCCGTCGCGGTCTCCGTCTCCTCCTCCGCTATCTGGCCGCCGGCAAAGGCGATCAATTGTGCCGTGGACCGGAGCCCCGCCTTGCGCATGATGGCGGAGCGGTGCTTACGGATTGTCAGTTCACAGATACCCAGTTCGGCGGCGATCTGCGCACTCTTCAACCCGCGTCCGGTCAGTGTCAGAACCTGGCGCTCGCGGGGGGTCAGCATCTCGGACATGGGCGGCACAATCCCTGGCAGGTGGACGATGACCAGACCCTGCCAGGGATCGGAAGAATTCTTCCTTCTGTTATTCTTCCGACGCTTAGTGATTTGATTATGATGGATTTTTTAAAGGAAGAATCGCGGGCGGCCGGCAGGTGGGAAAGGGGGCGGACCCGGGTCTGGTCCGCCCCCATTTGCGGAAGTGGAAGAATTCTTCCGCATCATGCTGCCGGCCTGATCGTCAATCAGGCGCCCGGATCAATCGCGGCCGGTATTGATGATTTCCGGATCGGAGGCGAAGCCGCCTGTCGGTCCGTCGCCGTTGCCCCCGAAATCCTGAATAAAATAGAACAGCGTGACATCGCCCACCGCATGGTCGCCGACATGAAGGTAAGTGTCACTGACGGTGACGGCTTCATCCGTGACCGATGCCAATTTCAGATCGTCACAGACCCCGGCTTGATTCCGGATGGGCGTGACATTGGCGCCCGTGAAGAAGAACGGAACCTCCTGGGCTTCCAGATCCCGATAGAAGGATATCTTGTCGTAACCTGGCGGAACAAGGATCGACAGATTTTTGTCCGGCTGCCCATTATAGAATAGAGCCGGAACGACACCGCCGCCTTCATGGGGCACATACCGGCAGGTGATCTTGATGGGCAGAGTTTTGTCGCCGGGTGAAGAGATGCTCATCTGACTGTTCCTTCCTGTTGGTTCGGCTGGCTGGAATGGGTGCGCAGATAATCGGCGTCGCGATAACCGATCTGGTCCAGCACCCGCTGACCGCCTTCGGCGGCCTGCTGGGCGCCGCCGCAACGATTGGCGCGCACCCAGGGATCAAGGATTCTGTAATCGCGGCTGTTCTCTGCGACGCTGCGCAGATTGTCGGCCGCCTCAAGGCAGGTGGTTTTGGCGGCTTCGGCACGACCGCCCGCCGTCTCGATGGCCGCGCGGGCCAGCAAGGTGTTTGACAGCAGGACGCTGCGCATCTTGTCCTTCTGCCCCTGCCGGTTGACCGACTGTGCGATGGAGCGTGCGACGGCTTCCGCCGGGCCGATGGCGTTTGCCGCACCGGACAGGTCCCCCCGCCGCAGCAGAATCTGGGCGTTCAACAGCCGCGCCTGACCCAGAAGCCGCAACTGGGCGTCGTCGGCGGGATCGGTCTGTACGGACTTCTCCAGCCCGGCCAATATCGGTTTGACGATGTCCGATGCGGGGCCCGTGTTTTCATTGGCCAGGTAAAGCCGCGCGGTCAGAAGCCCGATCTCTGCTTCATCCGCCCGCCACAGCTTGTTTGCGGGTTCCTTGGCAAGGCATTCGCCAATCTGCCGCATGGCCAGGTTCAGGGTGGTGATTGCATCGGCACTGTGCCCCTGCGCGGCCAGCAACGCCCCTTTCAGCCGATGGGCGAGCGCAAGCCGGTAGGACCAGCCCAGCGTGTTCGGCTCCGCGGTGCGCAAAGTCTCCAGAACCTGTCTTTGCTGATCATAGAGGTCGGCGGCTTCACCCAGCCGGCCGGCCTGGGCGCGGGCATTGGCCAGCCAGGACAAACCATTGGCCAGTCCCGCCGCAAGCGCGCGGTCGTCGGGGCGTTCCCGCATGGCGCGACGCTTCAGCTCAAGAGACAGCTCGAAATCGGCCGCCGCGTCGGTAATCTCGTCACGGCGCAGCTTCAGGCTGCCCAGACTGCTGAGAGCGTAGGAAAGTTCCAGCCAGGCATCGACGTCATCGGGCGCCAGACGCACCATCTCCTGCGAATAGTCGCGATAGCGGGCCAGTTGGCTGGCCGCCTCCGGCAGCTTGCCCTGGTCATAGGCGATCTGCCCGAACCAGAAGGCGATGGCCCCCAATTGCTTCAGCAGGTCCCCATCGGCGCCGCTTTCCGCCCGGTTGGCCAGCAGAAGCAACTCCGCCCGTCCCAGCGCCGTCAGCGCCGCATCCACATTGCCGCGTGACCGGTTCACGTCGGCCAGCGTCAAAAGCGCCTTTGCCTGCCGCAATCGCAGCGGACCGGGCACGCGGCCGGGGTCCTCAGCGGTCAGATAGGCCATGGCCTTCTGCGCCACCCCGTCCAGCAGGTCCAGCTTGGCCAGCGGTTGCAGTTTCTCCGTCAGGTCGCCCAGCATGAAGTCGACCAGGCCCTCCGCCTCCTCCCGGCGCTGGGCCGCCAGTGTTTCCGCCTGCCGGGCCTGGAACCCCATGGCAACGGCCACCAGCGCCACGAGGGCAAAACCGGCTACCGCCCCCAGGCGCAGACGGTCGGCGCGGCGGGCCTGCCGTGCCGACGCATTGATCAGGGCCGTCACCTCGGCCGACAGGGGCACGGTGCGCGCCGTCAGCAACTCCATCGCCTCCGCCAGCGGCCGTCCCTTGCGCAAAAGCCGGTCGGCTCGCCGCCCGTCGGCCAGCCATTGCTGGGTCTCGCCCTCCAGCCGGGTGCGGATGCGCAGGGCCTGGTGATGTTCGGCGATCCAGGCGACGGCGCGCGGCCATTGCCGTAGCAACGCCTCATGTGCCACCCCGAACACCGGTTCGGTCGCATGCACCAGGCTGACGAACAGCCGTTCATCGACAAAGGTCTGTACCAGCCGCCTTTCATCCGGCCCTGACAGGGCGGACCAGGGTGCGCGCAGGCCACGGGCGGCGCCGTCGCCGCCCCCCACCGCCACGATCAGGGAGAAGATGCGCGGCAGTGCCGCCTGCGCCGCCGGCGGCAGCCCGGCCAGGATGGCGTCGGCCCGGCGGCCGATGGCCCCGTCGATGCCGCCCAACGCCCGATAGGCGGTGATGGTCAGTTCCCGCGCCGGGCTGCGTTGCTGGTATAATTGCTCCAGCGTATATTGCAGCAGGGGCAGGGCGTCGGGATTTTCCGCCACCCCGTCGCACAGCATGTCGTCCAGGCGGGTGCCCGTCTCCGGATCGATGCCGAACCGCAGGTCGGCCACCTGGGCGGGCAGACGGATCATCTGCATGATCTCCGCCCGCGCCGGTGGCGACAGGTCGACATGCCCGCCATCGGACTTGCCCTCCATCAGCACCGGTTCGCGCGCCAGATCGGGATAGAAGTCGTTACGGCAGGCGGCGATGATCACGAACTGTCCCGACCGGGCCAGCCGGTCCAGCGCCGACAGGAAGCGGGCGCGCGGTCCCGCGCCATCTGCCCCACCGCTGAACAGCACCTCCAGACGATCGATGAACAGGGCAAAACGCTGTCCCGCCGCCGCCGGGTCGGTGATGCTGGGCATGGGGTTCCGCCCATCCTCCCCGCCGGTCAGAACGCGGCCCAGCGTTTCGGCATTCTGCCCGGCAAAGATCGGCTGGCCCTCGATCTCCAGGTCCAGCAGCGCGCCGCCCAGGGCCGTGGGCAGCGGCAGGCCGCCGGCATCGCCCAGGTCCAGGCCAGCCGCCGCCGCCACCCGCAACGGGCCCCCGCCCTGCAACAGGGCCGGCAGCATCCCCGCCTGTACCAGTGATGTCTTGCCGCTGCCGCTGGGACCCAGCACCAGCACAAAGGGCCGCCCCGCGGCGGTGCGTGCCGCCAGCGCCGCACCCAGCCGCGCCAGGGCCACATCGCGGCCGAAAAACACCGATGCATGACCGGGGCCGAACGGGTTCAGCCCCACATAGGGCGATTGCCGCGACCAGAGATCGGTCGGCGGCGCCAAGGCATGGCCGGGTGGAAAGCTGACCGGCGCGATGGTCCGGTAACCGCGCTTGCGGATATTTTCGATATAGGCGGGCTGACTGGCGCTGTCACCCAGGGCGCGGCGGAGCTGCGCCACCGCCTTGTGTACCTGATTTTCCCCCACCGCGATGCCGTCCCAGCACAGATGCAGCAGGTCGTCGGCGCTCAGGATGCTGCCGGCGCGGTGACACAGGGCCGACAGCACATCCATGGCCCGCGGCTCCACCTGGGTTTCCAGCGCATCGGACAGATGCCGCAGGGTGCAGGACCGCATATCGACCTGCCATTCGCCAAACTGGAAACGTTCGCTTTTCAAGGTTGGTCCCGCTGATCATGACGGATATGCAACTTCTTATAGTGTCTATCCAGGCAGGGCATCAAATAATGGTTTTGTTCCTGGCACGGCACGTGCCATCAGGATTTTGACGCATAGGACTTGATGCGGTTGCGCCGATGGTGGATGGGCGCTCACTATGGAAGACGGGTCTGGTCATATCCATCCCACTGATTACGTAGTAGTGTATCGAGGCGGATTTGTTCTCTGCTCGCGTCAGTGGGAGCAGGCGGTTAAGCAGCGCCCAACGCTGTGACCGGCGGCCTGTGCGGCGGCCGGTAACCTGCGGCGATCCTGCCGGCCAGACGGTTTGTCCTTGGCCACGCGGCGTGGATTGCAAATTCGCAAAATTCGCAATGCACACCGGTCCCCTTCGCATTTCCACACCCATCCACGCCTTTCCAGGCCATGCTGAAATTTGCAAACTCCGCTCAACCTTCCATGAACCTTTCCCAAAGGGCGGATTTCCTATGCAGGACGTGCTGGTACGGTTGGAGAAGATGCGGGCCGGTGCCCGTCAGGGCGGCGGCGAAAAGCGGATCGCGGGCCAGCATTCCAAGGGCAAGCTGACGGCGCGGGAGCGTATTGAAATCCTGCTGGATGAAGGCTCGTTCGAAGAATGGGACATGTTCGTCGAACATCGCTGCGCCGATTTCGGCATGGCGGAGCAGAAGGTGCCCGGCGACGGCGTGGTGACTGGACATGGCACCATCAATGGCCGTCTGGTCTTTGTCTTTTCCCAGGATTTCACGGTGTTCGGCGGCTCCCTGTCGGAAGCGCATGCCGAGAAGATCTGCAAGATCATGGATCAGGCGATGAAGGTGGGTGCGCCCGTCATCGGCCTGAATGACAGCGGCGGTGCCCGCATCCAGGAAGGTGTGGCCTCGCTCGGCGGTTATGCCGAAGTGTTCCAGCGCAATGTGCTGGCCTCTGGCGTCGTGCCGCAGATCAGCCTGATCATGGGCCCGTGTGCCGGTGGTGCCGTGTACAGCCCGGCCATGACCGACTTCATCTTCATGGTGAAGGACAGCTCCTACATGTTCGTCACCGGCCCCGATGTGGTGAAGACGGTGACGCATGAGGTGGTGACGGCGGAGGAACTGGGGGGTGCTGTGACCCATACGGCCAAGTCCGGCGTTGCCGATCTGGCCTTTGAAAACGATGTGCAGGCGCTGCTGGAAACCCGCCGTCTGGTGGACTTCCTGCCCCTGTCCAACCGGGAGAAGCCGCCGTCGCGCCCCACGCACGACACGGCGGACCGGCCGGAACTGTCGCTCGACACGCTGATCCCGGCCAATCCGAACAAGCCCTACGATATGAAGGAACTGATCCTGAAGATCGTGGACGAGGGCGATTTCTTCGAAATCCAGCCGGATTACGCGAAGAACATCATCACCGGCTTTGCCCGCATGCAGGGTTCCACCGTCGGTTTTGTGGCGAACCAGCCCATGGTGCTGGCCGGCTGCCTGGATATTGACAGCGCCATCAAGGCGGCGCGCTTTGTCCGCTTCTGCGACGCGTTCAACATCCCCATCGTCACCCTGGTGGATGTCCCCGGCTTCCTGCCCGGCACCAGCCAGGAATATAACGGCATCATCAAGCATGGCGCCAAGCTGCTGTTCGCCTATGCCGAGGCCACCGTGCCCAAGGTGACCCTGATCACCCGCAAGGCCTATGGCGGGGCCTATGACGTGATGGCGTCCAAGCATCTGCGCGGCGACGTGAATTATGCCTGGCCCACCGCCGAAATCGCGGTGATGGGGCCGAAGGGTGCCGTGGAGATCATCTTCCGCGGTGATATCGGTGATCAGGCCAAGATCGAGGCGCGGACCGAGGAATATCGCCAGAAATTCGCCAATCCCTTTGTGGCGGCGGGCCGTGGCTATATCGACGACGTCATCATGCCCCACAATACCCGCCGCCGCCTGTGCAAGGCGCTGTCGATGCTGAAGAACAAGCAGCTCCAGAACCCCTGGAAAAAGCACGATAATCTGCCGCTGTAACTCCATCTTCCCTCGCCCACGAACGGGGGAGAGGGAGGGGCTCGGGAGGGTGAGGGGAAAACGTTGCATATACCCTCACCCTCCCACCCGCTGACGCGGGCGGGCCCCTCTCTCTCCCGCTGATGCGGGAGAGGGCACGAAAGCGCCCGCCTCGGAGGCACACGCCCATGTTCAAGAAGATCCTTATCGCCAACCGTGGCGAAATTGCCTGCCGCGTCATCAAGACCGCCCGCCGCATGGGCATCAAGACGGTGGCCGTCTATTCCGACGCCGATGCCGGCGCCCTGCATGTCGAGATGGCGGACGAGGCGGTGCATATCGGCCCCGCGCCCTCGGCCCAGTCCTACCTGATCGCCGACAAGATCATCGCGGCGTGTAAGCAGACCGGTGCCGAGGCTGTGCATCCCGGCTATGGCTTCCTGTCGGAAAAGGCCCCGTTCTGCGAAGCGCTGAAGCAGAACGGCATCGTCTTTATTGGCCCCGATGTGCATGCCATCGGCGCCATGGGCGACAAGATCGAGAGCAAGAAGCTGGCCAAGGCCGCCGGCGTCTCCACCGTTCCCGGTTATCTGGGCGTCATCAAGGATGATGAGGAAGCGATCCGCATCGCCCGCGATATCGGCTTCCCCGTGATGATCAAGGCCTCGGCCGGCGGCGGCGGCAAGGGCATGCGTGTGGCCTGGAATGAAGGCGAGGTGGCCGAGGGCTTCCGTTCCGCCACCAATGAGGCGCGGTCGAGCTTCGCCGACGATCGCGTGTTCATCGAGAAATATATCACCGAGCCGCGCCATATCGAAATCCAGCTTCTGGCCGACGCGCATGGCAATGCCGTCTATCTGAACGAGCGTGAATGCTCCATCCAGCGCCGCCACCAGAAGGTGATCGAGGAAGCGCCGTCGCCCTTCCTGGACGCGGCCACCCGCAAGGCCATGGGTGAACAGTCGGTGGCGCTGGCCAAGGCCGTGCAGTACCGCTCCGCCGGCACGGTGGAATTCATCGTCGACAAGGATCGCAATTTCTACTTCCTGGAGATGAACACCCGCCTGCAGGTCGAACATCCGGTGACCGAGATGATCACCGGCCTCGACCTTGTCGAACTGATGATCCGGGTGGCGGCGGGTGAAAAGCTGCCCATCAGCCAGGATGATGTCGGCATCAATGGCTGGTCGCTGGAAGCGCGTGTCTATGCCGAGGAGCCCACCCGTGGCTTCCTGCCCTCCACGGGCCGCGTCACCCGCTACCGCCCGCCGGTGGAAGGCAAGCGCGAGGATGGCTCCATCGTCCGCGTCGATACCGGCGTGTATGAGGGCGGCGAGATCAGCATGTATTACGATCCGATGATCGCCAAGCTGATCACCTGGGCGCCTTCGCGCGATCAGGCGACTGACGCCATGGCCGATGCTCTGGACGGGTTCCAGATCCGGGGTGTGGGCCACAATATCTCCTTCCTCACCTCCCTGATGCAGAAGCAGCGGTTCCGCGACGGCCGCCTGACCACCAACTTCATCGCGGAGGAATACCCGGACGGCTTCCACGGCCTGACGCCGGACCCCGCCGTGCGTGACCGGTTACTGGCACTGGCTACTGTCCTGCATCATCGCCGCGCCAGCCGCGACGCCATGATCTCAGGGCAAGTGGCGGGCCATGGGTTCCACGTGGCCCAGGATTGGGTGGCGCGCGCGGATCGCCAGAACCACAAGACCCACCTGTCCTTTGCCGGCGGTGCCGCCACCGTCACGCTGGACAGCGGCCCGCACACCGTGCTGGGCGACTGGGAAATCGGCCAAAGCCTGTGGGAAGGCACCGTCGCCGGTGTCGCCATGACCGTACAGGTCGATATCAAGGGCACGTCACTGGTCCTGACCCATGGCGGCTTCGCCTTCGTGGTGGACGTCCTGACCCCGCGCGCCGCTGACCTTGCCGACCTGATGCCGGTGAAACTGCCGCCTGACATGTCCAAATACCTGCTGAGCCCCATGCCGGGCCTGCTGGTGTCGGTGTCGGTGAAGGAAGGCGAGGCCGTGAAGGCCGGTCAGGAACTGGCCGTGGTCGAAGCCATGAAGATGGAAAACATCCTGCGCGCCGAGGCCGACGGTACGGTGAAGAAGGTCCACGCCGTCAAGGGCGCCAGCCTTGCCGTGGATGAAAAGATCATCGAGTTTGAGTGAGCGTAACGGCAGGGGAATGATGGGCTCATGCAACAGGCCACAAACATATTTCGGGTGATCTTGATGATCACCGTGGCCGGGGTGGGCTACATAATACTGCTCTTCCTGCTGTCGTCCCTGCTGCCCAGGCCGGAAGCCGGTTGGGCGGTGATGTTGCGGGATGCTGCGCTTAACCTGCTGCTGGCGTTTGGTCTCGGCATGGTGCAATGGCGGGCTAACTCCCGCCATCGCGATGCGATTGCCCTGGGGACCGGGGTCGCGCTCTCGTTGTTCTGGATGGTGGGCAGCCTTCCGCTGCAACAACCGGCAACGATGGTGAAGCTGACGCTGCCGGATGCCCCGATAGCGTCGCACGGCGGTATTCCCGACGACCAGCCCCTGTATCCCTTTGCCATGATGCTGACCACCGTCGCTGGATTGGTGGCAACTTGGCGATGGCGGAGAATATCATGATGGCTCATCGCCATGTTCCGTGCGGCAACACGAATGCCGGCCACTGTCTGAGTCACACCGCTACAATCATGCGGAAATTTGAATTTGCCTCCCGCGGAGATCGCCCATGACCACCCAGTTCCCGACCAAGACCCTCGCCGACTGGGAAGCGCTCGCCGCCAAGGATGCCGGCAAGGATGCGCAACTCTCCGACCTGACCCGCACCACGGCAGAAGGTCTGGCGGTCAAGCCGCTCTACACGGCCGAGGACCTCGCCGATCTGGAGACGGTGGGCACCCTCCCCGGCTTCGCGCCCTTCACGCGTGGCCCCCGTGCCACCATGTATGCGGTGAAGCCCTGGACCATCCGCCAATATGCGGGCTTCTCCACGGCGGAAGAGAGCAACCGCTTCTACCGCGCCAATCTGGCCGCAGGGCAAATGGGCCTGTCGGTGGCCTTCGATCTGGCCACCCATCGCGGCTATGACAGCGACCATCCCCGCGTCGTGGGTGATGTCGGCAAGGCCGGCGTGGCGATCGACAGCGTCGAGGATATGAAGATCCTGTTCGACGGCATCCCGCTCGACAAGATGTCCGTCTCCATGACCATGAACGGCGCCGTTCTGCCCATCCTGGCCATGTATATCGTGGCCGGCGAGGAGCAGGGCGTCCCGACGGAGAAGCTGTCCGGGACCATTCAGAATGATATTCTGAAGGAGTTCATGGTCCGCAACACCTATATCTACCCGCCCGAACCCAGCATGCGGATCATCGCCGATATCATCGAATATACGGCGAATTTCATGCCCAAGTTCAACTCCATCTCCATCTCCGGCTATCATATGCAGGAGGCCGGCGCCACGGCGGTGCAGGAGCTGGCCTTCACCTTGGCCGACGGCATGGAATATGTCCGCGCCGCCCTGGCCAAGGGCCTGAACGTGGACAAGTTCGCCCCGCGCCTGTCCTTCTTCTTCGCCATCGGCATGGACTTCTTCATGGAAGTCGCCAAGCTGCGCGCCGCCCGCCTGTTGTGGGCCAAGCTGATGGACAAGCATTTCCAGCCCAAGGATGCCCGTTCCCTTGCGCTCCGCACCCATTGCCAGACCTCGGGCGTGTCCTTGACCGAACAGGACCCCTACAACAACGTCATCCGCACGACGATCGAGGCGATGGCCGCCATCATGGGCGGCACGCAGAGCCTGCACACAAACAGCTTTGACGAGGCGCTGGGCCTGCCCACGCCGTTCAGCGCCCGCATCGCCCGCAATACACAGTTGATCATCGCCGAGGAAACCCGCATCCCGCATGTGGTCGATCCGCTGGGCGGCAGCTATTATGTCGAACACCTCACCGCCTCCCTGGCCGAGGCGGCGGAAAAGCTGATCGATCAGGTCGAGGAAATGGGCGGCATGACCAAGGCCGTGGAAAGCGGCCTGCCCAAGCTGATGATCGAGGAAGCCGCCGCACGGCGTCAGGCCCGCATCGACCGGGGCGAGGAAGTGATCGTCGGCGTCAACAAGTACCGTCCGCAGAACCCGGAAAAGGTGGACGTTCTCGACATCGACAACACCGCCGTGCGCGAGGCCCAGGTCGCCCTGTTGCAACGCATCCGGGCCACCCGAGACGATGCCAAGGTGAAGGAAACCCTGGCCGCCCTGACCCAGGCCGCGCGGGAGAAGTCCGGCAACCTGCTGGCCCTGGCGGTGGATGCCGCCCGCGCCCGCGCCACCGTTGGAGAGATTTCCGACGCCATGGAAGAAGTCTTCACGCGCCACCGCGCCACCATCCGTTCCGTCTCCGGTGTCTATGGTGCCGCTTATGAGGGCGATGCCGGCTTCCAGCAGATCCAGAAGGACGTGGCCAGCTTCGCCGAGACGGAGGGCCGCCGCCCCCGCATGCTGGTGGTGAAGATGGGCCAGGACGGCCATGACCGCGGCGCCAAGGTCATCGCCACCGCCTTTGCCGATATCGGCTTTGACGTCGATGTCGGCGCCCTGTTCCAGACCCCGGAAGAGGCCGCCCGCCAGGCCATCGAAAACGACGTGCATGTCGTGGGCGTCTCCAGCCTGGCCGCCGGCCATAAGACGCTGGTTCCGCAACTGGCCGCCGCGCTGAAGGAGCAGGGGGCCGGTGACATCCTGATCGTCTGCGGCGGCGTCATCCCGCCCCAGGATTACGAATTCCTGCTGAATGCCGGTGCGTCGGCCATTTACGGCCCCGGAACGAACATTCCCAAGGCTGCTGCCGAGATCATGTCCATGATCCGCGCCAAACGCGGCGCCTGACCTTCACTTCACCCCCGCGCCCCCTCCACAAGAGGGGAGAGG
This sequence comes from Niveispirillum sp., assembly GCF_017996735.1. Lineage (GTDB taxonomy): Bacteria > Pseudomonadota > Alphaproteobacteria > Azospirillales > Azospirillaceae > Niveispirillum. The sequence continues at coordinate 57,581 of NZ_JAGOGJ010000007.1, forward strand.
GCGCGGCCCCGGCCCGTCAGGGCCAGGAAAGGGCAGGGAGTTGAATGCCGTTACTTCCCCACCCGCCGGACATGGGCGGCCAGACCCAGGAAGGCGGGGTAGGGGTGGGTGACGACATAGGTGGGGATGGGCCCCAGGAAGGCGCGCATGCGGCCCTTTTCCACGAACCGCTTGCGGAAGCGGCTATGGGTGAACCAGGTCAGGAAGCGGGGAATGATGCCGCCGGCGATGAAGACGCCGCCGCGTGAGCCCAGCGACAGGGCCAGATTGCCGGCCACGGCGCCCAGCATGGCGCAGAACATGTCCAGCGCCTCCACACAGATGGCGTCGCGCTTGCCCACGGCGCGGTCGGAAATCTCGGCGGCGGTCAGCTTTTCCGGCTCCACCCCGTCCAGGAAGCAGAGCGTTTCATAAAGGTTGACGAGGCCGGGGCCGCAAACCAGCCGTTCGGCCGAGACATGTTCGAACTGTTTGCGCAATTGCGACAGGACGGCACTTTCGCGATCGGTGATGGGGGCCATGGTGACATGCCCGCCCTCTGTTGCCAGGGCCGTGAAATGACCGGCGCTGTCGGGCACCAGGGCCGAAACGCCCAGGCCCGAACCCGGCCCCAGAACCGCGATGGGAGAGCCGGCGACCGGGTCGCCATCGCCCACCTGGGTATAATCATCGGGCGTCAGTTCGGGGATGCCCAGCGCCACGGCGGTGAAATCATTGATCAGGTCCAGGCGCGCCAGACCCAGATCATGCGCCACGGCCTTGATGGAGAATTCCCAGGCCAGATTGGTCATGCGGATCAGGTCGCCCGTGACCGGGGAGGCGACGGCGAAGGTGGCGATTTGCACCTTGCCCACCAGATCCTGGATTTTCAGGTAGGTCAGCGCCGCATCCTGCAAGGTGGGATAGTCGGCGCAGCGCAGCACCTGTTCGTTATAGGGCGCACCGGTCGGCCCCACCAGGGCGAAGCGGGCATTGGTGCCGCCGATATCGGCGATCAGGAAGGGGGCGGTACCGTCGGTCATGGGTGTCGTTCCAGGCGGGCGGAGAGGCGGTTTGGAAATGGGTCAGGCACTGCGCACGGGACGCAGCGCCGCACCGGGCTGGCCAGGGGCCGGGCCGGTGGACCCGCGGATGATCAGGGAATGGTCAAGCTGCCGGTGCGGCATGGGGTTTTCCCACACGCCCGCATCCTTGCGCTTGATCAGTTCCAGCAGAATATCGGCGGCGGCTTCGGCCATCTGGATCACGGGCTGGCGAATGGTCACCAATTGCGGCCAGACCATGCTGGCGATGGGCATGTCGTCGAAACCGACCACGGAAAGCTGTTCGGGCACGGTGATGCCCATGCCATGCGCCACCGCCAGGGTGGCGGCGGCCATTTCGTCATTCGATGCCAGGATGGCGGTGGGCCGGTCGGCCCGTTCCAGCAGCCGCGTGGCGGCCGGCAGGGCAGCGCTATAGTTGAATTCCCCGATCTCGATCAGGTCGGGCATGGGGGCCAGACCATGGTCGGCCAGCGCCTCGCAAAAGCCGGCATAGCGCAGGCGGGTGGCGGCATGCTGCGCCTTGCCCTTGATGAAGCCGATGCGCCGGTGGCCCAGATTGATCAGATGCTCGGTCAGGTCGCGCGTCGCCTTCCATTCATCGATGCGCACGATGGGCGAGGTGTCGATATCCCGGTCGGGCGCGATGCGCACATAAGGCACGCCGGCCCGTTGCAGCACATTCAGCACGATGGGATTGTCGGTGACGGGCGGGGTCAGGACCACGCCGGCCATACGCACCTGATTGACCAGGGCGGCGGCGCGTTCCTCCACATCCGGGGCGTTATAGGCGATTTCCTCGATCAGCAGATGATAACCGGCGGCGCGGCAGCGGTTCAGCATGCCCAACTGAATGTCGTGCGTGTACTGGCCGCCGGTATCGCCATAAAAATGGCCGATCAGGAAAGAGCGTTCGCCGGCCAGACTGCGCGCCGACAGCGAGGGCTGATAGCCAAGCTGCGTGATGGCCGCCTGCACCCGCTGGCGCACCACGTCGCGGACATTCGGTTCCTTGTTCATCACGCGGCTGACGGTCTTGATCGACACCTCGGCCAGGGCCGCGACGTCGTTGATCGTCGGCTTGCGATGCGACTGCGCCATTTTCACTGAATCTCCCGGTTTGACCGGTGTAATTGTCTGCCTATTCGATTGCCGGGTCCACCATCAAAAGCCGCAAAAGTGGCGGAACCATGCGGGTTCCGCCACGAAAACGGCCCCGACCCGTCAGCGGATGCGGCCGTAGCCGTTTTCCAGCGAACCGTTGGTGCATTTCAGGCCGAAAGCCACGATCACCAGATAGCAGACCACCGGCACGATCATCGAGATATGCAGGTTGGTGGCATCGGCGAACAGGCCTGTCAGCACCGGCACCACGGCCCCACCGACGATGGACAGGCAGAGCAGGCCCGACGCGGCCGGCGTCTGGTCATCCATGTCCTTCACCGAGAGCGAGAAGATGGTGGGGAACATGATGGAGTTGAACAGACCGATGGCGATGGCACTGTAGGCCGACAGCGGGCCGGTGGTGAAACCGGAGATGGCAGCCAGCACGGTGGTCATGATGGCGCAGAAGGCCAGCACACGGGACGGCGCGATCTTCGACATGGCGGCAGAGCCGATGAAGCGGCCGACCATGGCCCCGCCCCAATAGAAGGCCAGATACTTGGTCGCCTGTTCTTCGGTCAGGCCCAGCGTGCTTTCCAGGCCCAGATAGTTGATCATCAGCGAGCCAATGGCCACTTCCGCACCGACATAGACAAAAATGCACAGCGCGCCGAAGGCCAGACGCGGATTTTCCGTCAGCGACGGCATGTGCCAATGGGCCGTTTCCCGGCGCACCACCTTTTCCTTGCCGCGCAGCGTCCAGAACAGGGCGGCCACGGCGAACATCATGCCGGCCAGCACGATGCAGGGCGTTTCCAGAACGCGCAACATGGTGGTGGCAGAGCCTTCGCCGGCGGGCACAACCTCTGTCACCGCGTCGAAGATGATGGCGCCGGCCAGCAGCGGGCCGATGAAGGTGGCGACCGAATTGAAGGCCTGCGCCAGGGTCAGGCGCTGCGGTGCAGTTTCCGGCGAGCCCAGGCCCGAGGTAAGCGGGTTCATCACCACCTGGATCATCGTCACGCCGGTGGCGATGATGAACAGGGCCAGCAGAAACACCCAATATTGCGCAATCTCGATCGCGGGCACGAACAGCAGGATGCCCAGACCGACGGTGACGAAGCCGACAATGGCGCCGCGCAGATAGCCCAGACGGTCAAGCACGCGGCTGGCCGGCAGGGAGATCAGGAAATAAGCCAGGAAGTAGCAGAACTGCGTCAGCATCGCCTCGGCATAGCCCAGGCTGAAGGCCGCCTTGAACTTCGCCACCAGCGGGTCGACCAGAACGGTCACAAAACCCACGACGAAGAACAGCATGAAGGTGAAAGGCAGCATCGAACGGGCCACCGGGAACGTGCTGTCCCCCCCGGATGCGGCAATAGGACCGGACTGCGCCAAGGCGACCTCCCCATATTTTGCTTTGTCCCGACATGTCGCAGAAATTGACAACGCTGTCGACACCAAATTGTACGAACGGTTCCTTTTCTGCCGATTCCCGTAACGATGCAACAGGAAAACGGGTATGTTCGGGTAATTTCGTAAACGGTCTTGGCAGAGGCGCTTCAACCATGTTCAGTGATGGGCAACAAGAAGCGCCGGGGACAGGTGGAAACCACCGCTACCGGGGCGTCCCTGGGAGGACAAGCCATTGGAGCGCAAGGCAGGCACGTTGAGCCTTGGCCGGAAGTTCGGCTATGGGCTGGGGGATTTCGGTCTGAACCTGCACTGGCAGGGCATGGGCCTGTTCCTGACTTTTTTCCAGACGGAGATCATGGGCCTGTCGCCCCTGTGGGCCGGGCTGACCTTCTTCATCGCGGCCCTGTGGGACGGGATCACCGACCCGATCATGGGTGTGATCGCCGACCGCACGCGCGGCCGCTGGGGCAGCCACCGGCCCTATCTTCTGTTCGGGGCGGTGCCGCTGGCGGCCAGCTTGGCGCTGGCCTTCACGGCGCCGGGACTGACCGGCATGGCGGCGGTCATGTATGGCCTGGCCACGCATATGCTGCTGCGCACCACCTATACGGTGGTGGCCATCCCTTATTCCAGCCTGTCCGCCCGCATGACCAGTGACGCGGACGAGCGCACGTCCCTGACCGGGTGGCGCATGCAGTTCGCCTTTCTGGGCGGGGCGGCCGTGTCCTGGATGATGCCGGTCCTGGCCAAGGAATTCGCCGATGTGGACGGGGCCCAGGGCTATGCTATCGCGGCCAGCATCATCGGGGCGATTTCCGCCTTGGCCTTTGTCCTCTGTTTCCTGATCGTGCGCGAACAGCCCGTGGCGGAAAGCCGCCTGCCGCCGACAGGGGGAATGTGGCCGGAGCTGAAAGGGTTCATGCGGCTGGTGCGGCGGGGCGGACCGACGGTGCAGCTTTATCTCTGCATCCTGGTTTCCCAGATCATGGTACCGCTGCAGGCCCGCAACTATCTGTATTTCTTCAAATATGGCCTGGGCGACATGAGCCGGGCCGATCGGGCCATGGCCCTGTTCGGGATCATCAATGTCGTGTGCGTGCCGCTCTGGGTCTGGCTGATCCGGCGGACGGAGAAACGTACCGGCTTCATGGTGGGCGGCACGCTGTTCGCGCTGGGCAGTGCCGGATTCGCGCTGATGCCGGACTGGACCTACTGGACCGGGTTCCTGCCGCTGGCGGTGGCCTGTGCCGGGCACACGGCCTATGCCGTCTGCATCTGGGCCATGCTGCCCGACAGCGTGGACTGGAGCGAATGGCGGTTCCGGCGGCGTGACGAGGGCAAGATTTTCGGGTTGGCCGCCTTTCTGCAAAAGGCGGCGCTGGGCGTTTCCGGCCTGCTGATGGCCGCGATTTTCCACGGTTTCGATGTGACCAAGGGCCAGGGGGAGGCGTCGGAGGCGGGCCTGCGCGTCGTCATGGGCGTGATCCCGCTGGCCGGCATCCTGGCCGCCATGTTCATCATGCGCGATTACCGCCTGGATTTCCGGCGCCATGCACGCATCGTGGAACGCCTGGGTAACCGGTGACATTGTTAGCGTTGTCAGGGATTTCAGCCAGTAGGCGGACATTTATGACAAATGGACGGTCAGGGCCGGCTGCGGGTCCGGTGCCAAAGGTTGTATTGTCGTCACGTATTCATGTTATGGCGCCGCTCAGGTCGAACCGATGGCGCGCCCGGTTGGCGAAGGTCTGACAGTCATGCCGTCAAGTCTCTCTGGCGAGGGGACCAACCTGTGCCAATGGCCGCCGGTTGATAGCGCTCACATTTTTCGTTGATCCCCCTCCCAAGGAACGCTTTACTGTCCGCACCAAAGAACCCGGTGAACGGGTAAAGGGAGGAAACATGGTCAGGAAAGGGTGGGTCCTGTCGGCGGTGGCGTTTGCCCTGCTGGCGGGCGGTGGAATTGCTTTGCCTGTGATGGTGAAGGCGGACGAGGCGGCGCTGGCTGCCTTGCAGGCGCAACTGCCCGGCAAATTGATGAATGATCCGACGGTGCTGGACTGGACCGTCTATGGCCAGGGGCAGAAAAACAAGCGGGTGAAGACACCGGGCATCGGCGGCGGGGTCGCCCTGCAGGTGACCTCGCCATCGGCATCGGACGCGGCGCACAGCATCGGCGTGAATGTGCCGCTGACGGCGGGGTTCACGCCGGGCCAGGCCATCACGGTGGTGTTCTGGGCGCGCACGGTGTCGGCCGACACGCCCGATGGCATGGGCAGGCTGGGCGTGCGGTTGCAGTTGAACGAGGCGCCGTATAGCGGCTTCGGGGACAGTATGCTGTCCATCGGCGGCGACTGGAAAATGTATGAGGTGAAGAGCCAGGCCAGTATCAATGTGGATGCTGCCAAGGCCGTGCTGGGCTTTCAGGTGGCCGCCGCCAAACAGGTGGTGGAGATCGGACAGATCTTCGTGCTGGACATGGGCATGAAGGCGGTCGCGACCCCGGCGGGCGGCGGGGTCGCAGCCATCCGCATGCCGGTACCGGAAGGGCTGCCGGGTGCGCTGCTGAACGATCCGGCCAGTATTGACTGGCCCGTCTATGGTACCGGCCAGACCAATGCCAAGGTGCAGACCCCCGATGTCGGCGGTGGCTATGCCATGCGGGTCAGCAGCCCGGCGGCCGATGAGAAGCCGTTCACTATCGGGGTCAGCGTGCCCCTGGCGACGGCCATCGCGCCCGACCGCGACATCACGGTAGCCTTCTGGGCCCGCTCCCTGTCGGCGGAAACGCCGGACGGCATGGGGCGCATCGGCCTCAGAATTCAGGAGAATGCGGCCCCCTATGCGGGTTTTGGCGACAAGATGTTGTCGGTTGGGCCGGATTGGAAACTGCATCAGGCGAAGATGCGATCCAGCATGGCCCTTGATCCCGGCAAGGGTGTTCTAGGCTTCCAGCTTGCCGGTGCCAAACAGGTGGTGGAGATCGGTCAGGTCTATGTGCTGGACATGACGAAGTAGGATGATCGCCGCCTCCCCCGGCAGGCGCAAGGGGAGGCGGCGCATACGTATTTCGTGCCGCTTCGCAACGCACAACATACGTATTCAGCCGGTAAAACCGGCGTTGATACCCGATCTATTCTCCTCAAGCGCCACGGCCATGAAGCCGGGTGAAATCGGTTGGATTGGGGAGTGACATGACCAGGACCTTGCGCGCCGCCGCCGCTGGCACCCTTGCCGCCCTGTTGATGAGTGGGACGGCCCTGGCCGCGACCGCACCGGGTGCGCCGGGGGCCACGCCCACCTTCTCCTATGCCGGCAAGCAGGGGATCGGCACCTCGTACGAGGCCTATGTCAAGGGCCGCTACCAGGATGGCGGCGTGACCGGTCCGGTGTCCAAGGTCTGGTTCTCCCTGGCCCATGGCGTCATTACCGAGACGATGCAGGGCATGATCCATGAGGCGCAGCTTCGGGAGCTGCAATTCGCGGTGAAGGGCGACGGGTTCGTCCATACCGAATATGACGACATGGAAACCCATGTCGATTACCTGCACAAGGATGCGGCCGGGCGGCCCTTGTCGCTGGCCTACCGGATCGTCAACCGCGACCGGCAGGGGCGGTATGAGATCGAAAAGCATGTCTTCACCGATCCCGACCGCGACACGCTGTTCGTGCGGACCATCTTCCGCGCGCTGAAGGCGGGCATCACGCCTTTCCTGCTGGCCGATCCGCAGATGGCGGGCACGGGCAGCAATGACAAGGCGGACACGGCCGGCGGCACGCTGAACGCCGTGGAGGGCACGCACAGTCTGGTCATCAAGGCGGACAAGCCGTTTGTGAAGGCCAGCGTCGGGTTTGCCGGCACGTCCGACGGGTTGAGCCAGCTTCGCAAGGACGGCGCCCTGACCGTTTACGACACGACGGGGGCCAAGGAAGGCAATGTCGCGCTGGCGGGTGAGCTGCCGGCGCTGTCCGCCGGGCAGGAGGCCACCTATGATGTGGCCGTAGCCTTTGGGGCCGACCGTGCCGCCGCCACCGCCGTGGCCGATGCCAGCCTGAAGCAAGGTTATGCCGCCACGCTGGCCGCGTTCAATGGCCAGGGCGATGCCGTGGGCTGGGAGGATTATATCAATGGCCTGGCCCCGCTGAAGGATCTGGCCGCCATGGCGACGGATGGCGGCGGCCTGGCCTTCGTCTCGGCCCTGGTGCTGAAGGCGCAGGAGGACAAGACCTATGCCGGCGCCTTGATCGCGTCCCTGTCGGCACCGTGGGGCGAGACGGTGTCCACCGAAAAGCTGGCCACCGGGTACAAGGCCGTCTGGCCGCGCGATTTCTATCAATGCGCCATGGCGCTGCTGGCGCTGGGCGACAAGGATACGCCGCTGGCCGCCTTCAACTATCTGAAGACGGTGCAGGTATCGGCCCAGACCAGGGGCAACAAGGGCGCCAATGGCTGGTTCCTGCAAAAGACCCATGTCGATGGCACCATCGAATGGGTGGGCGTGCAGCTTGACCAGACGGCCATGCCCATCATGCTGGGCTGGAAGCTGTGGCAGGCCGGCATCGTGGATGAGGCCGCGCTGAAAGCCATGTATCCAGCCCTGCTGAAGCCGGCGGCGGACTTCCTGGTCAAGGGCGGCACGATCGGGCTGGACTGGAACAAGGCCAGCATCAAGCCCCCCTACAGCCAGCAGGAACGCTGGGAAGAACAGGAAGGCCATTCGCCTTCCACCACCGCCGCCATCGTGGCGGGGTTGATCAGTGCGGCGGAAATCGCCGACAGGCTGGGCCAGGGGGACGACGCCAGGACCTATCGTGCAACCGCCGATGCCATCAATGGCGCCATCGAGGCGCGGATGTTCACGACCCAGGGCACCTATGGCAATGGCCGCTACTTCCTGCGCGTCAACCAGAACGACAATCCCAATGACAAGGGCCCCGTCAATGCCGCCAACGGGCAGCAGGGCCTGACGGAGAATGTCTATCTGGATGGCGGGTTCCTGGAACTGGTGCGTTACGGAGTGCGCGGCGCCAATGCCGACAGCATTGTCGACAGTCTCGGAGAACTGGACGACATGTCCATCCCCGACCATTTCCGCGTGAAATACGTGTTCACGTTCTCAGGCGATCCCGGCACCTATCCCGGCTGGCGCCGTTATGGCAATGACGGCTATGGCGAGGATATCCGCAACGGGGCCAATTACGGTACCGGCGAGCTGAAAGGCGGCATGGGTCCGGGCCAGCGCGGGCGCGTCTGGCCCATCTTCACCGGGGAGCGCGGTCATTATGAACTGGCGCGCGCCAGTGCCAAGCCGGGCGGTGCGACGGCGGCGGACCTGGACGCCATCCGCATGACCTATGTCCGCGGCATGGAGAAGTTCGCCAATGAGGGAATGATGATCCCCGAACAGGTATGGGATGGGGTGGGCGTAATGCCCAAGGGCTACGCATTGGGGGAGGGCACCAACAGCGCCACGCCCCTGGCCTGGAGCCACGCCGAATATGTGAAACTGCTGCGGTCGGTGCGCGACCGGCAGGTGTGGGACCTGTATGCACCGGTGGTGGCGCGATACGGGAAGTGATGGTTTGTGTGGTGGGTGATGGGCCTTATCCCAGCGGCACGAAATCATGACCGATGGTCAAGCTTTCGTTCGCCTCAATCGCCGGTGGGCGCATCCGCGCCCTTGGCGACGCGGCATGGGCCGCGTGGTGGCAGTCGCCGCCGTACCATCGGTCAAGAATTTTGACCCATGGCATTATCCCATCACCCGTTCCACGGTCCAGTAGAGCCCGACCAGGGCGATGGCGGCCGAGGCGGGGGTGATCAGGCGGGCATGATACCAGGGCCGGTCCTTGAACCAGCGCAGGACAAGGAAATAGGCCAGCGCGATCACCGCCAGTTGCCCCAACTCGATCCCCGCATTGAAGGCGATCAGGGCGACGGCGCGGTCATTGGCCGGCAGGCCCAGATCGGCCAGGACACCGGCGAAGCCCAGGCCGTGCAGCAGGCCGAAACCGAAGACCAGCACCGGTCGCCAGGGTGTCAGCCGTCTGGCAAAGATATTCTCGACCGCCACATAGGCGATGGACAGTGCGATCAGCGGTTCCACGACGCGGGACGGCAGGTCGATCACCCCGTACAGTGCCAGGGCAAGCGTCAGGCAATGGGCCACCGTGAAGGCGGTCACCTGCACCAGCAGGGGATGCAGGCGTGTGGTCAGCAGCAGCAGACCCAGCACGAACAGTACATGGTCCGGCCCATCCGGCAGGATATGGATGAACCCCAGATAGAGATACTGGCCCGTCACCTGCAACAGACCGGGGGGCGGGGCGGCGTGCAGCGGCAGGGGGCCGGCTTCGGACCCACCCTCCACCCAATGGGTCCGCCCGGCCAGCAGCAGCGGGTTCTGCCCCTCCAGAAGGTCGAAACGCCAGGTCATGCTGGTGGCTCCAGCCAGCAGGGGGCCTTCCGCGCGCAGCACCAGATAGGCCGGCTGTGACTGGTCGGCCGGCATCTGAAGCTGTTCCACCGTCAGGGTGGCGGGAACGGGCATGCCATCGATGGTGATGCGAAGATGGTCGGGCAGGGCGGGGGCCATGGCCGCCAGCCGTTCGGCCGCTTCTTCCGGGGTCATGTCGCGGCTGGGCACCCGTCCGGCCGCCCGTTCCAGCCGATTGATCAGCGGCGTGGGGGCGGTCACGATGCGGGCCACCCAGATGCCGTCCCCCGGTTCCACCACGATCTGGCTGTCCCCGATTTCATGTGCCGGGGCGGATAGGACCGGCACCAGCAAGAATAGCAGGAGCAGAAGGCGGTAAAGCGGGGATGTCATGATGGCTCCGGTCTCAGGACAGGATGGCTGTTGCTATAGCCGATCATCCCTGCCCTGTCGCCGGGCATCGCCGAAGGCTTGACCCGGAAGATGAAACAGTGTGACTGGGAAGAGGTGGACAGCGGGAGCGGGCGATGGCGGCGCCGGACATTGCGACCTTGCGCATGGGGCTGGGATTTGCCGGGCTATTGTCGCTTGCGGTGACCGTGGCGCTGTGGTGGTCCCCCTCGCGGGTGTCGGGGACGGGGCAATGGTTGCTGGCGGCCCTGCTGTCAACGCTGGCCTATCTGCTGCCCCCGGCCGTCCAGTGGCGCAGCCCCGACCTGGGCATTGCCGTGAATTGCGGCCTGACCCTGTCGGCCATGCTGTTCATGCTGGACGGTGCCCTGGCATTGCGTGGGTTTGGTCACGCGGCGCGGCGCCGCATGCCGGTCATCATGGGGTGCCTGGCGGCGCTGGCCCTGATGCTGGTGTCGGCGGGGTTGCCCTGGCTGCGGGTGGTGCTTCATGACGGGCTGGCCTGCCTGTTGCTGGGTGCCACGGCGCTGGTCCTGCTCTGGCGGGCGCCGCGCTGGTCCCGGCTGCCGGCGGGCGGCATGGCGCTGCTCTCCCTGGTCCTGGGCCTGATGTTCCTTTGGCGCGGCATGGGCTTGCTGGCTGCCGGCCTGGAGCTGGGCGGGGCGGATACGCGCACGCCCCCCTGGCTGCTGGCCGCCAACCTGGCCTGGGCCCTGGGCTGGGCGGCGCTGCTGCCGGCGCTGGTCGCGGCGGCAGCGGGCGACTATCTGCGCCAGCAGGCCGAACGGGACATCCTGACCGGATTGGCCAGCCGCAGCGCCTTCCTCAGCCAGGCCCGCCTTGTGCCGGAACGGCGGGACGGGCTGCTGCTGCTGGGGCTTGAAGGGTTGCGCACCGTGAACGGCAGCCTGGGCCATGAGACGGGCGACCGTATGCTGGCCGCCTTTGCCACCCGCCTGCGCGAGGCGGTGGGGGAGGGAACGTTGACGGGGCGCCTGACCGGTGGGCAGTTCGCGCTGCTGCTGCCCGGTCTGCAAGGGCGGGCGGAATTGATGGCGGCGGCGGACCGTCTGCGTTCCGCCCTGTCGGTGCCGCTGATCATCGGCGATCTGGTCCATGCCCCGGAATTCACCCTGGGCACGGCCCTGGCCCCCGATGATGGCAAAAGTGTCGAACGCCTGCTCGAAGCGGCCGAACGCGCCATGTTCCGCGTGCGGGCGGCACAGGAGGCGGGATAGGCCCCCCGAGCGGCATATTCCCTGCAACGGTCCGCCCAAAGATCAATCTTCAGGCGGACTCTGTTGCCAGCCGATGCTGTCAGCCGATGATGATATCGGTGTCGAAGGGCACCCGGCCCTCGATCTGGCCGACCAGCCGGTAATGGCTGAGGCCGCTGTCGAACACACCCGCGGCCACGGCGGCGGCCACGTCCGGATTGTGCGACAGGTAATAGCTTTCGCTGAACTGCTCAGTCGCCAGACGGCCTTCATAGCGGCCGAAGCTGAGATAATGGTCGATGGCGGATGCCACCTGGCCCGTCTGGATGGCGGCGGCCACGTCGGGATTCAGTTCCAGATAGTCGATGCTGTTGAAATAGGCGTTGGGGTTGCGCCCCTCGAACTGCCCAAACAGCAGGTAATGTTCGAACGCGCTGCGCACCGTGCCCGCCTGGATCGCCGCCGCGATGTCGGGATTGTGCGCCAGATAGTAGCTGCTGTCGAAGAAGGAGGCCGGATCACGCCCTTCCTTCGCGCCAAAGGACCAGAAATGTTCCTCCAGCGAGGAAATGGCGCCACCGGTCACGGCGGCGGCCACATCCACATTGACCTTGCCATAATAATCGTCGTCGAACCGCACATGCGTGGCTTCCGCCCCCCAGTTGCTGCTGTCGATGATCCGGTCAGCGAACTGCACATATTCGACATTGACGATGCTGATCTGCCCCTCGGCGCCGGTGATGACGGCCCAGGTCCTGCCATCCTCCGCCGTGAGGGGTGCGATTGTATAGCTGGCCGCCGCCCCCGACAGGGTGATGCGGTCAAGACCGGTGCCACCATCGACGCTGTCACCATTGGTCAGGCTGGAGATCACGTCATTGCCACCGCTGGCCGCGATGCTGTCGGCCCAGGCGGTGGAACGAATATTGTCGGCGCCGACGGTACCGACGATGGGCACAACGGCGATGGTCGCGGCGCTTTCGGCATAGCTGCCGAAGGTCGCATAGATCATGCTGCCGGATATGCCGATGCCGATGGCATCCCAACTGGTGGAAAGCAGGTTGCTGGCGGTACCTGGCTTGTCCAGCCAGGTGCTGAGAATGTCGCCATCGGCATTGCCCGCCAGAACGCCTTCGGCATTTTCCCCGATGCTGCGCGGCAGCGTCAGGTTCAAGGCGCTGGCCATGGCCAGCACGCCGCTGGTGTAGCTTTGCCCATCACTCCAATGATGCAGAGACGGGACGGCACGGACCGCCACACCTGCCTGCGACCAAGCCGCATACCCGACATTGCCGTCGAAATCGGCGGCATGCTGCCCGGCCATGACCGACAGGTCGAGCGAGGGTTTCAGCGGTGTCAGGCCTTTGGCCAGGCGCAGGTCGTTGATCGCGTGGTAAAGCTCCAGCTCCGTGATCGACAGGCTGTTGCTTCCTGTAAGCAGGGTTTCAAGGGCTGCCAAACTCATTTCACTCAACCTCCGCCAACCAGCGAGTGCCCAGGCGCCGACAGATGAATTTCCATCGTCGCCTGACCGATCACCGTCAACTGTTGTCCGCCATTGGCAACCAAAGCCCCCAAATCCGTGATAAGGGCGCTGCTCGTGCCCTTGTCGTCGGATTGTTCGATCACCAGACTGTCATGCCCCTTTTCGAAGTCCCCCACCTTGCTGGTTACCTCCTTCTCATCCTTGCCCAGGATGATGATGAAGGTGTCCGCCTTTTCTGCCGTCCCTGCGAAATAGGCCTTTTCATTGAAGGCCACCTGCACATGGTCGCCGCCCGCCGCCACGAATGACAGGGCGACGCCCGACGATTCCTGCCGGTCGGAGACGGCCACCAGGGCCATCATCTTGCCGGTATCCAGGACATCCTCCGCCTGCACCGTCACGACCTGGACGTCTTTGACCGGTGCCTGCACGTTCTGCACCGTGACGGTCACGGCCGCGGCGCTGTCATCATGAAGATCGTGGTCGGCGGTCTTTTCCGCCTTTATCGCCAGGGGCTGCCGATCGCCCGCGTCATCCGCCGATGCGGCCGTCGTCTCCTGCCGGTGCGCGGTGGGCAAGGTCGCCTCGACCGCTGGCAAATCCAGCACAGCCTTGTTACCATCATTCGAGTGGTCGCCAGCGTCTGGCGCGCCGGTCGGGGGCAGGGGCGATGCCGCCGCCTCGTGCGTGACGGCGTTGGCGATCACGTCGGCCGTCAACACGGCGACCACGGCACTGACGATGCGCAGGAAGGCATGCGTCCCGTCACGGTCGTCATCGCCATCGGCAGCGGCGTCATGATGGCCGATCCCGGCCTCCAGGCCGGTCAGCCCGCCAATATCAAGCTGTGACAGCGCATCCCGCAGCGTGTCGCCCGACCACGCCTCCCCATCCAGCACATGCACAATGAAGAACCCGTCGATCCGGGCGATATGGACCAGGGCGTCGCCGGTCGTCGTATCCTCGATGGAGAACCAGGGGTCCCCTTCCTCCGACATGCCGGAGGCGGCTTCCACGCTCAGGCCGTTACGGGCGAAGATATCCAGGCAACGATAGACATCGGCGATGTCCTGATTGCTCCAGGCGCCATTGCCACCATTGGTCGATCCCCTGTCCGGGAAGCGGAAAATTTCGGCCGACGCGCTCATGCCGGCCTCCCTTCTTCTTGGTTCGGCCGCAGAGCGGCAAAGGCATCGGGTTCGAAAGCGGAAAGATAACCGGCGGCAAAGTCGGATGGTTCCATGCCGATCGCCAGGGCCCAGCCCGCCAGCACACCATCGGGAAGGCGGCCGCGACCGCTTTCGATGGCGCTGACCAGCGTGGGGCTGGGCAGGCCCACGGCATCGGCCAGCGTCCGCGTGGTGTAGCCACGGTCCACCCGCTGCTGCCGGATGATACGCCCCCAGGCCGCCCGGCGCTCACGCAGGGCGGTCATCCGTTCACGCAGGGCATTGTCGGTCGCCTCGGGACGGGCGGCCTTCAATTGCGCAATCTGGATGGAGACGATTTCGCCCATGGCGACGGCTCTGACCTGCTGACGATAAAATGAAACCTGTTCAGACCACGCGGAACTTCGGCGTCGACTTTTCCCCGGCATTGGCCTGGGGGGCCGAGCCGGCGTCGCCGAACAGGATGGAATGGGTAATCGGATCGTAGAACTGCATCAAGGTCCGCACGAACTCCGCCGGTTGCATCTGCAGCGCGTTCGCCCATGCCAGATAACTGTCCGGTGGGATGCGTCCGCGTCCCGCCTCGATCATCGACACCATCGTATAATATTCAAGGCCAACGGACTCGGCCAGCACACGCTGGGTCAGCCCGACCTCGGTCCGGCGGTTCTTCAGCCAAGCACCCGCCTGCCGGCGCAGTTCCTTGACCTCTTCACCGCCACCATGTTGAGGATGTGAGTACATCCGACACCCCATAAACGCTGTCTGGCCCAAACATAAGCGACTTTATAACAGATTACCACTTTTCTCTTACGCAGGCCGGGGCGGGGTGTCCTACGTCGGATTGCATACGATGAAATGCCAAAAAAATGGCCGAAATAGGGTGATGCCGAACGCCTCTGCCTGTGCCATGGGCGGGTCGTTTGGGCGACTCCGGCGACTCCATCCTGACGCGGCGGCCGGGGCGCGGCTTGACCCTGGCGGGCCGCTTCTCTAACGTTGCGCGGCGCAGCGATGCGCATTCCCAGGATGGATCAGGGCCAGCGTGGGCATGATGGACGCCTTCTACGACGCGCTGTTCGCGCTGAACCTTCTGTACAATTTTGCGCTGGAGCCGCTGTTCCTGCTGTTTTTCGCGCGCCTGCTGGGTGTCGCCTATCTCAATCCCTATTCCATCACGGTTTTTGCGCTGCTGCCGGTGCGCCTGCTGTGGCTGCTGGCAGGGCCGTCGGTGCATTTCACCGATGGGGTGCTGGACCAGACCTACCAATATCTGATCCTGCTGGAGAATCTGCATTTCACCCTGCGCACGGCGGTGGCGGGGCTGCTGGTCTTCTATCTCTCGCGCGACGATGTGCTGGGCCGCTTTGTCGACCGGTTCCATTTCCAGCCCCTGTCGGGGGAGCGGTTGCGGCTGTGTGCGCTGCTGTTCTTCGGGGTCTTCATCCTGGCTTTCGTGGTCACGGCCAGTTGGAGCTTCGGTCTGCTGAACTGGCTGATGAGCCCGCGCACGGGGTACCAGTTGCACCGGTCGGGGGCCGGGCCTTTCTATGCCATCGCGGTCTCGATGATCGCTGTGTCCTATATCCTGGCCCTGCTGGCGGCCAACAGCCAGAAGCGGATAATCGTCACCTGGCTGGTCTTCCTGCCCTTCGTCTTCCTGCTGGGGTCCAAGGGCTATCTGGTGCTCTACACCGTGACGGCCTTTGCCTTCATGCTGATCTATGGCTTCAAAATCCGCATTTCCACCGTCGCGGCGGCCGGTCTGGTCATGTCCACGGCGGTGCTGCTGAATTTCGGGTCGGCCGATCTGGTCGATATCTTCTTGTATTTCGACTATTATTCGAACAGCGCTTATTTCGTGCGGGCCTACCAGAACGGCCTGACGGACCTGTTCTATGGTGAGATTTCATCGACGGAGATCATCGGGGCCGTGCCCCGCGCCCTCTGGCCCGGAAAGCCCTTCGTCTATGGCGCGACGCTGCTGAACGAAATATTTTATCCCGGCATGGCGGCGGCCGGTCATACCCCGGCCTTTGGCGGCCCGATTCTGGCCTATGCCGATTTCGGCGTGGCGGGCGTGGTGCTGCACGGCCTGACCGACTGGTCCTATCTGGGCACGGTGATGATGGCCTTCATGCTGCTGACGCGCCTGCGCGACCGGGGCCCGGCCTTCGTGCGCACGCACCATTTCTACATCTTCCTGACCCTGATGATGCTGGCGCCGGGTTATCTGAACTTTTTCCAGTTTCCGCTGAACCTGGGCGTCATGCTTTTTGTCTCGGTCACCCTGACGGCCTGCGCCGTTTTTCCGCGGACACGCTTCATCCGTTTTGCCTGAAACCCGTTGCACGCGGAACGGTATCGCGACATATTTCTGTTGGACTCATCCCAGCGGCACGAAATCATGACCGATGGTCAAGCTTTCGTGCGCCTCAATCGCCGGCGGGCGCATCCGCGCCCTTGGCTACGCGGCATGGGCCGCGCGGCGGCAGTCGCCGCCGTACCATCGGTCAGGAATTTTGACCGATGGTATCAGTCGCAGCCCTGTGGGCAACCGGCGTGACGGGTCGTTCCAGCCAAAAAAAAGCCGGCTGCGGGTAGCAGCCGGCTAAGAGATGAAGGGAGCCTCATAAGGAGGTAAAGTCCCTGACAGTTGCCCTTATGCAACGGTCAAGTCACTTTCTTATAACCCAACAGGACGGGCTTTGAAAAGTGAAAAATGTGTCCGAATGGCTACACTAGCGAAAAATTCATAATTGGCCCTTGCGGCGGGCGCGATGCTGCACTGCATCAGGCGCTGGGGGGCGATCCGGGAAACCGGTCGACCTTGCGCAGGGCCGGGAACAGCACGCACCAGAGGGCCACGATGACCAACGTGCCCGCCCCGCCCACGATGACGGCCGGGCCGGCCCCCCACCAGGAGGCGGTGGCCCCGCTTTCGAACTCGCCCAACTGGTTGGAGGCACCGATGAACAGGCTGCTGACGGCGCTGACGCGGCCGCGCATGTCGTCGGGTGTTTCAAGCTGCACCAGCGACTGGCGGATGAAGACGCTGACCATGTCCACCGCCCCCATCACCACCAGCGCCGCACCTGCGACCAGGGCCGAACTGGTCATGCCGAAAATGATGGTGCCCACGCCGAAGGCCGCCACGCAGAGATAGAGCACGCGCCCTACCCGCCGCCGCACGGGCCACAAGGCCAGGCAAAGTCCCGTGACCAGCGCCCCGACGGAGGGCGCGGCCCGCAGCACGCCGGCCATGATGGGGCCGGCATCGAACTGGTCCTTGGCCAGCACGGGCAGCAGCGCCGTGGCCCCGCCCAGCAGCACCGCGAACAGGTCCAGCGAGATGGCGCCCAGCACGATGGGCTTTGACCAGATGAAGCGGAAGCCGGCGAACAGGGTTTCCAGGTTGACCTTCTTCACCGCCGCCGGCGTGGTACGCGGCGGCAGGCGGATCAGCGTGACCAGGATGAAGGCCACCACGAACAGCAGGGCGCAGATGGCGAAGACCCAATGGCCGATCACCCCGTACAAAAGGCCGCCCAGCGCCGGCCCCACGATGGAGGCCGCCTGCCAGGCCGAGGAGTTCAACGCCACGGCGCGCGGAAACAGCGCTGCCGGCACCAGATTGGGCACCAGGGAGGAGGCCGCCGGCATTTCGAAGGCGCGGGCGGTTCCCAGGATAGTGACGGCCACGAAGGCCGGCCACAGCGCCCTGGTATTATCATCCCAGAGCGCCAGCCAGAGCACCAGCATGGCCAGGATTTCCAGCCCCTGGCAGACATTGATCACGCGCCGCCGGTCGAACCGGTCGGCGACGTGACCCGTGATCAGGACCAGCAGGATCGAGGGCAGGAATTCTGCCAGCCCGATCAGGCCCAGCGCCATGGGGCTGCCGGAGACATCGTAGACACGCCAACCCGTGGCCACGATCTGCATCTGCAGCGCCAGGATCGCCGAGATTCGGGCGAACCAGTAAAGCCGGTAGGGGACAAAGGCGAAAGGGCTGGTCGGCTGGCCGACCGTGGTGGCTTCGGACATGGCACCAGGGCACGTAACGGGCAATGGCGAAACTATGCGCCGGGCAAATGGGGGGCGTTAAGGGCGGTTCCTGCAAGGCAGGGGCGCGCCGGGGTGGGAGAGGGCCGGATGGAAATGACGGGTCACGTGCCCGGCCGCAGGACCAGAACCGCCCCGCCGGCACCGGCCAGGGCCAGTTGTACATGGTCGGCGGCGGTCACCGTGCGGCTGCCGCGCGACAGGGCGGCGGGGCCGGGACCGTCGGACAGGATCTCGGCGGTGAAGCTTCCCCGGCCCAGGAAGGACAGGGGCAGGTCCAGGTCGCGCGCCTGTTCATTATTGATCACGCCGACATACCAGATGTCGCCTTTGCGCCGGGCCAGGGCGATGCTTTCCCCGACCTCCCCCGCCACGAACCGCACCTCGTCCCACACGGTGGGGACGGCGCGGATGAAATCCAGCCCGTCCTGGCCTTCATAGGCGTCGGGACTGTCCGACACGCAGGTGAACGGGCTGTCATAGACGACAAAGAGCGCCAGGCCATGCGCCCGCGTGGTCTGCACCTCCGGCAGGGTGAAACGTGCCTGGAACGTTTCCGGCGTTGCATGGCGGAAACCGCCCGGCGTGTAATCCATGGGCCCCAGCAACAGGCGCGTATAGGCCAGCATGACATTGTGGGACGGCGTGATGCGGCTGGACCATTTGTTGTACTCGGCCCCCAGCACCCCTTCCTGCGTCAGATAGTTGGGATAGGTGCGGATCAGGCCCGTCGGGTGATAGGCGCCGTGCAGATCCACCAGCAGCTTGTGCCGGGCCGCCGTGGACAGCAGGCGATGGTAGAAATCCACCATCCATTGATCGTCCCGGTCCATGAAATCGACCTTGATGCCCTTGATCCCCATGCGGGCGTAATGGGCCAGCACCTGCTCCATGCGCGGCTCCAGCACTTCCCAATGCATCCAGAGCCACAGGCCGATGCCCTTTTTCCGGCCATGGTCGATCATGGCCGGAAGGTCGAGACCGGGCGTGACGCGCATCAGGTCGGCCCCATCCTTCACGGTGCCCTCGCCACCGGAATTCAGGTACCAGCCATCATCGACCAGCATATAGTCCAGGCCCTGGCTGGCCGCCTGGTCGATGAAGGCGGTGACGGTGGCGTCGTTGGCCTGGACCTTGTTCTGCGCATCCGGCGCGCGCCAGCCGTTCCACCAGTCCCAGGAGGCCTTGCCCGGCTTGATCCAGCCTGTGTCGGCAAAGGCGGGGTCGGGGTTCAGGGTGGTGATCAGGTTGCTTTCATTCAGCGCGCCGGGATGGCGGGCCAGCATGAGCACGCGCCAGGGGCTGAACGCCCCGTCCGCCGGCAGGAGGCGGCGCACCGCGATGCCTGGCTGATCGGGGCGCGGCGACAAGACGCTTTCCACGCCCAGACTGCCATCACCGGGGCGGGTCAGATAGAGGCCGGCATAATCGCGCAGGTCCGCCTCCGTGATGGCAAAGGCGGGGCCGGTGGGCGAGGTGCGGCAGACCAGCGGGGCATCGTAGCGATGGCTGGGGCGGATGCGGCTGGCGGCGACCGGATCGAACTCCCCTTCATGGGAGCTGCGGAAATGGCCCAGATTGAGGCCCCAGCAGGCATAGTCGCCGGCGAAACGGAAGCGGGTGCGTTCCTGTCGGATCACAAGTTCCGCCATTCCTGCCTGTGCCGGCACGCGGTAGCGCAGGGCCACGCCATCATCATAGGCGCGGATGATTACGTCCAGCCGCCGGCCGGGCGCCGCTGTTTCCATCAGGCTGACGGTCACTTCGTTGAAATGGTCGCGGGCGGTGGAGACCTTGCCGGCCACAAGCCGATAAAGGCTGTCATGGCTGCGGGTCGCCGTGCCGGTGATGGTCAGCCCTTCCGCCAGGGCCTGCCGCTGTCCGGCCAGATCCAGCCCCAGAATCGACGGGGCGAGGATGGGCGTGCCGTCATAGGTGACGGCATAGGTAAGCCACCTTGCCGGGTCCTGATCGACATGCACGGCAACCTTGCCGTCCGGGGAGGTCAGGTCGAGCGCGGCGGCCGGCATGGCCAGCAGCAGCAAGGCCAGCGCCAGGGTGCGGAAGGGGGGCATGGTTTCCTCCTGCTATGTTTTTGGCCGGCTGCGGCGTCACCAACGGATGTCGTGCCGACTGAATTGTCTTACTAATCATTTATGCACTCTTGTTCCGGGTAATTGGTAGCGGTATCATCCGTTCATAACGAAATAAGGACCGTCCCGCCGCCGGCGGATGAGGGTCCGGGGAGGCGTGCGGGATGGGATGCGGTGGTCTTCTGGCCACGATGCCGCCTGCCGGGAAGGCGATCGATGCAGTTGCGCACTATCCGCGCCTATGCCGTTCTCGGCGGTCTGGTGGCTGGTCTCACCCTGCCGGGTGCGATCGGTGCCCATGCGGCGCCCGACGGTTCCCCGCCACTGCCGCCGCCGCGCATGGTGACGGAGAAGGGGCGCCATGCCCTGCTGGTTGATGGCCGGCCGTTCCTGATCCTGGGCGCGCAGGTCAATAATTCCAGCAATTATCACGCCGCCCTGCCGCTTGTCTGGCCGGCCGTGAAGCAGGTGGGGGCCAATACGGTTCAGGTGCCCATCGCCTGGGAACAGATCGAGCCGGTGGAAGGCCGGTTCGATTTCAGTTTTGTCGACCTGCTGCTGGAACAGGCCCGTGCCAACAAGGTGCGGCTGATCCCGCTCTGGTTTGCGACCTGGAAAAACAACGGCCCCAACTATGCCCCCGGCTGGGTCAAGCTGAACAATGACCGGTTCCCGCGCGTGGTGGAGGCCAAAGGCATCATCCGCAATTCCCTGTCACCCCATGGCAAGGAAACGCTGGCTGCCGACAGCAAGGCCTTCGCCGCCCTGATGCGCCATCTGAAACAGGTGGACACGCAGCGCACGGTCATCATGGTGCAGGTCCAGAACGAGGTCGGCACCTATGGCGCCATCCGCGACCATGGAAGCGAGGCGGAAAGGCTGTTCAACGGCCCTGTGCCGGCCGATCTGGTCAAGGCCATGAAAAAGAAGCCGGGGATCTGGCGGGACCTGTTCGGCAAGGATGCCGACGAGTTTTTCCATGCCTGGCATATCGGCCGCTTCGTGGACGCGGTGGCGGCGGCGGGCAAGCAGGAATATGACCTGCCCCTCTATGTGAATGCGGCCCTGCGCGACCCGTTCAAGGACCAGGACCCCTATACCTATTCCGCCGGCGGGCCGACCTGGAACGTGCTGGATATCTGGAAGGCGGCGGCCCCGAATATCGATGTCCTGGCGCCCGACATCTACATGGAACATCACGCGCCCTACATGAAGACGCTGGAACAGTATGGACGGCCCGACAATGCCCTGATGGTGGCGGAGATGGGCAGCAAGCCCGTCTATGCCCGCTATCTGTTTGCCGTGCTGGGGAAACAGGGCATCGGGTTCAGCCCGTTCGGCCTGGATTATACGGGATATTCCAACGCCCCCCTGGGGGCGGCGACGGTGACGCCGGAAACGCTGGCGCCCTTTACCCTGGCCTACCGCACCGTCAGCCCCATCGCCGACCTGATCGCCGAGCGCAGCCTGAAGGGAAGGGTTTGGGGCGGCGCGGAGCCGGAGGCCGAGCATGCCCAGGAGATCGCGCTGGGCGAGGCGCCGTGGAAGGCGGAGCTGTCCTATGGGCTGGGCCAGTTCGGCATGGAGAAGCCGCCCGGCAATGCCACGCCCATGGGCGGTGCCGTGGTGATCGAGATGGGCCAGGACGATTACCTGATCACCGGCATGCATGTGCGGGTGGATTTCATCAGCACGCGGGAGGGGCGCGGCCGCATTTACGACCGGGTGGAGGAAGGGCGGCTGTTGGAGGGCGTCTGGGTCATGGACCGGGTCTGGAACGGTGACCAGACCGACTATGGCCTGAACCTGACCGACAGGGCGCAGGTATTGCGGGTGAAGCTGGGGACGTATCCGACGAGGTAAGGGCGGATTTGGGGGGCGGGCGTATTAAACCCTCGCCCGCTTGGCGGGAGAGGGAGGGGCCCAAGCCGGAAGGCTTGGGAGGGTGAGGGAACACCTTAACGACAAAGACATTGGCAGTTCGACAGGGGGAAAATAACGCATGACTTTCCGATCCACGATGCTGGCCCGCGCCGCCCTTCTGCCGCTGCTGTGGCTGGCCGGCTGCGATGGTGGTGCCACATCCGGCGGTAACTCGCCCGTCCAGGCGGTACAGCCGGATTCCGTACAGCAGACGGCGGACGGGCTGGTGGCGACCCTGTCGGCGGGACCGGCCAAGAAGCTGCGCCTGCAGGTGATCAATGACCGCACCATCCGCGTTACGGCGGTGCCGACCGACAGCCTGGACATTCCCGCCAGCCTGATCACCGTTGCCGGTCCGGCGAATGGTGGGTTCACGGTGGAACAGGATGGCAAGATCGCGCGGGTGAAGACGCCTGCGCTGACCGCGGAACTGACGCTGGCGACGGGTGCCGTCCGCTTCCTGGACAGGAACGGCAAGGAACTGCTGGCCGAGAAGGATCGCGGCACCATCGCGCCCGTCAAGGTGCTGGACCGCGACTATTACACGATCAGCCAGAGCTTCAATCCCGGCACGGATGAGGCGTTCTACGGCCTGGGCCAGCATCAGAACGGGGTGCTGAACTGGAACGGCGAAGATGTGCGGCTGGCCCAGCATAATATGGACATCGCCGTCCCCTTCGTGGTGTCCAGCCGCAATTACGGCCTGCTCTGGGACAATAATTCTATCAGCCGGTTCGGCGTGCCGCATGACTATGCCGATCTGGACGGGTCCCTGACGCTGTTCGACGCGCAAGGGCAGGCAGGGGCGTTGACCGCCACCTATACCAGGGATGGCGAGGCGAAGCTGGTGCGCCGCGAGGCCAAGATCGACTGGCGTGATCTGGATGATCTGGTCAATTGGCCGGCGGAAGTGGGCGGCACCCGGCGCCCCGACAAGACGCGCGACACGCCGGGCCAGAAGGTGACCTGGCAGGGCAAGATCGCTACGACCAAGGCCGGTATCCACAAGTTCCAGCTTTATTCGTCAGGCTACGCCACGGTGTTCGTGGATGGCAAAGAGGTCATCCATCGCTGGCGCCAGAACTGGAACCCCTGGTTCCATAATTTCGAAATCGCGCTGGAGGCCGGCAAGCAGCATGACATCCGCGTCGAATGGCAACCCGATGGCGGCTATATCGGCGTCTCTCATCAGGACCCGCTGCCGCCCGAGCAGCGCCATGCCCTGACCTTGTCGTCGGAAGTGGCCAATGCCCTGGATTATTATGTCATTGCCGGTGACGATATCCATGGGGTCATCGCGGGATACCGGCAATTGACCGGCAAGTCGGTGATGCTGCCACGCTGGGCCTATGGGTTCTGGCAGAGTCGGGAACGGTACAAGACCCAGGAGGAAGTGGTCGGCACGGTCAAGGAATACCGCAAGCGCGGTATCCCGCTGGATAATATCGTGCTGGATTGGAACTACTGGCCCGAAGATGGCTGGGGCAGCCATGATTTCGACAAGGCGCGCTTCCCCGATCCGGCCGGCATGGTGGATCAGGTTCACAAGCTGAACGCCCGCCTCATGATCTCCGTCTGGCCGAAATTCTATCCCAGTACGGCGCATTACAAGGAACTGGACGCCAAGGGCTATATCTACCGCCGCAATGTGGAGAAGGGGGAGCGCGACTGGATCGGCGAGGGGTACCTGAACGCGCATTATGATCCCTATAGCCAGGAGGCGCGGGATATCTATTGGCGGCAGATGCGCGACAAGCTGAACCTGCTGAAGGTCGATGCCTGGTGGCTGGACAATACCGAACCGGATGTCCATTCCAACCTGCCGATGGAGGAGGTGAAGCTGCGTATCGGGCCGACGGCCATGGGGCCGGGTTCCGCCTTCTTCAATTCCTATCCCCTGATGCAGACCAAGGCCGTGTATGAGGGGGAGCGGCGCGACGATGGTGGGCGGCGCAGTTTCATCCTGACCCGCTCCGGTTTCGCGGGACAGCAGCGCCATGGCATGGCGGTCTGGTCGGGCGATGTGGTGTCGCGCTTTGTCGATCTGGAACACCAGATCGCGGCCGGCATCAATACCAGCCTGTCGGGCCTGCCCAACTGGACCACCGATATTGGCGGTTTCGCCGTTGAAAGACGGTTCGAGGCCCAGCCCATGGCGCCCGCGGACCAGGCGGAATGGCGGGAATTGAACTTGCGCTGGTTCCAGTTCGGGGCCTTCAGCCCGCTGTTCCGGTCGCACGGGCAGTTCCCGCTGCGCGAGATCTATCATATCGCGCCGGAAGGATCGGACATTTACCAGTCCATGGTCTGGTACACCCGGCTGCGCTACAGCCTGCTGCCCTATATCTACACGCTGGCCGGCGACACCTGGCACAAGGACGGGACCATCATGCGCGCCCTGGCGCAGGATTTCCCCGCCGATGCCAGGGTGAAGGACCTGAGCACACAGTACCTGTTCGGGCCCAGCATCCTGGTGGCGCCGGTCTATACCCAGGGCGCCACGACCCGGGCGGTCTATCTGCCCGCCGGCGCCAACTGGGTGGATTTCTACACAGGCGAGAAGCAGGCCGGCGGGCAGGAGATCACGGTAGAGGCACCCTTGACCCGTATTCCGCTGTTCGTGCGGGAAGGTTCCATTATCCCGACCGGGCCGGCGGTGCAGTCCACCGCCGAGACGCAGGATGGATCGCTGCTGATCAACATCTATGCCGGGGCGGACGGGTCCTTCGACCTGTATGAGGATGAAGGCACCACCTATGGCTATGAGCATGGCGAATTCAGCCGCATCAAGATGAGCTGGAACCAGGCCAGCGGTGAGTTGACCATCGCCGACCGGCAGGGGGCGTTCCCCGGTATGGTTGAGAAGCGCACCCTTCGTGTCCGCTGGATCGACGGCAGGAACGACAAGGCCGCCGACTTCACCGTGAAGGGTGAGCGTGCGGTGTTGTATGAGGGCAAGCAGCTTGTCGTTAAACGCTGAGGACCGGCACGCCATCCCCAAACCGCGCCCATTGCTTTCTTGTGAAAGGAACCGCCGCATGAACCGTCGCCATCTCCTGTCCTCGCTTTCCACCCTGCCGCTGCTGGCCGCGCTGCCGGGGCGGGCGGCGGAGCCGGTGCAGGCGCTGGACTGGGCCAACCGCGCCCGCTATGCCGGCGCCAACGTCACCGACAAGGCGCAGCCGGCGGACAGGCGGCGGGTCGTCTTCATGGGCGACAGCATCACGGAGAATTGGGCGCGGCCGGACTATGATGGCGGGTTTTTCCCCGCCAACGGCTTCATCGGGCGCGGCATTTCGGGGCAGACGACCTCGCAGATGCTGCTGCGCTTTACGCCTGACGTTCTGGACCTGACACCCCGCGCCGTTCATATCCTGGCGGGAACCAATGACGTAGCGGAAAATGGCGGGAGATACGATCCGGCCCTGACCCAGGACAATCTGGCCAGCATGGCGATACTGGCCCGGGCGGCGGGGATCAAGGTCTTCATCGGCTCCGTCCCGCCGGCCCGCGACATCTATTGGCGCAAGACGGTGGGCGATCCGACCGACCGTATCCTGGCCCTGAATGACTGGATCGCGGGATATTGCCGCCGGGAGGGCCATGTCTATGTGGATTACTGGCCGGTTCTGGCCGATGCGGAGAAAGGGTTGAAGGCGGAACTGGGCAGGGACGCGGTGCATCCCAACCGCGCCGGCTATCTGATCATGGGGCCGCTGGCCCTTCAGGCCCTGCGGACTGTGTGAACCGGACCCTCAGCGGGGGCGCATGCCGTCGAACAGGAGGGTGATCGAGGTGTCGAGCCAGCGGTTGATGGGGGTGAAATTGCGATCGCCCTTGGTGATGACCAGCGATACGATGCCATGGCCCATGGCCCAGACGCTGTCGGCGAAACCTTCGGGATCGTCGCCGCGCAGCAGCCCGGCGGCCACCAGCCGCTCGATACCGGATTGCAGGATGCCGAAGGTCTGCATGGCCTTGGCCGTTTTCTGCGCCACATCGTCCGGCGCGGCCCCGGGCTGGCAGGGCAGCCCGCGATGGCCCAGGGTGGGGACAAAGCGCGACAGGCTGTTCATGAAGACCAGCCGATATTCGTTGGGATGCGCCAGTCCATAGCGCACATAATTCATCATCAATTGCCGCAGCATGCCCAGCGGGTCGGTCGCCGCATCGGCCGGTACGGTCATGGCCGCCACCAGCCCGTCGAAAAACTCCGCCGCGATGGCGGTCAGCAGCGCTTCCTTGTCGGCGAAATGATCATAGATGGCGGTGGGCGTGATGCCGGCGGCGTCGGCGATGCGGCGCATGCTGGCCTGTTCGAACCCCTGCGTCACAAACAGGTCGCGCGCCACGGCCAGAATCTGCGCACGCCGTTCGGCGGCGGGAAGCCGTGTACGCTTGCCGGGTTTTGCTGCACGCCTGCTTTTTCCGGTAACCATGCCTTCGACCTTCAGAATCCCTATTGACCTATAGCGCGGCCGGACTAAACCTAACACCGTAAACTTATCGATGTTAGGTTAGGTGTGCCATGCTGCGCGCGTCCCTCCCGCTGATCCTTGTCCTTGGCCTGTCTGCGTGTGGCAAGCCGGCACCCGACGCGGCGCAGGCCAGCCCGTCGGCCCCGCCCGTGCCTGTGTCGGTCAGTGCGGCCCGCCCCGCCCCGGAGGCGCAGATGATCAAGGCCACGGGCAGCGTCGCCTTCAAGCGGGAAATCCCGCTTTCCTTCAAGGTGGCGGGCAAGGTGGAGGGTTTCCAGGTCGATATCGCCGATCCGGTCACGCGTGGCCAGCGTCTGGCCCGTATCCAGGTGACGGAGGTGGATGCGCAATTACGCGCGGCTGACGCCCGTGTCACCAAGGCGCGGCAGGATCTGGACCGGCTGCTGCCGCTGGTCGCCAAGGGTTTTGTGGAGAAGGCGCGGGTGGATGCGGCCAAGTCGGCGCTGGATACGGCCCAGGCCGACCGCGACGCCATCGCCTTCAACCGGGGCCTGTCGGAGATTTCGGCCCCGGCCGACGGCGTGGTGCTGGCACGGCCGCTGGAGCCGGGGCAGATCGTGCCGGCGGGCACCACAGCCCTGGTCATCGGGGATCGCGAAAGCGGTGTGATCGTGCGCGCCGGCCTGTCGGACCGCGACGTGGCGCGGGTCGGGACCGGCAATGAAGTGGAACTGGACCTGCCCGAAGGCAGGCTGACGGGGCATGTCACCCGCATCGCGGCCAAAAGTGCCACGGGCACCGGCGTGTTCGATGTGGAGGTGACGCTGCCCGACGCCCCTGCCTATCTGTCCAGCGGGCGCATCGTCACCCTGCTGATCGCGCCGAAACCGGGCGGGGCACAGCCGCCGCTGGCCGTGCCGGCCTCCGCCATCATCGAAGGGTTCGGCGATCTGGCCACGCTCTATGTCGTGAAGGCCGACGGCAAAGGCGTGGAGCGGCGGCAGGTTAAGGTGGCGGGCCTGCGCGGGGCCGACCTTCTGGTGGCCGCCGGTCTTGCCGAGGGGGAACGGGTCGTGTCGGCCGGCGGCGCCTATCTGCGGCCCGACAGCGCCATCAGTATCGCGCCGGCGGGGAACTGAGCCATGGGCAGCATCGCCGCCTTCTCCGTGCGCCAGTGGCAATTCACGCTGGTGCTGTTCGCCATGCTGGCCGCCATGGGGGTCAGTTCGCTTCTGTCCATTCCCCGCGCGGAGGACCCCAGCTTTCCCATCCCCACCGTCCTGGTGGTGGCCATCCTGCCGGGGGCGGACACGATCGACCTGGAAAAACAGGTCACCGATCCGCTGGAAGACGCCATCGACAGCCTGGATGACATCACCAAGATCACGTCGCGCACCCGCGACGGTGTCGCCGTGATCACGGTCGAGTTCGACTGGTCCGCCGACGCGGAGCGCAAATATGATCAGGTGGTGCGGGAGGTGAGTGCCATCCGCCCGACCCTGCCGGCCGGGCTGGTCCGGCTGGAGGTGAAGAAGTTCAACACCGCGCTGACCAATTTTATGCAGGTGGCGCTGGTGGGCGACGGGGCAACGGCGCTGGAACTGCGCAAGCGGGCCGACGATCTGCGCGACATTATCGACCGGGTGCCCGGCGTCTGGGAAAGCGAGATCTGGGGGGAGGAGCGGACCGAGGTCCGTGTGGCCGTCGATGCCGGGCGGCTGGCCGAACTGCGCCTGCCCGCGACGGCGGTGGCCGATGCCTTGAAGGCGGAGGGGGCAGCGGTGCCGCTGGGCGCCCTGCATGCCGGGCAACGGCGCTTCACGGTGAAGACGGAGGGCGATTTCGACACGCTGGATGATATCGCCAATACCGTTGTCCGGGCATCCGATGGCCGTGTGGTGCGTGTGCGCGATGTGGCCGAGGTCACCTGGGCGGCGGACGAGGCCAACCATATCGCCCGTTTCAACGGTCAGCGTGCGGTGTTTGTCACCGCCAATCAGAAGCCGGGGCAGAATATCTTCGAATTGAGAAAGGGGGCCTATGCGGCCCTGGACGAGTTCGAGCGGAGCCTGCCGCCCACCATCAAGCTGGAACGTGGGTTCGACCAGTCGGAAAATGTCGCCAGGCGCCTGTCCACCCTGTTCCGCGATTTCGCCATCGCGCTGGGCCTGGTTCTGATCACCCTGATCCCGCTGGGCTTCCGGGCGTCGCTGGTGGTAATGCTGGCCATTCCGCTGTCGCTGGCCATCGGCGTGACGGTGCTGCAATTCACCGGCTTCACCCTGAACCAACTATCCATCGCGGGCTTTGTCCTGTCGCTGGGCCTGCTGGTCGATGACAGTATCGTGGTGACGGAGAATATCGCCCGCCATCTGCGCATGGGCAAAAGCCGGGAACAGGCGGCGATCGAGGGTACACGGCAGATCGCGGTGGCCGTGCTGGGCTGTACCGCCACCCTGCTGCTGGCCTTCCTGCCGCTGATGTTCCTGCCGGAAGGGTCGGGCAAGTTCATCAAGTCCTTGCCGGTCGCGGTACTGGCCACGGTGGCGGCTTCGCTGTTCGTGGCGCTGACCATGATCCCGTTCCTGGCCGCCCGCATCCTGTCGCGGCATGAGGACCCGGAAGGGAACAAGGCGCTGCAACTGGTCATGGGCGCCATCCATGCCGTCTATCGCCCCGTGCTGCACCGGGCACTGGAACGGCCGGGCCTCACGGTGCTGATCGCCACCATCCTGTTCGCCGGGTCCGTGGCCCTGGTGCCGCGCATCGGGTTCAGCCTGTTCCCGTCCGCCGATATTCCCCAGTTCCTGATCGAGATCGACCTGCCCGAGGGCGCGCCTCTGGCCGAGACGGACAAGGCCGTGCGCTTTGTCGAGGCGCAGGTGAAGCAGATGCCCGATGTCCGCTTTGTCATGGCCAATGCCGGGCATGGCAATCCGCGCATCTATTACAACATCACCCCGCGTGAGGATGACCCGACCCATGGCGCCATCTTTGTCGGCCTGACGGAATGGAAGGGGAAGCAGAGCACTTTGGCGCTGGACAAGCTGCGCGCCCGGCTGGCCGCCTATCCCGGCGCGCAGATCATCGTGCGGGTGTTCGAGAACGGACCGCCCATCGAGGCGCCCATCGCGGTGCGCATCCTGGGGCCGGAACTGCCCGTGCTGAAGGAACTGGCGGCCAAGGTGAGCTCGATCATCGAGGGCACGCCCGGTTCGCGCGACGTGGTCAACCCGCTGCGCCTGGACCGCACCGACCTGGATCTGGGCATCGACCTGGACAAGGCGGGTGTGCTGGGTGTGCCGGCGGGGGCCGTGGATCGCGCCGTGCGCCTGTCCTTGTCGGGCGAAGCGGTCGCCACCTATCGGGAAAGCGACGGTGACGATTACCCCGTGACCCTGCGCCTGCCCATGGAGGGCCGGCACGAGCTGGACGTGCTGGGCGATATCAGGGTGCCGGGGGCGGCGGGGGCGGTGCCGCTGTCGGCCATCAGCGATCCGCATTTTATTACCGGCCCGGCGCGTATCGACCGGTTCAACCGCGAACGCGCCGTGACCATCACCGCCTTCACGGCCACGGGCTACAATACCGACCGGGTGACCCGCGCCATCGGCGAGCAGCTTGCGACGCTGGGCCTGCCGCCGGGATACCGGCTGATGACGGGGGGCGAGGCGGAGACGCGGTCCAAGAGCTTCGCAGGTCTGTCGGGCGCCATCCTGGTGGCCATGTTCGGCATCCTGGCGGTCCTGATCCTGGAATTCCGCAGTTTTGCCACCACGGCGGTGGTGGCCGGCGTCATCCCGCTGGGCATCATCGGCGGCATGGCGGCCCTGTTCGTGACCGGTTACACACTGTCCTTCACCTCTGTCATCGGCTTCGTGGCCCTGATCGGGATCGAGATCAAGAATTCCATCCTGCTGGTGGATTTCACCACCCAGTTGCGCCGCGCCGGCACACCGCTGAAGGCCGCCATCGAGGAGGCGGGGGAGGTGCGGTTCCTGCCCGTGCTGCTGACCTCCGTCACCGCCATCGGCGGCCTGCTGCCGCTGGCGCTGGGCGGATCGGGGCTTTATTCGCCGCTGGCGGTGGTGATCATCGGTGGGCTGATTTCCTCAACCGTCCTGTCGCGGCTGGTGACGCCGGCCATGTATCTGCTGCTGGCACCCAAGGAGGTGGATTGACGGCGGGCGCGGTGGCGGGCCAGAAAGGGATGCATGCCGCCGCAGCGCCCGAGGAACCCCCATGTCGATTGCCATCAATCTGACCGTCAATGGTGTCCGGTTGAGCCGGGAGGTGGACCCGCGCCTGCTGCTGTCGCAGCTTCTGCGTGACGAGCTGGGCCTGACCGGTACGCATGTCGGCTGTGACACCAGCCAGTGCGGTGCCTGCACCGTGCATCTGGACGGCGCGTCGGTGAAAAGCTGTGCGGTGCTGGCGGTACAGGCCGACGGGGCCGAGGTGCTGACCATCGAGGGGGTGGCGGGGCCGGATGGCACCCTGCACCCGATGCAGGCGGCGTTCCGGGAGCATCATGGCTTGCAATGCGGATTCTGTACGCCCGGCATGGTGATGGGCGCCATCGAACTGGCCCGCACCGCCCCCGACCTGGAGGAGGCAACGATCCGGGAGGGGCTGGAGGGCAATCTCTGCCGTTGTACCGGGTACCAGAACATCGTGAAGGCCGTGCGCGCGGGCGCCCTGGCCATGCGGGAAGGGTGACGCCATGTACGGGTTCGATTATCACCGCCCGGCCGCCCTGTCCGATGTCGTGGACCTGTTGACGGGGGACGAGGATGCAAAGCTGCTGGCCGGCGGCCAGACCCTGATCCCGACCCTGAAACAGCGGCTGGCCATGCCGACGGCTCTGGTGGACCTGTCCGCCGTGCCCGGATTGCGCGACATCGTGGCCGAAGGCGACGGGGTGCGCATCGGCGCCATGGCGACGCACGCGACGGTGGCGGGCAGTGCCCTGGTGCGTGGCGTGTTGCCCGGCCTGGCCGATCTGGCGTCCCATATCGGTGATGCCCAAGTGCGCAACCGGGGCACCATCGGCGGGTCCATCGCCAATGCCGATCCGGCCGCCGATTATCCGGCGGCGTTGGTGGCCCTGGACGCCGTTATTCGCACCGACCGGCGGGATATTCCGGGCGGGGACTTCTTCACCGGTCTGTTTGAAACGGCGCTGGCACCGGGGGAGGTGGTGACATCCGTCTTCTTCCCGGCCGCAACCCATGCCCGCTATGCCAAGTTCCCCAACCCGGCCAGCCGATACGCCATGGCGGGCGTGTTTGTGGCCAGGCGCGGCGACGATGTGCGGGTGGCGGTGACGGGGGCCGGGCCGTCGGTGTTCCGCTGGGACGCGGCCGAGGCGGCGCTGTCCGTACGCTTCAGCGCTGATGCGCTGGACGGGATCGTGCCGGACGCCGATGGCCTGAACAGCGACATGCATGCCGACGCGGATTACCGCGCGCAGATCGTGGCTGTGCTGGCGCGGCGCGCTATCGCCTGAACTTGTCCGACAGGACCAGGGACGACATGGTGCGTTCCACCCCCTGCACCTGACCCAGCAGGTCCAGCAAGCGGTCAATATCCTGCACCGACTGGGCCGCGATGACGGCCATCATGTCGTAGGTGCCGGCGATGGCGGACAGGCTTTCCACCTCGGTGATGCGCTTCACCTCCGCAACAATGCGCGACAGCATCTTGGGATTGGTGGAGAGCAGTACATAGGCGCGGATCAGCCGGCTGCTGCCCGGGTCCTGGCGCAGCGTATAGCCCTGAATGATGCCCAGCCGTTCCAGCCGCGCGATGCGTGCCTGTACCGATGACCGGGCCAGCCCCAGCTTGCGCGCCAGCGATGCCGCCGGTTCGCGGGCATTGGCCTTCAGCAGGGCCAGCAGGGCCGTATCAACGGTGTCCTGTTGAGCGTCGGGGGCGTCCATCGGGGGCCTTGGCAAGACGGAAAGACGGGTCGGGGCGGATGGCTGCCCATCCGCCCCGCCACCCTATCACAGCTCGGGGAACTCAATTCCCTGGGCCAGCGGCAGGGTGGTGCCGTAATTGATGGCCGAGGTCTGGCGGCGCATATACTGCCGCCAGCTATCGGAGCCGCTTTCACGCCCGCCGCCGGTTTCCTTCTCGCCGCCGAAAGCGCCGCCGATCTCCGCCCCGCTGGGGCCCATATTGACATTGGCGATGCCACAGTCGGAGCCATCGGGCGCCAGGAAGCGCTCGGCCTCCAGCAGGTCCCGGGTGATGATGCTGGAGGACAGGCCCTGCGGCACGTCGTTCTGCATCGCCACCGCTTCCTCGAACTCGCTATAGCGCAGGACATAGAGGATGGGGCCGAACGTCTCGTGTTTCACGATCTCCGTCTGGGCCGGCATTTCCGCGATGGCGGGATAGGCATACCAGGCGTCGGGGAAGCGGTCGGCGAGCGCCCGGCCACCGCCATGGACGGTGCCGCCCTGCGCCTTGGCGGTGTCCAGCGCCTTGGCCACGGCATCGAAGGCGGCCTTGTCCACCAGGGGACCCATCAGGGTGCCGCTCTCACGCGGGTCGCCCGGCTGGATGCCGG
This sequence comes from Niveispirillum sp., assembly GCF_017996735.1. Lineage (GTDB taxonomy): Bacteria > Pseudomonadota > Alphaproteobacteria > Azospirillales > Azospirillaceae > Niveispirillum. The sequence goes on from NZ_JAGOGJ010000007.1 coordinate 90,961, forward strand.
CAAAGGCACTTTTCACCGCCGACACCACCTTGTCATAGCAATCGGTATGGACGATCAGGCGGCGCAGGGTGGTGCAGCGCTGACCGGCGGTGCCGACGGCGGCGAACAGGATGGCGCGCACGGCCAGCTTCAGATCGGCCGACGGCGTCACGATCATGGCATTGTTGCCGCCCAGTTCCAGGATGGAACGGCCGAAGCGCCGGGCGACCACCGGGGCCACTTCGCGGCCCATGCGGGTGGAGCCGGTGGCGCTGACCAGCGGCACGCGCGGGTCGGCCGCGATCTGTTCACCCACTTCGCGCAGGCCGAACAGAAGCTGCGACAGGCCTTCGGGTGCGTCACCGAAACGGGCCAGGGCCTTTTCGAACAAAGCCTGCGTGGCCAGCGCCGTCAGCGGCGTCTTTTCCGACGGCTTCCAGATCACCGGGTCGCCGCAGACCAATGCCAGGGCGGCGTTCCAGGCCCAGACGGCGACGGGGAAGTTGAAGGCGGTGATGATGGCGACGGGGCCCAGCGGCTGCCAGGTTTCCACCATACGGTGACGCGGACGCTCCGACGCGATGGTCAGGCCGTGCAACTGCCGCGACAGGCCGACAGCGAAGTCGCAGATATCGATCATCTCCTGCACTTCGCCCAGGCCTTCCTGGACGATCTTGCCGGCTTCCAGCGTCACCAGCGCGCCCAGATCGGCCTTGTGCTCACGCAGCACCTCGCCATAGAGGCGGATCAGTTCCCCCCGGCGCGGCGCCGGGACGGTGCGCCAAGCCTTGAAGGCCGCCACCGAACGGGCCAATGCGGCGTCAACCTCGGCGGCGCTGTGCGCCTTCACGGCACCCAGGCGGGCGCCATCGATGGGGGAGCGGGAGACGATGTCACCATCCGCGACAAGATGGGCGATGCCCAGACGATCCAGAAGGGCGGCGGTAGCGGACATGGGGCGGAACTCCGGTATGGATGCTGGTGGTTTTTTTGCGGTTGGGGCCCTGTCGCTTCCGCCCCTTTACCGTCCCCCGGCGAAGGCCGGGCCCCGGTATCGTAGGGCGAGGCGCCTGCGGCCCCTGGACCCCGGCCTTCGCCGGGGTGAGTGGGGGAAGGCGTTGATGTTATGGCACATCGACGCCTTCCCCAAACCTCACGCATAAACCTTTCCGAAACGGTTGGAAAGGAACAGGTCCAGCGGCATCTGTTCCTGGCGGACGAAGCCCTTGGCCGGCAGGTGGCCGGCGGCCTGCAGATCCAGCATGGCGCAGATGCCGGCAGCGGTGCTCATCTGAATGGCCGACAGGAAATGGCCTTCGACCTCTTCGCCATAGATGTGGCGGACGATGCTTTCCTGCTCCAGGCGGCCATGGCGCTTGCCGCTGACGGTGCAGAAAACCAGCACCACATCCTGCATGGTGATGGGCAGGGCTTCTTCCAGCACTTCCTTCAGCAGGTCGCGGCGCCGCGCCAGACGCAGATCCTCCACCAGCAGCTTGATGATGGCGCAATGGCCGGGATAGCGGACCGACTTGTAGGTCAGGTTCTCGACCTTGCCGGCCAGCGTCTCCGTCAGGGAGCCCAGACCGCCTGAAGTGTTGAACGCCTCATAGGTCACCCCTTCCAGGGCGAATTCTTCCAGGTCTTCCAGGGGCGGCAGCTCGACATTGCGGCCGTCCTGCACGGCTTCGCACGGGTTCAGATATTCGTTGATCAGGCCGTCGGTGGACCAGGTCAGATTATATTTCAGGGCATTGGTGGGATAGCGGGGCAGGGCGCCCACGCGCAATTGCACATCGCGCAGGCTGTCGAAGCCGGCGGCCAGGCCGTGGGCCGCGATGGAGACGAAACCCGGCGCCAGACCGCATTGCGGGACGAAGGCGCTGTTGGCCTTGGCCGCCACTTCCTTCACGACACGCGTGCTGGCCACATCTTCGGTCAGGTCGAAATAATGGATGCCGGCATCATAGGCGCCATAGGCCACCGTGGAGGTGGTGTGGAAGGGCAGCGCGTTCAGCACGGCATACTGGCCCGCCATGGCCTTGCGCAAGGCGGTCCCATCATTGATGTCCAGTTGTACCGTGTCCACGCCCAGGGCGGTGAAACGGGTCAGGGCGTCGGCACTGTAATCGGCGACGGTGACCCTGTATTCCCCCGTGCGACGCAGCAGCAGGGTGATGGCGATGCCGATCTTGCCGGCGCCCAGCAGCAGGATGTTCTTCATATTGCTCCCCGTTTCCCGAATTGGATTAAGGGGATGGTGCCGCCCGGTGCCGCCGATCGGAAGGCGGCAATCTGTCGATATGCAGGGTAAATGCCGACGTTACGCCGGTTGATGTGGCGGATCGTCGGCCATCTGGCGCAGCTTGGCCAAGAGGGCCTCGATGCTGGTGGGCTTGGTCAGCATCTGGGTGCCGCTGGGCAATCGCGCCGTGTCGGCGCGATCGATATAGCCGGTGAGGAACAGGATCTTCAGGTGCGGCCAGCGCGCCATGGCCAGTTCGGCCAATTGCCGTCCATTGGTGCCCGGCAGGCCCACATCGCTTACCAGAAACTGGATGTCGGGATGGTCGGTCAGGATGTCGAGGGCCGCATCGGCATTGCCCGCCTGATGCACCACATGCCCCTGTTCCTCCAGCGCCTCGGCCAGGACCAGACGGATCAGCACCTCATCCTCCACCAGCAGCAGCCGGTAGTGCGAACGGGTGGTTTCGGGGGCGGGGGGGGGCGGCGTCTCCTCACGTACCTGCTCCGGCCCGGCCTCCCCGTGGCAGGGCAGGTGCAGGGTCACCTTGGTGCCATGCCCCTCCCGGCTGTCCAGTGTCAGGAAACCGCCCGATTGCCGCGCGAATCCGTAAAGCTGGGACAGGCCAAGGCCGGTGCCATGGCCCACGGGCTTGGTAGTGAAGAAAGGTTCCACGGCGCGGGCCAGCACCTCTGCCGACATGCCGATGCCGGTATCGGCAATGGAGAGGGTGGCATATTCGCCCTCTTCCACCTCGTTCGCGGCCGCCGCCGCCCCGTCCACATGGCGCATACGGGTGGCGATGGTCAGGGTGCCGCCAAACGGCATGGCATCGCGGGCATTGACGGCCAGATTGAGGATGCCGCTTTCCACCTGATGCGGGTCGGCCCAGGCGGAACAGATCCCGTCGCTCAGGTCCAGATGAAGCCGTACATCCTCTCCCACCGACCGGCGGACCAGTTCGGCCATGCCGCCGGCCAGTATATTCAGATCGATCGCCTCGGGCTGCAGCGGCTGCCGCCGGGCGAAGGCCAGCAGGCGCTGGGTGACGGCACCCGCCGTTTCCAGCGCGGATCGGGCGGTCGCCATATGGCGTTCGATATCCGGCTGGTTGGGGAGAAGGCGGGCCGACACGAGTTCCAGGCTGTTGCCGATCACCTGCAGAAGATTGTTGAAATCATGGGCGACACTGCCGGTCAGCCGACCGATGGTTTCCAGCTTCTGGGCCTGGAACAGGGCCTCGCGCGCTTCCTCCAGCGCCTGCTGGGCCTGACGGCGTTCGGTGATGTCGCGCGTGACCTTGGCAAACCCGACCAGGGTGCCGTCATCTTCCCGAACTGCTTCCACCACTGTGCTGGCCCAGAAATGGGTGCCGTCCTGGCGCACACGCCATCCCTCTGCCTCGAACCGGCCTTCCGCCAGGGCCGTGGCCAGGATGTGGGCCGGCAGGCCGCTGCGCACATCCTCCTCCCGGAAAAAACGGGAGAAATGCTGGCCGGTAATCTCCGCCGCCCGATAACCCTTGAAACGCTGCGCACCCCGGTTCCAGCTCATGACATGGCCGTGGGGGTCCAGCATGTAGATAGCGTAGTCATGAACGCTGTCGATCAGAACGCGCAAATGCCGCTCACCCACCGACTCCGGGACAAGGCTGGTCAGGGCATGGCTCAAGTTCGGGGTTTCCCACGGGGAGAAATAATCAGGCATTGTGAAGCCCAGCCTTTCAGCGTCAATACCACCATTGGTTCTAGGCTTCTGTTTCCATTTGCATATTAGCAGACGATTCCGCCATACCCACCGCAATTCGGTCCCGGTGCCGCGATGTCACAGCCGACCGACATGGGATTTCAGATAATCGACCAGAAGGGACACTTTGGGCGACAGGTGGCGGCGGTGCGGATAGACGGCCCAGATGCCCTCGTCGGGCGGCCGGTTCGTCTCCAGCAGGCTGACCAGTGTGCCCGCCGCAAGGTCGGCCTCGACATAGAAGTCCGGCAACTGGCACAGGCCCAGCCCCTGGCGTGCCGCATCCAGAACCGCGAATCCGCTGTTGCAGCGCCAATTTCCCGTCGGGCGGAATTCCACCTGCCGGCCGTTTTCGCTGAAATGCCAGAATTCCGCCGTGCCGGTCAGGCTGGCATGGCGGGACAGGTCATCCAGGCTGACCGGCGACCCATGCCGGTCCAGATAGGCGGGGGCGGCACAGAGATGGCGGCGGCGCGACGCCAGCCGTACCGCGATCAGCCGGCTGTCATCCAGGCTGGTGCCGGTCCGCACGGCCAGATCGAAACCTTCCCCCACCAGATCGACAATGCGGTTGGTCAGGTCGATGCTGACCGAAAGCTGAGGATGGGTCAGCAGGAACCGATTGACCAGCGGCACGATGAACCGTTCCCCATAGGCGATGGAGCAGGTCAGGCGCAGATGGCCGCGCGGGGCGCCGTCGCTTTCGCTGATGGTGGAAAAGGCCTCGTCCCGTTCTTCTACCAGCCGGCGGCAGCGTTCCAGGAAGGTGCGGCCCGCATCGGTGACGCTGACCCGCCGCGTGGTGCGGTAGAGCAGGCGCACCTGCAACCGGTCCTCCAGCCGCGCCACCTCCCGGCTGACATGGGAGGTGGAGACGCCCAGGCGCGTGGCGGCGGCGGAAAAGCTTTCCGTTTCACACACGGCGATGAAACTGTCGATCCCGTCCCAGGAGCCCATGATTGTTCCCACACAGCAATAATCATTTGTCAAAATGCATGATCGTTGCCGGGGCTTTCAAGCTATAGTCCGTGCCTGACCGTTCGTGCCCACCGGGCCGGACGTGCCCCTTATTGACCCCTGATCGGAACGACATCGCCATGAAGACCCGCGCCGCCGTCGCATTCGAGGCCAAGAAGCCGCTGGAAATCGTCGAACTGGACCTGGAAGGCCCGAAGGCCGGTGAGGTTCTGGTGGAGATCATGGCCACGGGCATCTGCCACACGGATGCCTATACGCTGGATGGGTTCGACAGCGAAGGCATCTTCCCCTCCATCCTGGGCCATGAAGGGGCCGGGATCGTGCGCGAGGTGGGCGCCGGCGTCACCTCCCTGAAGCCGGGTGACCATGTCATCCCGCTCTACACCCCGGAATGCCGCCAGTGCAAAAGCTGCCTGTCGCGCAAGACCAACCTGTGTACGGCTATCCGCGCGACCCAGGGCAAGGGCCTGATGCCCGACGGCACCACGCGCTTCAGCTACAAGGGTCAGCCGATCTATCACTATATGGGCTGTTCCACCTTCTCCAACTTCACGGTGTTGCCGGAGATCGCGGTCGCCAAGATCCGGGAGGACGCGCCGTTCCAGTCCTCCTGCTATATCGGTTGCGGCGTGACCACGGGCGTGGGTGCCGTCACCAACACGGCCAAGGTGGAGCCCGGTTCGAACGTTGTGATCTTCGGCCTGGGCGGCATCGGCCTGAACGTGATCCAGGCGGCCCGCATGGTGGGTGCCGACAAGATCATCGGTGTCGATATCAATGACCGCAAGGCGGAATGGGGCAAGCGCTTCGGCATGACCCATTTTGTCAATCCGCAGAAGATCGAGGGCGATATCGTCCAGCATCTGGTGGCCCTGACCGACGGTGGCGCCGATTACACGTTCGACTGCACCGGTAACACGGTGGTGATGCGTCAGGCGCTGGAAGCCTGCCATCGCGGCTGGGGCGTGTCGGTGGTGATCGGCGTGGCCGAGGCCGGCAAGGAGATTTCGACGCGTCCGTTCCAACTGGTCACGGGCCGCGTCTGGAAGGGCTCGGCTTTTGGTGGCGCGCGCGGCCGCACCGACGTGCCGAAGATCGTCGACTGGTACATGCAGGGCAAGATCGAGATCGACCCGATGATCACCCATGTCCTGACGCTGGAAGAGATCAACAAGGGTTTCGACCTGATGCATGCGGGTGAGAGCATCCGCAGCGTGGTGGTTTATTGATTTTCACCGTCGCTCCCTCACCCTCCCATCGGCTGGCGCCGACGGGCCCCCTCCCTCTCCCACTGTCGTGGGCGAGGGGCGAAATTTCAGCCCTCGCCCGCTTGCGGGAGAGGGAGGGGCCCAAGCCTTCCGGCTTGGGAGGGTGAGGGAGCCCCGTTACCACCCCAATCCGGCGATCCCCCATGACCTTTGAAACCGTCTCCACCACCCGGTCGCATGGCGGTGTGCAGGGCGTTTACCGCCATGCCTCGACATCCACCGGCACGCCAATGGTGTTCAGTGTCTTCACGCCGCCGCAGGCCGCCGACGGGACGAAGTGTCCCGTCGTCTGGTACCTGTCGGGCCTGACCTGTACCCATGCCAATGTGACGGAGAAGGGCGAATTCCGGCGCTGGGCGGCGGAACTGGGTCTGGTCATCGTCTGTCCGGATACCAGCCCGCGCGGCGAGGGTGTGGCCGATAATGCCGGCTGGGACCTGGGCCAGGGGGCGGGGTTCTATGTCGATGCGACAGAAGCGCCGTGGGCGCCGCATTTCCGCATGTGGACCTATGTGACGGAAGAGCTGCCTTCCCTGGTGGCGGCCCATTTCCCGGTGGATATGGACCGGCAGGGCATTACCGGCCATTCCATGGGCGGGCATGGCGCCCTGACCGTGGCCCTGCGCCATCCCGGCCGCTTCAAATCCGTGTCCGCCTTCGCGCCCATCGTGGCCCCGGCCCAGGTGCCGTGGGGACAGAAGGCGTTCCCGGCCTATCTGGGCGGGGATAAATCCTCTTGGCGCCGGCATGATGCCGTGGCCCTGATCACGGACGGGGCACGGCTGCCCGACCTGCTGGTCGATCAGGGGGCGGCCGACGGGTTCCTGGAAAACCAGCTTCGTCCGCAATTGCTGGCCGATGCCTGCGCCAAGGCGGGCATCCCCCTGACCCTGCGCCTGCAGGACGGGTACGACCATTCCTACTATTTCATTTCCAGCTTCATGGAAGATCATCTGCGCTGGCACGCGGCGCGGCTGTGATGGCCGTGCCGCACTGGTCCGCCAGCCAGCCGGCAAGCGCGGTCAGCGCCGGTCCCGGCAGGCGTGACTTGGGCCAGACCAGCCAATAGCGGCCCAGCGTGATGGTGGTGGCAAAGGGCTGGACCAGCCGGCCCGCCGCCACCTCCTTCGCGAACATCATCGCGGGCGCCAGGGCCACGCCATGGCCCTGCAGCGCCGCCTCCACCATGATCCAGGAACTGTCGAAGACGGGGCCGCGCAGGGGTGGGCAGACGGTGTCGGCCGCCGCGAACCAGCGCGGCCATTCATCCGACCGATAGGAACGCAGCAACCGCTCGCCCGCCAGATCGGCCGGGGATTTCAACCGCGCCGCCACGGACGGCAGGCAGAGCGGGGCCATCGGCGCCTCCAGCAGCGGCTGCACCTCCATCCCGTGCCAGGCGCCATCACCGAACTTGATGGCGGCGTCCAGCCCTTCCGCCTGGATATCCACACGGTTGTTGTTGGTGGACAGGCGCAGATCCACGAACGGGTTCGCATCCAGGAAGGCATCGATGCGCGGCAGCAGCCAGCCCGCCGCGAAGGTGCCCACCACCCCCACCGACAGCGGTTCCGTCACCGGCCCGCCATCGAACCGGTGCAGCAGCCGGGCGATCTGATCGAAACTGTCGCGCACGCCGGGCAGCAGGGCCATGCCCTCATCCGTCAGGACCAGCCCGCGCGGCAGGCGGCGGAACAGCAGCGCGCCCAGCCGTTCCTCCAGCCCCTTCACCTGATGGCTGACGGCGGCCTGTGTCACGCATAGTTCGATGGCGGCCTTGGTGAAGGACAGGTGGCGGGCCGACGCCTCGAAGGCGCGCAGGGCGTTCAGCGGCAGGTGCGGGCGGGTCATGGTTGGCCTAGTTTTTCTAATGCTTCATCCGATTTATCACAGTTTGCCGGGGGCCGTCAGCTTGGATAGCGTGGGGAAACAACACGGGAGACGGACATGCTTTCACGACGCCAATTGATTGGAAATACGGTATTTTTCGGGGCGCTGGCCGGTATTGGCCTCAGCCTGCCCGGGCGTGTGGCCGGGGGCGCCACGCCGCTGGGTGACATGAAGGCAGCTATTGGCGGTCTGGAACGGGCGCGGGGCGGGCGGCTGGGTGTGGCGCTGCTGGACCTGGCCACCGGGGCCGGGGCCGATTGGCGCGGGGAAGAACGTTTCGCCATGTGCAGCACGTTCAAGTTCCTGCTGGCCGCCTTCATCCTGTCGCGGGTCGATGCGGGGGCGGAGCGCCTGGACCGGGTGGTGATGTTCGGCAAGCAGGATCTGGTGCAATGGTCACCCCTGACCGGACCGCAGGCGGGCAAGGGCATGAGCGTGGCGGCGCTGTGCGAGGCCATCATCATCCAGTCCGACAATACCGGCGCCAATGTCCTGATGCGCGAAAGCGGCGGGCCGGAGGCGCTGACCGCCTTTCTGCGCCGCGTCGGGGACAGGGTGACGCGGGTCGACCGGATCGAGCCGGGCATGAATGTCGTGCCGGCAGGGGATGAGCGGGACACGACCACACCCCTATCGATGCTGGGCCTGATGCGGAGCCTGCTGATCGGCGACGTGCTGACGCCAGCGTCGCGCCAGCGTCTGACGGACTGGATGATCGATAACCGCACGGGCGGGGCGCGGCTGCGGGCCGGGTTGCCGGCGGGTTGGCGCATCGGTGACAAGACCGGGTCCTATGGCGCCCTGAACAATGATATCGCCATCATCTGGCCGCCGGCCGGCGGGCCGTTGCTGCTGACCAGCTATTACCAGAATGAGGCGGCCAGTTCGGAGGAACGCAGCGCCATGCATGCCGAACTGGCCGCCCTGGTGGCCCGCCGGTACAAGACGGCGTGATGGAAGCCGGTGCGGGGGTGCGGCAACCCCGCACCGGGTTTTCCCCGGGATGGAAATCGGTTACCAAAGGGGGAGAAGAAAAAGCGGCGAAGGGGAGGGCCTTTGCGATGATCATCGCCAGACGGCTGTTCCTGGCGGCTGGCCTGCTTCTGCCCGTGCCGATGGTTGCGGCGCAGGCGCCGGTGCATCTGCGCATGTCCTGGTGGGGTGGCAATGATGTGCATCGGGCGCATCTGCGCGCGCTGGAGGCGTTCGAGGCGCGGTACCCCCATATCAAGGTCACGGCCGAATATACGGGCTGGGTCGGGCATCTGGAGCGGCTGACCACCCAGATCGCGGGCGGCACCGCGCCCGACGTGATGACCGTCAACTGGAATTGGCTGAAGCTGTTTTCCCGCGATGGGCAGGGGTTCCTGGACCTGAACAATGTCGCGGACATCATCGACCTGACGCAGTTCGACCATGACGCCCTTTCCATGTCGTCGGTGCGCGGCAAGCTGAACGGCTTGCCGCCCAACATGACGGCCCGGCTGTTCTGGTTCAACAAGACCACCTTTGCCAAGGCGGGCCTGCCCGTGCCTGACAGTTGGGACGCGCTGATGGCGGCGGGGCCGATCTTCCGTGACCGGCTGGGCCCCGATTATTACCCGCTGGACATGAATTTCCAGGATACGGTGGCCCTGCTCTATAGCTGGATGAGCCAGAAGACCCAGGCGCCCTTTATCGACGAGGAGGGCAAGCGCCTGCTGCCCGGTCGCGACCTGCTGGTGGCGGCGGCGACGCTGTACCAGCGACTGGTGGATAATCACGTGGTCCCGTCGGCGCGTGAGCGGGCCAGTTTCGGGCATGTGCAGTTGCAGGAGACGCGGCCCTGGATCACCGGCCGCTATGCCGGCATCTATCAATGGACCAGTTCCGTCGGCAAATATGTGGAGACGCTGGAACCGGGGCAGAAGATGGTGCTGGCGCCCTATCCGCTGCTGCCGGGGGCTGCCGATCCGGGGCTGCTGTACAAGCCCGCCATGATGTATGCCATCAACCGCCACACGGCCCATCCGCGCGAAGCGGCGCTGCTGCTGCAATTCCTGCTGAACGATCCGGAAGGGGTGCGCATCCTGGGTGCCCGGCGCGGGGTGCCGGCCAGCGCCGCTGCCCGCCGCATCCTGGAAGATGACGGGCAATTGACGGGGCTGGCCCTGGAAGGGCAGCGGCAGATCGAAAGCCTGCCACGCGGTATCGTCCTGTCGGGATATTATGAACATGCCCGCGTGCGGGACGGGTTCAACGACATATTGGAGAAACTCGGCTATGGCATGATGACGCCGGAAGAAGCCGGGCAGGCCATGGAACGGGAAATCAACGGCATCCTGAAAAGGGTGATCCGCTGATCTCCGAACGGGTAGGGAAAGCAATGATGACACCGGTTTCCGTTTCGAGTAGACAGAGAGATTGCCGCCGGTTCTCCCGTCCCTGGTGCCCAACCCATCATGCATGATTTCCGCCGTTTCGGACCGCAGGTCCTGCCGTTCCTGCGTCATTACCTGTCGGAATGGGATTTTTTCAAACCGACCTGGAATTACGAGGATGGCTGCGTCTTCAAGGGCTGCCTGGACCTGGCCGACGCCACGGGCCGGTCGGAATTTTCCGACTTCGTGCATGACAAGGTCGGCGCGCGGGTGGATGAGGATGGCAGCATCGAAGGCTTCGACCCGGCCGAATACAATATCGACAATGTGAAGCCGGCCAAGGTCTTCTTCCCCCTGTATGACCGCACGGGCGAGGAACGGTTCCGCCGCGCCATCGAGACGCAGGTGGCGCAGTTGCGCACCCATCCGCGCACCCGGTCCGGCAATTACTGGCACAAGCAGATTTATCCCTGGCAGGTCTGGCTGGATGGCCTGTACATGGCGCAGCCGCTGGTGACGGCGCAGGCCGTGGCGACCGGCGACCGCGACGCCTGGGAGGATGTCGTCCACCAGTTTATCCAGGTACGCGACATCCTGCGCGACCCGCAGACCGGCCTTTATTACCATGGCTGGGATGAAAGCCGGCAGGAACGCTGGGCCGATCCCGTGACCGGATGCTCGCCTTGTTTCTGGGGCCGGGCCATGGGCTGGTTCATGATGGCCATGGTCGATTGCATCGAACTGTCGGCCGCGTTCGACGGGCCGGGCCGGGCCGCCCTGATCGCCATGTTCCAGGACACGTCCATCGCCCTGATGGCGGTACGCAGCGCGCGGGGCCTGTGGTGGCAGGTGCTGGACCGGGGCGGGGAGCCGGGAAATTACGAGGAGACCTCCGCCAGCCTGATGATCGCCTATGCCCTGATGACGGGCGCGCGGCTGGGCCTGCTGCCGGCCGACCATGGGCGGGCGGGAGAGGCGGCGTTGCGCACCGTCATCCGCGACTTCCTGACGGAGACGGAACTGGGCGGCATCTGCGGCGTCGCGGGGCTGGGCAATGATCCCTACCGTGACGGCAGCTATGACTATTACCTGTCGGAGCCGGTGGTGCCCAACGATCCCAAGGGCGTGGGCGCCCTGATGATGGCCCTGGCCGAGGGGCTGCGGCGATAGGGCGGCGCGATCAGACGATACGGCCCCGGTTGCGGCGATAGGCGTTGAACAGCATCACGCAGACAAGCAGGAAGCCCAGAACCCCACCCGCCACGGCGGCGCCGGCCAGTGTCAGCACCCGGCGGGGCGAGGCCGGCCGGTCGCCCGCATGCATGCTTTCGATGATGCGGTAGGAGAAAGGCTCGTCCGTCTGGCTGGTCATCAATTCATGTTCGACTTCCAGCAGGTTCTTCACCAGCGCGTCGCGCTGATAAGAATTGGTGGTCTGCTCCAGCGAGCGCAGCAGCACCTCGCGCTGGGCCGTCTTCGATTCCCGCACCTGTTTGCGGATGATGGTGTCAGACAGCTCAAAAATATGGTTCAGGACCTTCTGCGCGAAGGCTGGGTCCTTGTGCAGCAGCGTCACCTCGGTGAAGGTCGTGTCTTCCAGTGGCGCATTGCGCAGCTTGTTGACCACCAGCACCGCATCCAGCCGCTCCGACACCTTGCCCGCCGTGATCGCCTCCCCTTCCTTGGGGTCCAGAAGGCGCGGGCCGATCTCCTTGTCGGCGGCCAGCCGGGCCGCGATGTCATAGGATTTCAGCGTCTGCAGGAACTGCTTGTGCAAGGTGGAGCCGCCGCCATCACCCAGGGCGGCGCCCAGGCCGAAGGGCAGGGCCGCGAGGCTGCCCGACTTCGACGAATTGCTGGAGGAGGTGGGTGGCCCCACCGTGGCCGACGCCTTGTAAAGCGGCGTGGTCAGGAACAGGTAGAGCACGGCCCCCGCGATGGCCAGCAGGATCGCCGCCAGGAAAACCGCCCAGCGACGCAGGAAGAAGGTGACGATGTCGCCGATATAGATCACGTCCGCATCGGCCGGGGCGGCGGCATGGGGGCTGGTCTGGGCCTGCATCGTCACTTGTTTCCCTCCGGTCCTCGAATGACGCCGGTTATCTGTCCGGCGCGACCCTACGATCAATGAAGCCGCCTGTCCATCACGCCAACAAGGCGTAAAGCGATGCGGTTTCCGCCGCACAGCGTTCCCAGCCGAAATATCTGACCCGATCCCGCCCGCGACTGGCCAGTGCGGTTCGTACCGCACCGTTGCCCACATTCGTTTCCAGCAGATGCGTCGTGGCATCAATATCGCTGGCGTCATAGGTCAGGGCGGCATCGCCCGCCACCTCCACCAGCGCCTCGGCCTCCTTCGCGATGGCGACGGGGCAGCCTATGGCCATGGCTTCAAGCACAGGAAGGCCGAACCCTTCGCAGCGGGAGGGATAGACGAATAGCAGCGCGTCGCGATAGGCGCGCATCATGGTGGCATCATCGCCACCCATCCAGCTTACACGCTCCGCCATGCCCGTTTCGGCCAGCAGCGCATGGTCCAAGGGCCCGAAATCACCGCCGCCGAAACAGAGCAGGTGGATGCCGCGCCCCGGCAGGGAACTGCGCGCATAGCCGTTGAGGAAACAGGCGAAGTTCTTGTATCCGCTGCGCCGGCCCACGAACAGGATATAGGGCCTGCCGCCCAGGATATGCTGCCCGTCCTCGGGCGGCAGATCGGGAGCGGTGAATCCGTGATTGACCACATGCACCCGCCCGGCCGGCAGCGACCAGAGGCGGCAAAGATCGCGTTTCGTCGCCTCCGTCGGCACGATGATCAGATCGGACCGGTCCACCGCCTTGCGTTTCAGCCGGCTGTTGATGGCGAAGGACCGCGCCTCCCCGGGGAACATTTCCCACACCATGTCATGCACCGTGGTGACCAGCGGCCGGCGGCCGGGCATCAGGTCCAGCAGCGGATAATAAGTGCGGTGGAAAATCCCGTCCGGGCGGGTGCGCGCCGTCGCCCAAATCTCATTCCGCATCCGTAACAATTGGGCATGAAGACGCGTCGGAGATTCATATCGGCCCCGTACCAATCCCCTGTCCACAACGGTCGGCACGGATTCCAGCGCTTTCAGATGCTGGTTGCGGTGCCGGCCGGCCTCGATTTCCACCGCCCGCCCGCTGTCGGACAGGGCCAGGGCCAGCTCGCAGAAATAGCGCGAGATGCCACCCACCGTCTGGGAGGTGAAGATATCGTGGCTGAAACTGACGGGCAGGGTCACGTATATCAGCCTGCGGCCAGCAGCGCATCCACGGCACGGTCCAGCCCGACATGCCAGTCGGGTAGGATGGCACCGGGCAGGGCCAGATAGCGGTCGCAGGCCAGCACGGAATTGGCCGGGCGACGGGCCGGGGTGGGATAATCGGCGGTAGTGATGGGATGGACCACGGGCACGGGGCGCCCATGGCGGGCCGCGCTGTCGAACACGGCCTGGGCGAAGGCATGCCAGGTGGTCGGCCCCTCCCCACCGAAATGGAAGATGCCCCGGGCACGCCCATCGGCCACGCAGGGGGCCATCAGCAGGATGGCATCGGCGATGTCATGCGCCGCCGTGGGCCGCCCCCGCTGGTCGGCCACAACGCGCAGTTCCGGCCGGTCGGCGCCCAACCGCAGCATGGTGCGGACAAAGTTGGCGCCATAGGGGCTGAACACCCAGGAGGTGCGCAGGATGGCATTGCGCGCCGGCCCCAGATCGGCCATGGCCTGTTCGCCCGCCAGCTTTGACGCGCCATAGACGCCCAGCGGGCCGGTGGCGTCATCCTCCCGCCAGGGGCGGTCACCGCCGCCGTCGAAGACATAGTCGGTGGAAACATGGATGAAGGGGATGTCGGCATCACGGGCCGCGGCCGCGATGTGGCGCGTGCCGTCACGATTGACGGCAAACGCCTCCTGCGCATCGCTTTCGGCCTTGTCCACGGCCGTGTAGGCGGCGGCATTGACGATCAGGTCGGGGGCGTGGGTGCGCACGGCAGCCGCCACCGCCGCGGCGTCGGCGATGGACAGGCTCTCCCGGCCCAGACAGACCACATCATGGCCGGCGGCCGCGCCTTGGTCGCGCATGGCCAGCGCCAATTGGCCGCCACGGCCGAAAACCAGGACCTTCATGCTATATTCCCGTTGTCGCGGCCTTTTTCAGACCTTGGCCTCGGCGAGTATCTTCATGAGATACAAGCCATATTCATTCTTGAGCAGGGGTTTGGCCAGTTTTTCGACCTGCTCGGCGTTGATCAGGCCGCGCCGGAAGGCGATTTCTTCGGGGCAGGCGATTTTCAGGCCCTGCCGGCGTTCGACCGTCTGCACAAAATGCGTGGCCTCGACCAGGCTGTCATGGGTGCCGGTGTCCAGCCAGGCATAACCCCGGCCCATCCGTTCGACCCGCAGCTTGTTCTGCTGGAGATAGACATTGTTGACGTCGGTGATCTCCAGCTCGCCGCGGGGCGACGGCTTGATGGAGGCGGCGATGTCCAGCACTGAATTGTCGTAGAAATACAACCCGGTGACGGCATAGTGCGATTTCGGTGCCTTGGGCTTTTCCTCGATGGTGAGCGCATTGCCCTCGCCATCGAAGCTGACCACGCCGTAACGTTCGGGATCGTGGACGTGATAGGCGAAGACCGTAGCGCCGGTGTCGCGGCCATGGGCATTGGCCAGCAGCTTTTCGAAGCCGTCGCCGTAGAAGATATTGTCGCCCAGCACCAGGGCGGCCGGATCATTGCCGACAAAGCCGCGCCCGATGATGAAGGCCTGGGCCAGCCCGTCGGGGCTGGGCTGGATGGCATAGGACAGGTTGACGCCCCACTGGCTGCCATCGCCCAGCAGGTGGCTGAATTGCGGCATGTCGTGCGGCGTGCTGATCACCAGGATATCGGTGATGCCCGCCATCATCAGGGCCGACAGCGGATAATAGATCATCGGCTTGTCATAGACGGGCAGCAACTGCTTCGACACGCCCAGGGTGATGGGGTAAAGCCGCGTGCCCGAGCCGCCGGCCAGGATAATGCCTTTGCGGTTAGCCATTCTTCTTGCCCTCTCCCCGGCGTTTATGGGCCTCTTCCCGCAAGGGAGCCCACCACCATTCATTGTCGAGATACCAGCGGACCGTCTTTTCCAGGCCGGTCTCGAAGCTTTCCTGTGGTTCCCAGCCCAGGTCGCGCCGGATTTTGCCGGCGTCGATTGCGTAACGATGGTCGTGGCCGGGCCGGTCCTTCACGAAGGTGATCAGGTCCCGGCGCGGACCGCCATCGGGGCGCAGACTGTCCAGGATGTCGCAGATGCGCTCCACGACCTCCAGGTTGGTCTTTTCGTTGTTGCCGCCGATATTGAACCGTTCACCCACGGGACCCCGGGTCAGCACCTGCCACAGGGCGCGGGCGTGATCCTCGACATAAAGCCAGTCGCGCACATTGTCGCCCTTGCCATAGACGGGCAGGGGCCGGCGTTCCAGAGCGTTCAGGATGACCAGGGGGATCAGCTTTTCGGGGAAATGGAAGGGGCCGTAATTGTTGGAACAGTTGGTCAGGACGACCGGCAGCCCGTAGGTATGGTGCCAGGCATCGACCAGATGGTCCGACGAGGCCTTGGACGCGGAATAGGGGGACCGGGGGGCGTAGGGGGTGGTTTCGGTAAAGAAGCCTTCGTCGCCAAGCGAGCCGAACACCTCGTCCGTGGAGACATGGTGGAAGCGGAAATCCGCCTTCTTCTGCCCGTCCAGCCCCTGCCAGTAATCGCGCGCCGCCGACAGCAGCACGCCCGTGCCCACGACATTGGTCTGGATAAAGGCGTCCGGCCCGTCGATGGAACGGTCGACATGGCTTTCGGCCGCCAGATGCACGATGGCGTCGGGCTGATATTTCGCGAAAATCGCGTCGATGGCGGGGCGGTCGCAGATATCCGCCTGTTCGAAATGGTAAAGCGGGCTGTCCTTGACGGCCCGGACATTCTCCGGGTTGGCGGCATAGGTCAGCTTGTCGATATTG
Source organism: Niveispirillum sp. (assembly GCF_017996735.1). GTDB lineage: Bacteria > Pseudomonadota > Alphaproteobacteria > Azospirillales > Azospirillaceae > Niveispirillum. The sequence goes on from NZ_JAGOGJ010000007.1 coordinate 107,445, forward strand.
ACGACGGCGCAGCCCTGCTCACCCACCACATGGCGGATGAAGGCGGACCCGATGAAGCCGGCGCCCCCGGTGACAAGGATCAGTTTGGGGGAAAGGAGGGTCATTCCAGGGCTCTTGTCAGCGGGTTCAGAAAATCGGCGGCAGATCGCGCAGACGCGGCAGCCTGGCGTCCTTGTCGGACAGGATCAGCTTTTCGGCCGGAAACGGCCATGCAATAGCCAGATCGGGATCGTTCCAGATGACGCCGCCATCATCGGCGGGGCTGTAATAGTCAGTCACCTTGTAAACGAACTCCGTATCCGGGACCAGGGTGCAGAAAGCGTGGGCGAAGCCGGCCGGGATCCAGAGCTGCTCCCCACCCTCGGCCGTCAGTTCCACGGCGATATGCCGGCCAAAGGTGGCGGAAGCGTGACGCATGTCGACAGCCACATCCAGGACGGCCCCGCGCACCACCCGCACCAGCTTTCCCTGGGCCGTGGGCGGGCGCTGGAAATGCAGGCCGCGCAAGGTGCCGGCATCCCGCGACAGGGAGTGGTTGTCCTGCACAAAATCCACATCGACGCCGACCACCTCGTGGAACCGGCGGCGGCTATAGGTCTCGCTGAAAAAACCGCGATGGTCGCCAAACCGGGACGGCTTCAGAAGGGCGAGGCCGTCAATGTCGTATCGGGTCACTTGCATGGGGTCTATCCGGCGAAAGGGTCATGACAGAAATCGGCCGCAGCCACACCCGCACACACGCCCCCGCCCCAAGGACGCGCATGCAGGACGGCCGCTTTATGCACTGTTCGCAGCACACAGGCAACATGGGGGCTTAATCCCGCATCCGAACATCCTCGAACCTTATGGTGCGAAATTGCCAGAGGATGCGCCACAGCATGGGCAGCCGGTCCGCCTGCCCACGGTGCAGACGGTTCAGCGCCGTCACGCACAGCCCGGCCAGGATGGTGGGCATGGCATAGGGGAAATGCCGCCAGGTGACGCGCAGCCGGTTACGCAGATTGTAGAAATCGGCCAGCAGGCTGATCTGGTCACGATGCCCGCCCGTCGTGCCGCCTTCCTTGTGCAGCACCAGGCTGGCCGGGGCATAACCCAGGTCGAACAGGTGCCGACCCCGCCGGCAATAATCGATCTCCTCGAAATAGAGGAAAAAACTGTCATCCATCAGCCCGACCTGTTCCAGCCAGGCCCGGCGGATGAACATGGCGGCCCCGATCACATAATCCATGCGCGCATCGGCGAAGCTTGCCGCCTCTTCCCGCGGCCGGTTCCAGCCCAGATGGCTGACAAGGCCGGTCCAGCGGTTGTAGCGGGCGCCGCCGGCCCCCTGGATCCGGTCGGGTCGATGGACATAGAGCAGGGTGGAACCGATCATGCCCTGGCGCGGATGCGCCGCCGCATGCGCCAGCAGCGCCGACAGCGCGTCCGGCTGGGGCAGCGTGTCGTTGTTCAGGATCCAGGTGAAGGCCATGGCCGGATCCTGAAGGGCCAGCCGCACCCCGACATTGTTGCCGCCGGCATAGCCGTGATTGCCGGCATTGCGGATCAGGTAAATGTCACCGTCGGGGCGCGTTTGCCCCACCTCCGCCTCAGCCAGTTCGACAAAACCCTCGCCGAACCGGTCGGCGAGGGCGGCGCGCAGACGGGGCAGCGAATCATCGGAGGAGGCGTTGTCACAGATGGCCAAGCGCCATCGTGCCCCCGTCATCGCCCTGACGGCGTCGAGACAGCCGATCGTATCCTCCGCCCCGTTCCAGTTCAGGATGACGATCCAGGTCAGCGGGGACGGGGCGGCGGCGGGGGCGGCGGGCATGCGGGACCGGTGATGTGACGGAAAAGGGGGCGTCCCTGCGGGCGGCGCCCCCTACTCTATCCGACGCGGGGCCGGCGGCTGCCAAGCCTAAAAACGGCAACCCCGATGGTCAGGCATGGCCATGCTTGGCATTCCAGGCCGCTTCCACCTCCGGCGGGCGCTGCAGGATCAGCCCGTACCAGCCCAGACCCTTATAGGTTTCATAGCCCGGTGTCAGGGCGAATGCCACCAGCGTGCCGTCTTCGGTCTGGTAATAGCCCATGTCCTTGCCATCGGTCTGCAGCGGGTAGCGGCCGATCAGCAGATAGCGTTCGTCGCTAGCGGCCATGACGCGGAAATTGCTGTCCACGATCAGGCACTTGGTGCGCCCCTCCTGCCGCTCCTCCTCGGTCAGGCGGACGGATTTCACGACGGTGCCGGCCTGCGGCGCCCAGTCGAAAAAGATGCCCAGCACACCCAGCGGCCGGCCATTCTCCGCCCCGTTGGCCCGGATGGCGGTGGAATAGATGGCGACAGGCTGGCCGCCCAACCCCTCATGCGGCGCCACGTCGGCCACGGCGAATTCACTGCCATCGCGCGTCGCCATGGCATCACGGAACCAGCTTTCACCCACGACCGACCGGCCAGCCACGCGGTACCGGTCAGGCCGGCCGCTGGCGATCACGCGCCCCTGCGCATCCGCCACCCAGATGTCGAGATAGACCGTGTAGGATTTCAGGATGACGCCCAGTCGCCGCGACGCATGGGCCAAACTGTCAGCATCGGGTTTCTGCAGCGCATCGACAACGGCGCTGTCGGTGGCCCACCACCTTACATCGCAGGACCGTTCGTAGAGGTTGCGATCGACGATATCGATCATGTTCAGCGCGAGATCGGCCAGCCTTTGCCCGCGCATGGAGCCGACAAGCCCCTGGCCGAGTTGGTGCAGGCGATTGGCACTGCCCACAATCTCGTCCCGCATGCGGCTGGCGGCCAGATCGATCTCTGACGAAATGGTCTGCACCTCCGCCGCCACGACGCCGAAACCGGCCCCATGAACCCCGGCCCGGGCCGCCTCGATCTTGGCGTTCAGCGCCAGGATCTTGGTGCGGCGGGTGATGTCGCCAATGGCGCTGGTTCGCATGGCGGAGACTTCCGCGACCTCCTTCGCCAGTTCGATGATTGTTTCTGGCGAGGCGTCCAGATCAGCCCCCGCCGCCCGATATGCGGAAATATCCGCCGTGAAATCTTTCGGCATGTGAACCACGGTTCTTTATTTCGGATTGCGATTTATTGGGTGCGATTGATCCCCTGCTGCCACGCGTCTTTGCGTGGTCGGGTGGCTTTGCGCCATCTGCGTTGCTAATTTATCAATTGCTCAAAATTGTTCCAAGTTAAAATATTGATCAAATTGTAGGCGAATTCCGTTGATGGACTGATGAAGGGTACAGGAATATCAATTCGCCTCGTCTTTGCGCAGAGCTTCTGCCCATTGGTTGGTCAATCATGCTTATAAATTGGTCAACGGTGGTGTCGGTTCCGCCACCCCTTTTCAGCGCCGGCCGCTTGGGTTAACTCAAGCCCGGGTGGGCCCGGTCAGCGGGTGCCAAAAATGCAAGGACCCTGATTGATGGCTACGATATTCGTCGCGCGCAGCGCCAATCTTTGCCAGTGGGGCTCGGATGTCGGGCTTGGCAAGAATTTGTTCAAGGTCGGGCTTTGCGATGGTGATCCGGCCCCGCTGCTGGCGGAAGGGTTCGCCGGGGAGAAGGACTGGACCCTGGTCAAGAAACAGGCCGATGTGGAGGTGACGGAGGAGCAGGTGCTGGAGCGCCTGTCCAAGCGGCAGAAGCGGGTCGACCCCACCTATTACCCCCGGATCAAGGGGGAGACGATGCTGTACAAGGTCGTCGATACGGATGTGCAGCGTCATATCGTTCTGGCCCGCGCCATGGAAGGGGAGAGCGAGCGCGCCGCCATCAAGCTGAAGGTCGCCGATTATGCCACCTACCTGATCAGCAATGCCCTGCGCTGATACCGGCGGCCCAGAAGTTTGACCGACGGCATCAGTTCGCTTGGTCTTGGGATTCCGTTGATTAAGGAACTGTCCGGACTGTACAAATCCAGGGCAGGCATTGGCGCGGGGGGAACAAGCGGTGCAGAAGGTGGGCGTCTCTCAGAATATGTTGGCGGAGTTGAACGCCGCCAAGCAGTTGCACATGGCGGGCAAGATCGCAGAGGCGGAAACCCGCTATCGTACCCTGCTGGCCCGCAATCCCAACCTGCATGACGCCCTGCACCCGCTGGGCATCGCCTTGCAGCAGCTTGGCCGCCATGCCGAGGCAGAGGCTGTCATTTCCCGCTGGCTGGTACAGTCGCCGCGCGACTATGACGCGCTGGTCAATCAGGGCAATTCGCTGTCGGCGTTGGGCCGGCCGGCGGAGGCTGGTGCCGCCTATCAGAAGGCATTGGCTGTGCGGCCACAATCGGGCGAGGTCCGCTGCTTTCTGGCCAATACCCAATATATGCAGGGCGACGTCGCGCGGGCGGAGGAGAATTACCGCCTGGCCCTGAAGGACCATCCGACCCTGGCCGTCGGGCTGTTCAATCTGGCCAACCTGCTCTGCGATACGGGCCGGGCCGAGGAGGGTATCCGGTATTACGAGGAGGTGCTGCGCCACCACCCCGACATGATCGAGGCCATGGTCAATCTGGGCAACCAGTTCGCAAAGCGGGGCCGGGGCGAAGAGGCCCTGAAACTGTTGCGCGAAGCCGTCAGGAAGCGCCCCACCATGCCAGAGGCGCTGGTCAATCTGGGCATCGCCATCTATGACCAGGAAGGGGATCTGGAAGGGGCGGAGCACTGCTTCGCCGAGGCGGTGAAGGTGGCGCCCACCTATCGCGACGCGTTGAACAATCTGACCAACATCTACATGAACCAGGGCCGGCTGGACGAATCGGAACAACTGGCCCGCCGCATGCTTGAGCTTTTCCCCGACAACCCGACGGTGCATGGGACGGCTGCCGGCCTGTTCCTGGTGGCCGGCAAGCTGTTGGAGGGTTGGGGGCATTTCGAATGGCGCTGGCTGCGGCCCAACCTGCCGGTGCCGCTGCGCGATTTCGGCAAGCCGGAATGGCGGGGGGAGGATATCTCCACCAAGACCATTCTGCTGCATCACGAACAGGGGCTGGGCGACAGTATCCAGTTCGTGCGCTTCGCCGCCATAATCGCCGCCCGCGCCGGCAAGGTCATCCTGGAGGTGCCGCCCAATCTTCGCGCGCTTTATAGCTGCCTTGAGCAGGTGCCGGGCGTCACCCTGGCCATCTATGGCGAGCCGTTGCCGCCCTTCGATGTGCATCTGGCCATCATGAGTGTGCCGCATGTCCTGGGTATCACCCTGGACAATATCCCCGCCCCCATCCCCTATCTGTTCGCGGACCCCGAGCGGGTGGAGATGTGGCGCGACCGGTTGCCCAAGGGTGAATTCCGTATCGGCGTCGTGTGGCAGGGCAAGGCCGGTATCGGTGTCGATCGCGGTCGTTCCTATGGGTTGCGCCATCTGGCCCCAATCGCCCGCATCCCCGGCGTGACGCTGGTCAGCCTGCAGAAGGGCTACGGCCTGGACCAGTTGGATCACCTGCCCGACGGCATGCAGGTCGTGTCTCTGGGGCCGGATTTCGACAGCGGTCCCGGCGCCTTCCTGGATACCGCCGCCGTCATGCAGCATATGGACCTGATCATCTCCTCCGATACGTCGGTGGCGCATCTGGCCGGTGCCCTGGGCCGGCCGGTCTGGGTCCCGCTGAAATTCGCCCCCGACTGGCGCTGGCTGATGGAACGGGAGGACAGCCCCTGGTATCCGACCACCATGCGCCTGTTCCGGCAGCGCCGGAATGGCGGCTGGGACGGCGTGTTCGAGCGGCTGGCCGAGGCGGTGGCGGCGCTGAAGACGGGTGACCGGTCAATGCTGCTGCCCCCGCCCGCCCCGCCGTCCCGCCCGTCCGCGGAGGTCAATCACCCCGTGCCGCCACCGCCGCTGCCCCCCGATCGCCCCGCCATCATGCTGGCGTCGGGAGAGATACACCAGACGGGGTCGGACACGGTGCGTGAGACCGTCACCCGTTACGGCACGCTGCGTCACCCGGCCCGCGACCCGGTGATCGGGCGCAGCCTGGAAGCCTATGGCGAGTGGATGGAGGCCGAACTGGCCGCCTGCCTCAGCGTCCTGAATCCCGGCGATGTGGTGGTCGAGGCCGGTGCCAATATCGGCACGCATGCGCTTCCCTTGGCCCGCCATTTCACCTTGCACCTGTTCGAGGGGCAGCCGGCCCTGCGCGGCCTGCTGGCCGACAATCTAGCCGCCAACCAGATCGGGTCCGCGACCTTGCATGAGGGCGACGGCACGGCCATCGACAGCCTGAACCTTCCCCGCCTGCGCCTGATCAAGGCGGCCCTGGAGGGACGGGAGGTGGAGTTGTTGCGGGGGGCGGCGGATACGATCGCGCGCTGCCGCCCCTATCTCTATCTGCGGAACGACCGGCCGGAAAGGGAGACGGAACTGGTGTCCTTGCTGCGCAGCCTGGGCTATCGCATGTGGTCGCATCGGCCCCGCCTGTTCAATCCCGGCAATTTCCGGGGCGAGGCGCAGGACTTTTTCGGCCCCATCGGCACCATCAACCTGCTCTGCGCCCCGCAGGAGAAGGATTGCGTGGTGGTCGGGCTTCCGCTTGTCACTTGAAGGGCGCCTGAAGGTTGAGCTTCAGGCGGATTGGAGGACGGCGACTGCCGGCCCAGTGCGTAAGGGAGGTCTTGATGCCGACCACCGGTCAGCATCAAGGATGATGGGTATCATACCAATCTCCCTTGATCGTCACCGATCAAGGGAGATTTTGCGTTCCCTCAGACGCCGGGCGGCGGCATCCGCCGCCTTGGCTCACGGCGCATGTGCGCCGGGCTGGCCGTCGCCAGCCTCCAATCTGCCGAAGGTTTGACCTTCGGCAGATTGGTATCAGATCTTGGCGATACGCAGATTGTTGGTGCTGCCGGACTGGCCGAAGGGGATGCCGGCGACGATGACGATCCGCTCGCCCGGCCGGGCGAATTCTTCCTTCACGGCCAGGGCGCGGGCGCGATCCACCATTTCCTCATAGGTGCCGACATCGCCGGAATGGATGGCGTGCGCACCCCAGACCAGGGCCAGACGGCGGGCCACGGCTTCATGCGGGGTGGTGGCCAGCACGGGCACGTCCGGCCGCTTGCGGGCGATACGGGCGACCGTGTTGCCGCTGGCCGTATAGGCGAAGATGGCGGCGGCATCGATGGTGCCGGCCAGATCGGCGGCGACGCCGGCCACCGCGTGGGAGGGGGTGTGGTCCACTTCCGGTTCCAGCGCGGTAATGATGGGGCGGTAGGTCGGATGCTTTTCCGTGCTGGCGATGATGCGGCTCATCATCGACACGGCTTCCAGCGGGAACTGACCCGAGGCGCTTTCAGCCGACAGCATGACGGCATCGGCGCCGTCATAGACGGCGGTGGCGACGTCGGACGCCTCCGCGCGGGTCGGCGTCGGGCTGGCCACCATGCTGTCCAGCATCTGGGTGGCCACGATCACCGGCTTGGCGGCCAGACGGGCGGCGCGCACCAGTTCCTTCTGCCGGCCGGGCACATCCTCATGCGGGATTTCAACGCCCAGATCACCGCGCGCCACCATGATGGCGTCCGACAGGCGGATGATATCCTCGATCTTTTCCAGCGCCTGCGGCTTTTCGATCTTCGACACCAGACCGGCCTTGTCGCCGATCAGGCTCTTGGCCTCGATCACGTCGGACGGGCGCTGCACGAAGGACAGCGCTACCCAATCCACGCCCAGCGACAGGCCGAAGGCCAGATCGGCGCGGTCCTTTTCCGTCAGCGGCGACAGGTCCAGCGGCGTGCCGGGCAGGTTCACGCCCTTGCGGTTGGAGATGATGCCGCCCACGATGACCTCGGCATTGATCGTGTCGTCGGTGACGCCGCGCACGCGCACACGCACCCGGCCATCATCGATCAACAGGTCCTGGCCCGGCATGATGGCCTTGAAAATCTCCGGATGCGGCAGGGGGATCGACTGTTTGTCGCCCGGTTCCCGGCCCAGCAGGAACTTCACCCGCTCGCCCTTCACCAGTTCTTCCTTGCCGGCGGTCAGGATGCCGATGCGGATCTTCGGACCCTGCAAATCCTGCAGGATGGAGATGGGGCGGCCCACTTCCTTTTCCAGCGCGCGGATGGCGGCGTGGACCTTGGCATGGTCCTCGTGGCTGCCATGGCTGAAATTCAGGCGGAAGACATCGACGCCGGCCAGGAACAGCTCCTTCAGCATTTCCGGCGTATTGCTGGCCGGGCCGACGGTGGCGACGATCTTGGCGTGGCGGTGACGGCGCATGGGATGTTCCTTGATGCTCTGGTGGTCCGGTTATCCGGTCGCGGGTGGGCGCGACCTGTCATTGCCGGCACTATAGCACGGCCTGTCGCGGATTTGACCCCCCCAGTTACAGGAATTCGATGTCAGTTTGGTAATTCAGTTACCTTGCCCGCACCGCGCCGTTACCGGCGATCGGAGGTGGGGCGGCCAGTGCTCCGAATGCGGGGTGACCTGTGAAACATCGTGCGACGGAAATGTCGGATGTTTCGGAGTACGGGGGCAGTCCACTCCGAATGGAAGGACCAATGCAACGCCGTGAAACACAGATACCGGGACGTTTCGGAGGGAGCGGCTTCAAGTGCTCCGAATGCCGGCAGCACAGCGCACCGGCGGGCCGCATTATAGCAGGGTGCGATGGGAAAGTCAGCTTTTGGGTGGGGAGTGGGGCATTGGTTGGCGGTGGTGGGGATGGAGGCGTTGTTGCCCTCACCCTCCCATTGGCGGGCGCCAATGGGCCCCTCCCTCTCCCACGTTCGTGGGCGAGGGGCGGAACAATGCCTTATGCGAATTTCAGCCCCTCTCCCGCTTGGCGGGAGAGGGAGGGGCCCGAGCGCGGCAGCGTTCGGGAGGGTGAGGGAGCGACGGCGGGGGTGCTTACCCCCGCGCGGGACGACGCAGGAACTCGGGTGTCCAGTCACCGCCGGACGCCTCTCCGCCATCACGGGCCGGACGCTGGGGGCGCTGCGGCTTGGCCGCGCTGGCATTGGCCGGGCGGTTTTCGCCCTGCGGCTTGGCGGCGGGGCGGGAATGCGGCTGCGGCTTGCCCTGCTGGGCGGGGCGCTGGCCCTGACCCTGGGGACGTTGCCCCTGACCCTGCGGGCGCGGGGCCTGGGTGCGGGGCTGCTG